>NZ_JAMYQN010000002.1:0-680389 GCF_040320905.1 Mesorhizobium sp. M0590
TCGACCTCAATGTCCTGGCGCGATAGCATGCAAAACTGTTCGCGATGTCCTCGCACATCTGTTCGCGATGTCCCCAGTCCAAACAAAGGGGAGAAGGGAAGGGCCGCGCCTGAAGGTTCCGCCTTGCGGCAGCACGCTGCATGGAAAGAAACGGCTTTTTTGAACGAGGTGGCGCTAGATGGATTTTGACCTTGTGGTGCGCGGCGGGACGCTGCCCGACGGCAGGATCGCGGATATCGGCATCGTCGGCGAAACGATCGCAGCGATAGAGCCCGAGCTGAACGTCAGCGCCGGCACGGCGATCGATGCCCATGGCAATCTGGTCTCGCCGCCCTTCGTCGATCCGCATTTCCATATGGACGCCACGCTTTCGCTCGGCATTCCGCGCATCAATGTCTCGGGCACGCTGCTCGAAGGCATCTCGCTTTGGGGCGAGTTGAAGCCGCTTCTGACCCACGAAGCGGTGCGCGACCGTGCGCTCGCCTATTGCGACTGGGCGGTGTCGATGGGCCTGCTCGCCATCCGCACCCATGTCGATGTTTGCGACGACCGCCTGCTGGCGGTCGAGGCGCTGCTCGACGTGAAGAAGACGGTTGGCCCCTATATCGACCTGCAGCTGGTCGCCTTCCCGCAAGACGGGTTTTACCGCTCGCCGACGGCGCGCGACAACACCATCCGGGCGCTCGACATAGGCGTCGATGTCGTCGGCGGCATTCCGCATTTCGAGCGCACAATGGCCGACGGCACGCGCTCCGTCACCGAGCTCTGCGAAATCGCGGCGAAGCGCGGCCTGATGGTCGACTTGCATTGCGACGAGACCGACGATCCGCTGTCGCGCCACATCGAGCAGCTTGCCTATGAGACGCAGCGGCTCGGGTTGCAGGGCAGAGTGGCCGGCTCGCACCTGACATCGATGCATTCGATGGATAATTACTACGTTTCGAAGCTATTGCCGCTGATTGCCGAGGCCGGCGTTTCGGCGATCCCCAATCCGCTGATCAACATCATGCTGCAGGGCCGCCACGACACCTTTCCCAAGCGCCGCGGACTGACGCGGGTCAAGGAGATGCTGGCGCAAGGCATCCGCGTCGGCTGGGGCCAGGATTGCGTGCTCGACCCCTGGTATTCGCTGGGCACCGCAGACATGCTCGACGTCGCCTTCATGGGCCTGCATGTCGCGCAGATGTCGAGCCCGGCCGAGATGGCGCGCTGCTTCGACATGGTCACCAACGTCAATGCCGCCATCATGGGCCTCGACCACCTTGGCCTGGCGGTCGGCAAGCGCGCCAGCCTGGTCGTTCTCGATGCCGGCAACCCAGTCGAGGCGCTGCGCCTGCGCCCAGAGCGTCTCTGCGTCATCGCCAGGGGCAAGGTGGTGGCCGAGCGCAGCCGGCAGGACACGCGGCTTTCGATCGCCGGAAGGCCGGGCACGGTGAACCGGCGCCACGCTTAAAGCGCGTCGCGTTTGAACGGACCCACGCGACGCGCTTTAAGGTCTTGTTTTTAAGCGTGTCGTTATCGCAAAACCGCTGCACACTTTTGCGCGACATGCATTAGTCCAGCCGATTTCCGGCGCTGGTCTTACCGAATTCTCGATTTTCGCCTCGTCATGGCCGCAGCTTGCGACTACGACGCGGGTCACCGTACCCCACGGCGAGGAACCGGTAACGGAATGGCGCGGCCCGCAGCCCAGTACTCAACGATCATGAACGTGCTGCTGGCCGGCATCCTGCTGATGCTCGCCGGCGACTTCCTGTTTGCGCTGAACGACGCGATGGGCAAGTGGCTGGTCGCCAGTTTTTCCGTCGGCCAGGTCGTGCTGATCCGCTCGATCGGCGCGTTTTTCATACTCGGGCCGATGATTGCACATCAGGGTGCGGCCAAGCTGTTTCGCATGGAGCGGCCGGAGCTGCAGCTGCTGCGCGTGGTGATGACGACGCTCGACACGGCGCTGTTCTACGCGGCGGTCGTCTATCTGCCGCTCGCCGATGTGATGAGTTTTTACATGGCCGGGCCGATCTATGTCGCGGCGCTGTCGCACTTCCTGCTCGGCGAAAGGGTCGGCTGGCGCCGCTGGGCGGCTATCCTGGTCGGTTTCTGCGGCGTGCTGATCATGCTGAAGCCGTCGTCGGCCGCGTTCTCGCTGTCGTCGATGTTCGCGCTCGCCGGCAGCATTTCATTTGCCTTCGCCATCATCCTCAATCGGCGGCTGCGCGGCACCAGCGACACCTCGCTGGTTACCTGGCAAACCATCGGCACGCTGCTGGTCGGCGCTGCGTTGACCATAGGCAGTTGGAAGACGCCGTCATCGCTCGATTTCGGCGCCATGCTGCTTCTCGGCGTCGTCTCCTGCGGCGCGCACCTGATGATCACCCGGGCGTTGAAGCTTGCCCCTGCCTCGACCTTGGCGCCGCTGCATTACAGCCTGCTGTTGTGGGCAGTGGTCTTCGGCCTGGCCTTCTTCGGCGATGTGCCTGGGCCGCGCATCCTGGTCGGCTCGGCCATCGTCGTGCTGGCCGGCCTGTTCATCTTCCACCGCCAGAAGGTGGTCGACACCGTGCCGCCGGAAAACGTGCCGAAGGGTGTGAATTAACCCCGGCGCACCGCTGCGAGATGCCGCGAAAATTCCGGCATCTCCATCAGTGCCTTGCAGCGCGCAAACCGGCCGTCGGCATAGGCGCGAAAGTCGTCGGCCGGATTTTTGTTGGCAAGCTGGATCAGTCCCCACAGCGTCCACAGCAGGTCGCACATCGCCTTGTAGATGACGACGCGGGCGCGCTCCGCCGGTCTCGGCTCGCCGCCGAAATAGGCCAGCGTCATCTCCTCGTCCTGCGCGGCGTCGAATTGCCCTTCGACGCTGAGGTCGCCGAGATCCCAGAGCGGATCGTTCATGCCGGAATATTCCCAGTCGACGATCCACATCCTGTCGCCCGTATCGAGAAAGTTTTCGCAGAGCGGGTCGCAGTGGCAGGCGACGATCGGCAGAGGTTGAGCCGCAAGTGCTGAGCGCACTGCCTCCGCCTCGCGGACCACATCGTGGTAGCCGGCAGGCAGGGCGACGTCCTTGGTTGACAGCACTTTCAGATAATCGTCGATCATCGCAAACAGCTCGAAGCGGAAGGGGAACACCGCGCCGGATGTGTGCAGTTTGCGAAAGGCCTTGCCGGCGCGTGCCGGGCTGCCCGGCCGAGTCTTGAACTTTTCCGGTGACATCGTCTCGGCACCGGCAACGAAGCGGGTCACCAACACGCCGGTCTCGGCATCGACATGCAGCACTTCGGGACTGACGCCGGCCTTCGCCGCTTCCCGCGCCGCCACTGCCTCGTTGGCGCGGTTGATGTATTCCTCGGTGCCCTTGCCGGGGATACGCAGGCAGAAATCCTTACCCCTAAAGACGAGGTTGGTGAGACCGCCGAGCCGTTCCAGAGGGCCGTCATAGCCGGCCAGCATCGGAATGGCCGCAAGTGCGGCGCGCGCCCGGTCGTCCGCCATGGATTTCGCTCCTTTCCCCGTGTTATTGGGACGACGACGGTTCCACAGTTTTCGCCGTTTGGCTATGATCGCGTTGCGGATCGATACCAGGCGACGGAAAGCGATGACGGACAGCAATCAGCAGAGCGCACTCGCCGCAGCCTATGCGGCGAAGCGGCCGGAAGACGTCGCGGCGCTCTACGACAGTTGGGCAGGCACCTATGACGCCGACATGTCGGCGGCTGGCTATCGCCATCCCACCATCTGCCTTGCCTTACTGGCCCGCCATCTGGCGCGCGGCGCCGCTCCTCTGCTCGATGCCGGCGCCGGCACCGGGCTCATCGGCGAATGGCTTGCCATTACCGGTTATCCGCAGGTCGAGGCGCTCGACATCTCGGAAGGCATGCTGGCGCAAGCCGCGCGCAAGGGCGTCTATTCAGCGCTGCACTGCCTGGCGCTTGGCGGACCGCTGCCCTTCGTGGACGACGCCTATGCCGGGATCATCTCAGCCGGCGTCTTCACGTCCGGCCATGTCGGGGCCGAGGGTCTGGACGAGCTGATCCGCATCTGCCGGCCGGGCGGGGTGATCGTGCTGACAGTGAAGAACACGCTGTGGGATGCCGGGTTTGCCGCGCGGATCGCCGAGCTCGAGGCGCAAGCCACCGTCACGCGCGCCGAAGAGACGCTGCCCTATGTTTCGATGCCAGGCGAGGCCGATACCGTGCCGAGCCGGGGGCTGGTGCTCATCGTGAACTGAGGCTGAAACCGGAAGGCTCTACGCCTTCACCTTTGCTCCTGCCGGATCGTAAAGCGGCTCGAGGTGTATCTTAGCCGGCGTCCGTTCCATTGCCACCACCAGCTCGTAGTTGCCGGAAGTGAGGAAATCATCGTTGACGCCATCGGCATTGCGCACATAGCCGTAGCCGATGTTCTTGCCGATGGTGTAGCCATAGCCGCCGCTGGTGAGATAACCGACCGCCTCGCCGTTGCGCAGGATGGTCTCGCGCCCGAGCAGGACGATGTCCGGATCGTCGACCGTGAAGCCGGCAAAACGTTTCCTGGGCGGCGAACCGTCGACCTTCTCCAAGGCCCGCCGGCCGAGGAAATCGGTGTTTTTTCTGAGCTTCACCGCCCAGCCGAGGCCGGCCTCCTGCGGCGTGTCGTTGGGCGTGATGTCGGAGCCCCAGGCGCGGTAGCCTTTTTCCAGCCGCAGTGATTCCAGCGCCCGGTAGCCGACCGGGCGGATGTCGTAGGTCTCGCCCGCCGCCATCAGCGCATCGAAAACCTCGCCCGTCGCCGCGATCGGCGCATGCAATTCCCAGCCGAGCTCACCGACATAGGTGACGCGCAGTGCCCGCACGATGTGGCCGGCAATGGCGATCTCGCGAACATGGCCGAACGGGAAAGCTGTATTCGACACATCCGCGTCGGTCACATCGGACAGCACGTCGCGGGCGCGCGGCCCCATCAGCGACAGCGTGCCAAAATCCTCCGTGACGTCGGTCAGCGTCACGTCGAACTCCCTGCCGATATGATCGGCAATCCAGGAGAAATCATGCGTGCGGAACCCGGTGCCGGTGACGATGTAGAATTTCTCCTCACCGAGCCGCGCCACGGTCAAATCGGCCGCGATGCCGCCGCGCGTGTTGAGGAGCTGCGTGTAGGTCAGCCGGCCGACCGGTTTGGCGACGTCATTGGCGCAGATCCAGTCCAGCGCCTTCAGCGCGTCGGCTCCGGTCATTTCGTATTTGGCGAAAGACGACTGGTCGAAAATACCGATCTTTTCGCGCACGTGGCGGTGCTCGTCGCCAACCGCCGGGAACCAGTTCTGCCGGCCCATCGAATAGACGTCCTTCGGCTCGATGCCTTCCGGCGCGAACCAGTTCGGCCGCTCCCAGCCAAGTTTCGAGCCGAACACGGCGCGATGTTTTTGCAGCCGCTCGTACAAAGGCGAGACGATGCGCGGCCGGCCGCTGACATATTCCTCATGCGGGAAGCCGATCGTGTAGTGCTTGCCATAGGCTTCCAGCGTGCGGTCGCGGACCCATTGCCGGTCGCGGTGGAGATCGGAGAAGCGGCGGATGTCGACCACCCACAGATCGAGCGGCGCCTCGCCGTCGACGACCCATTGCGCCAGCACCCAGCCGGCGCCGCCGCCGGACGCGATGCCGAAGGCATTGAAGCCGGCGCCGACGAACATATTGGCGCATTCCGGCGCCACACCGAGGATGAAATTGCCATCCGGCGTAAAGCTCTCCGGCCCGTTGATCATCTGCTTGACGCCGGCATTGGCGAGCGCCGGGACACGCTCGATCGCCTGGCTCATATGCTGCTCGAAATGACCGTAATCATCGTCGAACAGCCGAAACTCCCAATCGTCCGGCACATCGCCGCCCGGCAGACCGGTCGTCCACGCCTGCGGGTTCGGCTCGTAGCCGCCCATCACCAACCCGCCGACCTCCTCCTTGAAATAGGTGCGGCGATCGGGGTCGCGAATTGTCGGCGCGTCGGTCGCCAAGCCGACGATCCTCTCGGTGATGATGTACTGGTGCTTCACCGGCTGCAGCGGCACGTTTATGCCGGCGAGCGCACCCACCTGCCGCGCCCATTGCCCGGCGCAGTTCACCACCTTGTCGCAGGCGATATCGCCCCTGTTCGTCCTAACCTTGACGATCCGGCCGTTGGTCATTTCAAAGCCGGTGACCCGCACCTCCTCGAACACTTTTGCGCCATGCATGCGCGCACCCTTGGCCAGCGACTGGGTGATGTCGGAAGGGCTTGCCTGACCGTCGGTCGGCAGCCAGGACGCGCCGACGAGGTCGCCGGCTTCCAGCAGCGGCCACATTTCCTTGACCTCGGCCGGCGACAGCAGATGCATGTCCATGCCGAAGCTCTTAGCCGTCGTTGCCAGCCGCTTATACTCGGTCCAGCGGTCGGCATTGGTGGCGAGGCGCAGGCAGCCAGTCATCTTCCAGCCGGTGGCGAGGCCGGTTTCGGCTTCCAGCCCCTTGTAGAGATCGACCGAATATTTGAGCACGCGCGTGATCGACGCCGACGAGCGTAGCTGGCCGACCAGCCCGGCAGCATGCCAGGTCGAACCCGAGGTCAGTTTGCCCTGTTCGAGCAGCACGATTTCGGCCTTGTGGTCGCGCGCCAGATGATAGGCCGTCGAACAGCCGATGATGCCACCGCCGATGACGACGATCCCGGCCTGGGCGGGCAAGGTCATGTCCGCGTCCCGTATTTTGTCCTGTAGTTTTCCAGGGCGGCTTCGAGCCGCGCCAGGTTTTCGTCGGCGTAGGCGGCGTAGTCGACACCGGGCGCGTCGAGGTAAAGCTCGGAAACCATGCCCCACATCGCCTCACGCAGCAGCGACGCGCATTGCATGGCGGCGTGCGAGCGCCGTATCGCCGGGTCCGGCTCCTTCATGAAATAGGCGGTGAGGAAGGCGAAGGACTCCTCGTCGCTCATGCCTGCATTCGACGCCGCGCCGGCAAGGTCGAACATCGCGGTGTTGAAGCCTGCATATTCGAAATCGATGAGCCACAGCCTGTGACCGTCGTCGATTATGTTAGCCGGCAAGAGGTCATTATGGCCGAAGACGATCGGCAGCAGCTTTTGCGCGCGCTCGAGCTCGTCCGCCAGCGTCAGCAGGCGCGGCAGTTCGCCCAGCTTGCGGCTGCGGCCTTCCTCCAGCGTGCGCGCATAGTCGCGAATGACATGGAATACCCAGAACATGAAGCCGGCGCCGGAGACATGACCGGGCATCTCCCGGTGGAAACCGCGCAGCAACGCGGCAACGCGGCCGAGATCGGCGCGCACGTCCTGCGCGACATAGGCCTTGGCGCCGAGATACTCCGTCACCATGACGCCGGGTCCAGTGTAGTGGACGGCCGGAGCGAAGCCTGCCGCGTGCGCTGCCCGCGCCGTCATCATCTCGCGCTCGCGAAAGACATGGTGGAACGGATAGTCCTGGCCGAGCCGCACGACGTGCCGCCCGGCCGCGTCCTTGACCAGATAATTGGCATTGCTCAGCCCGCCCGGCAGCGGCGCGATGTCGATGCTGCCCGTCCAGCAAGGCAGCGCACGGATGCGGTCTTCGACAGTCACGATCTCGTCCAACATTGGGTCAATCTTCCACGCATGTCACGGCTGGCCAGCGATGACAATCGGACGGAGGAATGGAGGCAACGCGAAGATCTCGTCGGTGCAGATCTCGGGATCGGTATCCCGCACCGCACCGACGAGCCCCTTTGTGCCGGGTTCTTCGACGCCGGCATCCGCCCCCGCGGATCCTGAATTTCGGTACCCTTGCACCCGACGATCTCCCGGGCGTTCGGGCAAGCGATTTTTCGTGCGGCTCAGCCGTCGTCCTCCGTTCCGAGCCTGTCACAGCGATAATGTCGCGCCACGCTGGAGGCGTTGTCAACGCGAAATTGTGGTATTTTCTGGTTTTTTGCCCGAATTTTGCTAAATTCCTTGGAGTTAGTGGCATTTATGCCGTAGAAGCGGTCAGCGGTGCAACAATCCGACCGGATGGAACCGATGGTCCACTCGAAGCGGCATGGCGAAATCCTGCGCCTCCTCAGGGAGGAAGGCACCGTGACCATTGCGAGCCTGGCCGACCGGCTGGGCGTCTCGCTGGAGACAGTACGCCGCGACGTCAAGCCACTGACCAGCGACGGTTCCATCCTCAAGATGCACGGCGCCGTCGGCCTGCCGTCGATTGCCGGCGAAGCGCCGTTCGAGCGGCGCATGCGCGAGAACGCCGATGCCAAGCGGGCAATAGCGCGCATGGTCGCCGCCACCATCCGCGACGGCGAATCGATCATGCTCGACACCGGCACCACCACGTCTTTCCTGGCCCGGGAACTGCTCGGCCACCGGCGGCTGACGGTCGTCACCAACTCCTCCGACATCGCCCGCACATTGGCCACCGTCAACGGCAATAAGGTCTACATGGCCGGCGGCGAGCTGCGCAGCGATTCCGGTGCTGCCTTTGGCGTCTCTGCCATCGAATTCGTCAGCCGCTTTTCCGTCAGCCATGCAGTGATATCGACCGGTGCGGTCGATGCCGTCACCGGCGTCATGGACTATGATCTGGAAGAGGCCGAATTCGCCCGCATGGTGCTGTCGCGCGGCCAGCGTTCGCTTGTCGTCACCGACCATAGCAAATTCGGCCGCCAGGGCCTTGTTCAGGTCTGCGGCTTCGGCGGCTTTTCCGAACTCGCGACCGACCGTCCGCCGCCGCACGACATCGCCGCCGCCCTTGCCCAGGCCGGCGCACGGCTCAGCATTGCCGATGGCGGAAGCGAGGGCTGAGCTCTATCGTGAGCTCTATCGGGAGATCTGCGCCAGCACCCACTTCCCAGCGCCGCCTCTGCCGTGTTTAGTCCGGCCATGGCTTTCACCATCCGCCAATTGCAGTTCTTCATCGCCGTCGCCGAGCAGGGCACAGTGTCGGGCGCCGCCCAGAACCTGTCGATCTCGCAATCCTCGGTCACCGAGGCGATCAAGGAGCTGGAGCACGATCTCGGCGTCGAGCTGTTCGAGCGCCACCCGCGCGGCTTGAACATCACCCACAAAGGCCACCAGTTCCTGCGCCATGCGAGAAAGATCCTGGCCGACGTTTCCGATGCGCGCCGCGCCTTCTTCGGCGAACAGGCCGCGGCAAGCGGGCGGCTGCAACTTGGCGTCACCTCGCTGGTCGCCGGCTATGTGCTTTCCGATCTTCTTGCCCGCTACCGCCGCGCCTATCCGGGTGTCGAGGTCTCGGCGATCGAGGACAATGGCGACTATCTCGAGCACCTGTTAATTGGCGGCAAGCTCGACATTGCCGTCATGGTCACCTCGAACCTGCGCGACCGCACGGCACTGCAGTCCGAAATCCTCGAAGTCTCGGCCTACCGGCTATGGCTGCCGCTCGGCCATCCCTTGGCCGGTGCCGACATCATCGGCATCGGCGACATCGCCTCGGAACCGCTGATCATGCTGACCGTCGACGAGATCGAGGAGAATACCGGAAAGCTGCTGACGGCAATCGGCGCCAAGCCGCATGTCGCCTTCCGCACCCGCTCGGTCGAAGCGGTGCGCAGCCTCGTCGCTACCGGCGCCGGCGTGGCGCTGCTGCCCGACCTCGTCTACCGGCCATGGTCGCTGGAAGGCGACCGCATCGAATCTCGCGATATTTCGGGGTCGTTACCAGTCGTCCAGGTCGGCATGGTCTGGCGGCGCGGCTCCGGCCTGCCGCAGGCGGCTCGTGACTTCATCGGACTTGCCCAGTCGCAGCGCATGGTGCGCCAACGGCCTGAGAAGATCGGCCGCTGATATATCGGAAAAACCGATATCGGCTTTCTGATAAATGAATTTGCGAAACCGGAAATTTCGCAGCACTTTTCGGTCAGGGAACAAAGCTGCCGTTAGAGCGACGTGCGTCCAATTGGACGCACATAGTACGCTCTAAGACTTTTAGTTTTCGCATCGGACTTTCCGAAAATCGATTCCGATTTTCGGGCCGATGCGAGGAGCACGGCCCTTCAGAGCCGCGCATCCAACGTTTTGGAACGGGCGCATGATCTTCTTCCGAAACCCGAAACCGGTTTCGAGGTCATGCAAAAATGGGAGATCGACGATGAATTCATTGCTGAAATCATGCACTGCCTTGACGGTCGCGCTGAGCTTCTCCGGCCAGGCCATCGCCCAGGTCAAGGAGCTCGGCAAAGGCGAAGGCGAGGTCACTATCGTCGCCTGGCCGGGCTATATCGAGCGCGGCGAAACCGACAAGGGCTATGATTGGGTCACGTCCTTCGAGAAGGAAACCGGCTGCAAGGTCAACGTCAAGACCGCCAACACCTCCGACGAGATGGTCTCGCTGATGAACGAGGGCGGTTTCGACCTGGTCACCGCCTCGGGCGATGCCTCGCTGCGTCTGGTCGCCGGCAAGCGCGTCCAGCCGATCAACACCGACCTCATCCCGAGCTGGAAGACGGTCGACGACCGGCTGAAGGATGCGCCCTGGTTCACCGTCGGCGGAGTCCATTACGGCGTCCCCTATCAGTGGGGGCCGAACGTGCTGATGTACAACACCGAAGTGTTCAAGGAGGCGCCGAAGAGCTGGAACGTGGTCTTCGAGGAATTGAAGCTTCCCGACGGCAAGTCGAACAAGGGCCGCGTCCAGGCCTATGACGGGCCGATCCACATCGCCGACGCCGCCAATTACCTGATGGCTCACAAGCCGGAGCTCGGCATCAAGGATCCGTACGAACTGACCGAGGATCAGTACAAGGCGGCGCTCGACCTGTTGCGGGTCCAGCGTACGCTGGTCGGACGCTATTGGCACGACGCCGCCATCCAGGTCGACGATTTCCAGAACGAAGGCGTCGTCGCCTCCGGTTCTTGGCCCTACCAGGTCAACACGCTGATCGCGGCCAAGAAGCCGGTCGCCTCGACTATCCCCGAGGAGGGCGTCACCGGCTGGGCCGATACCACGATGATGGAGGCCGATGCTGCCCACCCGAACTGCGCCTACATGTGGATGGAGCATTCGCTGTCGCCAAAAGTGCAGGGCGACGTCTCCGCCTGGTTCGGCTCGCTGCCGGTGGTGCCCGCCGCCTGCAAGGGCAACGAACTGCTCGGCGAAGAAGGCTGCAAGACCAACGGGTACGACAATTTCGACAAGATCAAGTTCTGGAAGACGCCGGTCTCGAAATGCGCCACCCAGAACGACCAGTGCGTGCCCTATTACCGCTGGGTGTCGGACTATATCGGCGTCATCGGCGGGCGGTGAGTTCGCCTCACCTACGAAGCTCGGCGCTGCCCCTCACCCTTACCCTCTCCCCGTGAAGAACGGGGGTCGCCAGCGTTGGAGCGCCTCCCTTCTCCCCGTCCACTATACGAGGAGAAGGTGCCGGCAGGCGGATGAGAGGCAGCGCTACCGCCTGAAATTTGATGAGCCTGACAGATCAGGACAGCCCCATGACCTCCGCCGTTTCCTTCCAAAACGTCTCTCGCCATTTCGGCAGCGTGCGTGCCGTCGACGCGGTCGATCTCGACATCGTGCCGGGCGAGTTCTTCGCTATGCTCGGGCCTTCCGGCTCGGGCAAGACGACGTGCCTGCGCCTCATCGCCGGTTTCGAGCAGCCGACGGCGGGCTCGATCGCGATCTTCGGCGAACGCGCCGAGGGCGTGCCGCCCTACCGCCGCAACGTCAACACCGTGTTCCAGGATTATGCGCTGTTCCCGCATCTCAACGTGCTCGACAACGTCGCCTATGGGCTGATGGTCAAGGGCGTCGGCAGACCGGAGCGGCAAAAGGCGGCGGAAGAAGCGCTGGCGCTGGTGCGGCTTCCCGGCTACGGCGCCCGTCGCCCTGGCCAGCTTTCCGGCGGCCAGCGCCAGCGCGTCGCGCTCGCCCGTGCGCTGGTCAACCAGCCCAAGGTGCTGTTGCTCGACGAGCCGCTCGGCGCCCTCGACCTCAAGCTTCGCGAAAACATGCAGGAGGAGTTGAAATCGCTGCAGAAGGCGCTCGGCATCACCTTCGTGTTCGTCACCCACGACCAGGGCGAAGCGCTGTCGATGGCCGACCGCGTCGCCGTCTTCAATGACGGCAAGATTATGCAGATCGGCACGCCGGAAGACATCTACCAGCGTCCCAAGACCCGCTTCGTCGCCGATTTCGTCGGCTCGTCCAACGTGCTGCCGCCGGATTTCGTCCAGCGCTATGCCGGCCAGCATCGCTGGGGCAGCCTGCGGCCCGAATCCATCCGTATTGGCCGGGCCAACGGCGAAGGGGTTGCCGCCCGCCTGGTCTCGACCAACTATCTCGGCGCCACGACAAGACTGGCGCTCGATGCAGAGGGCTTGCGGCTGCATGCCATCGTGCCGGCGGGTGCTGCCTTGCCCCGGGAAGGCGAGGCGGTGGTGCTCACCTTCAACCGCGAGCATTTGCATCTGATGGACGAGCTAGGATGAGCCTGGACGCTGCCATGCCGCGGGCCACGGCCCCCGCCATCCTGCCGGGTAGTGGCGGCGTACGCGGCGGGCTCTCCGATCTCTTCTGGCGCCGGCCGCAATTCTTGCTGCTCCTGATGCTGCTACCCCCGGTTCTTTGGCTCGGCATCGTCTATATCGGCTCGCTGTTTGCGCTGCTTTTGCAGAGCTTCTTTTCGATCGATGAGTTCTCCGGCCTCATTAACCGCGAGTTCACGCTGAAGACTTATGGCGACCTGCTGCAGGCCGCCAATCTCGACATCATCCTGCGCACGGTGACGATGGCGGCGCTGGTGACGCTGGCTGCGGCGATCATCGCCTTTCCCATCGCCTATTACGCGGCGCGCTATGCGCGCGGCCGTTGGAAGGCGCTGTTTTATCTCGGCGTCATGCTGCCGCTGTGGTCGAGCTACCTGGTCAAGATCTATGCCTGGAAGCTGATCCTGGCCAAGGAAGGCATCCTGACATGGCTGCTGGCCAAATTGCATCTTCTCTGGCTGCTTGATGCCTGGCTATCGCTGCCGATCGTCGGCGGCAACTCATTGTCGGTCTCCTCAACCGGCACCTTCATCGTCTTCGTCTATGTCTGGCTGCCATTCATGATCCTGCCGGTGCAGGCCGCACTCGAGCGCGTGCCGGGCAATTTGGTCGAGGCTTCGTCCGATCTCGGCGCCTCGCCCGGCCAGACCTTCGGCAACGTGCTGTTCCCACTGGCGCTGCCCGGCATCGTTGCCGGCTCGATCTTCACCTTCTCGCTGACGCTCGGCGACTACATCATTCCTCAGATCATCGGCACCTCGCGGCTGTTCATCGGCCAGGCCGTCTATTCGCAGCAAGGCACCGCCGGCAACATCCCGCTCGCCGCCGCCTTTACCGTGGTGCCCATCGTTATCATGGGCTTCTATCTCTGGGGCGCCAAGCGCATGGGGGCTTTCGATGCGCTCTGACCGTGGCCCATCCGCGCCGATCGGCCTGAAGCTCGCTGCCACCGGCGGCCTGCTCTTTCTGCACCTGCCGATCCTGCTGATCTTCGTCTATGCCTTCACCACCGAGGAGAAGAGCTTCGTCTGGCCGCCGCCGGGCTTGACCACGCAATGGTTCGCCGTCACCTGGAACCGCCCCGACGTCTGGCAGGCGCTGTCATTGTCTGTGCGGGTCGCGGCGATCTCGACTGCCATCGCTCTGATCCTCGGCACGCTATGCGCAGCCGCCGTGTCCCGCACAAAATTCTTCGGCCGCGAAACCATCTCGCTGCTGGTCATCCTGCCGATCGCGCTGCCCGGCATCATCACCGGCATCGCGCTGCGCTCGGCCTTCGCGCTGGCCGAAATCCCGTTCTCGTTCTGGACGATCGTGCTCGGCCACGCCACTTTCTGCGTGGTCGTCGTCTACAACAATGCGGTCGCCCGTTTCCGCCGCACGTCCGGCTCGATGATCGAGGCGTCGATGGATCTCGGCGCCGATGGTTTCCAGACCTTTCGGCATGTCGTGCTGCCCAACATCGCAACCGCGCTGCTGGCCGGCGGCATGCTTGCCTTTGCGCTGTCATTCGACGAGGTCATCGTCACCACCTTCACCGCCGGCCAGCAGCAGACGGTGCCGATCTGGATGCTCGAAGAATTGATCCGTCCGCGCCAGCGTCCGGTCACCAATGTCGTGGCGATGGTGGTAGTGCTGGTGACGCTGCTCCCCATCCTCGCTGCCTATTACCTGACCCGCGACGGCGACCAGATCGCCGGTTCGGGCAAATGATCTCGTTCATAAGGGAGAGACTTCCATGGACACGCAGATGCTGATCGGCTCGAAATTCGAAAAAGGCACCGAGACCGAGGAGCCGATCCTCAACCCGAAGACCGGGGCGACCATCCTCAATCTGCCTGAGGCCAGCCCAGCGCAGATCGAGGCGGCCGTGCTTGCTGCCGAAAAAGCCTTCGTCACCTGGTCCCGCACAACACCGGCGCAGCGCGCCGGCTATCTCCTGAAGATCGCCGATCGCATCGAGGCTGCTGCACAGGATTTCGCGGCGCTCGAGGCGCTGAACTGTGGCAAGCCGATCAATGCCGTGCTCAATGACGAGATCCCGGCGATCGTCGACTGCTACCGCTTCTTTGCCGGCGCGGTCCGCTCGATGCCCGGCCAGGTCGCAGGCGAATACATTCCCGGCCACACCTCGATGGTCCGCCGCGACGCCATCGGCGTTGTCGCGTCGATCGCGCCGTGGAACTATCCGCTGATGATGATGGCCTGGAAGCTGGCGCCGGCGATTGCCGGCGGCAACACCGTCGTCTTCAAGCCGTCGGAACAGACGCCGCTGACCGCGCTGAAGCTGGCGAAAATCCTTGCCGAGATCCTGCCGGAAGGCGTCGTCAACGTCGTGCTCGGTCGCGGCGACAGCGTCGGCAACACGCTGATCAACCACCCGAAGGTCAACATGATCTCGATCACCGGCGACGTCGCCACCGGCAAGAAGGTGCTGCAGGCTGCCGCCAAATCGGTCAAGCGCACGCATCTCGAGCTCGGCGGCAAGGCGCCGGTCATCGTCTTCGACGACGCCGATCTCGGCGCGGTGGTCAACGGCCTGCGCGCCTTCGGCTATTACAATGCCGGCCAGGACTGCACCGCCGCCTGCCGCATCTACGCTGGCAAGAAGATCTACGACAAGCTCGTCGCCGACCTCTCCGCTGCCGTCTCGACCATCAAGTATGATCGTCCTGACGATACCGAAAACGAGATCGGCCCGCTGATCTCGCGTCGCCAGCGCGACCGCGTCTCGAGCTTCGTCGAGCGCGCCTCTGAGCTCAAGCACATCGAGATCACCACGGGCGGCAAGCCGGGCGAGGGCTCCGGCTTCTTCTACCAGCCGACCGTCGTCGCCGGCGCGCTGCAGGAGGACGAGATCGTGCGCCGCGAAGTGTTCGGTCCGGTGGTCTCGGTCACCCGCTTTTCCGAAGTCGACGAAGCGGTGGACTGGGCCAATGACTCTGACTATGGCCTGGCGTCGTCGGTGTGGACCAAGGATGTTTCGCGCGCCATGGCGACGGCGGCCCGGCTGCAATATGGCTGCACCTGGATCAATACCCATTTCATGCTGACCAACGAGATGCCGCATGGCGGGTTGAAACAATCCGGCTACGGCAAGGACATGTCGCTCTACGCGCTGGAGGACTATACGGCCGTCCGCCACGTCATGGTCGCTCACGGGTAGCGCCCGCGAGGAGACGCCTATTCTTCCGCCTCCTCCGCCTCGCCTCCGGCCGGCGCCACCAGCAGCACAGCGGCGCCTAGGAGCGCGGCGATAAAGGAGCCAGCGAGGATGCCGACCTTGACCGCGTCCTGCAGGGCGGCGTCGCTGGCGAAGGCGAGCAGGCCGATGAACAGGCTCATGGTAAAACCGATGCCACAGAGCAGCGAAATGCCGACCATGTGCAGCCAGCCGGCATTGGCCGGCAGATCGGCGAAGCCAAGCCGGATGGCAAGCGCGGAAGACCCGAACACGCCGACCAGCTTGCCCAAGACGAGGCCGGCGGCGACGCCGAGCGTCAGCGGCTCGGCCAGGGCGGCAGCGCTGAGACCGGCGAGCGAGACGCCGGCGTTGGCAAAGCCGAAAATCGGGATGACGAAAAAGGCGACGACTTTGTGCAGGCCGTGTTCGAGCCGGTGCAGCGGCGAATGGTCGAGATCATGGCCGCTGCCCGGCGATATCTTCAGCGGTATGGTGAGGGCCAGCGCGACGCCGGCGAGCGTCGCATGGACGCCCGATTTGAGCACCAAAACCCACAGAACGATGCCGAGCAAGATGTACGGCAGCAGCGTCAGCACCCGCATGCGGTTGAGCACCACCAGCAGCGCGATCACGGCGAAGGCGGCGCCGAGATAGGCGAGCGAGAGGCCGCTGGTATAGAACACCGCGATGATGAGCACCGCGCCGAGATCGTCGATGATGGCGAGCGCGGTGAGGAATATCTTCAGCGAGCCCGGGACGCGCCTGCCGAGCAGCGACAGCACGCCGAGCGCAAAGGCGATATCGGTGGCGGTTGGGATCGCCCAGCCAGACAGAGCGGCTGGATTGTTGTGGTTGATGGCGACGTAGACCAGTGCCGGCGCTGCCATGCCGCCGGCGGCGGCGATGCCGGGCAGCACGCGGCGCGGCCAGGTCGACAGCTGGCCGTCAAGCATTTCGCGCTTGATCTCGAGGCCGACCAGCAGGAAGAACACCGCCATCAGGCCGTCATTGATCCAGTGCGAGACGCTGAGCGGTCCGAGATAGGCATGGAGGGCGGAGAAATAAGCCTCGCCCAGCGGCGAATTGGCGACGATCAGGGCCAAGGCCGCCGCAGCCATCAGGACGAGGCCGCCGGCCGCCTCGCTGTCGAGGAATTCGCGCAGCATGGAGACCAGCCGCTTTTCGTCCTGCATGTCGCCTCCGTCGTATCAGTAGCAAGGTCCGACACCGCCAAGCGATGATGCGCAAACAGCGCTGGCCGGGCAAGCCTGTAATGAGAGCCCTTTAGCGCGGCGCGCGCTTGGCGAGGATGCGTTGCAGCGTGCGGCGATGCATGTTCAGGCGGCGTGCGGTTTCCGAGACGTTGCGGTCGCACATTTCGTAGACGCGCTGGATGTGTTCCCAGCGCACGCGATCGGCCGACATCGGATTTTCTGGCGGCGCTGCGCGTTCGCCCGCGGTGCGGGTCAGGGCGGCAAAAATATCGTCGGCATCGGCCGGCTTCGACAGATAGTCGATGGCGCCGAGCTTTACCGCCGTCACCGCAGTGGCGATGTTGCCGTAGCCGGTGAGGATGATGGCGCGGGCATCGTCGCGCTTCTCGCGAATCGCGGCGACGACGTCGAGGCCGTTGCCGTCGGCCAGCCGCATGTCGACCACCGCATAGGCCGGCGGATTGGCGCGCGCTTTGGCAACCGCCTCCTCGACGCTCTCCGCCGTCTCGACCACGAAACCCCTGGTTTCCATGGCGCGGGCAAGCCGCGTCAGGAACGGCTTGTCGTCGTCTACGATCAGCAGCGAGGTATCCTCGCCTTCGACCATTGCGCCAATCGTTTCGTCAGTACTCATCGTGCTGAAAATCCTGCTGCCTGATTTTTACGCAAATATAGTTTCGCAACGCTATTGTCCAATTTAGGCCGTGTCGAACATGGTGGCCGAAGCCTGCTCGGGATTGAGGAAGACGCTGCGCGGCCACGATATCTGCACGATAGCGCCCTCGCCGGGCTCGCTTGAATTGCGGAAATCGAGCGTCGCGCCGGAGCGTTCGAGCAAGGTCTTGGCGATGAATAGGCCGAGGCCGAGGCCGCCGCCGGCTTCGGTGCCTTGTCGTGTCGACATATAGGGTTCGCCGATACGGTCGATGATCTCCGGTGGAAAGCCCGGCCCGTCGTCGATGATCGAGAAGCTGACGGCGGCTTCATTCCAGTTCCAGCGCACTGTCACGCTGTTGCGGGCGAAGTCGACCGCGTTCTCGACCAGATTGCCGAGGCCGTAAATGACGCCGGGATTGCGCCGGCCCACCGGTTCCGGGCCGATGCGCTCGCCCGGCCGAAGCTTGATCGAAATGCCGAAATCGCGGTGCGGCGCCGTCACCTCCTCGACCAGCGAGGTCAGCGGCAGGCGCGAGAGGTGCACCTCGCTCTCGGAGGACAGGCTGGTCAGGCGCTTCAGGATTTCGCGGCAGCGCTCGCTCTGCGAACGCAGCAGCTTCACGTCCTCGCCGTATTTCGGATCTTCGCCAAGCGCCTTCTCCATTTCCTTGGCGACCAGTGTGATGGTGGCGAGCGGTGTGCCGAGCTCGTGCGCGGCGGCCGCGGCGAGGCCGTCGAGGGCAGAGAGATGCTGCTCTCGCTGCAACACCAATTCCGTGGCGGCAAGCGCGTTGGCAAGCAGCCGCGCCTCCTCGGCCACCCGGAAGGCATAGATCGCGGTAAAGGCGATGGAGCAGAACACCGCCATCCACATGCCTGCGACATAGATGAACGGCATCGCCAATGGCGCGCCCTCATGCCATGGCAGCGGCAGGTGGTAAAAGACCAGCAGCGTCGCCGCCACGATCACCAGCGCGCCGAGCATGGCGGTCAGCCGCAGCGGCAGCGACGTCGCCGAGACGACGACGGGCACGGTCATCAGCAGCGAAAACGGATTGGTGAGTCCGCCGGTCATGTAGAGCAGGCCGGCAAGCTGCAGGCTGTCGAAGGTCAGGATGGCGAAGGCCGAGAACGGGGTAAGCCGATGCGCCGCCGGATAGCGGAAGGTCAGCAAAAGGTTCATCCAGGCCGAACAGGCGATCAGCGCAAAACACATGCTGACCGGCAGCGGAAATTTCAGCCCGTAAGCGACGACAAGCACGGTCAGGCTCTGGCCGACGATGGCAAGCCAGCGCAACCTGATCAGCGTGTTGAGGCGCAGCCGCTGGCTTTGCTGGAAGTCGGGTGCGTGCAGGATGTTTATCATGGCCAGTGATTATAGAGGGGAAACAGCCGGAGGTCTTTTCCGAAAACCGCCGAAGCCGGCCCTCGGTTCGGGATGACAGTCTGGAAGCATCAGGTACCGCGCGGCTTGGCGCGGCTGGTGGCGGCGGCGAGAAGCGGGTTCTCCGGCCAGACATGCCTGGGATAGCGGCCGCGCATCTCTGCCCGCACATCGGCCCAGGAGCCGCGCCAGAAGCCGGGCAGGTCGCGCGTCGTCTGGATCGGCCGGTGAGCCGGCGACAGCAATTCGAGCGTCAGCGGCACAGTGCCGTTGGCGATCGCCGGATGCCGGTCGAAGCCGAACAGTTCCTGCACGCGGATCGCCAGCACCGGCCATTCGCCGTCATAGCGGATCGGCAGCCGGCTGCCCGACGGCGCGTCGAAATGGGTCGGCGCCAATGTGTCGATCTTGCGCTGCAATTCGTGCGGCACCAGCGTCATCAGGCCTTGCGAGAGCACGCTGGGATGGATTGCCGCAAAGGATGCCGCGCCGGAAAGGAATGGCAGCAGCCAGTCGTCGAGGCGCTCGACGAGCGCGGCATCGGAGACATCGGGCCATGGCGCGCCGAGGCCGCGATGCAGCCAGCCGAGCCGCTGCCGCAACGTCTCCGCCTCCCTGTTCCACGGCAACAGGGACAGGCCGTGTTCGCGCAAGGCGTCGAGGATGGCGCGATCCGCGTCGGCACCGGTCGGCGCCGGCAGCATGCGTTCGGACAGCGTGATGGCGCCGAGGCGAACCGTTTCGCGCACCCGCACCGCGCGCCTGTCGCGGTCGAAGCTCACCTCGCGGCGGGTCTCGATCTTTTCCGCCAGGGCAGTGCGGATGTCGGCCTCATCGATGGCTGCCGCTGTGGTGATGCGGGCGTTCTGCGCCTTGCCCTGCAGATCGGCGACGACGAGCCAGGTCTCGCCGGCCAGCGGATCGGAGGGGTCGAGCATGGCGCCCGAGCCGTTGGCAAGCACGAAGCGGCCACGCTCGCCGCGCGCTTTGGCGACCCGATCCGGCCAGGCATGGATGAGGAGAGCGCCGGCTGTGCTGCCCTCCCCCTTGAGGGGGTCGGAAGGACGGGCGAGACCCGTGGCTCGCTCCGGCGCGTCGATCCGCGTGGCGGATCGGGGTGGGGTCGGTTCGGGCACGCCATCGACGACCCCGCCCCGTCTCCCTCGTCTCGCTGCGCTCGGCTCGCTCGCCGACCCTCCCCTCAAGGGGGAGGGTGAAGCCTGCTTTGCCAGCCTCTCAGCCAGCTGCCGGGCGGCGGTGGCGCGCGGCGATCTTTCGGCGCGAAAGCGCAGCAGCCGCCGTTCGAGATCGGCACCATCGCCGCCAAGGCCACGCTCGGTCAATAATACGGCGAGCATCGCCGCCTCGAGCGCCTCTCCGGTCCTTGCCGCCTCGGCGACCATGTGGGCGAGCCGCACCGGTAGCGCCAGCCTGCGCATCGCGGCACCGGCATCCGTCAGGCGTCCTGCCGCATCGACAGCATCGAGCGCACGTAGCAGTACCCTCGCCTCGGTGAGCGCCGAAGCCGGCGGGGGGTCGAGGAAGGACAGGCTGGTCGGATCGGCGACGCCGAACGCCGCGCTATCGAGCAACAGGCCGGAAAGATCGGCCTCGAGGATTTCCGGCGGCGTGAAGGCCGGCAGGGCCGCCGTCTGCTCGGCCCGCCACAACCGGATGGCGACGCCCGGCTGCGTGCGCCCGGCACGGCCGGCGCGCTGGTCGGCGGAAGCGCGGGAAGCACGTACCGTCTCCAGCCGCGTCAGGCCGCTCGCTGGCTCATAGCGCGGCAGCCGCGACAGGCCGGAATCGATGACGACGCGCACGCCGTCGATGGTGATGGAGGTTTCGGCGATCGACGTCGCCAGCACGACCTTGCGGCGGCCGAACGGCGCCGGCTTGATCGCCGCGTCCTGCGCCTTGTTGTCGAGCATACCATAGAGCGGCACGATGTCGGTATCGGCGCCGACCTTGCCCGCCAGCCGCTCGGCGGTGCGCTCGATCTCGCGCTGGCCGGGCAGGAAAGCGAGCACGCTGCCCTCCTCCCCGGCAAGCGCCGAGCGGATCGCCTTGGCCATGGCGTCCTCGATGGTGACGCCGGCCGGCCGCTCGTCATAGCGGATGTCGACCGGGAAGGCGCGGCCTGCGCTCTCGATCACCGGCGCGCCGGACAGCAATTTTGCGACACGCGCGCCGTCGAGCGTTGCCGACATCACCAGCAATCTGAGTTCGGGCCTCAGCGCACCCTGCACGTCGAGCGCCAGCGCCAACCCGAAATCGCCGTCGAGCGAGCGTTCGTGGAACTCGTCGAATAGCACCGCCGCGACACCAGGCAGTTCCGGGTCGTCGAGGATCATGCGGGACAGCACGCCTTCGGTGACGACGAGAATCCTGGTCTTTGCGGAACTGCGGTTTTCCATGCGCATGGCATAGCCGACGGTTTCGCCGGGCTCTTGGCCGAGCAATTCGGCCATGCGGCGGGCGGCAGCGCGGGCGGCGAGGCGGCGCGGCTCGAGCAGGATGATCTTTCCGGCGCCGAGCCATTCAGCGTCGAGCAGCGCCAGTGGAACCAGCGTCGTCTTGCCGGCACCGGGCGGCGCCACCAGCACGGCGCTGTTACCATGGCTCAGCGTTTCATTGAGCGCCGGCAAGACAACGGAGACCGGCAGGTCCGGCAAGGGTTTTGTCGTCATTGTGCTATGCTGTGCAGCCAGTTGGCAACGACCGCATATCAGCGGTGGCGGTCGCGGCGCAACCTCGGCGCCGACTCAAAGCCTGGTCCGCGAAAACGGGTTCCAGCGCACCGTGCCGAGCCGCACCTCCTCGCGCACCATCGTCAGCAGGCCGGAACCGCCGACCACGGCCAAGCCGACCAGCGACAGAAAATCCGGATATTCCCTGAAGAACAGCGCACCTAGAACCACCGCCCAGACGATCTGCGAGTAATGCGTCGGCGCGATGCGGTTGGCCGGCGCGTATTTGACCGCCAGCAGATGCAGCAGCTGGCCGCCGGCGGTAAAGGCGCCGGCCAGCACCAGCCAGGCCCATTGCCTGCCATCCGGCAGCGAGAACGAGGTAGCCGCCGCACCGACGCCGTTGAAGAGCAGGCCGTAGCCGATCAGCACGCCGAGCATCGTTGTGCGCTTTTCCTGCGCGGCGAGCGAACGCATCAGGATGACATTGGTGGCGGCCAGGAAGGCGATGATGAACGCCGCCAGATGGCCAAGCTGCAACTCGCGAAAACCAGGCCTGACGACCAGCATGACCCCGGCAAAGCCGGCGACGACCGCCAGCCATCGCCATGGGCCGACCTTTTCCTTGAGGACCAGCGTGGCCAGGATAGTGACGAACAGCGGCGCCAGAAAGATGAGCGCATAGACTTCCGCCAGCGGGATGGTGGTGAAGGCATAGACGCTCAGCACGCCCGAGGCGATGCCGGCCCAGGCCCGGGCCTGTACCGCCCAGGGCCGGTTGGTGCGCCAGAAATCGAGCCAGCGCTCGCCTGCCGGCCTGGCAAAGAGCAGAAAGCAGCCGGCAAACAATGTCGAGAAGAAGCCGATCTCGAAGACGTTGAACTGCCCGCCCAGGCTTTTGACAACCGCGTCGCTGCACGAATAGCTTGCATAGGCGATGAGCGCGAGCAGAATTCCGTTGGGCACGTTTTTCCATTTCCGGGAGAGATGAGAGTGAAGATATTGGCGCTTGGCGCGCATTCGGACGACATCGAGATCTTCATGTTCGGTACGATGGCGGCCTATGCCGCGCAAGGCGCAGAACTCTTTTTTGCCATAGCCACGGATGGCACCAGGGGCGGCTACGGCGATCCGTCAGCGCTGGCCCGCACGCGCCGCAAGGAGGCGACGGCGGCGGCCGGCCTGCTTGGCGTGACGCCGCGCTTCCTCGACTTTCCCGATGGCGGGCTGGTCGCGGATGCCGCGCTGATCGGGGCGCTCAAAGCACTGATCGGCGAGATAGGGCCGGATCTGGTGATAACGCATGCGCCGAACGACTATCATGGCGACCACCGCGCGCTGTCGGATGGCGTGCGCATCGCAGCGTCATTCTCGGTGCCGGTGCTACATGCCGACACGTTCGGCGGCACCGGGTTTTCGCCAACGCACTACGTCGATACCTCCAGGCATTTCGATCTCAAGGCGGAGGCGATCCGGGCGCACCAGTCGCAGGATCCCGAGCGTTTCGTCGACGCGGCGCGCACGCAGAACGCCTTTCGCGCCGGCCAGTGCAACGGCCCAGCCGGATCGTTCGCCGAGGCCTTCCGCTTCGAGCCGGTCTTCCCCTTCGCCGATATCCGCGCGCTGCTGCCGCCGGCCCCAGTGATCCGTCCGGTGGCCATCAGCAACAAGACGGTGACCTAGCCAGGACGCCGCAACTTCTCACGTTGCTTTCCTATCCAGCATGCTGCGATGCAGCAACGAATTCGCTTGCCTTGTTTAGTAAAAATTGCATCACTAAACAAATTACTAAACATCCGGTGCGCCGCCGCGTCGTTGTGTTTGGGCCCCAGAGGAGGGGTTTAGCGGGCTCTTGAAACCGTCATCCGGACGCGTTTCGCAAATGGGAGGAAGGCATGAAATCGACCTTGAAATTGGCGTTGGGACTGGCATCGACACTCTTTGCGTCGACAGCCGTTTCGAATGTCGCGCAGGCAGAAGATCTGACGCTTTGCTGGGCAGCCTGGGACCCGGCCAACGCGCTTGTGGAATTGTCCAAGGACTTCACCAAGGAAACCGGCATCGGCATGAAATTCGAATTTGTGCCGTGGACCAACTATGCCGATCGCTTTCTCAACGAGCTGAATTCGCACGGCAAGCTGTGCGACCTCATCATCGGCGACAGCCAGTGGATCGGCGGTGCCGCCGAGAACGGCCATTACGTCAAGCTGAACGACTTCTTCGACAAGGAGAAGATCAGCATGGACGATTTCGTGCCGGCGACCGTCGTCGGCTATTCGGAATGGCCGAAGAACTCGCCGAATTACTGGGCGCTGCCGGCCATGGGCGACGTCGTCGGCTGGACCTATCGCAAGGACTGGTTCTCCAAGCCTGAGCTACAGAAGGAATTCAAAGAGAAATACGGTTGGGATCTCGGCCCGCCGACGACCTTCGACCAGCTGAAGCAGATTGCCGAATTCTTCCAGAAGCGCGAGATCGACGGCAAGACCGTCTATGGCGCCTCGATCTATACCGAGCGGGGCTCCGAAGGCATCACCATGGGCGCCATGGACGTGCTCTACAGCTTCGGCTTCCAGTACGAGAACCCGAAAAAGCCCTACGAGATGGAAGGCTTCGTCAACTCCGAGAAATCGGTGAAGGGGCTGGAGTTCTACAAGGCGCTCTATGATTGCTGCACCCCTCCGGGCGCTTCGAACAGCTACATGGGTGAAGGCGTCGATGCCTTCAAATCCGGCCAGGTGGCGATGCATATGAACTTCGCCTTCACCTGGCCAGGCTTGCAGAAGGACGAGAATGTCGGCGGCGAGAAGATCGGCTACTTCGTCAATCCCAAGGGTCCGGACGGCGACCAGTTCGCCCAGCTCGGCGGCCAAGGCATCTCGGTGGTCTCCTATTCCGACAAGCAGGAAGCCGCGCTCAAATACATCAAATGGTTCGCCAACAAGGACGTGCAGTCCAAATGGTGGTCGCTCGGCGGCTATTCCTGCCTGAATGCAGTCGTCAAGGACCCGGGCTTCCCGGCCAGCCAGCCCTACGCGCAGACCTTCCTCGACTCTATGGCCATCGTGAAGGACTTCTGGGCCGAGCCAAGCTATGCCCCGCTGTTGCAGGCATCGCAGAAGCGCTTCCACGACTATGTCGTTGCCGGCCAGGGCTCGGCCAAGGACGCGCTCGACGGCCTGGTCAAGGACTGGACCGAGGTGTTCCAGGACGACGGCAAAATGTAACCGGCTCCTCCCGAGCCCATGACCGAACCGTCCCGTGCCGCCCTTGGCACGGGACACAGTTCAGATAAATTCCATTGTCGAGACGATCGAAGTGACCGAAGCAGGACTGACCATGCTCAATCGGACTGCGGACAGCGTTGCCCGGGCTACGCCCGAGCCGTTGGCCCGCAAGGTCCGGGGCATCAGCGACAAGGGCCTCGCCTGGCTGTTCATCTCGCCGACGATCCTGTTGCTTTTAGCCATCAACATCTTCCCGCTGTTCTGGGCAATCTATCTGTCCTTCACCAATTTTCGCGCCAATCGTCCCAATGAGGTGGTGAAGAACCTCGGGCTGGCCAACTACAAGCGCATCCTCGCCGACCAGGATATCTGGATCGCCATGCAGACGACGGCGCATTTCGTGTTCTGGACCATCCTGCTGCAGACGCTGATCGGCTTTACGCTGGCCTGGCTGATCGACCGCAAGTTCCGCGGCCACGCGTTCTGGACGACCCTCATCCTGGTGCCGATGATGCTGTCGCCGGCGGTGGTCGGCAATTTCTGGCGCTTTCTCTACGAGCCGCAGATCGGGCTGTTCGCCTATGCCGTCTCGTTCGTCACCGGCATTCCGGCAACCGAGATCAGCATGCTCTCCAACGTGTCGCTCGCGCCATGGTCGATCATCATCGTCGATACCTGGATGTGGACGCCTTACGTGATGCTGATCTGCCTCGCCGGCCTGCGCTCGATCCCCGAATACATCTATGAGGCGGCCGAGGTCGACCGCGCCTCCAATTGGCGGCAGTTCTGGTCGATCACGCTGCCGATGGCGCTGCCCTTCATCATGCTGGCGGTGCTGTTTCGCGGCATCGAGAACTTCAAGATGTTTGACATGGTCAATCTGCTCACCGGCGGCGGGCCGGGATCGACCACCGAAGTGGCCTCGATCACGCTGAAGCGGCAGGCCTTCGAAAGCTGGCGGACGGGCTATTCCTCGGCCTTCGCTATCATCCTGTTCGTCGCGGTGTTCGGCCTTGCCAACATCTACGTCAAAGCGCTCAACAAGGTGAAGCAGAGATGAGCCTGACGTCAGCCCATTCTGTCGTAGCACCCTCGGCCACGTCGAAGCGCGTCGCCGGCACGATCATCGTGCTTTATGCGCTGATCTCGATCGTGCCCCTGCTGTGGATCTTCGCCACCAGCTTCAAGACGCCACCGGATTCGATCGCCTATCCACCAAAGATCCTGTTCCAGCCTAGCCTCGAAGGCTACTGCAACCTGTTCACGACGCGGACCAGGCAAACGCCGGAATACATCAACTCGCTGGGGCCGGCGACGGGCCTGTGCGACGAGACGGTGCGCAAGCGCAACATGGTGATCGCCGGCCCGTCGAACTTCATGCCGCGCTTCCTCAATTCGCTGATCATCGCCTTCGGCTCAACCTTCTGCGCGGTGTTCCTCGGCACGCTGTCGGCCTATGGTTTTTCGCGCTTCAAGGTGCCGCTTGCCGACGATCTTTTGTTCTTCATCCTGTCGACGCGCATGATGCCGCCGATCGCGGTCGCCATTCCGATCTACCTGATGTACCGAGAGCTTGGCCTGTCGGACACGGCGCTCGGCATGATCCTGCTCTATACGGCGGTCAACGTGTCGCTGGCAGTCTGGCTGCTGAAAGGCTTTATCGACGAGATCCCGCGCGAATATGAAGAGGCGGCGATGATCGACGGCTACACCAGGCTGCAGGCGTTCTGGCGCACCGTGCTGCCGCAGGCGACCACCGGCATTGCCGCGACCGCCATCTTCTGCCTGATCTTTGCCTGGAACGAATATGCCTTCGCCGCGCTGCTGACCTCGGGTACGGCGCAGACTGCGCCACCCTTCATCCCGACCATCATCGGCGAAGGCGGCCAGGACTGGCCGGCGGTCGCGGCCGGCACGACGATCTTCCTGGTGCCGATCCTGGTCTTCACCATCCTGCTTCGCAAGCAATTGCTGCGCGGCATCACCTTCGGCGCGGTGCGCAAATGAGCCGGACCGCAAAACGCAAATCGCGCTGGCCTGTCTGGGCGAGGCGCGGGCTGATGGAAAACGTCGCCACGGCGATCATCGCCATCGGCTTCCTGATGCTGTTCCAACCCTTCGCGCTGGCGCTTTACACCTATTCCTTCATCACCATGCTGGCCGGCACGGCGATGTTCATCATCGTCTCGAAATTTCCGGAGTAGACGATGGCCGAGATCAGGGTTGAACATCTGAGGAAGGCATTCGGCGATTTCGTCGCCGTGCAGGATTCCAACTTCGTCGTCGAGGACGGCGAGTTCTTCGTAATGCTGGGCCCATCGGGCTGCGGCAAGACGACGACGTTGCGCATGATCGCCGGGCTCGAACTGCCGACCGGCGGCAAGATCCTGCTTGGCGGCGAAGACGTCACTATGCGGCGCGCCCGCGAGCGCGACATCGCCTTCGTGTTCCAGCTGTTTGCGCTCTATCCGCACATGAATGTGAGGAAGAACATCGGTTTTCCGCTGCTGGCGCAACGCATGCCAGGCGCCGAAATCCGGACCCGGGTGGGAGAGACGGCGAAGCTTTTGCGGATTGACCATCTGCTCAACAAATCCGTCTCCGGCCTTGCCGGCGGCGATCGCCAGCGCGTGGCACTCGGCCGCGCCATCGTGCGGCGGCCAAAATGCTTCCTGATGGACGAGCCGCTCGGCACGCTCGACACAGAATTCCGCGACCTGATGGTCCATGAGCTGCGCGAGCTGCATAACCGCATCCACGCGACCACCGTCTATGTCACGCATGACCAGATGGAAGCGATGTCGATGGCCGACAAGATCGCGGTGATGAACCATGGCGTCATCGAGCAGTTCGGCACGCCGCGTGAGATCTACGACCGGCCGGCAACGATGTTCGTCGCCGACTTCATCGGCTCGCCGCCGATGAATTTCCTCGGCTTCGGCGGCGGGCTTTCAAAGGGCGCCAAGGAGATCGTGGTGCAGGGCGCCAAGGTGGCTGTGCCGGAGGTCCGCGAGGATATCGCGCCGGCCGAGATGGCGCTTGGCATCCGGCCGGAGCACATCCGCTTCGATGATACTTCGAAGCTGCGTGGCGCCATTTATGGCACGGAATATCTCGGCACCACGCAGATCGTGGCGGTGGAGACGGCGGACGGCATCATCAAGGCCAGGGTGCCAGCCGAAATCCGGCTCAATCCGGGCGATCATGTCGGCTTGGCGCTGAGCAGCGCGCGGCTGTCGCTGTTCGAACAAGGATCCGGCCGTGCGGTGCGCACCGAAATCCATGACGCGGCCTCTCAGGGAAGAGCGCATCATGGCTGACGTTCACATCAAAGGCGTGACCAAGGCTTTTGGCGAGCATATCGCCGTCGACAATCTCGACCTGCATATTGCCGACGGGGAATTCGTCGTGCTGCTCGGGCCGACCGGCGCCGGCAAGACGACAACGCTCAGGCTGATCGCCGGGCTGGAGCGGCCGGAGGCGGGCTCGATCCATATTGCCGGGCACGACACGACGACGCTGTCGCCGGCCGAGCGCGACACCGCTTTCGTCTTCCAGCAATATTCGCTCTATCCGCATCTGTCGGTCTACGACAATCTCGCCTTTCCGCTGCGCTCGCCGGCGCGGAAAATGCCGGAGGACCAGATCCGCCGCCACGTCGAGGACGTGGCCAAGATGGTGCGTATCCACCACAAGCTCTCCAATCGCTCGACCAAACTCTCCGGCGGCGAGATGCAGCGCGTCGCCATCGGCCGCGCGCTGGTGCGCAAACCTTCGATCTACCTAATGGACGAGCCGCTGTCGTCGCTCGACGCCAAGCTGCGTGCCGATCTCAGGCTCGAGCTGAAGCGCATCCAGGCCGAGCTCGGCGCCACAATGCTTTACGTCACGCACGACCAGATCGAAGCGATGACCATGGCCGACCGCATCGGCATCCTCGCCGACGGCGTGCTGGTGCAGATCGGTTCGCCGCGCATGATCTATTCTGAGCCGGCAAACCTTCACGTCGCGGCAAGGCTCGGGCAACCGGCAATCAACTTGTTACCGGTAGGGCTGCTGCCGGATGGCGGCGCGCCGGCGGGAACGAAGACCATCGGAGCGCGCACCGAACACCTCTCGATCGCGAAGGCCGCGAACGGCCAAGCCGACGGTGTCGTCGACTGGGTCGAGCATCTCGGCGACCAGAACCATCTGCACGTGACGGTGGGGACCAGGAAGCTGGTGACGCTGACCGACCCCGACACCGATCTGGCGCGGGGCGACAAGATCATGATCCGCTATCGCTCGCCGCTGTATTTCGGCGCCGACGGGCGAAGGCTGACGTGAGCGGTTTTTTCCTAGCATGCTTGCAATTCCGACTGACGATTTCGGGCACAGAACTGGACGAATTCGATGAAGCATTTTTTCAATCGCAGGGACACGATCGTCACCGAAGCCCTGGACGGCTTTCTCGGCACGACCGGCGTCGGCGATCTCGATCGCCTCGATAGCTATCCCGATATCAAAGTCGTCCTCCGTGCGGACTGGGACAAGAGCAGAGTGAGCATCGTCTCAGGCGGCGGGGCCGGGCACGAACCCGCCCATGCAGGCTTTGTCGGCATGGGCATGCTGACGGCGGCGGTTTCGGGCGAGATCTTTGCTTCGCCGAGCGTGGAAGCGGTGTTGGCGGCGATCCGCGCCGTGACCGGTCCCGCCGGGTGCCTGCTGATCGTCAAGAACTACACGGGCGATCGCCTCAACTTCGGGCTGGCCGCCGAGAAGGCGCGCGCCGAAGGCTTTCGCGTCGAGATGGTGATTGTCGCCGACGACATCGCCCTCCCGGATATTGCCCAGCCGCGCGGCGTTGCCGGCACCTTGTTCGTGCACAAGATCGCCGGCCACCTGTCGGAAGCCGGCATTGACCTGGCGGCGGTTGCCGCGGCGGCGCGGGCAGCGGCGGCGGATATCGTTTCGCTCGGCATATCGCTGTCATCCTGCTCGATCCCCGGTCAGAGCCATGAAGAAAGATTCGGGGCGGACGATGCCGAACTCGGCCTCGGCATCCATGGCGAACCGGGCGTTGAGCGGATTGCGGTGCAAAGTGCCGAAAGGCTGGTTGCGATCATGTCGGAGCGCCTTGCCGCGCGGCTCGATCCGGTCAGCGACTACGCCTTGCTGATCAATAATCTCGGTTCGGTGCCACCGCTGGAAATGTTGCTTGTCGCCAATGCGGTACTGGCTTCACCGCTGGCACAAAAGGTGACGCTGACAATCGGGCCCGGGCAGCTTATGACCGCGCTCAACATGAACGGCTTTTCCCTGTCGCTGATCCGGCTCGATGCATCGCGCGAAGCGGCGTTGCGGGCGCCGGTAGGCCCTCACGCCTGGCTGCCGGCAAGAGCCGTTCGCCAAGCCAGCGTCGTGCCGATGGCCAAAGCCGCCGGCCCGAACAACGCGTCGAAAGCCAGCCAGGACGCACGCACCGACCGGTTGGTTGTCGCGGTCTGCGACCGGCTGATCTCGCTTGAAGGCGCGTTGAACGGACTGGATGCCAAGGCGGGAGACGGTGACACCGGATCGACTGTGGCGGCCGGTGCGCGCAGCGTGCTTGGCCGCATTGCGACACTGCCGCTCGCTGACCCTGCCGCAACGCTCGCCGCCGTCGGCGATATCCTGAGCGCCAGCATGGGCGGCTCTAGCGGCGTGCTGTTGTCGATCTTCTTCACCGCCGCCGCGCTGGCGCTGGAGTCTGGCGAAACGCTTCCCAAGGCGCTTCTCGCCGGCCTCGATCGGATGTCCTTCTATGGTGGAGCGAGGGTCGGCGATCGCACGATGATCGATGCCCTGGAACCCGCCTTGAGGGCGCTGGATAGGGGGAGTCTGGAAGATGCGGCGGTCGCGGCGCAACGCGGAGCCGAGGCCACCGCTGCCATGCGCAGGGCCAAGGCCGGGCGGTCCGCCTATATTGGCAGCCAGCTCGACGGCGTGGTCGACCCCGGCGCCTTTGCCGTCGCCGAGGTCTTCACTGCCCTCGCTGCGTTGCTCGAACCCGCTTGACTGGGGAAAAGAATGCTTCAATTGCCGGATATGCAATTTTCTCGTACTGCCGGCAGCGCAGGGGCCAGGAGCATGGGTGATATGGCGGCAGCGGATATTTCCAGGCTGATCGAGGCGGCGGCAAACACGATCGCCGCACATGCCGAAGAGCTGACCAGTCTCGACCAGGCCATCGGCGACGGCGACCATGGGCTCAACATGAAACGCGGCTTCGAGGCAGTGCGGGCCGAGGCCGGCGCGTTTGCGGCAAAGCCGTTGCCCGAGGCGCTGAAGGCGATCGGCACCAAACTGGTGATGACCGTCGGCGGAGCTTCCGGTCCCTTGTTCGGCACGCTGTTCATGGCGCTCGGCAAGGAGATTTCCGCCGCGCCGGGTCGCGCCGACCTGGCGGCGGCCTTCGGCAAGGCGATCGAAGCGGTTGCCGCCAGAGGCAAGTCGCAGGCCGGGCAAAAAACCATGCTCGACGTGCTGCAGCCGGTGCATGAGGCCCTGCTGCAGGGAAAGACGGCAGCGGACATCGTCAAGATCGCCGACAACGCGGCCGACGCGACCGTGCCGATGAAGGCGCTGCGTGGGCGCGCCTCATTCCTTGGCGACCGTTCGATCGGTCATATGGATGCCGGCGCACGCTCGACTGCGCTTCTGGTGCGAGCCGTAGCCGAGGCAATCGAGAGGCGCGCATGAGCAATGTCGGCATCGTCATCGTATCGCATTCGCCGCTGGTCGCCGAAGGCACCGCCGACATGGTGCGGCAGATGGTCGGCAACGAAGTGCCGCTTGCATGGTGCGGCGGAAACGGCCATGGCGGGCTGGGAACCAATGTCGAGGCGATCATGGGCGCCATCGACAAGGCCTGGTCGGAGGCGGGTGTCGCGATCCTCGTCGATCTCGGCGGTGCCGAGACCAATAGCGAGATGGCGGTCGAGATGATCGGCGAACCACGCGCCCAGAAGATCATCGTCTGCAATGCGCCGATCGTCGAAGGCGCGGTGATGGCGGCGACCGAGGCTTCCGGCGGCGCCTCGCTCAGGGAAGTGGTGGCGACGGCGCACGAATTGTCGCCGTCGTGAACGAACGGGAATTTTGACAAGCATGTCCGCAGCAGCCGAAGCCAGCGTCCTGATCACCCATGAGGTGGGACTGCATGCGCGTCCTTCGGTGAAGTTCACCAAGCTTGCCAAGACGTTTTCGGCCGACGTCGAGATTGCGCTCGCCGCCAACGGGCCATGGTTCGACGCCAAGAGCATCGTCAAGGTGATGGCGGCGAAAGCGCCGAAAGGCACTGTCCTGCATATCAGAGCCAAAGGGGACGGCGCCGGCGAGGCGGTCGGCGCACTGGTCGAGCTGGTGCGGCGCGATTTCGACGAAGGCAAGGACCATGCCCGAACCGCTTAGGCTGCAGGGCATTTCGGCATCGGCCGGCTATGCCGAGGGGCCGCTGTTCGATCTGGGCCAGGCTGCTGTGCGTTATGTCCGCAAGGCGACTGCCGCGGACGAGAAGGCGGCGCTTGAGGCCGCCATCTCCATTGCCGCAGGCCGGCTCGCGACATTGATCGAAACCAGCGACAGCGAGGCGGCCGGGATCCTCGAATTCCAGCTCGCCATGCTGGAGGACGACGCGCTGACCGGCCCGGCCTTTGCGCGAATTGCCGAGGGCATGGCTGCTGATGTGGCTTGGCGAAAAGCGCTCGACGCCGAGATAGCCGGCTATGAAACATCCGAGCAGGACTATTTCCGGGCGCGCGCGGCCGACATGCGCGACATACGCGACCAGGTGCTACGCGCGCTTGCCGGGGGCGGCGACATTGCCGCGCCGGCAGGTGCGATCTTCTACGGCGAGGATATCGCACCGACGCGCTTCCTCGAAACCGACTGGAGTGCCGGCGGCGGCATAGCACTTACGGCCGGAAGTGCCGCAAGTCATGTCGCAATGCTGGCACGCTCACGCGGCGTGCCAATGGTGGTGGGGTTGGGGCTCGTAGCGCGTGGGGTAGCCGGGCCCGGTGCTTCGCCGGCTCAGCTTGTCGGAATCGCACTGCTCGATGCCGAACATGGCGGCATCGTGTTGGCGCCTTCGAAAGCGGAGATCGAGGCATTCCGGCGATCGTCGTCGTCTTTCGCGGCGCATCGCGACAATGCGGTAGCCTATTTGACAAGGCCGGCAGCAACGAAGACCGGCATAGCGGTCCACGTGCAGGTGAATATTGCCGATCCGTCCGATGTCGACCGCATCGATGCTGCGGCGTGCGACGGTGTCGGGCTGATGCGGACCGAATTCCTGTTCGGCAAGACGCTGCCGGACGAGGAGACGCAATATCGCGCCTACCGTAGAGTGCTGGAATGGGCAGGCGACAGGCCGGTGACGATCCGTACTGTCGATGCGGGCGGCGATAAACCTGTGCCGGGCCTGACCGTCGAGGAAGGTAATCCATTCCTTGGCCTGCGCGGGATCAGGCTGTCACTGATGCGTCCGGCGGTCTTTCGTGTGCAGATCCGCGCTTTGCTACGTGCTGCCATGCACGGCAATCTGAAGGTGATGTTCCCGATGATCGCCGTTCCGGAAGAGTATGAACACGCCACCGCGCTGTTCGCTGAGGAGCAGGCTGACCTTTTGGCGCGCGGCATCGCGCACAAAATGCCGCCGCTTGGCATCATGGTCGAGGTGCCGTCGGTGGCCATCGCACCGGAGGCATTCGCCAAGGCCGCCTTCTTCTCGATCGGCTCGAATGATTTGACCCAATACGTGATGGCCGCCGCGCGCGACAATGCGTCGGTCGCACATCTGAATTCCGTCAGGCACCCAGCCGTGCTCCGGCTGATCGCCTCGGTTGCCGCCTTCGGCCGCGAGCATAATATCCCGGTCAGCCTGTGTGGCGATGCCGGCGGCGACCCCGCCTCGATCCCGGCGCTGCTCGAAACCGGCCTGCGTGACCTCTCCGTCGCTCCCGCCCAACTCGCGATGGCCAAGGCGGCCATCGCGGACGTTTCGATCTAGGCCCCGGTATGGCAGACAAGGCGTCGCAATCCGGCCCCGAAGAGGCGATCCGCGCCTACAAGACGATCCTGTCGCAGGTGATCGACCAGCGCCCGTCCGGCATGCGCCAGCGCCTCGCTGATGCGCTGGGCAAGCATCGCAGCTTCGTCACGCAGATTTCCAGCCCGGCCTATTCGACGCCGATCCCGTCGAAGCATTTGCCGGCTATCTTCTCCGTCTGCCATTTCAGCCCGGCCGAACGCGATCATTTCCTTGAGGCCTACCATCGGGCGCATCCGGGAAAGATGTCGCTGGCCGCAGGCTTGCGCAAGACACGCCATGTCTCGCTGATCGTTCCCGATTTCGGCGACGACAAGCAGAACGCGGCGCTCGACCGGGCGGTCAACGATTTCATCCAGAAGATCACCAGCATCGCCGGCAAGGGCAGCTGACGCTGGGCTATTTCGGGAGGACGGCCATGAAGAAATTTTTGAATTCGGTCGATACGGTGCTGACCGAGAGCCTCGACGGCTTCGTTGCCGCGCATGCCGATATCCTGGCGCTTGGCGAGGAACACAAATTTGTCCGCCGCAAGCTGCTCACACCGGGCAAGGTGGCGCTGATCTCCGGCGGCGGCTCGGGTCACGAGCCGCTACATGGCGGGTTCGTCGGGCACGGCATGCTGGATGCGGCCTGCCCCGGCCAGGTATTCACCTCGCCAACGCCTGACCAGATGATGGCGGCGGCCGAAGTCGTCAATACGGGCGCCGGCTGCCTGTTCATCGTCAAGAACTACGAGGGCGACGTGATGAATTTCGACATGGCCGCTGAAATGTCGGAAGGCGTGATGCAAATCGTGACCAATGACGACGTTGCGGTCGAAAACTCGTCCTACACCACCGGCCGGCGCGGCGTCGCCGGCACGCTGGTGGTCGAGAAAATCGTCGGCGCGGCGGCCGAACAAGGCATGGCACTGGAGCCGTTGAAGGCGCTCGGCGAGCGCGTCAACGGCGCGACGCGCTCGATGGGCGTGGCGCTGACCAGTTGCACCGTGCCGGCGGCGGGCAAGCCGACCTTCAATATCGGCGATGGCGAGATGGAGTTCGGGGTCGGCATCCACGGCGAGCCTGGGAGGCGGCGCGACACATTGAAAAGCGCCGATGCTATCGCCGAGGAGATCTGTACCGCAATCCTGGGTGACCTGGGCGACGGTGCCAGAGGCCAGGCGCTACTCTTCGTCAACGGCTTTGGCGGCACACCGTTGATGGAGCTTTATCTGATGTACAACAGCGCCCGCAAAATCTTCGAGAAGCACGGCGTGACGGTGACCCGGTCGCTGGTCGGGTCCTATGTGACCTCGCTCGACATGGCCGGCTGTTCGATCACGCTGAGCATGCTCGACGACGAGGCGGCTGTTTGGTGGGATGCACCGGTACATACGGCCGCGCTGCGCTGGGGCATGTAGCGGCGGAGAATGCCCCAGAAATAGTCGGTGACAAGACCGGTATCGGCAACGCCGCGCATCGCCAGACAGTTGCCCTCCTCACCCGGCGTAAGATAAAGAATCTGCGGGTTTGGGGAGTTCGAGCATGCGTTACAATTGGGATCGGGCGCCGACGGGTTTCGAGCGCCATGGAAAGGTGCTGACAGCCGCCTTGCTGATCGTCGGCGGGGTCGGACTTATGCTCGCTGCCCTCCCGCTTTAGGGACAACAAACTCGGGTAGCGGACTACGTCTCAGCGCGTGGCCTCAGTGCGCCTGGCCAGTCACGGCGATGAAACGGCGGTCGCGCCCTTCAAATCCCTGGCTGAAGCGCTGCACGAGCACCGCAAGCACGCCCGGTTTTCCATCCGGGGTGAATGCGTAAGATTCCGACAGGCTGTAGGAAGTCGGGCAATTCCTCGAACCGGGCACCGCCTTGTCCTCATGCAGCAGCTTGATCGGCTTGCCGTCCTGACCCTGCAGCGTCAGGCGAAAGCCGAGCGCCTTGCCGGTCGTTTCGCCTTGCTGCGTCGCGTCGAAACTCGCTGAACAATCCGCCGTGCTGTCGGCACGGATCTGCTCGAGCTGGATGGTGCCAAGCTCGTCATAGGCCGGCGAAAGCCATTTTTGCGAAACCTGCTCGAGGCGCGCAATGTCGTTGTAGGCGACCATGTCGTTGGGAAAGGTGAACCTGTCCAAGGCAGTCCGCTCGCCGCGCGGCGCGATGGCATATTTGGCCAGCAAGGGCGCCGCCAGTTCGGCGGCCTGTGCCCTCGCCTGCGCAAGCGTCAATGTCGAATCCTCCGTCTCGTCGGCGATGACGATCGGCTTGCCGCCGACGAACTCATCGGTCCGCGTGTCGATGATGTCGATCTCCGACCAGCCCGAATCCGAAGCACCGGCATCGAGCGTGCCGTACTGTTCGAAGGCGAAGTAGTTGCCGTCTGGCGAAAAGCCGATGACGCGCCGGGCCGCCGCGTCGCCTGCCTGAGCAGCTGAAGCGAGCACCACCGCCAGCGTCGCAACCGCGGCAAACCCAAGTTCATATCGCAATTTCATCGCGCCCTGCCCCTAATGCCGAAAATTCGAACGATACCGGCCCCCGGACCACCATGACCCGCACTTGCGGCCAAGTTGGAACGACAGCAAACGAAACGCACAAATACATGGTTACACAAACCAGCATACGCTATTTCAAGGACAGCAAACATTCCTGGGGAGGAAGCTGGATGGCGTCACGCTACCATGAGGTCTATGACGGCTGGAAACGCGACCCGGAAAAATTCTGGGCTGATGCTGCCGGCGCAATCGACTGGTTCTCGCCCTTCGAGACGGTGTTCGACGCCAATGCCGGCGTCTATGGCAGGTGGTTCGTTGGCGCCTCGTGCAACACCTGCTTCAATGCCGTCGATCGTCATGTGGCGGGCGGCCGTGCCGACCAGATCGCGTTGATCCATGACAGCGCGATTTCGGGCACAATCAGGAAATTCACGTATGCCGAGTTGAAGCGCGAGGTGGTCGCGCTGACCTCGGTGCTCAAGAATCGTGGCATCCAAAAAGGCGATCGCGTCATCATCTACATGCCGATGGTACCGGAAGCAGCCTTCGCAATGCTTGCCTGTGCGCGGATCGGCGCCGTGCATTCGGTGGTCTTCGGCGGCTTTGCCTCGCATGAGCTCGCCACCCGCATCGACGACGCCAAGCCGAAGCTGATCATCTCCGCTTCCTGCGGCCTGGAGCCAGGGCGCGTCGTTGCCTATAAGCCGCTGCTCGACAAGGCGATCGAGATGTCGCGGCACAAGCCGGAAAGCTGCCTTATCCTGCAGCGCGACCAACTGCGCTGCGAACTCAGGGAAAACCACGATATCGACTATGCCGACGCCGTGGCGCGGGAGCGGGCCGCGGGTGCCAATGTCGACTGTGTTCCGGTGCTTGCCACCGATCCGCTCTACATCATCTACACGTCGGGCACGACCGGCCAGCCGAAGGGAATCGTGCGCGACAATGGCGGCCATATGGTCGCGCTGAAATGGTCGATGGAAAACGAGTTCGGCGTCAAGCCGGGCGAAGTGTTCTGGGCGGCTTCCGATGTCGGCTGGGTGGTCGGCCATTCCTATATCGTCTACGGCCCGCTGCTGCATGGCTGCACAACGATCCTGTTCGAGGGCAAGCCGGTCGGCACGCCCGATGCCGGCACCTATTGGCGTGTGATCGCCGAGCATGGCGTCGTCGCGCTGTTCACCGCGCCAACCGCCTTTCGCGCCATCAAGGGACAGGACCCGAGGGGCGAATTCGTCCCGAAATACGACCTGTCCAAATTCCGGACGCTGTTCCTCGCCGGCGAGCGCGCCGATCCGGAAACCATCAAATGGGCGGAGCAGAAATTGACCGTGCCGGTGATCGACCATTGGTGGCAGACCGAGACCGGCTCGCCGATGACCATCAACCCCGCCGGACTGGGCCTGCTGCCGGTCAAATACGGCTCGCCCGGCGTGCCGATGCCCGGTTATGACATCCGCGTGCTCGACGATGCCGGGCATGAGGTCAAGCGTGGCACGCTTGGCAACGTCGTGGTCAAATTGCCGTTGCCCCCCGGCTGCCTGCCGACGCTGTGGAATGCCGACGAGCGGTTTCGCCAAGCCTATCTCGACGAGTTCCCCGGCTTCTACAAAACCGCGGATGCCGGCATGATGGACGAGGACGGCTATCTCTATGTCATGGCTCGCACCGACGACATCATCAATGTCGCCGGCCACCGGCTATCGACCGGCGCCATGGAGGAGGTTCTGGCCGCGCATCCCGACGTCGCCGAATGCGCCGTCGTCGGTATTGCCGATGCTATGAAAGGCCAGGTTCCACTCGGCTTCGTCGTGCTGAATGCCGGCGTCGACCGCGACGCCGGCATCATCGAAAACGAGGTTGTCACCCTGGTGCGCGAACGGATCGGCCCGGTCGCTGCCTTCAAGACGGTGGTGACGATCAAGCGCCTGCCGAAGACGCGCTCCGGCAAGATCCTGCGCGGCACCATGCAGAAGATCGCCGACAAGGAGGAATGGGCCATGCCGGCAACGATCGACGACCCGGCCATCCTCGACGAGATCACCGCCGCGCTGAACCGCCGCGGCATCGGCCTGTAAGGGGCGCCGAAGCCGAGTTGCGTCCGAAGCTCCGGTATGGAACGACCGGCGCCGGACGTGGTATCCACGCGCGGTGTCGTCATGTTGTTTCGGAATCGAGACGCACCCACAGCCATGCGAGACGCCATACGTGACCCTGTTCCAGCGATCGAGAAAGCCCCAGGCCGCGGCACGCCAGCGGCTGGAGATCGATATGCGGGGCGCAGTCGTCTATGCGATCGGCGACGTGCATGGCTGCTACAAGGAACTCCGCGCCCTGGAGCAGAAGATCCTGCTCGATTCGGCGCCCTTCGAAGGGCGCAAGCTCATAATCATGCTTGGCGACTACGTCGATCGTGGCCCCCAGTCGGCGCGCGTGCTCGATCATCTGCTGGCGCCGCCACTCCAAGGCTTCCAGCGCATCTGCCTTGCCGGTAACCACGAAGTCGTGATGCTGAACTATCTCGACGGGATCATTTCGAGAGAGTCGTGGCTGGCAATAGGCGGCCTGCAAACGCTGTTTTCCTACGGCGTCGACCCGGAGCGCATGGCCGATCTCTACGGTTCAAACGAGGAGGTCGACAGGCGCATTCGGGAGATCATCCCCGCCGACCACGTCAGTTTCATGCGTGCGCTGCCGGTCATGGTCTGTTCGGCGAAATTCGTATTCGTTCATGCCGGCATCAGGCCGGGCATCGACCTAGCCGCACAAGACGAGGACGACCTGCTCAACATCCGCTCGGAGTTCTTCGAAGCAGCGCATCTTCTCGACCGCTATGTCGTGCACGGACATACGCCGGTCGACACTCCGAAGCTCGAGGGACGCCGGCTTGGCATAGACACCGGCGCCTTCCAAACCGGCCAGCTGACCGCCCTCAGGATCGTCGACAACCGCGCCAGGTTGATATTTTCCTGAGCGCGATGTCGTCGCTCAGGCGGCTGCCTTGGTGCGCGCTTCCGATTTTTCCAGATAGTAGCTCGAATATTTGTCGAAGAATTTTTCCGAGCCGCCGATCGCGCCATATTTGGCCAGCTTCTTCAGTTCGACCTTGTTCAGCACCGCGCCAATGATCTTCTTGGCGATGTAGGGCTCCGAGCTGAGCATGGATTGCACCATCGCACGCGGCGTGCGTCCCCACTCGGTGACCAGCACGAAGCCGTCGACAAGCGGAGCGAAGGCCTTGGCGTCGACGACAGGCCCGAGCGGCGGCAGATCGACGATGATGTATTCGAAGGTTTCCTTGGCGTTATCGATGAAACGCCGCATGCCGGCTGAAGACAGAAGCTCGCTGGTATGCGAAAACTGGCCACGCAGGACGGCCGGGATGATAGCCAGCTTGGTCTGCCGGTCGATCTTGCCGACCGACTGCCATGTCTGCCCGCTCACCACAGCTTCCATCAGGCCCTGCTCGGCCTCCATACCGAGGCTGCGGCTGAGGCCGGGATTGCGCAGGTCGCCATCGATCAGCAGCGTTTTCGATCCGTTGACGGCAAGCAGCCCGGCAAGATTGGCCGCCACGGTCGACTTGCCCTCGCCGGGAAGCACCGAGACCACGCCGATGACCCGGCTGCCCTGGCCTTCCATCACGACGTCGAAGGCGATCTTGGCGTTGCGCAGCGTCTCGGAGAACATCGATGCCGGGGCATCGACGGTTACCCGCATCCGCGCACGTTTTTCGGCTGCCGACAATGTTCTGGAGGGCTGGGATTTGGAGGACTTGGCGGTCTTGGATTCAACGACTTTGACGTCAGGCTGACCGCCATTGCGCTGGTCATCCTTGCCAGCCTTGCCGATGACCGGCAGGTAGCCGAGGAATTTGAGGCCCACACGGTCGCGGACATCCTCGCCGGTCCTGAAGAAGCGTTCCCTGAATTCATTCAGGCCACCAACCCCTGCCCCCAGCATCATGCCAAGCGCCAGCGAAAGCCCCAGCACGATGGCTGTGCGCGGGGTTGCGGCCGACTGCGGCATCGTCGCGTCCGAGATGACCCGGATCTTGCCGACCGGGAAGGATTGCTGCTGGGCGGCCTCCTCATAGCGGTTCAGGAACGTCTGGTAGAGCGTCGACAGCGCCGTCGCCTTTTGGTCCAGCTCACGCAGCTTGACCTGCGACTGGTTGTCGATGGAGCTCTTGCCAGCCGCCAAGGCGACATTTGCGCGGAGCGCGGTTTCGCGCGCCAGAGCGACCTCGTATTCGTTGCGGTAGCTTTCGGTCAGTTGCTTCAGCTCGCCGAAAATCTGCGCCGATATGTCGGCCTTCTCCTTGGCGAGCGCGACGGCCTGCGGATGTTGCGGGCCGAAATTGGCTTCGACATCCTGCTGCCGCTTGGATACGGTGAGATAGCGGTTCTTCAGCGTCGTGATGACCGAGCTGCTCGGTTGGTCGTTCGATATCGCAGCGTCCTTGAACGCATTGTCCGAGCCGCTTTCGACGATCGACTTGTACTGCTGATAGCGGGCGCCGGCACGTGCGGTATCGGCCTGCGCGACGATCAGCTGGGTGTTGAGATCGGACAATTGCTTGTCGCTGATCAGCTGGCCGTCATTGACGGCCAATCCGTGTTCGGCCCTGAACTTTTCGACCGCCAGTGCAGCCGCCTGGGAGCTCTCACGAAGCTCGGTCAGCCGGCCTTGCAGCCAGACCGCCGCCCGCTCGGTCGCGTCGAAGCTGGCATCAAGTTGATCGGCTAGATAGGCATCGGCATAGGCCTTGGTGATGGCGGTCGCAAGCGCCGGATCGGTCGCCTGAAAGGAGATGCTGATGACAAAGCTCCGGCCGATCCGCTCGGCATCGAGTTGGGTCTGCAGTTTGAAGATTGCGTAGTCACGGGGCGATGAGGATGCGGTGATCGCGTCACGCGTCGCAGCATCAAGCTGAGTGACATCGGTTGTGCTAGCGGCGCGCTTGGGGCGGACAGACTGGACGATACCGCGCACAAAGCCAGCAACCTTCGACAGGGCCGATGTCGGAGGGTTCATGAAAGCGTCGTTCTGATCGAGCTTCAGCTTGTCGACGACCACCCCAGCCAGCCTGGCCGACTGTAGTATTTCGATCTGGCTCAGAACGGCGGAGTCGGTCTGCATGCTGACCGACGCCGCCGAAATGTCGTCGACGACCTTGTTCAATCCTTCGTCGATCAGCACGCTGCTCGTCGCCACATAGGTAGGAGGCGTCGTCTGCAAATAGAGCACGCCGAGAAAGAGACCGATGACGGCGCAGGCGGCAACCACTTTCGCCTGCCGCGCGGCCATGCCAAGCAGGCGCTCGATGTCGATGAAATCTTCGGCGTTTGCCGCATTAGAAGCCGGCAATGGCGTCCTCTTGTCGACAGGAAAATTGGCATAGTTCATCTTCGGTCCAATTCTAGTTTGCAGGCGCTACCGCCTCGAAGGTCGGGACATAGGGTGCAAACCTTGCGCCGGACAGTGCGCGTCGCGCGCGGCGCAACGGCCTGTCCTGCGTCATCAGCCGCACCCACAATGCCTCGAAAAAATGGACATTATGCGGCTTCTTCCCGACGCTGATGCGACCGGACGAATTCCTGCAGCATCTCGAAGATCGGGCCCTTCATGTCCTCCCGCGCCAGCGCGAAAGCGACATTGGCCTGAATGAAGCCCTCCTTCGAACCGCAGTCGAACATGCGGCCGTCGAAAGGCTGGGCGAAGAAGGCCTGGGTCTGTGCGAGACGCACCATTGCGTCGGTCAGTTGTATCTCGTTGCCGGCGCCGCGCTGCTGGCTGGCCAGCAACGAGAATATCTCGGGCTGCAGGATGTAGCGGCCGTTGATGTAGAAGTTCGATGGCGCGTTGGCAGGAGCCGGCTTTTCGACCATGGCCGTCACCTCGAAGCCCGTGCCGACATCAGCGCCGCGCCCGACAATGCCGTATTTGCTGGTCTCGGTCGGATCGCAACGCTCGACGGCGATAACGTTTGCGCCAGTCTGCGCATAAAGATCGGCGACCTCGGCGAGACACCCGCGCCCGCCGAAGGACACCATGTCCGGCAAAAGCAATGCGAAGGGCTCGTCACCGATGACTTCGCGCGCGCACCAGACGGCATGGCCGAGGCCTTGCGGCGACTGCTGGCGGATGAAGCTCGTCGCGCCGGCGACGGGAAGCAGGCTTTCAAGCGATTCGAGTTGCGCCTTCTTGCCGCTCTGCTCCAGGGTTCCGGTCAGTTCAGGATGTAGGTCGAAATAGTCCTCGATCACCGCCTTGTTGCGGCCGGTGACGAAGACGATGTGCTCGATGCCGGCCTCGAACGCCTCGTCAACCGCATATTGCACGACAGGCCTGTCGACCACCGGCAGCATTTCCTTCGGCATGGACTTGGTCGCCGGCAGGAACCGCGTTCCGAGCCCCGCCACCGGTATGACTGCCTTCCTGACTTTTTTCATTGCATGTTCCTTCTGAGGAGATCGATTTCAACCCTGTCGCAGGCGGCGAAACTGTCTTCATTCACCTGCAGCCCTTCACCTCCCCGCCACCACGGCAAACTGTGCCGCTACCCTTCGCAGCCGGACGGCGATCGGCATGCTCATATGCCGAACCGCCGCCGGATCGCTGAGCGCCGTCCATATCGCCTTGAGCGGGGATCGCGCCTTGATGTGCTGGACCAGCGACAGGAATGATGCCGCCCGGCGCAGGCTGCGAGCGCGCCTGGCGAACGCCGCCTCGGCCGCAGCATCCATGGAATGGGTCGCGGCGAAGGTGGCATCGGCCCTGCGCATCGCCTCGACGTGATGAAGTTCGAGCACCCGGGAGATGGAGCCGGTGCGAATGTGGTAGATATAGCCCGTCGTCGGCTCGACCACGCATTTGCCCCCCTTGGCCAGAGCACTGGCCAGGAGGATATAGTCTTCGCCAATGATCAGGCTTTCATCGTAACGCAGCCCGTTCTCGTTCAGGAACCGGCGCTGGAAGATCGGCTTGAGGTAGCCGAGATTGAACCTCGATTCGAAGAGGACATTGCCGCCGATGAAATCCGCCAGCGAGATTGAACCGAGCCCTTCCAGATAGTCGGCCGGGAACATCGTCTCTTCGGCAACGCCATCCTCGCGAACGACCTGCAGATTATCGACCGCGATCTCGGCGCCCGCTTTCTCCGCGCGTTCGATCATGGTGCAGATTCGCCCGGGATAGACCGCGTCGTCCGAATCTAGGACCGCGACCCACCTGCCGCGGGCAAGCTCAAGGCCGGCATTCCTGGCGCCGCCGGGGCCACGGTTTTGCTCGAGCGCGACAACGCGTACGATGTCTTCGGGGTAGGATCTCGCCAGGTCGAGCGTCCGGTCGCGCGACTTGTCGTCGACGACGATGACCTCGACGCTGATATTGCGCTGGGCGACGGCGCTGGCAATCGCCCGATCGATGGTCGCCTCGGCATTGTAGGCGGCAATCACGAAGCTCACGTCAGGCTGCACGCTTGCCCCCTTGCTGCGGCGAAGACAGGCCGTATTGGCGGATTTCACGAACCCCGACGAGGCCGCTGACGACGCCGACATGCATAATGCCGCGAAGCAGGCTGCGGTTCCGGCGTACGGGGTCGATGGCGACCGGAATTGCCGACAGGAAACTGTAGGCGGCCTTTGCCGCGGCAATGCCGACCTGCTTGAGCCGGGCAAGGCCGTGTGCGTTGCGCCCCAGAAGATGACCGTGCGTCTGCCCGACGCGGAACCGGCGGCGGCCGAGCCAGTCGAATGCCGCCCTGGCAGGTGGCACCGCTTCGTCGACCCAAGCCTCCGGCGAAAAGGCGATGCGGCCGCCGGCCTTGACCATCTGGTCGAAGAATTCCGTATCTTCGCCGCCGGTCTGGCCACGTGCCAGGCTGAAGCGCCGGCCGCGCAGGCTCTCAGCGCCAATCCTGAGCAGGACGTTGCAGGTGTAGCCGGTGCGGATTTCGCCGCTCACCCAGACCGGCAAGGTCGAGTGGAAATCGCCTTTGCGCATCCAGGCGGGCGCATCCGGCAGGTAACGGGCTTGCACCGGCCCAAGCACCGTCGCAGCACCTGTTGCTTCCGCCGTCGCCACCAGTTCGGCAAGCCAGCCAGCGGTGGCCGTCTCGTCGTCGTCGATAAAGGCGACGAAATCCGCCGCACTGGTATCGAGGCAAGCGTTGCGCGCGATCGAGATGTTGCGGGCCGGGGCGTGCCGGTAGGTCACCGGCAGCTTCAACTCCCCCGCCAGCTTGGCGACCAGCGTTTCGGCCGTCGGCGTATCGTCGTTGTCGGCGATGACGATACCGACGTCGAACCCCGCGGGCATGTCCATGGCCGCTATGGAGCGAAGCGTGTCGGCAAGCTCCGGCCGGCGGAATGTGCAGACGCAGATATCGATGCTTCGATTTTTCCTGACCGGGTCCATCACGCTACCCCGCGCTGCGGTCGCGGTGCGAGCAGTTGCAGCCAGAAACCGACCGACCAGCCGAAATGCATGATCATTGCCGAGACCCCGGCAAGCGCAATGTCGGCTTTGCGCTGGCTGACGGCGGTCCAAAAGCCGTAGCCGAGGCAGACCGACGCCCATAGCAAAAGCGGCACGGCCGCCAGCCAGTGGACGAAGGAAAAGGCGGCGAGAAGAACCACGGGGAACACCAGAAGCGGCACCATCTGCCGGATCTTCGGGATCATGCGGTGCTTGAGAACGTTCTTCGCCCGGCCACGGCCATAGCCGAGATATTGAAAATAGAGGCCCTTCAGCGAGGAGCGCGGGTAGTAGACCATTTGCGTCTTGCCGGTCATCCAGATACGGTAGCCGGCCTGGCGGAGCCGATAGTCGAGTTCGGCATCCTCATTGTGGCTGAAGGTTTCGTCATAGCCGCCGACCGCGGTGAAGGCCGATATCCGTATCAGTGCGTGGTGGCCATGATCGACCCATTCTCCCGCCGAAAGATGCCGGTGCTTGGAGCCGCCGGTGCCGAGCCTGGAGTTCTGCGCCGCTGCCGCTGCTTTCTGAACCATGCCGCTGCCACTGGTCAGCATCGAGACGACGACCGAATCCGCACCGGTGGCCTGCGCTTCTTCGACCAGCCGGTCGCAATAATCCGCAGGATAGCCGCCATGCGCGTCGATGCGAATGAGATAGTCGACGCCTTCCCCGAACCTGGCGACGGCGAGATTGATTGCCGCGCTCTGCAAGCGCTTTTCATTGTGCAGCAGGATCACCCGCTGATCTTTTGCGGCGATGTCCGCGACGATCGTCCTGGTGCCGTCCGTGCTGCCGCCATCGGCAACGATGATCACGGCGTCCAGCCTCTCGGCCGCAGGGCGGAGCTCTCGAAGCAACGCGCCGATATGGGCCGCTTCGTTCAGGCACGGAACCACGATCATGCAGGATGGAATTTCGGTTTGCGTCATCGGCAGTCCTTCTATGCCAATGCTTCGGCAGCATATGGACCGGGAGCCGCAGTCAGCCCGCGGAGCTTTTCGACGAGCGCCCGGCAATCGGCGCGGTCGTAGCTCCAGGTGCGCGGATTGCGGGCGAGAACACGCGCCCTCAATGTCTCGAACCGATGCTGCTCCATCGTGCCGACGGCGGCTTCGAGCGCCTCGGGCGTGGCTTCTGGCAAAAGAACCCCTATGCCTTGCCGGTCGAGGAACCGGCCGGTTTCGGTGGCTCCCATCGAAATCGGCACGGCTCCGAAGCGGCAGCCCTCATAGAGCCGGTTGGGCAGCAGCCATTCGGAGTTCAGGCCCTGCTCAAAAAAGTCGATGGCCCAGGAAAAGTGAACCTCGCGGTAGATCGCCGCCATGTCCTCGGGATTGCGGTAGGGCCCGCCAAACGAGAGCCAGGGTTCCGATTCGACAAAACCGTGGAAATCGGGAAATTCGGACAGCGCCGGGCGGCCCCTGAGGACGATTTCAAAGCGGCCGTCGAGGCGGCGCGAAAATTCGGCCAGAAGCTCCAGGGAACGGCGGCAGCGGAGCGCCCCGAACCAGCCGATCCGCCAAGGCGGCGCTACGGGGTTCTCCGGCGCCGCGCGGTCATCCAGCGAGGCCGCGGCTGGCTCGAAATACTTGTTTTCGAGCAGTTCGACCGGGGCGGCAATCTGTCCGAACGGCTTGAAATAGTTGGCGATGAAGGCCGGAGAGCTGGTCACCAGAAGCTTCACATCCCTGGCCAGGAAGCGTTCTGCGCCGCGCATCGCCCAGCCCAGCGGATCGTCGCGAAGCAGCAGGCGATGGATATCCAGGCACTCGTAGACGATCGGCACCGTTGCCTGGAAAGCCGACCTGGCGCGGCGGGCAAGCGCCAGCATTTCCAGATTGCGCGCGATAATGAGGTCGGGCCGTGGCATTGAGCCCAGCTTCGAGCCGGTCGAGACGACTGCCTTCATGATCGCGGCCAGACGTTGGGCGAATCGGCCATCACGAGTCGGGCCGAGATCGATCGGCTGCAAGCCCTCGACATCAGCAACTGCGCTTGCCGTACGACGAAAGCCCGCCAGCGTAACCTGGGCGCCGCCTGCCTTGAGCATTATGATCCGCCGGCGCACTGCCGGGTCGGAGACGTCGTGTACCAAGTACAAGACATGCAGCATGAAAACTCGACCGCTGTTGGCCCGCCCGCAACAATGCTAGTACAGCTCTTGCTGCATCGCAACATTTTTGGTTGCAGCGTAGCAAAGATCCCCGTTTTTTGTTGCACTGCAAAATCGATGGGTTAATCTCGCTCTGCTTGGGCCACATGGACCGCGCGTTGGCCTGCCATCGGGCTGCGCGCCAATAATCACGACGCGAGGACCATCCTTGGCGTGCAGCATTTTCGGCCAACCCGCCTGCAATCCGCCCTTCGCACCCGTCGATGGAAGCACGGGACTACTCACGAAATGAGGTCATTCCATGAAGATCGCGGTTGAAAACACCGTCTGCCTGAATACCGGGGATGCAGCGATTCTCCTGGCGATCCGCCATGTTTTCAAGACGATCGTGCAAGACGATATCCAGTTCTACGTCTTCGACAGCCAGCCGGAGGTGGCGGCGAGGCTCTACACGAAGAAAGAGTATCCTGATCTCGAATTCCACAAGCTGCTGTCGGAATCGCTGTTCCGCTACAAATACGGCAGCGGGCTGAAGAACCTGTTCAAGCCGATCTACAATCGGCTCGTCCTCAATGCCCTGCGGCGGTTCGGCATCCGCGGCGTTCTCGGGCGTTTGTTCAGCTCAAGCAATCGCCGTGGTCTCGAGATCTACAAAGACGCCGACCTCGTGGTCACGACAGGCGGAACCTATCTTGTCGAGACTTACAATCTGGAACGGCGACTCAATCAATTCCGGATCGACGCGATTTTGGGCAAGGACCCCGTCTTCTTCACGCAATCGCTCGGCCCGTTCAACAAAAGTTACAATCGCCAGGAGTTGAGCCCAATCTTCGATCGGAGCCCGCTCATCCTGCTGCGCGACGAACGTTCGCGAGGCCACATTGTGGACATGGTGAAAGACCCCGGCAAATGCCACGTCGTGGCCGACGCCGTCTTTGCCCTGGCCGACACCGACAGGATCGGAAAAATTCTGGCCTCCGGCCAGTCGGCGACCGTCACCGGCCGCGTCGCCATTTCCGTCCGTCACTGGAACTATGTCAGCGACGGCGAGGGCGGCATGCGCCGCTACATCGACTCGATCCGCGCGATCGCGACCATCCTGGTCAGGGACCACGCCAAGGAGGTCACCTTCGTCTCCACCTGCCAGGGCGTGCCGGAATACGCCCATGATGATTCCAAGACGGCGCGGGCTATCGTTGCCGAACTCGATTCGGAGATCGCCAAGCATGTCAGCGTGGACGCTTCGTTCCACACGCCGGAGCAACTGATGGCACTGGTGAAAGGCTTCGACTTCGTTGTCGCAACGCGCATGCACATGATGATCATGTCGCTCTGCGTCGGCACGCCGGTGCTGCCGATCGCCTATGAATTCAAGACCAAGGAACTTGCCAAGCGGATCGGCGTCGCCGACCTGCTGCTCGACATCGACACGGTGACGCCCGAGGAAGCGAGCGAGAAGCTCGGCAGACTTACCGCCAATCTCGACCTCTATCGCAGGACGAGCCTTCAGGCAGTGCTTGAGGAGCATGCGTCGGCGATGTCGGCAGGTGAGCTTTTGAGGCCGGTGATTGCCGGCCTAGCGGGCGTTGCGCATGGCGCTGGAAAGCGTGGTGAACAGGGCGCTGCGCGACTGGCGAAGGGCAAGCATGAGGACCAGGCCGATCGAATAATTGAGGGCAACCGCCAGGACCACCGCGAGCAGGTCTGACTGGCCGGTCAGCGATGCCGGCAACTCGCGGTACACGGACCAGGCAAGCAGCGATGACGCGATGAAAAGCCCCTGCATGACCAGGAAGTCGGCTGCGGTCACCGGGCCGACCCGGTGGACAAGAACGGCAAGCACCGGGACGCGCAGCACATAGCCGCTGATCGCGTAGGCCGCCGCGACACCGACGGCGCCCCAGTGCAGGCCGATGATGAAGGCGGCGACCGTCGTCAGCGACGAGTAGATGCCCCAGTGGAACATGGTCTTGGTCTTGCCCTGGCAGATGAAGATCCAGCCGGTGGTGCTCGAGACGGACTGGATCAGGCTGGCGATGCCCAGCCAGGCGAAGATCGGCGCCACCGCTGTCCAGCGCTCGCCGAAGAGAAGCCCGACGACCTGGTCCGACGTCAGCGTCAGCGCCGCGATGCCGGGCATAGTGATGGCCGCCAGCATCCAATTGGTTCGCACATAGATGTCGCGAAACCGCGCCTTGTCCTCATGGATGCGGCTCAGCAGCGGCACCATCACGCGTGTCAGCGGCTGGTTGATGTTCTGCAGCGGAAACAGCAGGAGCTTGTAGGCGCGGTCATAATAGCCGAGCTCGATCGCGCCCGAATATTTTCCGATCAGGATGTTGTCGAGATTGCGCGAGAAGAAGTTGGCCAGATTGAAGCCGGTCAGATTGGCGCCGAAGGACAATATGTCGGTATCGACCTTCAGGTCCGGCCGCGACGGCGTCCAGCGCGCCACCTGCCATGCCGCGGCCAGCGCGACAACAGCCGATACTGCAGGGCCAATGACCAGCGACCAGTAGCCCAGCCCCGCATAGGCGGCGATTGCGGTAGTCGCAAGTCCGGCAGCAGCGGTTATCACGTCGTTCAGCGCGAGCTGGCCAAAGCGCAAGTGACGGTTCATCAGCGCCAGCGGCACCGCCGCGAGGCTGCCAAGCAGCAGCGGCAAGGCAGAGCCGATGGTGATCCCCACCATGCGTTGATCGCCATAGAAAGCAGCGATGGCGGGCGCCAGGCATGCAACCACCACGGCACTGCCCATCCCCACCAGCGCACTGATCCAGAATACCTGGTTGAGCTGCTCGGTGCTGATATCCTTGCGCTGGACCACAGCCTGTTGCAGGCCAAGATTTTGAAGCAGCCCGACAAAGGCCACGATCGGCCCGACGGAAGCCACCAAGCCGAAATCCTCGGGCACGAGCAGACGGGCAAGCACGATGACCGAGAGAAACTGGATCGCCATCTTGAAGCCTTGCGCGCCGATCGTCACCATGCCGCCGCGCAGGGCGACGCGACCGAACTGGGGGGGCGGGTTGGCGTTCATGCCGGCTGCCTGGCTTCGGCCAGTTGAGCAACGATCTGCGCAAAACGTTCGTTGAGTACGTCCGCGTTGAAATCCTGCTCGATCTTGCGGCGCGCCGCACGTGCGATGCGCTCGCATTTGTCCGGGTTCTCGGCCACCCAGACAAGCTTGCGGGCCAACTCGGCAACGTCTCGCTCCGGTGCGAGGAAGCCTGTCTCCTGATCCTCGATCAGTTCGGGAATGCCCGAGTGATAGGTGCTGACGACGATCAGCCCGGCGGCCATAGCCTCCATCAGCGCCACCGGAATACCCTCGAGATCGCCGTCTCGCGCGGCAACGCTAGGCAGCAGGAATACGTGGGCATTGCGCAGGCGCTGCTTGACCTCGGCGTGCGGACGCGGCCCGAGGAAAGTCACCCGGTCGGCAACGCCGAGATTTGCGGCGAGCTTCTTCAACTCTTCCAGCAATTCGCCGCCGCCAATCACCGAATAGACCCAGTCGCGCCGCGGCAGGCTGGCGAGCGCCCGAAGGGCGAATTCGATGCCCTTCTTTTCGGTCAGCCGGCAGACCGAGATGAAGGACAGCGTGTCCCGGTCCCAGGAACGCCAATGGTAGCCGATCTCACCGGGCCGCACGCCCATATGGTGAACCATGACTTGCGCCGGGGGTGCGCCGACGCCGATCAGGGCGTCGCGGAAAAACGCGTTCACCGGGAGCTGGAGAACGCCCTTGTCGAAGACAACCTTGTAGCGCGTGAGCGTGTTGTCATGCAGCGGTTCGCCGACATCGCGGCCGTGGAATATGGTCACCAGCGGAGCGGAAATCCGCCCTCGTTTCATGGCGCGGGCGACGCGCATGCCGTTATTGCCGAAATGCGCGACGATCACATCGGCGTTCTGCAATTTGCGCGCAAAAGCGATGTCGACAGCGGTCGAGAGCTTATCCCAGAACCTGCCCGACCATCTCCTGAGCGTCGGGCGAAAGCGCCCCAGCCCGCCCCACCAGCAGACGACCTTGCCAGGGAGAGCCTGCCAGCGGCGATCGTCGATGTTGCTGTCCTTGCCGAAGGACGTCTCGTTGCAGACGACGCCGACTTGCATGCCGCGCTCGAGGCACCCTTCTATCTGGTCGAGGACGAAGGTCTCCGACAAAGAGGGGAACTTATCAACTACGAAGCAAATCTTCATCGGATGGACGATCTTTCGAGGCCGGTCGGCGATCTGCTCGCGCGGATGAGGGCTGACGCCCGTCGCCACCGTGCGAGGCGCCTCAAGCGTCTGGTGTTGTGCGTGTCTTTGTCCCAAGGCAGCTCCCACCCCGGTCAGGCGCGAGAGCCGGCTTTTGGGCAACGTGCATGGTTTTGGACGAAATGCATCAGGCGGCACGCTCCAGCGCGCCTTGCCTGGCGCGGTCGAGAACGCCGAGAAAAGTCGCGAACTGGCCGTCGGGGTTCATTTGCGGCCGCTCCGAAAACAGCTGCGCCGCCGCCGACAGCCGATCGTACTCGGCCTTGTCGCTCCATAGTCGCCTGACCGCGGCGACCCAGTCGTCGAGCGGTGCGTCATAGTCGAGCACCACGCCGCCGGCGCCAATCGCTTCCGGCAGGCCGCCGCGACGGGACCCGACGACTGGAATGCCGCTGCAATGGGCCTCGGATGCCACCCGCCCCCAAGCCTCTTCCCATTTGCTGGGCGCCACCAGAATCTTGGTGCGGCCATAGACGGTCTTCATGTCGCTGGTGCGGCTTTCCAGCCTGACGTTGCGCAGCGGGGCGATGATCTGTTCGATCTGCGCCCGATGGTCGTCGTCGAGCTTCCAGCTTTCGACGAACAGGAACGGAATTTCTGGGCATTGGCCGGCGATGCGCACGGCGAGTTCGAACCCTTTTTCATTGTAAGGATTGATCAGCGTGACGAACTCACCGGTGGTCGGCGTGCTGTAGAGCCCGGGATTGATGGTCGGCGGGATCACGGTCGAATCGATGCCGAACCTTTCCTTATAGGTGCGCGCAGTGAATTCGGAGTTGGCGATATAAAGCGCCGAATGCAATTCGCGCAGGTCGCCGGCCAGTTCGTGGAATTCGACGTTTCGCAGATAGACCACCAGCGGCACGCCGAGCGCCTGCAGCGCCTTTCCGATCGGCACCGATTTGTGGCACTGCACGACGGCGACATCGGGATCGAGCCGTTCGACCGCGAAGCGCGCCGCCTCCCAGGGAAACCATGCCCGCACGACCGGATAGCCGGGATAGCTGTCGATGACCGCTCGCTGACGAAGCAGCTTCATCTTGGCGCGCGCCTTGAAGCCGAACATGCCGTCACCGAACAGCGCCGCCAGAACCGAGGCGTCATGACCGTGCTCGCGCAGCTGCTCGACCAGATGATGCGTGCTCGACTGAACGCCACCGCTGAACTGCGGCGTGTAGCCGTTGCCGCCTGCAAACAGAACTTTCATGGACCTGGCTCCTTGCTGGACCGCCCTATCGTCACGCAGCCATTCTGCCGATGCTGTGGTATTCGATGCCGTGGCGGGCGATGACCTTGGGGTCGTAGAGATTGCGTCCGTCGAAGATGACGGGCGTGGTCAGCGCGTTCTTCAACGCATCGAAGGACGGCGCGCTGAAGCTCTTCCACTCGGTCACGATCAAGAGCGCGTCGGCGCCTCGCAGCGCGGCCTCCTTGGTGCCGCACAGTTGCAGGTCGTCGCGCAGCCCGTAGATTGCCTGGCATTCCTGCATCGCCTCGGGATCGTAGGCCTGGACATTGGCACCGGCGGCCCAGAGCGCTTCCATCAGCGTGCGGGCCGGGGCCTCGCGCATGTCGTCGGTATTGGGTTTGAAGGCCAAGCCCCACAGCGCAAATGTCTTGCCTTTGAGATTGCCCTTGAAATAGCGGTCCACCTTCTCGAACAGGACCGACTTCTGCTGGTTGTTGCGCTCCTCGACGGCACGCAGCAGCTTGGCGTCGAACTTGACGGCCTCGGCGGTCTTGATCAGGGCACGCACATCCTTCGGGAAGCACGAGCCGCCATAGCCGAGGCCCGGATAGATGAAGTGGTAGCCGATCCGCGGGTCGCTGCCGATGCCCTTGCGGACCTCCTCGATGTCGGCGCCCAGTTGCTCGGCCAGGTTGGCCATTTCATTCATGAAGCTGATTTTGGTCGCCAGCATGCAATTGGCCGCGTATTTGGTGAATTCGGCACTGCGCACATCCATCACGATCATCTTCTCGTGGTTGCGGTTGAACGGCGCGTAGAGCTCGCGCATCACCGCCTCGGTGTCCTCGTTGCTGGTGCCGACGATGATCCGGTCGGGCTTCATGCAGTCGCTCACAGCGGACCCTTCCTTGAGGAATTCCGGATTGGAGGCGACGTCGAAAGCCAGATCCTCGCGCCCGCGCGCCTTCAGCGTTGCGGCGATCCTGGCCTTTATCCTTTCGCAGGTGCCGACGGGCACGGTCGACTTGCCGACGACGATCTTGGGCTCGTCCATCTCACGACCGATGGCCTCGGCGACGGCCAGCACATATTTGAGGTCGGCCGAACCATCCTCGCCCGGCGGCGTGCCGACGGCGATCATCTGGATCTGGCCATGCTTGATCGCCGCGGCGGCGTCGGTGGTGAACTTGATGCGGCCGGCGGCATGGTTCTCCTTGACCATGCTTTCGAGCCCAGGCTCGAAGATCGGGACATGACCCTGGTTGAGCCGCTCGACCTTTTTTGCATCGATGTCGACGCAGACCACCTGATGGCCGACTTCGGCAAGCACCGCCGCCTGTACAAGACCGACATAGCCGATTCCAAAGACAGTCAAATTCATTCGGTTTCATTCCTGTTCAAGGTTTCGGGCCTGTTCAAGCTTCGGTTTTCCGACCACCTTCGGCCCGGCCGGTTCAGATGCGCTTCTAGTTTGTCTTGCATGCCAGCGATTCGGGGAATTGGCAGGGCTGGCCAAGTGCGGTGAATGCAACGCGATCCACCTGCATGGTGAGCTTGCGGCCGGGATCGGAGAACGGCCCCATCCAGCCCTTCATTGTATCGCTGCCCCACAGGCTGAAATAGATCCTTTGCGAATGGGTGGGCAGCTTCGCCGGATCGGTGATCTCGTGGACAAGCTTGCCGTTGACATACCAGCGCAGCCGGTCCTTTTCCCAGACGAAGGCGTAGTCGTTGAAGGCCTTGTCGGTGCCGCCAGCGACGTCGACCAGTTTCTCGTTCTTGCCTTTGCCGGCTATGTAGGCGTTGACCTGAACCTTGGACGTGTCCTTGGTCAGCACCTCGAAGTCGATTTCATCATGCGGCTGCTTGTCGGCATCGCCGACGAAGCTGAAGAATGCCGCGTTGACGCCGGAGCCCGTGTCGGTCTTCATCCGCGCCTCGTAAGTGCCGTAGCCGAAGCGCTGCTTGGTCTGGATCTCGGCGCAGGCGAATTCGCGATCCTTCAGCTTGCGCTTCTCGAAACCGAGCGTCAGCATGCCGTCGGAAAGCCCGATCAGGCTTTTGGACCAGGTGCAGTTCTGATGCTTGCCGTTCGTCCAGCCGTCGGAAATGTACCAGCGCGCGCGACTGAGGCTGGTGAAATCATCGACAAAGGACGGCGCGGTTGGGAGATCCTGGGCGCGCACGGGGACCAGGCCCGCAACCATGCTGCCGAGAACGACCAGCAGAAACGCGCCGTCTGAACGGAGCCGCCGCAGCTTGCCTGGGATCGGGCGCGTGAACGGGGTGCCTCGGGTTGCCGGGGCGGGCGTGCTTTTAGGATCTGCGTTCATATCAAACTCACCTTGTGCTGTGCGCCCCCAAAGCGATCGTTCGAACCGTGACGAAACAACCTGATCTTGACCTCTGTCGCTCCCAAGCTCCGTGTTGTGCCTAAAACCATTGCGCCGACTCGGGGTGTTCGCTCAGCCTGTGCCGGAATCGGCGGGCTTCACAAAATCGGTCCTTATGTCGGGGCCGTTCTGCCGATTCTCATCGAAGATTTCATCCAGCGAATGACGGAGATCCTTCATCATCTGCTTCTGGCGCGAGAGCGCCGCGATGCGTCGCTCGCAATTCAGGATCGACCTGGTCAGTTCGCCGACTTCGGAGGACTTGCGGGAGGAGACCGCTCCGTTCTCCATGGCCTCGACCAGGAAGGCGGCATTGGTAGCCGTTGTCCTGTAGCGGTTCTCAAGCCCGTTCTTCTCTGCCTCGACCTCGGCCGAGATCTGGTCCAGCAGCTTTGCCAAGCGATCGAGGCGCGAGGTGTCGGTCTGCGTGTCGCGCGCCGGATCTCTCGATCGGAAGCGAAAGATCGAGGCCATGCAGTCAGCGCCCCATCATCGTCGAGCTGGTGACCGGCCTTGGCGCCCGTCCGCGTTCAAAAGACATTTCTTGCATCGTCCAGCTCCTCTGACAGGGGGATATCTTGGGCCAGTTCGGTTGGCCGTCCAAAATTGCTGCACCGCAACATAGATTGCCATTCCCTGCGCGGATAGGCAACCACCTAGATCGTAAACTCATGAATCTCGTTGAAACCGTCCGAGCCGACCGAAGGGTAAGGGAGTAGCTACCGCCGTCGCACGTTGACGGGCCTAGCTTTCGCTGGCCGTGCTGGTTCCGGCCATGAGGAAGCGCAGCGGCGGCACATGCTGACGCTTCGCGGCGAGGCCGGCGCGGCGAAACAGCGCATCCAGCTTATCGGAGGCGACGCCGCGGACGACGGCTGTGAGGTTGGACGAGCCGGCCAAGGCGTAGGCCGCGGCCGGCGCCAGCCCGCGCTCAGCCTTCACGTCTAAAAACTTCCGCAACCGGTATTTGTCGCGGATGTGCCGCTCGTGCCTTCTCAGCGCAGCCTTCGATGCCTCCGGCAAACTGTCGATCGCAAGCAGTGCCAGGTCGGCATCGGCCAGATGCTTCAGGTCCTGGGTCTTGTGCCGTCCGCTCAGCGAATCGGCGCGCACGATCGCGCCGTAGCCACAGGATTTGATGACCTTGAAGCGCGCGCCATGGGCAACCGCGCGCGCATAGAGTTCATAGTCTTCACCCAGGCGCAGCTTCTCGTCGTAGCGCAGCCCATGCCGATCGAGAAAGGCGCGGCTGATCACTGGCTTGAGGAAGCCCAGTTCCCCGCGTTGCACACGGCGCCTGGAGATGTTGGCGTCGATGAAACCCTCGAAATCGAGGAATTCCGGCTCGGGCGAGAACGGTGGAGCAACGATTTTCGAAACGTCGGTTGCCGCGTCATCCCTGACAAGCATGATATTGTCTGCGGCGAAATCCCAATCGGTGCTGGCGAACAGTCTGTGAAACCTGCCTTCGAAAAAGAAATCATCAGCGTCCAGAATGCTGATGAACGGCGACCTGGAACCGGCTATCGCGGCGTTGCGTGCAAAGGATGGGCCGCGATTGACGTCGAAGCGGATGACGGAAAGGCGGCCCGTGCCGTCGCCGGCCGCGTGGGCGACTTTCGCGGTATCGTCGGTGGACGCGTCGTCGACGACGACAACTTCCGCAACCTCAGGCTCGCGTAATGCCGATGCAATGGCAGCCGGGATTGTCCGCGCCGCATTGCGGGCGGCGATGATCACGCAGACCTGGAATGATGTCATGGACATGCCTCTCGATTGCAGAAGTCGTTGCGGATTTCCTCGCCCCGTCCGCTCAATGCCCCACCGCCCATTCTGAAATGCATCGGCCCAAACGCCTATGCTGCAAGTGCGAAGCAAGCATCGCCAAAATCATCGGCGCCGTCCAGTTTTTCATTTTGCTGGGTGTCATGGCCCGGTTGGGCAGGCGGCGAGCCTCAATCGGGATGGCTCCAGAAATGCGCCGCTTTGGCAGAGCCGTTCCTACACGCTCTATAGAGCGCTCGACTGGCAGAAACCAGTTGCTGATCCTCGCCGACCGGACGGCGGCGGGGCGGAGCGAGCGCGTCGAGGCCCGCAGTGTCAAGGAATTGAAAGAACAGGAATGCCGACTGCCGGTGTTGTTGAGGCGAGCAATTCGTCAGAGGACCGGCGAGCTTAACCACAGGTCATATGGACATCGCAGACCGCGGCCAGGCCCGAAATCAGTGAAGGCCTCTCCTGGCGCTGAGTTTCTCGCCTTCGGCCGCTTCGTTCGAACTCAGCTTTCGTTCAGCGTCGCGAATTTTGTCGGCCGGGGTCGGGGCATTTCTGGCGACCATGGCAAAGACCAGCAGAAAATAACCCAGTTGGATGACTATGGCACAGCCGATGACGCGAAACAGCGTCGTACCGAGCGAGGCGCCGCCCAAATAGGACCAGACGATCACGATCGCCAGCGCAAAACACATTCCGATAATGAACTTTGGCAGTGACATACCCGATAGCCCATCAACCGGCTCGGGAAAAAATGTCGACAAGCCCACCCCGAGCACCTCCCTTAAACTCTGCGAGCTTATTTAGGTTGCCCGCGTCTGGCCGGTTGCTTCCGGCCTAGCCCAATCTGTCCATAGTCCGACAGAAACAATTTACAACTCTATTGAGCCGCGCAATAGGCGGCAAGGGCAGCTGCGGAATAAATTTTAAACGAATCCTCGGGATCGACTCTGCCATGGTGCAACGCACACGTCGGCATCACCACTGATTGCCGGATATCGACTCGCTCCAGTATGATTCATAATATTGAATAGTATTTTATCATAACATCAGTCATTATCTTGAAATTCTAAATGACGGCAAAGCTCCACAGGAGGGTATAAAGAGCGATTCGCCTAAAATCAGCCCAAAAATTGGACTAGCTTTTCCAAAATTGCCCATAATCTGTCTCTTTTGCGACATAAATGGGAAATTTTGTGCAGGACGAGTTTATTATTTAGTCAGTTCATGACGCGACTATTACAGCCGTCTGAGAAATTGTGTGTTGCGCTGCAACATTTTTTTGGTATCGTGCGGTAAACCATCCGTTCAACGTATGGAGTTTACGCATGAGGGACGTAGCCAAGCCGGCCGATGCGGATTTTTCGCAGGCCGGCGTCGATTTTCCGCCACCGATTGGCGGCCTGCTCAAACGCAGCTTCGATATTGTCGGTTCGCTGATCGGCCTGGTCGCTCTCAGCCCGCTGTTCGTAATGATAGCGCTGCTTGTCAGGTTTTCCGATGGCGGGCCGATTTTCTATGGTCACAGCCGAATCGGCCGCGGAGGACGGATTTTTCCGTGCCTCAAGTTCCGCACCATGGTTCCAGACGGCGAGCGGGTGCTTGCTGCCTATCTCGCCGCGAATCCGGAGGCCAACGCCGAATGGATAGCGACCCGCAAGTTGAAGAACGACCCGCGGATCACGCGCGTCGGAGCGGTGCTGAGGAAGCTCAGCCTCGATGAGTTGCCGCAGATCATCAACATCCTGCAGGGGGATATGAGCCTGGTCGGGCCTCGTCCCGTGGTGCGCGATGAGCTGGAGATATATGGCAATTCGGCCGTCTATTACCTGAAATCGCGCCCCGGCCTCACCGGGCTTTGGCAGGTCAGCGGACGCAACGATGTTTCGTATGACAGCCGCGTCGCATTCGACAGGCACTATGTCGAGAACTGGTCGATGTTCGAAGACATTCGCATCATCATCAAGACCGTACCTGCGGTCTGGATGTCGCGAGGCTGCTACTGACGGCCGCTTGCTGGCCGTGCATCGAGGAGCGACTGTCCAGAATTCGGGCCCAGAACTCAGGCCCCTAACTCAGGCATCGGCAGCTCATCGGGCGGGGCAAACCAGATCGGAAACGCTCAGTTGAAAGCAGATATAATCGATATCTTTTGCACCGGCATTCTCTCCAGACGCATGCGGCGAGTACGGCTTTTGACGACTTGCCTTACAATGGCGACCGGCCTGACGCTGTCGCTAGCCCTGCCACAGTTTGCCTTCGCCGACGACTATCGCCTAGGAGCACAGGACAAGCTGACCATCCGCGTGGCGGAATGGCAGACCGTCGAAGGCACGTTCCGTGACTGGTCGGCCATCAATGGAGAATACACGGTCGGCCCCGCTGGAACCTTGTCGGTTCCCTTCGTCGGCGAGATGCCCGCATCCGGCAAGACGACTTCGGAGATCGCGGCATCGCTCGGTGAGGCGCTGCAGCGCAAGCTCGCTCTGGCCGACAAGCCGGAGGCTTCCGTCGAAATGGCGCAGTACCGGCCATTCTACATCTCTGGCGAGGTGCAATCGCCCGGCCAGTATCCTTGTGTGCCTGGGTTGTCCGTGCTGAAAGCGATGAGCATTGCCGGCGGAGCCCGGCGGAACCCGGAGAGCGGACAGCGCTACGACCGCGACCTGATCAATGCCAAGGGCAATTTCGACGTACTACAAGACCAATTGGTCAGGCTGACCGTCAAGCGCGCCCGCATCGAAGCGGAACTAGCGGACAAGCCGACATTCGCGGTGCCGAAAGAGGTGGCCGACGATCCGAAGCTGCCCAGCATCGTTGCCGATGAGACGGCGATCCTGGCGGCCGACCAGAAGAAACTCAAGCTGCGCTTGCAGGCGCTCGACGATTTGAAGGCACTGCTGCAAAGCGAGATCGATTCGCTGCAGAAAAAGATCGTCAACCAGCAGAAGCAGGTTGATCTGGCGAAGGAGCAGCTCAACGGCATCGGCTCGCTGGCGCAAAAGGGGCTGGTCGTCAACACGCGGGTTTTGAACTCGCAGCAAACCATCGCCGACCTCGAGGGCCAGATCCTGGATTACGAAACGGCGATTCTCACGGCCAAGCAGTCGATCAGCAAGGCCACCCAGGACGCCATCGATCTCGAGAACACCCAGAACTCCAGCCTCGCGACCGACCGGCAACAGACGGAAGCCGATCTCAACGAGGCGACGCTGAAGCTGAATATGGAAAAGGCTTTGATGTCCGAAGCCTTGTCGGGCAGCCCCATGCCGCAATTCTACGGCAGCAACCAACCAGCGGCCTTGTCATTTTCCCTGGTGCGGGTGGTCGACGGCAAGACCAGCGAAATCACCGCCGATGAAGACACGCCGGTGCTGCCAGGGGACGTGATCAAGGTCAAACCGGCGCCCCTGGCCATCCAGTAGCTTCTTTCCACCGGAGCAAAGCACCAACCCCGCAGGCAGCGGTCTGCGGGTTTTTTGCGTTTGGGATCTTATGGTTCAGAAAACAAGGCGGCCTTCGGGCAACGAACCGCCTGGATCCGCCCGCTCTAGCCTCCCACCGCGTCCGGCTCCTCGAGATGGTTCACGGCGCTCCACCGGGAAGGAGCGACGGCCGGCACCCTCACCAGCTTGAAGTAGCTGTAGTACAGCAGGAACGATCCCATGATGTAGGGATTGAGGGTCTCGACCTCGACGAAGGATCGGATGAACAGAAGCACCATGACACCGGCAAGAATCACGGAGTCGGCTTGCCATGTCCTGAATATCAGCGCCGAGACGTGACCCCAGAGCGTGCGCACGATGATCAGCGAAAGCAGTGTCGCGCCGACGAAGCCGAGTTCCACCAAGGTCTCGATGTAGGTGTTGTGGAAGTGGAAGCCGCTTCGCGCGGCGATATAGAATTCGTTCCACAGCCGCTCGGCCTCGGAGAAGCCCTGCACCCAATAAGCCGCGTAGCCGACGCCGAGGATGGGCGATTGCTGCGCGGCATTCCAGCCCTGTTGCCAGAGGTAGGTTCGTCCGGTGAGCGTCGAATCCTTGCCGAAAAGGCCAAGGACAAAGTCCATCAGCCCGAGATTCAGCGCAATCACGGTGCAGGCGACCAGCCCGCCCGCACCGATCATGAAAATCACCCGGCGATGGCGGAGCGAAAGCAGCTTGCCGATGGAAAGCAGGGCGACCAGAGCGAGAACCGCGGGGGTAGATGCCATCGAAGTGGCGGAATGCGACACCACCAGCAGATAGCCCGATAGAAGGACAATCGGTACGATCAACAAACAGCTTATCCGGCCGCGCCTGAGAAAGGCGAGGTAGACAACGCAGAAATAGATGCCAAGCGATGCGACAAAGCCGATCTGGTTCTTGGAGCTGAACGCGCCGACGAAATTATACGTCCCATCGAGAACGTCGTAGGAATAGCTCGCGACCTTGAGCGAGTAGAGCAGGACGACGAAGATCCCGATCAGGGCGCCTATGGTCAAGGTCCGGACGCTGATGGTGCGCGCGGCAATGTAGGCGCAGGCGATATGGGAGCAATATTGGACGGCCGTCCTTGCCGTTGTGCCGGGAGCTGCCGACCAGAACACCGAGAAGCAGACATAGGTTGCAAAGGCCAGCGGAAGCCAGGCGCTGGAAGCGTGCCTTAATATCTTGCGGTAGTCGACCAGGATGAGCGGCAGCCAGACTGCATAGTAGGCCAGGATCATGGCCTGGCCGAAAATGGTCGAGTAGGAGAACGCCCAGATCGAGACGGCAACGGCAAAGCTGCCATAGACCGTGTTCTTGTCCGGATCGATCAACAGAGATTTTGGAATCTTCATCTCGATAGCGGTTTTCCGTCCTTGCAGCTCAATGCCGATTTCATGGGCCGCTCGTGGGCCGATTCGTCGGATCGATGGGAGCCTCGCCTGCAGGCGCTCGCATTGTGCAGTGCAATATAACCCATCCGGCGCCGCCTGTCACCCGGATGCCAACCGGGCGCGTCGTTCCAGCCGTTCTCTCCATACCGGGCGAGACGATTTGGCCAGAAGGCAGTGCCGTACAATTGACCGGTGCTGGCCCATCATAAGCTGTTCTGAGGTTGCAAGTCCGCGCTTGAACTTGTCCGCCGTTGACTTCACATTCGCCGCCCATTGGGAGGAAGACCACATGCCGATGAGTTTCGCGGGACGATTTGCCGGACGATCTGCTGTTATCACCGGCGGCGCCTCAGGCATCGGCCTGGCCGTCGCGCAAAGGATCACTGACGAAGGCGGGCGTGTTTCGGTCTGGGATCGCGATGCCGCCCAGATCGAGCAGGCCAAGGCCATTGTTCCAGGCCTGCACAGCGTCACCTTAGACGTCGCCGACCCCATAGCGGTCGAAGCCGCCGCCGGAGAGACGATCGAAGCGCTTGGCGCGGTCGATGTCCTTGTCACCAGTGCTGCCATCACCGGGCCGAACATGACGACCTGGGAGTATTCGGTGGAGGATTGGCGCCGGGTCACCGACATCAACATCAACGGCGTCTTCTTCTGCAACAAGGCGCTGGTCCCGCATATGCTCGAACGCAATTACGGCAGGATCATCAACATCGCCTCGATTGCCGGCAAGGAAGGTAACCCGAACGCCTCGGCCTACAGCACCTCCAAGGCGGCGGTGATCGGCATGACCAAATCGCTCGGCAAGGAACTGGCCAAGACCAAAGTAACGGTGAACTGCGTCACGCCGGCGGCCGTGCGCACCGCGATCTTCCAGCAGATGAGCCAGCAACACATCGACTTCATGCTGTCCAAAATACCGATGGCGCGGTTCGGCGAGGTCGAGGAGGTGGCGGCGCTGATTTGCTGGATCGCGTCCGAGGAATGCTCGTTCACGACGGCGGCCGTCTTCGACGTCTCCGGCGGCCGGGCGACCTACTGAGGCGGGGCCGGACGCAAACCGCCCGACCGGATCGCGGCGCCTCAGTCGTGAAGCTCCCGCGAGATCGGCGGGCCGATCGAAAAATCGCTGAATGTCACTTCGAAGCCCTCGCGCTGCGGCGAACAGCACATCATGCCGACATCGACCGTTTTCGACGGCGGGAAATAGGCAAGCCGCACCGGTTTCCAGTGCTTGTCAGATGCGTCGCGATACTGGACGCGGATCGTCTCGGCATGGCGGGTCATGCGGATCCTGACCCCGTCCGGATCGGCCGGAATGCTGGCCAGCGACCAGTCGGAGGCATCGTTGGTGACGACGACGGAAAAATACATCAGCCCGTCGGTGTATTCGATGCCGGCCTTGATCCAGTGCGTCTCGCTCAGGCGGACCATAAGCCCGGCCTGATCGTAAAGCACCTCATAGTGCCCCTTGACCGTGACTTCGGCGCTGAAATCGCCCTCGACCTCACGATAGAGGAAATGGCCATTGTCGCGCCAGAAGCCGTAGAACGTCTCGCGCCAGAAGTCGGTCTCCTCACCGGTCCGTACATGCACCGTATTGTTGCCGAAGGCGTGGTGCGGCGGCGGATTGAGCCAGGTCAGGTCCGTATTCTCAGATGCCATCGACTTGCTCGCTGCCTGGCTGGTCTGCCGCCTTTTCTTAGCCGGCAAACGTGTAAGCGGTCTTCACCGTGGTGTAGAACTCTGCGGCATAGCGGCCCTGCTCGCGCGGGCCGTAGCTCGATCCCTTGCGCCCGCCGAAAGGCACATGGAAGTCGACGCCGGCCGTCGGCAGATTGACCATGACCATGCCGGCTTCCGAATTGCGCTTGAAGTGCGTGGCATGCTTGAGGCTCGAGGTGCAGATGCCGGACGTCAGCCCGAACGGCGTGTCGTTGGCCACCGCCAGCGCCTCGTCATAATCCTTGACGCGGATGACGTTGGCGACCGGGCCGAAAATCTCCTCGCGCGAGATGCGCATGGCGTTGGTGGTTTCGGTGAACAGCGCAGGCTGCAAATAGAAGCCGCGGGTTTCGCGATCGAGCCGCTCGCCGCCGAAGGCGAGATCGGCACCTTCCTGACGTCCGATGGCGATATAGTCCTCGTCCTGTTTGAGCTGGCTCTGGTCGACAACCGGCCCGATCTGCGTCTTGGCATCGAGAGCGTCGCCGACGATCAGCTTGGCCATGCGGTCCTTGAGCACCTCGACGAAGCGGTCGTGGATGCCGTCCGTCACCACCAGCCGGGACGACGCCGTGCAGCGCTGGCCGGTCGAGAAGTAGGCACCGTTGATGGCGCAGTCGACGGCGACGGCAAGGTCGGCATCGTCGAGCACCACAAGCGGGTTCTTGCCGCCCATTTCGAGCTGGAACTTGCGCATGTGCTCGACGCTGGCGGCGGCGACGCGCTTGCCGGTGCCGACCGAGCCGGTGAAGGTGATGGCGTTGAGGTCAGGACTGTCGAGCATGGCCTGGCCGACCACCGAACCTTTGCCCATCACCAGGTTGAGCACACCCTTGGGCAGCCCGGCGCGGTGCAGGATGTCGACAATGGTCCAGGCGCTCTCCGGAACGAGTTCCGCCGGCTTGAAGACGATGGTGTTGCCGTAGGCCAGCGCCGGAGCGATTTTCCAAGCCGGAATGGCGATCGGGAAATTCCACGGCGTGATGATGCCGACGACGCCGACCGCTTCGCGGGTGATCTCGACGCCGACGCCGGGCCGCACGCTTGGCACCAGCTCGCCCGACAGGCGCAACGCCTCGCCGGCGAAAAAATCGAATATCTGGGCGGCCCGCACAGTCTCGCCGATGCCCTCGACCAGTGTCTTGCCTTCTTCGCGCGCCAACGCCCGGCCTATTTCATCTTTCCGCGCGGTGATCTCGTCCGACGTCTTCCTCAGCACCGCATGGCGTGCCAGCAGGCCCGATCGGGACCATGCCGGAAATGCCGCTTTCGCCGCGGCGATGGCCTGCCGAGCATGCTCCGCGCCCCCCGATGCATATTCGCCGACCACGTCGTCGAGATTGGACGGGTTGATGTTGCGGGAGCCGGCATCGCCTACCCACTCGCCATCGATGAGGTTCTTTCGAAACGGGATCATGTTGCTGTCTTCCTTGTCGTCCTTCGATCGCCGTCTATCTGGACCACCGACCGCCGCACCGCAAGGCCGAAGAAGGCAAACTTCTCCTTCTCGACAGGCATGTGATAGGTGTCGGGGGCGGGAAAAGACGATTCTTGTGTGGTGCGACGCGGATCGCACGGGAGGTAAAGTATCATGTCCGACAGCGCCTTGCCGCTGGTGATCAGCGCACCCGAACCGCGCACGCTCGACCTGATCTTCACGCCGGCTGCGCTGGCGAAATTTCGATCGAAATACCGCATCGTCGAAACATCGCCTGAAGGTGTCGCGGCGCTGCCGGCCGATATCCTTGGCGAGGCGCGCTACATTGTCGGCCAGCCGCCGATCACGCCGGAGACGCTGGAGAAAATGAAGGCGCTGCGCTGCGTCTTCAATGTCGAGAGCAACCTTATCGACAACATGCCGTACGAGGCGCTGTTTTCGCGCGGCATCCATGTCGTCACCACCGGGCTGGTGTTTGCAGAGCCGGTGGCCGAGCTCGGCCTTGCCATGGCGCTCAACCTCGCCCGCGGAATCGTCGACGCCGATCTCGCATTTCGTCAGGGCAAGGAGCTGTGGGGCGGCGACGGCAACCGGACGGCGCGGCTTCTTTCCGGCGCGGATGTCGGCATTATCGGCTTCGGCGATCTTGGCCGTGCGCTCAACCGGCTGCTGTCAGGCTTTCGCACGCGGACAAAAGTCTTCGACCCGTGGCTGCCGCCGTCGATCCTGATCGAAAACGGCGTCGAGCCGGCCTCTCTTGACGACGTTCTGTCGAACAGCGATTTCGTCTTCGTCGTCGCTTCGGTGACCAGCGAAAACCAGGGCTTCCTCGGCGCCGAGGCGTTTGCCAGGATGCGCAAGGGAGCCGCTTTCATCCTGCTCAGCCGAGCCGGCGTGGTCGATTTCCCGGCACTGATGGACGTCGTCCGCAGCGGCCATATCGTCGCCGCCAGCGATGTTTTTCCTGAGGAGCCTCTGGCCCAGGATCACCCGGTCCGTACGTTGCCGGGGTTCCTGCGCTCCGCCCACCGGGCCGGCGCGCTTGACATCGCCTTCAAGCGGATGGGCGACATGGTGCTGGAAGACATGGACCTGATCGACCGCGGCCTGCCGCCGATGCGTTCGAAGCGGGCCGAGCGTGAGACCGTTTCGCGAATGCGTTCGAAGCCGGTCGACAAGAATTAAGCCGCCTGCCGACGGTCGCACATGCTCAGACGGTGAAGGACCAAAACAGGCAGGCCAGTGTCGCTGCGGCGAAGATGACGAAGAACAGGCTTCTCAACAAGATGTTGCGGCGCAGCTCGTTGATGAACAGATGGCATCCGACGACGCCTGCGACAAACAGGAAGCGCCAGTTCAGGAGTGCGGAGAGCACATCGCGCTGACCGAAAGCAAATCTCGCGGCGAGACATCCAACGATGAGCGCAAACAACACGATGACCGTCCAGAAGATCGCATCGGCGGCATGTGTCAGGACGATGCCAGCGAGCCTGATCGGCAGAACCATCATCAGCAGTGCGCTGAAAAAATAGATCGCCGCGAGCGGAATGAACGTCCCCGCATCGGCGACGTCGCTCAAGCGCTTGGCGCCGATCGCGCCATAGGGATAGCCATGCCTGGCCACCGCCAGGCTGAGCGCCATCAGCAAGGCCGTCAGCACGGCGGCAAGCGCGAATGAGGTCAGGGCTTTGCTCATGAGGCTCCCGTTCCGAGCGAATCGAAGTCAGAACGTTGGTAGCCCATGGTTTGTAAATTGCTAGTAAGCATCATGCAGCGGCGCGGCAGAGTTCCTCGGCGCATCACTCCGCAGCTTGCAGACGCCGCCCGTCGATAATGGTCTTGATCTCGGCGCGGCAAGAGCCGCAATTGGTGCCGGCGTGAAGGGCGGCGCCGATTGCCGCGACGCTGGTACAGCCGCCGCGTACCGCTTCCGCGATCTGGTTGGCACCGACCCCGAAACAGGCGCAGACGATGGCACCGCGGTCGACGCTGTTGCCGCCCGGCCGCCCGGCGACAATCGCCAGCCGCGCCTGCCGATCGGCATGGTCAGCACCAAGTTGTTCGACCGCCCAGCCGCGCGACACCGCTACCGGGGTAGGCGCAAGATAGAACGCGCCGACCAGCCGATTGCCCGCGAAACGGGCGAAGCGATGGTGCCCGCCGGCGATGTCGTGATAGGCGAGCGTCTCGCCTTCGAGGCCGAACAGCGAGGCGGCAAACCCGGTCCAGTCACGGCCGGACTGCAGCGCAATTTCAAGGCGCCAGCCGGCGGGGCAGCGGGCGAGGCTCCAGTAATCGGCGTCGATCGATGCGGGTCGTTCGGCAAGCACGGCGAAGCCGAAGGCAGTGGCGGCGAACCGCTGGATGCGGGCGGCAACGTTCTTCGAGGCCGGCTGACCTGAAATCGCATCGGTCGTCGGCGGGACCAGTGCATCGACACGCGCGCGGGCGGAGATCTGATCGGTCCAGTGCATCGGAACGAATACAGAGCCTTGGCGTTGGCGCACCGTCACCAGCGCGCGGACCAGCACCTCGCCATGGCCAGTCGAGACGCGCACGATGTCGGCATCGCCGATACCATAGTGCTGCGCATCCGCCGGGTGGATTTCGACGAACGGTTCGGCCATGTGCTGCGACAGGCGCGGGCTCTTGCCGGTCCGCGTCATGGTGTGCCAATGGTCGCGGACGCGCCCGGTGTTGAGGACGAGCGGGTAGTCCGGGTTGGTGCGGGTTTGTGCGGCTGGGCGGATGGCAATGAAGCGCGCCTTGCCGTCGGGCGTGTAGAAATTGCCGTTGGCGAAGAAGCGGGTGCTGGCTGAGCTATGTCCAGCCTGAACACCCCCCTCTGGCCTGCCGGCCATCTCCCCCTCAAGGGGGGAGATTGGCGGCTTTGCCGGCACCGCCTTTTCAGCAATGGCAACGATTGGCGAAACCGGTGGCGACATCCAATCTCTCCCCTTGAGGGGGAGATGGCCGGCAGGCCAGAGGGGGGTGCCTTGGCTCGGCGCTGGCCATTGGAATGGCGCCAACTCCTCATACGTCCGTGCATCAATCCCGGCGTACGCGCCTATATCAAAATCGCGAACGCCATCATTCTCGAAGCCCGACAGCGCCGCGTGCTCGGCGAAGATGTCGGCCGGCGACACATGCGAAAAAGCCTCGCCGAAGCCCATCCGCTTGGCGACTTCAGCGATGATCCACCAATCTGGCCTTGCCTCGCCGGGCCTGGCCAAAAAAGCCCGCTGGCGCGAGATGCGGCGCTCCGAATTGGTGACGGTGCCATCCTTTTCGCCCCATGCGGTGGCCGGCAGCCGGACATGGGCGTGGCGGACCGTGTCGGTCTCGCCCAGCACGTCCGAGACCACAACAAACGGGCAGGCCCTGATCGCCGCCTCGACGGCATCGGCGTCCGGCATCGAATCGACCGGGTTGGTGGCCATGATCCACAGCGCCTTGATGCGTCCGTCGGCCACCGCTTGGAACATCTCGACCGCTTTCAGGCCGGGTTTTTCGGCGACGGTTGGGGCATTCCAGAAGCGCTGCACGCGTTCGCGGTGCTCGGGGTTTTCGATCTCCATGTGGGCGGCCAGCATGTTGGCCATGCCGCCGACCTCACGGCCGCCCATGGCGTTGGGCTGGCCGGTCACCGAGAACGGCCCGGCGCCGGGCTTGCCTATGCGGCCGGTGGCTAGATGGCAGTTGATGATGGCGTTGACCTTGTCGGTGCCCGAAGACGACTGGTTCACGCCCTGGCTGTAGACGGTCACCGTCTTCGCCGTCGCGGCAAACAGGCTGTAGAAGCGGGCCAGTTCGTCCTCACTGAGACCCGTGGCAGCCGCGATGCCGGCAAGATCGAGCGCCGAGGCGGCGAAAAGCGCTTGCCCGAAGCCGGTCGTGTGCGCCGTGATATAGGTGCGGTCCAGCGCGTTGTGCTGGCCGAGATAGGCGAGCAGCCCGGTGAACAAAGCGACGTCGCCATCGGGCGCGATCGCCAGATGCATGTCGGCGATGTCTGAGGTCATCGTGCGGCGAGGGTCGATCAGCACCACCTTCATCTCGGGCCGCTTTTCCCGGGCAGCGGCAATGCGCTGGTAGAGTACCGGATGGCACCAGGCGAGATTGGAGCCGACCAGCACGATCAGGTCGGCAAGTTCCAGATCCTCGTAATTTCCCGGAACGGTGTCCGAGCCAAAGGCGCGGCGGTGGCCGGCGACCGACGAGGCCATGCACAGGCGCGAATTGGTGTCGATATTGGCCGAGCCGATAAAGCCTTTCATCAGCTTGTTGGCGACGTAATAGTCCTCGGTCAGCAACTGGCCGGAAACATAAAAGGCGACCGAACCGGGGCCGTGTTCGGCAATGGTTTGCGAGAAGGTCGAAGCGACAAGGTCGAGCGCTTCGTCCCAGTCGGTGCGGCGACCGCGGATCTCCGGGTATAGCAACCTGCCGTCGAGGTCGATGGTCTCAGCCAGCGCCGAGCCTTTGGAGCAGAGCCGGCCGAAATTCGCCGGGTGGTCCGGGTCGCCACGAACGGTTAGTTCACCGTCCGCGGCGACCTTCGCCAGCACGCCGCAACCCACCCCGCAATAGGGGCAGGTGGTCCTCACCTCGCGCGCTTCATCAATCTGCATGGTTCACGCCGCGCGGCTGGCCAGCGCTTCCAGCGCAATGAACAGCCGCTCGCCGTCGATCCGCACCGCAATGGTGCGCACCGCGCCCTCGTCCGCGCCGAGCGCCTTGCCTGTCTCCAGCGAGATCACCCAATTGTGCAAGGGACAGGTCACCGCCGTGCCATGGACGATGCCCTGGCTGAGCGGCCCACCTTTGTGCGGGCAATGGTCGTCGATGGCGAAGACTTGATCGTCGGCCGTGCGGAAGACGGCGATCTTGCCTTCGGGCGTGGCGACGCAGCGCGCGCCGCGACGCGGAATGTCCGAGAGCGTGCCTATCGATACCCAGTTCATGTGGCTATTCCTCTTTTGCGCGTGTTCTTGTCCGAAAACGCATTCCACTTTTCGGGAACACGCGCCTACTCCGCCGCCTGGGCAAAGCCGACCGAAGCCATCGGCCGGAATTCATGCTTGTCCTTGCCGGAAGCACGTTCCGACCATGGGTCGACCTGGGCGAATTTCTGCGAAAAGACGAAGCGGTCGAAATAGGCTTTGCGCTTCTCGCCATCGTCCATGATCTGACGCTTGATCTCAGCTATGCCGACGCGCTTGGCCCATTTGTAGATACGCTCGAGATAGCGGCCCTGCTCGCGATACATCTGCGTCAACGCCACGATATGCTCCAGCGCCTCGTCCTCGGTCTTGACCAGGCCGAGCACTTCGGTGCCCTTGATGTCGAGACCGGCGGCGCCGGCGAAATGGATCTCGTAGCCGCTATCGACGCAGATCACGCCGACATCCTTGCAGGTCGCCTCGGCACAGTTTCGCGGGCAGCCCGACACCGCCATCTTGACCTTGGCCGGGGTCCACGAGCCCCACATGAATTTTTCGATACGGATGCCCAAGCCGGTCGAATCCTGCGTGCCGAAGCGGCACCAGTCCGAGCCGACGCAGGTCTTCACCGTGCGCAGTCCCTTGGCGTAGGCGTGGCCGGAGACGAAGCCAGCCTGGCCGAGATCGGCCCATACCGCCGGCAGGTCTTCCTTGCGGATGCCGAGCATGTCGATGCGCTGGCCGCCGGTGACCTTGACCATCGGGATCTCGAACTTGTCGACGACGTCGGCGATCGCGCGCAATTCGGCGGCGTTGGTGACGCCACCCCACATGCGCGGCACTACCGAATAGGTGCCGTCCTTTTGGATGTTGGCGTGGACGCGCTCGTTGATGAAGCGCGACTGGTAATCGTCGGCGTATTCGTCGGGCCAGTCGCAGACGAGATAATAGTTGAGCGCCGGCCGGCATTTGGCGCAGCCGCAGGAGGTCTTCCACTCCAGTTCCTGCATGACGGCGGGAATGGTCTTCAAGCCCTTGGCCTTGATCAGCCGGCGGACCTCGTCATGGCCAAGCGCGGTGCAGCTGCACATCGGCTGGACCGCCGCGGGGTTGTATTTGTCGCCGATGGTCAGCACCATCAGCTTTTCGACCAGCCCGGTGCAGGAGCCGCAGGACGCCGACGCCTTGGTGTGGGCGCGCACGTCGTCGAGCGAGGTCAAGCCCCTGGCCGTGATCGCGCCGGTGATCTTTCCCTTGCATACGCCGTTGCAACCGCAGATTTCCGCATCATCCGGCAAGGCTGCAACGGCCGCCATAGGGTCCAGTGGGGCGCCTCCCTGGTAGGACTGGCCGAAGATGAGCGTATCGCGCATCTCGGATATGTCGGTCTGCTTCTTCTTGAGGTCGTTGAACCAGGCGCCGTCCGCCGTCTCGCCATAGAGCACGGTGCCGATGATGCGGTCGTCCTTGAGTACCAGGCGCTTGTAGACGCCGGCCGCGGCATCGCGCAGCACGATCTCCTGGCGGTCATCGCCCTCGGCGAAGTCGCCGAGCGAGAACAGCTCGATGCCGGTGACCTTGAGCTTGGTCGGCGTGTCCATGTGGACGAAAGCCGCCGCCTCATTGCCGGCCAGATGGCTGGCGGCGACGCGCGCCATCTCGTAAAGCGGCGCGACCAGCCCGTAGACCTGGCCGTTGACCTCGGCGCATTCGCCGATTGCGTAGATATCGGGATCGTTGCTGCGCATGCCGGCGTCGACGACGATGCCGCGATTGACCGCAATGCCGGCTTCCTTCGCCAGCGCCGCATTCGGCCTGATGCCCACCGCCATGACGACGAGCGTTGCGGGAATGACTGTGCCGTCGGCAAGCTCCACCCGCTCCACCTTGCCGTTGCCGGTGATCGCCTGGGTGTTGGCCTTGGTGATGACCTTGATGCCGCGCTGCTCGACGGCGCGCTGCAGGAGATATCCGGCGGCCGGATCGAGCTGACGCTCCATCAGCGTCGGCATGACGTGCAGCACGGTGACGTCCATCCCTTGCGCGTTCAGACCCGCAGCCGCTTCCAGGCCGAGCAGGCCGCCGCCGATGACCACCGCCTTGGCCCGCGACTGGGCGGCAAGCATCATCGCCCGGACGTCATCGAGATCGCGATACGTGAGCACGCCGGGCAGATCATGGCCTGGCACCGGAATGATAAACGGCACCGAGCCGGTGGCGATGACGAGCTTGTCGTAGGGCTCGGTCACGCCATGATCGGAGGTGACGGTCTTTGCCTGCCGGTCGATGGCGACGATCTTGTGGCCCTTGTAGAGGGTGATGCCGTGCTTGATGTACCAGCCGTCGCCATGGATGATGATCTCCTCATAGGCCTTTTCGCCCGACAGAACCGGCGAGAGCATGATGCGGTCGTAGTTCACGCGCGGCTCGGCGTTGAAGATGGTGACCTGGTAGCGCCCAGGCGCCTTTTCCAGGAGGTGCTCCAGCATGCGCCCGGGGGCCATGCCGTTGCCAATGATAACGAGTTTCTCGGTCATGTCCTGATCCACTCCGGTCTCACTCAGCCGCGTAGGAAAGGCCTGAAGCTTCGTCAGACGCCGTGCGCTCCATCCGCCGGATGGAAGAATGCATCCAGGCAAAGCAGGTGGCGACGATGACGAAGAGCAGCATGAAGCAGCTCGACCAGACGCCGGTGAGGTCGTTGAGCACGCCGAAGGCGATTGGCAGGATAAAGCCGCCGAGCCCGCCAATCATGCCGACAACGCCGCCGACCGCGCCGACACTCTGCGGATAGTAAGCCGGGATGTGCTTGTAGACGGCGGCCTTGCCGAGGCTCATGAAGAAGCCGAGCACACAGGCAACGGCTATGAAGGCCAGCGGGCCGATCTCGAAATGGAAGGCGATCGGCCCGCTGATACCGCGCACGACGTAGTCTGCCGAGGGGAGAGACAGAACGAGAGTCGCGACGGCACTGACAGCGAAGGTGCAGTAGAGCACGGTCCGGGCGCCGATCCGGTCGGAAAGCACGCCGCCATAGGCGCGGAAAATACTTGCCGGAATTGAATAGGCCGCCCCGATCATGCCGGCGGTCGCAAGCCCGAAGCCGTAGACGCCGATCAGGTAGCGGGGCAGCCACAGCGAGAGCGCCACGAATGCACCGAAGGCGAAGAAATAATAGAAGGCGAAGCGCCAGACCTGCAGGTTCTTGAGCGGCGCGAATTCCTGCAAGAAGCTTCTCGCGGGCGCTGCCTTGCCGGCGCGGCGCTCGCGGATGACTGGATCGTCGCCGGTCGTGAACCAGAAGACGGCGGCCATGACGACGAGTGCTGCCGCCCAGATCAGCGCGACCGACTGCCAGCCCCAGGAGAGAAGCACGAACGGTGCCAGGAACTTGGTGACCGCGGCGCCGACATTGCCGACACCGAAAATGCCAAGCGCCGTACCCTGCTTGCCGGCCGGGAAGAAGCGCGAGACATAGGCGACACCGACGGCGAAGGAACCGCCGGCGAGCCCAACGCCTAGTGCGGCGACCAGCATCTGCCCGTAGGTGTGCGCAAAAGCGAGCAGAAAGGTCGCGACCGCCGCCGCAAGCATGGTCGCGGTGTATACCAGCCGTCCGCCAAAACGGTCGGTCCAGACACCGAGCACCATACGGACGAGCGAGCCGGTGAGGATCGGCGTGCCGACGAGCAGGCCGAACTCCGTCTCGTTCAGCCCCAGCTCCTGCTTTATGCGCACGCCGATGATTGAAAAGATCGTCCACACCGCGAAGCAGACGGTGAAGGCGATGGTGGACATGGCAAGCGCCTGCCGGGGAGCGCTGTCCTGGCTGGGCGCGGCTGGGAGATTTGCGGTCATTTTCTGGCTCCGGTTTGCGGCGTGGGAGGCACCGCCCTTGTCTGTTCGTTCGCGACTGTCAGCGGCGCAGCATCGGCGAACTGGTTGAAACCGACCTTTGCGCGGTCACTTCGAGACCCTTGCCGTCAGTCTTGGCGCCGGCGGGAAAGAGGAGGAGCGCGGCGGTGAACAGCGCCGCCGTCAGCGCGCTGACGGCCAGAAAATCGCGGCGCGTGAAGTCCGCGAGGGAAGCGCCAGTTCCAATCCGTTTCGTCATCGTCGTCTCCGGTTGGGCGCCGCTTGGGACCAGCGCCGTCGATTGCGTCAAAACAAAAAAGCCGCCGGCCAGGTCTTCGCGTCCGGGGTTCCGGGAGCGCGTGTGGACCTGAGCGGCAGCTTTGCCTGTGGCGCCCGCCATTGGACGCCGTTTCACTTGGCCCTTGCGGACCCTACATTTTGGAAAGCAGGAAGCGTGCCAATTCGACAGCGCTCTTAATTATCGAATGAAATCAATATGAACCGCAGCCGCGCGACTTTTGACCAAGCTCGGCAGCGGATCAAAGATTAGTCAAAATGCCTTGCACAGCAGCATAATATTTGTGCAATGCGGTAGATTGCCCATTGCCGATGCAGATTGCCAATGATGATGACGAGTTTTCCCGCTATGGCCTTACTCCGCGGCTTCGACGAAGCGGTGGCGTTCGTAGAGGAATTTCAGCACCGCCTCGCGGCAGCGCAGGAAGGTGCGGTCGGAGGAAAGCTCGATGCGCCGGCGCGGCCGGGCCAGCGGCACGGCAAGAACCTCGCCGATGGTGGCCGCCGGGCCGTTGGTCATCATGACGATGCGGTCGGACAACAGCACCGCCTCGTCGACATCATGGGTGATCATGATCGTCGTCGAGCCGAGCCTCGAATGGATATCCATCACCGCGTCCTGCAGATGCGCGCGCGTCAGCGCGTCGAGCGCCCCGAACGGCTCGTCGAGCAGCAGGATCTTCGGCTCCATGGCCAGCGCCCGGGCGATGCCGACGCGCTGCTTCATGCCGCCCGAAATCTCGGCCGGACGTTTGTCCTTGGCATGCGCCATCTGAACGAGATCGAGATTGCGGATGATCCATTCATGCCGCTCGGCCCGGCTCTTGCTCCGGCCAAAGACCTTCGTGACTGCCAAATTGATGTTTTCGTAGACGGTGAGCCATGGCAGCAGGCTGTGGTTCTGGAACACCACGGCGCGTTCCGGGCCGGGACTATCGACCTCCTTGTCATCCAACAGAACCGCGCCGGCCGAGACCTTGGTCAGGCCGGCGATCAGGTTGAGCAAGGTCGACTTGCCGCAGCCGGAATGGCCGATGATCGAGACGAATTCGCCTTTGTCGATGGTCAGCCGGATGTCCTTCAGCACGTCGCTGACCTGGCTGCCGCGGGCGAAGGATTTGTCGATATGGTCGAGTTTCAGATAGGCCGTCATCGTCCCTCTCCTCACTTTGCCGTTGTGCCGCGGGTGACGAAGGCGCCGACCGCCGCGACCAGGCGGTCGAGGCAGAAACCGGTGACGCCGATATAGGCGAGCGCGACAATGATGTCGGGCAGCCGCGACGAGTTCCAGGCATCCCAGATGAAGAAGCCGATGCCGACGCCGCCGGTCAGCATTTCGGCGGCGACGATGGCCAGCCACGACAGGCCGATGCCGATGCGCAGGCCGGTGAAGATGTAAGGTGCCGCGGCCGGCACCATGATCTTCACGAAGAATTCGAGCTGGTTGAGCCTGAGGATGCGGGAGACGTTGCGATAGTCCTCTGGAATGTTACGGACGCCGACGGCGGTGTTGATGATCACCGGCCAGATCGAGGTGATGAAGATGACGAAGATCGCCGACGGGCTGGAATCGCGGAACGCCGCCAGCGACAGCGGCAGCCAGGCGAGCGGCGGTACCGTGCGCAGGATCTGGAACACCGGATCGAGACCGCGCATCGCCCAGATCGACTGGCCAACCAGCGCGCCGAGCGCGACGCCGACGACAGCCGCAAGGCCAAAGCCGATGGCGACGCGCTGCAGCGAGATCAGCACCCGCCAGGCGAGTCCAATGTCCTGCGGGCCATTGTTGAAGAACGGATGGGCGATCAGGTCATAGGCCTCGTTCCAAACTTGGCTTGGCGGTGGCAGGCTGGCTGTGGGCGACGAACAGGCGACCTGCCAGACGACGAGCATAATGGTGATGACGATGACCGGCGGCACCAGCGTGCTGGCCAGCTTGCCTGCGATCGCGGCCGGGTCGAAGCGGCGCCGCGCCCTGGCGGTGAAGGCGATGATTTCGGCGGGCTTGGCAGGCGCGGGGAACGGCTTCACCTTGCGGTCCTCGATGGCTTGGATAGACATTTCTCGAACGTTCCTTTGGCATTTGGCGACAAGCGGCGCCGTTGCGCTTGTGGCGACAAACGGCGCGAGCGCCGTTTGCACCGTTCAGGCCGATGCCTTGATCTTCAGGCTGTCGAGATAGGCGGACGGGTTCTCCGGATCGAAGACCTTGCCGTCGAAGAAGGTCTCGACGCCGCGCGATGAAGACGCCGGGATATCGGCCGCGGCGACACCAAGATCCTTGGCCGCTTCTCGCCACAGATCCTCGCGATTGACCTGGGCGACCAGCGCCTTGATGTCGGTGGTCGGCGCGAACTTGCCCCAGCGGATGTTTTCGGCGAGGAACCAGCTGTCGTGGCTCTTGAAGGGATAGGACACGCCGCCCTGCCAGAACTTCATGTAGAGATCGGTGCCGTTGGCGACGCGGCCATTGCCGTAATTGATGTCGCCCTTGAGGCGGCCGATGATGTCGGCAGTCGGCACGTTCATCCATTGCCGCTTGCCGATGATGGCGGCCATCTCGTCCTTGTTTTCCTTGGCTTCGCACCATTGCTGGGCTTCCATGACGGCCATCAGGATCGCCTTGGTGGAGTTCGGGTACTTGTCGATGAAGGCGGCGCGCAGGCCGAGCGCCTTTTCCGGATGGCCCTTCCACAGTTCGCCGGTGGTGGCGGCGGTGAAGCCGACGCCCTGGTGGACGAGCTGCTCGTTCCACGGCTCGCCGACACAGAACACGTCCATGTTGCCGACCTTCATGTTGGCGACCATCTGCGGCGGCGGCACGACGATGGTCGAGACGTCCTTGTCGGGATCGATGCCGCCGGCAGCCAGCCAGTAGCGCAGCCAAAGATCGTGCGTGCCGCCCGGGAAGGTCATGGCGGCCTTCACCTCCTTGCCTGCGGCCTTTTTCGCAGCGAAGGCGTCCTTCAGCTTGGAGGCGTCGAGGCCGACACCGGTGCCGGCATATTCCTGGGCGACAGAAATGCCCTGGCAGTCGTAGTTGAGCCGGGCCACGATCGCCATCGGCAGCGGCTGCTTGTTTTGAGTCACCTTGCCGGTGTGCATCAGATAAGGCATCGGCGTCAGGATATGGGCGCCGTCAATGCCGTTGGCTTCGCCGCCGAGCACCAGATTATCGCGCGTCGCCCCCCAGGAGGCCTGCTTGAGCACCTCGACGTCGGGCATGCCGAATTTCTCGAACAGGCCTTTCTCCTTGGCAATCATCAGCGGCGCCGCATCGGTCAGCGCTATGAAGCCGAGCTTGGCGCCGGTGACTTCCGGCGCGGCGGGCGCCGCATAGGCGCCGGAGGGCAGCAGCGCACGCGCCGCGGCCAGCGTTGCCGCGGTGGCCGCGCTGATCCTCAGGAAATCGCGGCGGCTGATCGCCGTTTGGGCGGAATGGCTATTGGTGCTTTTCGTCATCGTCATCTCCGGTTGGGCGCGGCTTGGGATCGGCGCCGTCGATTGCGTGTTCGACCAAAACAAAAAAGCCGCCGGCCAGGCCGCGCGCGTCCGTCCATCCGGGATCGCGTGTTGACCTGAGCGGCAGCGTTGCCTGTAGCGCCCGCCATTGGACGCCTATTCCGTGACCCGAGAAGAGTCTGCCTATTGCAACGCAGGAACCGTGCCAGTTTCGGAATGGATGACAAACATCAACGAGATCAACGACATGCCAAAATCGTCGGCGCGCCGGCCCGCTGGGCGAGCAAGCCAAAGATTGTTCATTAGCGCAGTTGCACGCACATTTTTTGTGCAGCGCACAAGAATGCCGCCGAAATGATCAGACTTCGGCGCGCGCCAATTTCTGGCCGGCAATGTAGGCGTCGATCTCGTCGGGATCGAAGATCTGGCCATCGAAGAAACCATCGGGACCGAGCACCAGGCTTGCCCCCGCCGAACCGACCGGAGTCGCGGCCTTCAGCGCGCCCTCGACCTTGGCATTGGCACCGGGAAGCGCTACGCCAAGCGGCTTCAACGCCGAGCGGTAGAGATCGGGGCGGTAGCAGTCGCGGGCAATAGCGAGGTTTTCCGGCGTGTGCGCGACATGCCCCCAGCGCACCATCTGCGTGTAGAACCACAGCGCATGGCTCTTCCACGGGAAGTTCGCCGCCTTGTTGAAGGGCAGAAAGAAGTCGCCGACACTCAGTTCGGCGCCGCCGCCGAGCGCCAGATGCCCGCTGAGGATCGGCATCTGCAGCGCCGGCGCAAGCCCGAGGAAGGCCGGCTGCGCCATAAGGGCCGCGAGTTCGTCACGGTTTGCCGGATCCTGGCACCAGCGCGCCGCGTGATGAAGCGCACGCAGCAGGGCTGAAAGCGCGTCCGGCTCTCTTTCCGCCCATGCCTTGCGCACGCCGACGACTTTCTCGGGGCTGGTCTTCCAGATGGCCGCCTTGACCGTGGCGATATGGCCGGTGCCCGCGACGACCGAGGCGCTGTTCCAGGGTTCGCCGACGCAGTAGCCGTCGATCCTGCCGGCGGCGAGTGCGTCGGCCATGAAGGGGGGCGGCACGATGACGATCTCGATTTCACGCGACGGGTCGATGCCGCAGGCGGCGAGCCAGTAGCGCAATTCGTAATTGTGCCCGGAATGCGGATGGACGACGGCGAAGCGCAGCGGATCGCCGCCGCCATTCGCCCGTTCGCGAATCAGCGCTCGCAATGCCTTGCCGGCCCGCGCCGGATCGAGATCGGGTTGGGCGCCGTGCGCGGCCATGCCGGCCCAGACCTCGTTCGAAACCGTCACGCAATTGCCGCCGAGGCCGAGCGAGAACGGCACGACCGTATCGGAGGCGAGCGGCGTCAGCCCCAGATTGCAGGCGATCGGCATCGGCCCCAGCATATGCGCCAGGTCGAAATGGCCGATGGCGATGCGGTCGCGGATGTTGGCCCAGGATGTTTCCCGGTTGAGCGTCAGGTCGATGCCTTCACGCAGGGCGAAGCCGATTTCCTTCGCCGCGACTAGGACAGCGCTGTCGAAGAGCGGCATGAAGCCAGCATTGATCCGGTGCTCGGCCGCCATTCTCAACTCTCCTCGGGATCCAGCAGGCCTGCCGCCGTTACCAGGCTCTGGGCGATCTCGGCGATCTTGCGGTTCTGGTTCATGGCGGTCTTGCGCAGCAGCGTATACGCCGCGTCCTCCGACAGGCCGCGCGACTTCATCAGGATGCCCTTGGCTCGATCGATCACCTTGCGGCTTTCCAATTCGCTGCGGGCTTCTTCCAGTTCGCGCGCCATGCGCGAAAACGCATTGAAGCGGCTGATTGCCATGTCGAGGATCGGCTTGACCCGCTCCTGACGCAGGCCGTCGACGACATAGGCCGACACTCCGGCTTCCACCGCTGCTTCGATCGAAGCCTGATCGGAGCGGTCGACGAACATGGCGATCGGCCGCTTCACCACGCGCGAAAGCTGGAACATGTTTTCGAGCATGTCGCGGTTGGGATTTTCGAGATCGATGACGATCACGTCGGGTTCGATCTCGGCGATCCGCCGCGCTATGCCGGCGACGTCATGGATGACCGTGACCTGCTGATGCCCGGCCTCCCGCAATCCCGCTTCGATTATCGAAGCGCGGATGTGGTTCTCATCGATCACCAGGACAGTGAGGGATTTGCGGATCATGCCGCATTTTGCGCAGGCGAGACGATTGTGCAATGCGGCATCGCGAGATTCACGGAAACAAAGCCGGCGTCCAGGCGCCGCCTGAGGAATTGGACGCGACGGCCAGCGTCGCGGGCGGCGGTCGGCGACAACGAACGGGCAACGCGCCTGTCCGGCGTCCGCTGCTGGCAGGTGATCACGGCGCTCTACGTTATCTCGAGCGTGCTCGTCGGCACTGCACTACATCGGCCTGATCAAGGCCGTCGCTCGCCGACCCGCTGGTGCTGCCTTGGGTGGCCGCCGCCGTCGTCGGCGGCACCTCGATCTTCGGCGGCCGCGGCGGCTGCACCGGCACAATCAACGGCGCTGATCCCCACCGCGCTGACGACGCTGCTGACGATTTTGCAGATGCCGGAAGGGGCGTGGTGGATATTGTTTGGGTAAATCGTGCTGTTTGTGACGGCGGCTTATTTGCGGATTGTGGAGGAGAGATAGGGGGAAGCTGAGGCGGGGGGCTGCTTTGACCCAATCACGACGCTCACTCCGGTCAGTGGTAACGTCCGGATTTGGCGCGCGATTCCGACCTCAGCGAACGAGTTATGACACGCCATTCCAGTGTATGATTGCTTCGCCAAATTGGGGTGTGCGCTGCAATAGCAGCCCGAGACAGCCGCGCTTGCGGAAGGGGCTGTCGGCTCTGACGGGATTGGCGTAAGCTGCAGTTAAGGGGGTGCACACATGCACCGCATCATCGCCATAGCGATCTTAGTTCTCGCGGCCGCGTTCAGCTCAGCGCGGGCGGAGGTGCTGATCGGTGTCTCGGCTGCGATGACGGGACGGCTCGCCTGGATCGGCGAGCAGGGACAGCGCGGCGCGGAGATGGCAGTGGCCGACGTCAACACGGCGGGCGGCGTGCTCGGCCAGAAGGTGAGGCTCATCTCGGTCGACGACTTCTGCGATCCCGAGCAAGCTGTGGCGGCCGCCAAGAAGCTGGTGGCTGACGGGGTCGTGCTCGTCGTCGGGCATTATTGCTCCGGGGCCTCGATCCCCGCATCAAAAGTGTACGAGGAGGCGGGCGTCGTTGAGATATCCCCAGGCTCGACCAATCCGCAGCTGACCGAACAGGGCCGTGCCAATGTCTTTCGCACCATTGGCCGCGACGACGCGCAAGGTTTCATCGCCGGCAACTACCTTGCCGATCGCTGGGGCAACAAGAAGATTGCGATCCTCCACGACAATTCGACCTATGGGAAGGGTCTCGCTGACGAGACCAGGAAGCAGCTGAACAAGCGGGGCGTGACTGAGGCCGTTTACGACGCATACATTCCCGGGAAGGACGACTATTCGGCCGAGGTCGCTACGTTGCAGACCGCCGGCGTCTCCGCCTTATATGTGGGTGGGTATCATGCCGAGGTTGCGCTGATTGCTCGCGCTGCACACGACAGTGGCTACACGGTTCAGCTCATATCCGGAGATGCTTTGGCGACCGAGGAATTTGCCCTGATCGCCGGCCCCGCGGCGGAGGGGACCCTCTTCACGTTCCCGGCGGACCCGAGGCGAAGCGCCGAAGCGGCCGCGGTCGTTGAGCAGTTCCGTGCGGAGAATTTCGAACCCGCGGGCTACACGCTGTTGAGCTACTGCGCGGTCCAGGTTTGGGCCCAGGCAGTCTCGAAGGCAGGTTCGCTGGAGCAGAAGGCCATCATTGCGGCACTGCACGAACAGGAATTCGACACCGTCATCGGCCGGGTCGATTTCGACGACAAGGGCGACCTCACGAAGCAGAGTTGGGTTTGGTACGTCTGGCGCGGCGGAGAGTACGTGCCGGTTGAATAGGGTTCGCTGATCGCCGGCGTGCCGGCTGAGATGTCTAGTCTGATGCAGACCAGTGTGGCCGGACTGTTCCGACTCGCCGAGCTTGAACGCCTCGGCATACGCGGCCGGCTGTTGCTCGCCTTTTTCGGGATCAGCGCCCTTGCGGTGCTGGCAACCGCTGCGGCGCTTTATGCCTTCCTCCAGGTTGGCGACGTCGTGGACCGAATTACCACGGATCGAGTGCCGTCGGCGCTCGCCTCCCTCCAGCTGTCGCGCCAGGCCGAACGGGTCGCTGCTGCCGCGCCATCGGTGCTGGCAGCGACAAGCAGGGCTCAGCACAGCGAGGTCTCGGCTGCCGTCGCGCTCGAGATGTCCCGCCTCGAGGCCCTGCGCACGGACCTCCGGGATGCCACGTTGGGCACAGTGCCTTTGGCCGAGATCGAGGAAGCCGCGATTGTTCTGAGGCGCAACCTGAAGGAGCTCGACTCTCTTGTTGTCGCCCGGCTCGACGTGGTCGCCCGCAAGGAGGAGCTCCTGAACCGCCTCGCCGCGACGACGACCGGAAGCCAGCGCCTTGTGGCCACCGGCATCCTAGTAATGGATTCCAGGCTCCCGCAATGGCGGGCGGTCGCGGCCGACACGTCGCTGTCGCCCGATCGACGCGCAGCGGCGATGGCCGACCTGGTCCAGGCGATTGCGGCTTACATTCCCCAGCAGAAGGCGCAGCTGGAGATCTCGGCGGTCAACGACGCGCTGGTGAAGGTCGCGAACGCGCCGACGCCGGGCGACCTGGCGTTGATCCTTTTTCCGCTACGCCGTTCGCTCACTGCTCTTGAAAAGGTTTCCACGGAGATCGACGAAAAGCTGCGGACCCGCTTCCGGCAGCGTGTTGACGAGTTCAGGGGTTTGACCGACGGCGAGGACAGCATCCCCAAGGTGCGGGAGGACGAGTTTGCTGTCCTGGCACAGGGCGAAAGGCTTCTGGCCGAGAACAATCGACTGTCGCGCAATCTCACCGCTGGCGTCGATCGCCTGGTCGCCACGGCAGATCAGGAGATCGCTGCGTCCGGTCGCGAAGCCGCGCTCGTCCAGCGCTACGGCACCGCGGTTGTACTCGGCTCCGCCTTTCTCAGCCTCCTGAGTTCGGTTCTGGTTGTCTGGCTCTATGTCGACCGCAGCCTCCTCGCCCGACTGGGGGCCGTGAGCCAAGGCATGCTCGCGATTGCGGGGGGCAATCTTCGTGCGCCGCTGCCAGCCGCGGGCAGCGACGAAATCGGGCGCATGGCCGAAGCGCTGAGACTCTTCCGGGATACTGCTGTCGAGGTCGAGGAAAAGAACCTGCGCGACGTTGCGGAAGCTCGTCAGCGGCTCATCGATGCCATCGAAAGCATCTCCGAAGGATTCGCTCTGTACGACTGGGAGGACCGGCTCGTCCTCAGCAACAGCCGCTACCGCGAATTGCTCTACACCGGTCTGGAGACCGAACTGACGCCCGGCACGACATTCGAGCAAATCATTCGCCGATCCGCTGAGCGCGGCTACATCAGGGACGCCGAGGGGCGGGTCGAGGAGTGGGTCGCCGAGCGCCTCTCGCGGCACCGCAACCCTGGCGAACCTTGGGTGCAGAGGCGAGGCGACGGGCGATGGGTCATGGTCAGCGAGCGGCGGATCAGCGCCGGCGGCACGGTCGCCGTCTATTCGGACATCACTGAGCTGAAGCAAAGGGAGGAGAACCTCGCCGAGAAATCCGTGGTTCTGGAGGCGCTTTCCAGCAAGCTGGCGAAGTATCTGGCGCCCCAGGTGTATCGCTCGATATTCACCGGCCGCCAGGAGGTCAGGATCGCCAGCCAGCGGAAGAAACTGACAATATGCTTCTCCGATATCGCCGGCTTTACCGAGACCACTGACAAAATGGAATCCGAGGATCTCACCCAACTCCTCAATCACTATCTGACGGAAATGTCGAAAATTGCTTCGGATCACGGCGCGACGATCGACAAATATGTCGGCGACGCGATCCTGATGTTTTTCGGCGATCCCGAGACTCGCGGCGTCAAGGAGGACGCGCTGGCTTGCGCGCAGATGGCACTTGCAATGCAAAAGCGGATTAGCGAGCTTGCCGAAGTCTGGCGGGACATGGGGATCGAAACACCGCTGCGCTGTCGCATCGGCATCCATACCGACTACTGCACCGTCGGTAACTTCGGCAGCGAGGACCGGATGGACTACACGATAATCGGCGGCGCCGTGAATCTCGCCTCGCGCCTGGAGCAGGAGGCGCCGCCGGGGGCCATCCTCATTTCCTACGAGACGTTTGCGCAAGTGAAGGACGCAATCGACTGTGAGGAACTGGGGCAAGTCCAGGTCAAGGGGATCGCCTATCCCGTCGCCACCTACCGCGTCATCGATCTGAAGGCCAATTTGGCGGCCGCTCGTCGTGCTGTTCGAACGGAGCTGCCGCACTTCAGGTTGGAACTTGAACCGGAGCTGATGTCCCCTGACGAGCGTGGCGATGCCGCCAATGCACTTCGAGACGCGCTGGATCGGCTTCGTCACAAGCCTGGGTAGTAGGGCTTGGTCCACAACGACCCCTCCCAATGGACACAAGGAGTGGGATGTGGGACGCCGCTCATTGGCGCTATCGATGCGAAGGCCGCAGAACGGTCGCGGTCAGTCTTCGAACTCGGGCGGAACGTCCGCATCGGAGCCGAGACTTAACATTCACGGCATCACTGGCAAGGCCGGATATGGCGCAAAACAAACTTAGCCCCCTGCATGATAAGCGGTGCTTTCCCAGAGTGAGTTCGTTCCCCCTTCACACCAAACTCCTCTGCTCCGCCTCCTCCGCATTGGGATCCCCCGGCGCAGTCGCCCAGGCGAGTTCAACCAGCGTCACCGTCCGCCTTCCAGTGCTATCAAGCTGGCAGACGATGAGGCCTTGCTCCTCGATATAGGTCAGCAGGCGCCGGGCGCGGCGCAGCGAGTGCGAGCCGTAGGCGCGGGCGATTGCCGCGTCGCTCGGGCAGGGCCAGCCCTCCTTGGCGGCGCGAGCGATCATCATGAACACGCCTTGCATGTCCTCGGGCAGCAGCGAGGCGCGCGCCGAAACGTCCTGCCAGGCGTCGTCGCCTGCCATGTCGGAGCCGAGGCCGGCGCGGGCGCGGGTCAGCATGCGGCGGAACTCGGGCAGGTCCGGCACGACGGAGGCGAGGCCCTCGATGCGGCAGCGGACGACGAACTCCTGATAGAGCACGCCGATGACGCGGAAGCCGGCGTCGGGTTGCGCCAGCACGGCGCGCAGAACCCGGTCGACGCGCTCGCGCCGCTCCGCCAGATCCTCGGCGCTGATCGGCGGCTCCACCGGTCCGGGGCGGATTTCCAGCGCCGCCGATTTTGCTGCCATCAGCTGATCGAGCAGGTCGGCGACGAGCGGCGCTGCGGCCGCACGGTTTCCGGCGGCGGCGCCGCCAGGATGATCGCGCGGGCATCCTCCAACGCCGCTTCCGGCAGCGGCATCAGGCGCGGGGTCGCGTTGCGCGGACTCGTTTCGGTCGGGCCGATGCGCAAGCCGAGCGGACGGCGCGACAGCGCCGGGCCGAGCGCCATGAACTGCCCGCGCTCGAGGTCGCGAAAGGCCTCGGCCTGGCGGCGCTCCATGCCGAGAAGGTCGGCGGCACGCGCCATGTCGATATCGAGAAAAGTCCGGCCATCGGGGCTCTGCTTGGCTTGCCGGTCACACAAACACGATAGGGTTTTTCTCGCGCCGTGCCATGCGGATCAATTCCGATAGTCCATCGGCAAATTCCCGAACCCATGCGTCGGTGCTTGATTCGATCAGCCGCAATTCGCGCTCAAGCTCGACAAAGCTCGGCTCCTCGATGACGTCTCCGACACTGCAGGCTGAAAAAAAGGACAATCCGTTCCAAGGCCGAGCCTTCGCCGAGAAGGCCGGCAATCGCCTCTCTAAGCGCGGCGACGTGGGCGATGTTTCCGACACACCAGTCGCACACCGTGACCACGTCCCAGGTGAGATTTACGCCCTCGGGATGGATCACCTCGCATTCGCCCGTTGTCGGTTCCCGCTGAAAGCGATAGCCGGGGAATTCCCGCTCCATGGTCGAAGCGCTTTTGAAAACTGCAACGTCGAGACCCATTCCGATCCTCCGGCTAGCCCCAAGCCAAAGCAGGCGCGCAGCACTACTCCGGCAGCCCCGCCACCCGCATGGCGTCGGTCACGATTCCTTGCGGGTGCTGCCGCCACGAATCGATCATAAATGGCCTCGCGCCATCAGGCGAAACACATCTAGGTTAGCGCCTACCAAGAAAACACTTGGCGTGAGCGGACTTAGCGATCGGGTAACTCAGCCCAAAGCTTCTTCGCGAAGCCCCGTTCGTCGAGTTCCCACAAGTCGTCTGCTATCTCAGCTTGGCCGTTGCGGCATCGATAGGAATAAACGGTATCGTGACCCGTCGCGACGGCTGGAACGTCTTTCGCGTTTGGATTCTGCCGACAGAACTCATCCGCACCAGGATTGTCGCGTGCCGCATTCATCTTGGTGCAGGGCAGGTTGGCGCCGACGAAGCAGACCATGACCTTGCCGTCCATGCAGCGATATTGGGCCTGTGCCCGCAGTTCGGAATCGTCCGGCGCAATTTGAGCGTCCGGAGCGAGCGCCTTGAACGCCTGGACCGTCTCGTCATGAAGCGCGGGCGAATAGTCCTGGATCGTGTCGTCGTTGTGCACCTGGCGGCACAATTGGTGCATGTCGGCAGCCTCCGCTTTCGTGACGCCGAGCGCGGCAAGGCTGAGCAGGGCTCCAACCAGCCATGCCGCAGCGCCGGTGTTTGAAAAACGGGACATTTTCATCGCAAAACCTCCTTCGAAAAATGCGCATGAAACCGCTCGCGACTTGGCGCCGCAGAGCAGACACTTGAGCAAGAGTGTCAGGATAGCGCGCAATTTGACCGCCACCAGCCAGTAGACAGTCCCACCGACGGCGGCGCAGAATAGCCACCATCAGGATTTTCTCCGCCCGGGAGACGGCATGGATGCCATCAGAGCGCATGTACCCGATCATCACTGCGACCGCCCCGGCAATCTAGAGCCGTAGCGGCTTTCTGCCGATCAGCCGCCGCGGGACCTCGATCCCGATCGCGAAGATCAGCATAGCGTACAGCGCAGCCAATGCGCCGAGCAGCGTGGCGCCAGTCTCATACAGCCAAACTCCCCTGCTCCGCCTCCTCCGCATTGGGATCCCCCGGTGCCGTTGCCCAGGCGAGCTCCACCAGCGTCACCGTCCGCCTTCCAGTGCTATCAAGCTGGCAGACGATGAGGCCTTGCTCCTCGATATAGGTCAGCAGGCGCCGGGCGCGGCGCAGCGAGTGCGAGCCGTAGGCGCGGGCGATTGCCGCGTCGCTCGGGCAGGGCCAGCCCTCCTTGGCGGCGCGAGCGATCATCATGAACACGCCTTGCATGTCCTCGGGCAGCAGCGAGGCGCGCGCCGAGACGTCCTGCCAGGCGTCGTCGCCCGCCATGTCGGAGCCGAGGCCGGCGCGGGCGCGGGTCAGCATGCGGCGGAACTCGGGCAGGTCCGGCACGACCGAGGCGAGGCCCTCGATGCGGCAGCGGACGACGAACTCCTGATAGAGCACGCCGATGACGCGGAAGCCGGCGTCGGGTTGCGCCAGCACGGCGCGCAGCACCCGGTCGACGCGCTCGCGCCGCTCCGCCAAATCCTCGGCGCTGATTTGCGCCTCCGCTGCTTCCGGGCGGATTTCCAGCGCCGCCGACTTCGCCGCCATCAGCTGATCGAGCAGATCCGGCGACGAGCGGCGCTGCGGCCGGACGGTTTCCGGCGGCGGGGCCGCCAGGATGATCGCACGGGCATCCTCCAACGCCGCTTCCGGCAGCGGCATCAGGCGCGGGGTCGCGTTGCGCGGACTCGTTTCGGTCGGGCCGATGCGCAAGCCGAGCGGACGGCGCGACAGCGCCGGGCCGAGCGCCATGAACTGCCCGCGCTCGAGGTCGCGAAAGGCCTCGGCCTGGCGGCGCTCCATGCCGAGAAGGTCGGCGGCACGCGCCATGTCGATATCGAGAAAAGTCCGGCCCATGAGGAAATTGGAAGCCTCGGCGGCGACGTTCTTGGCAAGCTTGGCCAGCCGCTGGGTGGCGATGATCCCGGCCAGCCCGCGTTTGCGGCCACGGCACATCAGATTGGTCATGGCGCCGAGCGAGAGCTTGCGCGCCTCGTCCGAAACCTCGCCGGCGACGGCCGGCGCGAACAGCTGCGCCTCGTCCACCACCACCAGCATCGGGTACCAGTGGTCGCGGGCGACCTCGAAAAGCCCGCCGAGGAAGGCGGCGGCGCGCCGCATCTGGTTCTCGGCGTCGAGCCCCTCGAGATTGAGCACCGTGGAGACGCGGTGGATGCGCGCCCGCTCGCCGGCGCTCTGCAGGCCGCGCTCGGTATGCTCCTCGGCGTCGATCACCAGATGGCCAAAACGGTCGCCCAGCGTCACGAAGTCGCCTTCGGGGTCGATGATGGTCTGCTGCACCCAGGGCGCGCTCTGCTCCAAGAGCCGGCGCAGCAGGTGGGACTTGCCGGAGCCCGAATTGCCCTGCACCAGAAGCCGCGTCGCCAGCAGTTCCTCAAGATCCAGCGCCGCCGGGGCGCCTGCGCTCGTCTGGCCCATCTCGATCGCAACGGTCATGTCTCGACTCTCCTTGCGGAGAGGGCTTATCAACCGCATCACAGCCCGTCGAGCGCGCCATGGCCGGCGCTCCGTGTTGCGCACAGGCTGGATGTCGCGGACGATCGAGGATACGGAACGTACCGTTTCGATTCGATAAGGCTTGTCTCTTCAGGTCGAAAACCGGTACCCGCCTTTCACCGGCTGGGCCTGCCTGGCTTTCTGCGAGCCGGCGCGCGCGGCCGCCGCAAGAATGCTCTCCATCAGGTCCTTTTCGCGCAGCGGTTTGCCGAGCAGCGGCACGTCGGGGGGCCGGTCGGCGATCGCGTCGGCATCGGCATATCCCGTTATCATCACCGCCGGCCAATCGGACCGCAGATTCCGGGCGAACCGAATGACCTCCAGGCCCGAGACGAGCGGCATGGCAAAATCGGTGACGATGACATCGAAATCGTACGGCGCCCGCTCGATCATCGCCAGCGCTTCGGCACCGCCCCCGGCACAGGTAACCGCAAAGCCGTGTTGGCGAAGCGATTGCGCCGTCAGTTCCCGTAGTACATTGCTGTCGTCGATCAGCAGGACCGATGGATAGTCCTCGCCGGCATTCCCGACGCTGTCGTCGGCATCGGACTTCTCGGCGATTTCCACCGGGCGCTCGATTGAACGCGGCAGCCAGAGCTGGACGGATGTTCCACTGCCGACGGTGCTTTCAATGCGAAGCGTGCCGCCCGATTGCTTGACGAAACCATGCACCGTGCTCAGACCGAGGCCAGTGCCTTTGCCGACCGGTTTTGTGGTGAAGAACGGTTCTACGACCTTGGCGAGAATGTCAGCCGGTATGCCCGACCCCGTGTCCTTGACCGTGACCACGACATAGTCGCCCGCCGAAATATCCTCGGCTGCACTGCCTAGCGTTCGATTTTGCGCCTCCACGATTATCGTGCCGCCGGACGGCATGGCATCGCGCGCGTTGAAGACCAGGTTCATCAGCGCGAGCTCCAGCTGGCTGGCATCGACATGCGCCGGCCACACAGTGTCGTCGACAAGCCAATCGAAACGGATCAGGCCGCCCAGGACCGGGGCCACCAACCCGTTCATTGTATCGCCGAGCGCGGCGAGGCGCACGGCCTGCGGCCGCAGCGTCTGGCGGCGCGAGAAGGCAAGCATGCGGTTGACGAGCTCGGCGCCTTGTTTTGCCGACCGGCGTGTCAGTTCCAGAACCTGCCTGGTCTGTCCGTCGAACTCGGCATGGCGCTCGAGCAATCCCAATCCGCTGAGAATTGCGGCAAGCAGATTGTTGAAATCATGCGCCAGGCCGCCGGTAAGCTTGCCGATCGCGTCGAGGCGCTGCGACTGCAGCAGCTGGTCCTCAAGCTCGCGCCGCTCGGTAACGTCCAGCAATGTGCCGAGGATCTCGGGGTTCCGGCCGTCGGAGCCATTCGACAGGACGCCCTGGTCGAGAAAAATCCGGTAATTGCCGTCGGCGCATTGCCAGCGGAATTCGCAGGTGTAGGAGCCGGTGGCCTTGGCTGCGAGCAGGACCTCCCTCACTCTCGGCAGATCGTCGGGATGAACGCGGCTCAGGCCGAAGCCTGGATCGGCGGTCAGCCGTTCCGCAGGAAAGCCGGTCAGGCGTTCGACCCCTTCGGTGACAAAGCTGGCGCCGAACGGCGGCTCCGCCGCCCTTGCGTGGAAGCAGACCGGAAGAGAGCTCAAAATGGCATGCTGCCGCTCCTGTGCGCTGCGCAGCGCCCGCTCGGCCTCGAGCTTTTCCTTCTGCGCCTGCAGTGCCTGGGCCAGCAGCCGTTGCTCGGCAGCCGCCTTTTGCTGGATTTCGAGCGTCTTCTCATGAAGTTCGACGAACACGGCAACCTTGGAACGCAGCATGGCCGGGTCGAAAGGCTTGAACACGTAATCCACCGCGCCGGCGTCGTAGCCGCGCAGCATGTGCGCGTCTTCCTTGTTGATGGCGGTGAGAAAAATTATCGGCGTTCGCCTGGATTGCTCGCGCTGGCGGATCAATCCCGCGGTCTCGTAGCCATCCAGCCGGGGCATCAGCACGTCCAGCAGGATGACTGCGAAATCCTCCTTCAGCAGTGCGCGCAACGCCTCTTCGCCCGACTGCACGCAGACGACTTCACCGATAGGGGCCAGAACCTCGCCGATCGCCAGCAGATTGCGCTCGTCGTCATCCACGGCCAGGATGCGCGCCTTTGCCGGCCCCGCTGCCGGCGCCATGACCTCCAGCTTCCTTGCTCCGTTTCTCGACAGCTTCTGCATCGAGCGGCCGTCAGTTCACTGCCATGAGCGTCTTTTCCGGACCATGGACACGGGATCGCGAACGGCCGATCCAGACACGCAGCAATGCCAACAGCAGATCGAGGTCGACAGGCTTGGCGATGTAGTCGGAGGCGCCGGCGTCGAGGCACTTCTGCCGGTCGCCCTTCATTGCCTTGGCTGTGACCGAGATCAACGGGATATGGGCGATCGCCGGCATGCTGCGGATCTGCCGCATCGTCTCGTAGCCATCCATTTCCGGCATCATGATATCGATCAGTGCCGCATCGATATCCGGGCTCTGCTCCAGAAGCGCGATACCTTCCCGGCCGCGCTCCGCATGCAGCACCTGGATGTCATAGGTCTCGAGAACGCTGGTAAGCGAATAGATGTTGCGGATGTCGTCGTCGACGATGAGGACCTTTGCGCCGGCGAGGTCGAATTTGTCCGGCTGTTCGGCTGCCGCACCATCGTTTTCGTGGCCTCGCCCGGGGAGTGTTGCCGACATCAGGAGAGCCAGCTGCGCGAAATTCTCCGCCCGCGGAACATCCGCCAATGCCGGATGCAAGGCGAGCGACTGTTGCAGCGCTTCCGGATGAGGCGCAAAGAACAGCAGTCGCGACACCGACTGCCCGAACAGGATGGCAATCTCATCCAGCATCTGGGCGTTGTCCTTGGCCGAGCGGCCAAAGCCGAGCACAACGGCATCATAGTTGGCGATGCCGATTTCGTCCGCATTCGCTGCGACGCGGCCGATCGCCGTAACCGAGGTGACGCCGTCGCGGATCGCCTCGATCAGCGAAAGGCGGCGCTCGGGATCGGGATCGGCGATCAGGACGCGGCTCTGGACGCGGAGCTTTCTGGAATGAATATCCTGGAAGACCTTCATCAGTTCGTCCGACGATACGGGCTTGGTTGAAATGCTGGATGCACCCTTGCGGGCAAGCACCTCGATGTCTTCGGCGCCCGAGATGACATGAACGGGAATGTCCTTGGTTTTCGGGTCATGGCGAAGCAGATCGAACAACACCCAGCCGTCGATATCCGATAGTCCGAGATCGAGCGTAATCGCGTCGGGAACCAGCTTGCGTGCCAAAGCCAGCGTGCCGGAGCCTGCGGTCGACAGGACGCCTTTCAGCCCGGCCGAACGTGCAAGGCCGAGCAGCAAACCGCCGAAGGTCGGGTCGTCCTCGACGATCAGCACGACCCGATCTTCCGACGAGATCGTGTCGCGGTCATCGAGCAATTCGGAGGACGGCGGGCTCGGCTGCGCTGTCGTCGCGGCCACCTCCATCGCCGGCAGCAACGCCGCTTGCGGGGCCAAGGCCATCCGGGGTCCGTCGAATGGAATGACCAGAGTGAACGTCGAACCCTTGCCCGGCGTGCTCTCGACCCGCAATTCGCCGCCGAGCAGCCGGGCAATCTCCCGGCTGATCGAGAGCCCAAGCCCGGTGCCGCCATATTTGCGGCTTGTGGTGCCGTCGGCCTGCTGGAAGGCCTCGAAAATTAGCTTCTGCTTGTCTTGCGGAATACCGATGCCGGTATCGCTGACCACGATCGCGAGCGCCTCCATCGGTTGCGCCGAACCGTTGTGACGGCCCGTCTTTTCGGCCCGGAAATTCAAGCGGACCTCGCCTTGCGAGGTGAACTTGAAGGCGTTCGACAAAAGGTTGAGCACGATCTGCTGCAAGCGCTTCTCGTCGGTGCGGACGGTCTCCGGCAGCTCGGGGTCGACATTGATGGTGAAGCCAAGTCCCTTGTCGGTCGCCAGCTGCCGGAAGGTTCGCTCCATATGCTGGCGAAGATGCACCACGGGCATATCGTTGATATCGATCGAGACGGTGCCCGATTCGATCTTCGACAGGTCGAGGATGTCGTTGATGAGGCTCAAGAGGTCGGTGCCGGCCGAATTGATGGTGCGCGCGAACTCGACCTGCTTGTCGTTGAGATTGCCCTGCTGGTTGGTTGCGAGCAGGTTTGAAAGGATGAGCAGCGAGTTCAGCGGCGTGCGCAGTTCGTGGCTCATATTGGCGAGGAATTCCGACTTGTATTTCGAGGTAAGCGCCAGCTGCTCGGCCTTCTCCTCCAGCGCCCGCCGCGCCATCTCGATTTCCAGGTTCTTGTTCTCCACCTGCTTCTTTTCGTTCTCGAGCAGCTGCGCCTTTTCCTGCAGCTCCTCATTGGTGGCGTGCAGCTCCTCCTGCTTCTTGGTCAGTTCGGTCTGACGCGCCTGCAATTCCGAGGTCAGCAGCTGCGACTGCTTGAGCAGGCCTTCGGTGCGCATGGTGGCGGCGATGGTGTTGAGAACGATGCCGACGGATTCCATCAGCTGGTTGAGGAACGACTGGTGCGTGTCGCGGAATTCGCTGAACGAGGCGAGTTCGATGACGGCCTTCACCTCGTCTTCGAACAGAGCCGGAAGAATGATCACGTTCGCCGGCGCGGCATTGCCAAGGCCGGAGGTAACGCGCAGGAAATTCGGCGGCACATTGTCCAGCATGATGGCGCGCTTGTCGGCGGCACTCTGCCCGACAAGCCCTTCACGCAGATCGAGGCGTTGCTTGATTTCCGCCTTGCTTTCGGCGCCATAGGAGGCGGCGAGCTCCAGATAGAATTCATCCTCGTCGCGGTTGGTCACATAGAACACGCCATATTGCGCATTCACCAGCGGGGCGAGTTCGGACATGATGAGGCGCGAGATCGTGGCCAGGTCGCGCTCGCCCTGCAGCATGCGCGAGAAGCGGGCGAGATTGGTCTTCAGCCAGTCCTGCTCGGCATTCTTCAGCGTCTGGTCCTTCAAATTGCGGATCATCTCGTTGATGTTGTCTTTCAGCGCCGCCACCTCGCCGGAGGCCTGGACGCTGATCGAGCGGGTCAGATCGCCCTTGGTCACCGCCGTCGACACCTCGGCGATGGCGCGCACCTGGGTGGTCAGGTTGGCCGCGAGCTGATTGACATTGTCGGTCAGGTCGCGCCAAAGGCCGGCAGCGCCGGGCACCCGGGCCTGGCCGCCGAGCTTGCCTTCGATGCCCACTTCGCGGGCGACGTTGGTCACCTGGTCGGCGAAGGTCGCCAGCGTCTCGATCATGCCGTTGATGGTGTCGGCGAGCGAGGCGATCTCGCCCTTGGCATCGACCGTCAGCTTGCGCTTGAGATTGCCTTGCGCGACCGCGGTCACGACATCGGCGATGCCGCGCACCTGGTTGGTCAGGTTCGTCGCCATCAGGTTGACGTTGTCGGTCAGGTCCTTCCAGGTGCCGGCAACGCCCTCGACCCGCGCCTGGCCGCCGAGCTTGCCCTCGGTGCCGACCTCGCGGGCGACACGCGTCACTTCGCCGGCAAAGGAGTTCAGCTGGTCGACCATGGTGTTGATCGTCGATTTCAGCTCCAGGATCTCGCCCTTGACGTCGACGGTGATCTTCTTCGACAGGTCGCCGCGCGCCACTGCGGTGGTCACCTCGGCGATGTTGCGGACCTGGCCGGTCAGGTTCTCGGCCATCGAATTCACATTGTCGGTCAGATCCTTCCAGGTGCCGGCAACGCCGCGCACCTGCGCCTGGCCGCCGAGCTTGCCTTCGGTGCCGACCTCGCGCGCAACGCGCGTCACCTCCGAGGCAAAGGAATTCAGCTGGTCGACCATCGTATTGATGGTGTCCTTGAGCTCGAGGATCTCGCCGCGCACATCGACCGTGATCTTCTTCGACAGGTCGCCCAGCGCCACTGCCGTCGTCACCTCGGCGATGTTGCGCACCTGGCCGGTCAGGTTGGCAGCCATCGCATTGACATTGTCGGTCAAGTCCTTCCAGGTGCCGGCAACGCCGCGCACCTGCGCCTGGCCGCCGAGCTTGCCGTCCGAACCGACCTCGCGCGCCACGCGCGTCACCTCGGAGGCGAAGGAATTCAGCTGGTCGACCATCGTATTGATGACGTCCTTGATCTGCAGGATCTCGCCCAGCGCATCGACGGTGATCTTCTGGGTCAAATCGCCGGTCGCAATTGCCGTCGCCACCTTGGAGACGTCGCGCAACTGCACGGTCAGATTGCCGGCCATGGCGTTGACGTTGTCGGTCAGGTCCTTCCAGGTGCCGCCGACACCCTCGACATGCGCCTGGCCGCCGAGCTTGCCTTCCGAACCCACTTCGCGCGCCACACGCGTCACTTCGGAGGCGAAGGAGTTCAGCTGGTCGACCATCGTGTTGACGGTGTCCTTGAGCTCCAGGATTTCGCCCTTGACGTCGACGGTGATCTTTTTCGACAGGTCGCCGCGGGCGACGGCGGTCGTCACCTCGGCGATGTTGCGGACCTGGCCGGTCAGGTTGGCGGCCATCAGATTGACGTTGTCGGTCAGGTCCTTCCAGGTGCCGCCGACGCCCTTCACTTCGGCCTGGCCGCCGAGCTTGCCCTCGGTGCCGACCTCGCGGGCGACGCGCGTCACTTCGGAGGCGAAGGAGTTCAATTGATCGACCATCGTGTTGATGGTGTCCTTGAGCTCGAGGATTTCGCCCTGCACGGCGACGGTGATCTTCTTCGACAAGTCGCCCGAAGCGACCGCAGTCGTCACCTCGGCGATGTTGCGCACCTGGCCGGTCAGGTTCTCGGCCATCGAATTGACGTTGTCGGTCAGGTCCTTCCAGGTGCCGGCGACGCCGCGCACCTGAGCCTGGCCGCCGAGCTTGCCCTCGGTGCCGACCTCGCGGGCGACGCGCGTCACCTCGCCGGCAAATGAATTCAGCTGGTCGACCATGGTGTTGATAGTCGATTTCAGCTCGAGGATCTCGCCCTTGACGTCGACGGTGATCTTCTTCGACAGGTCGCCCAGCGCCACAGCCGTCGTCACCTCGGCTATATTGCGCACCTGGCCGGTCAGGTTCTCGGCCATCAGGTTGACGTTGTCGGTCAGGTCCTTCCAGGTGCCGCCGACACCTTCGACGCGCGCCTGGCCGCCGAGCTTGCCTTCTGTACCGACTTCGCGCGCGACGCGCGTCACTTCCGAGGCGAAGGAATTGAGCTGGTCGACCATCGTGTTGATGGTGTTCTTGAGTTCGAGGATTTCGCCTTTCACGTCGACGGTAATCTTCTTCGACAGGTCGCCGGAAGCGACGGCGGTCGTCACCTCGGCGATGTTGCGCACCTGCCCGGTCAGGTTCGTCGCCATCGCGTTGACGTTGTCGGTCAGGTCCTTCCAGGTCCCGGCCACACCTTTCACGCGGGCCTGGCCGCCGAGCTTGCCTTCGGTGCCGACCTCGCGCGCCACGCGCGTCACTTCCGAGGCGAAGGAGGCCAGTTGCCCGACCATGGTGTTGACGATCTTGCCGATGCGCAGGAATTCGCCGCGCAGCTGCCGGCCGTCGATTTCGACCATCATCGTCTGCGACAGGTCACCCTTGGCCACCGCGCCGATGACGCGCGCCACTTCGGCCGTCGGCTGAACCATGTCCTCGATCAGATCGTTGACGGAACGGACGCTCGATTCCCAACTGCCGGTGGCGTTGCGGACACGGCCGCGTTCGCCGATCCGGCCATCCTTGCCGACGACCTTGCTGAGGCGCTCAAACTCGCGCGTGACCTGATCGTTGAGCTCGACGATTTCGTTGAAGGTGTCGGCGATCTCCGAATCGAGGCCAGAATAGATATTGTCGATGCGAACGGAGAAGTCACCGCTCCGAAAAGCCTTCAGCGCGTTCAGTATTTGACGGTGGTCCAATTGCCTTGTGGATGCAAGCACGCTCACAGCGCCCCTCCCAGCTCACGGATTTCTTGAATGTCCTGGTGAAACTGTCCCCTGCGGCCGACACAACTCCCCGCAAGCGCAAGAACGCGGCATGCTCGATTTGGTTCCAGACGAAATTGCCGCTATGCGGCAGGAATTTCGCAGTCGCATTCACGAAATGACGAGCAACAAAGATCCATAATGATTGTATCGATCAATATTTCTGCCCAACGGAACATCTCGAAAAAACTCTCGTTGGTATAGATCGCGATAGAGCGATGCAACTCTATGGAGACACTAAGATGATGAAAATTCTCTCTGCATCCCTACTTGCTATCGGCCTGGCCACATCTGCCATGGCACAATCCATGGGCTCCGGGACCGGTAGCGCCGATGGCAATACCGGCGTCAACACAGGCACTTCCGCCGGCAACACCGGGACCGGCAGCGCAACTACCCCGAACACGATCGATCCGAACGCAACGAACTCTACCACGCCGCAGACAAACGGTATGGAGGACCGCTGCAAGGATACGGCGGGCATCGATACCGACAACAACACCCCCAGCGGCGCTATGACGTCGGATATGCAGAACTGCAACAAGTAACGGAGTTTTGCGCAGCGATCATTTCAGCCCGCTGCCTGGTCGAGTCCCGGTGCTCGCGGTTCAAACCACAGCCAGAAAAATGCACAGACCGGGCACGGGCTCACTACTTCTGAATGGATCGGCGAGCCCAAGTAGGGCGGCCGATTACAGTAGTCTCAGCTAGGTTCTGCGACGGCCAGCCCGGACGGGCGGGCGGGCGTTCTGCTGATTTCGCGGAGAGAACTGGTGGAGCCAATCGGAATCGAACCGACGACCTCTTGAATGCCATTCAAGCGCTCTCCCAACTGAGCTATGGCCCCACTCCGGCAGTTCACCGGCGCCGTTTCCGGCGAAGAGATCCGGCGCGGGTTCTAGACCGCGCCGTTAGTGAAGGCGGCTTCTAACCCCGCCTTCAGTCAATATCAAGCCTTCAAGAACCGCTTTTTCTAGGCAGCGCCGCGAAAGCCGGCGAATGCGGTTCGCTCAGACCTCGTCGTCGTCTTCGCCGACGCCGATCATGTCGGCAACGTCGTCGTCTTCTTCCTCCTCGTCGGCGAGGAACGTGTCATCCTCGTCATCGCCAAGGTCAACGTCGTCTTCGTCATCGCCGAGATCGGGAAGCTCGTCGGCCTTCGCGTCCTCGTCCGCCTCTTCGAGCGAGACGACCTCGACGCCCTCTTCCTCCTCGGCGTCCACTTCCTTCTCGGCAACTTCCTCTTCCTCCTCGAGAGCGGCGATCTTGCCTTCTTCGAAATAGGAGCGCGGATAGCTCTTGCCCGTGTAAGGCGAGACGATCGGGTCCTTGTTCAAGTCATAGAATTTTCGACCCGTCTCCGGGTCGATGCGTTTGGTGCCAAGTTCGGGTTTTGCCACAGCAAGCCTCGTCGATGAAAGTTTGGTCCCCTTAACCAGAGTTTACGGCGCTGTCAAAGCGAAAAGCCGGCGTCCCAAAAAGCTTGAATTCGAAGGCCTTCATACCAAGGGGATGACCATTTCGGTACGCCATGATAGGAGACCCCGCAAACCAGCAGAAAATGGCCGGCCGCCGGCGTTTCCAGGAAAGAACCATGTCGCACACTGCCGCCCCGAAGCAGGCCACCGCCCGCAAATCATCTGGCCTTTCAGGCGCGGCACGGGTGCCGGGCGACAAGTCGATCTCGCACCGCTCGTTCATGTTCGGTGGCCTGGCCTCCGGCGAAACCCGCATCACCGGGCTGCTGGAAGGCGAGGACGTGATGCGTACGGGCGCTGCCATGAAGGCCATGGGCGCCCATATCGAGAAGCATGGCGCTGAGTGGGTGATCCGCGGTACCGGCAACGGCGCGCTGCTGCAGCCGGTAGGCCCGCTCGATTTCGGCAATGCCGGCACGGGCTCACGCCTCACCATGGGCCTGGTCGGCACCTATGACATGGAAACCACCTTCATCGGCGACGCCTCGCTGTCGGGCCGGCCGATGGGCCGGGTGCTCGAACCGCTCCGCCAGATGGGCGTGCAGGTGCTGAAGGCGACGCCCGGCGACCGCATGCCGATCACGCTGCACGGGCCCAAGCACGCCGCGCCGATCACCTACCGCGTGCCTATGGCATCGGCGCAGGTCAAGTCGGCGGTGCTGCTGGCTGGGCTGAACACGCCGGGCATCACCACCGTCATCGAGCCGGTTATGACGCGCGACCACACCGAAAAGATGCTCAAGGGGTTCGGCGCCAATCTGTCGGTCGAGACCGACGAGCGCGGCGTGCGCCACATTTTCATCGAAGGCCAGGGCAAGCTCACGGGGCAGACGATCGCGGTGCCTGGCGACCCCTCCTCGGCCGGCTTTCCGCTGGTGGCGGCGCTGATCGTGCCGGGTTCGGACATTATCATCGAAAACGTGCTGATGAACCCGACCCGCACAGGCCTTCTGCTGACGCTGCAGGAAATGGGCGCCCGGATCGACATTCTCGACCGCCGCAATGAAGGCGGCGAAGAGGTCGCCGACCTGCGCGTGCGTTACTCCGAGCTGAAAGGCGTCACCGTACCGCCCGAACGGGCGCCGACGATGATCGACGAGTATCCGGTGCTTGCCGTGGCGGCCAGCTTCGCCGAGGGCGAAACGCTGATGCTCGGGCTGGAAGAGCTGCGCGTGAAGGAATCCGACCGGCTGTCGGCAGTGGCCGAAGGGCTGAAGCTCAACGGCGTCGATTGCAGCGAAGGCGAGGCCTCGCTTGTCGTGCGCGGAAAACCCGGCGGCAAGGGCCTCGGCCAACACCCCAACGGACAGGGCACCATCGTCCAGACCCATCTCGACCACCGCATAGCCATGAGCTTCCTGGTGATGGGGCTGGCGACGGAAAAACCGGTGACCATCGACGATCAGGCGATGATCGCAACGAGCTTTCCGGAATTCATGGGACTGATGAAGGGGCTGGGCGCGGAGATCGAGTAGCTTGATGGCAATCAATAGCCTTGGGGGTTGGGGCCAAACTGCAACGTCGGCGGGACAGCGCCCCCCTCTGTCCTGCCGGACATCTCCCCCACAAGGAGAGAGATTGGCAGCTTCGGCGCTCCGCTCAATCCTGCGACGTAGACAATTGGCGAAAGCCGCGATGGCCGCCGATCTCCCCCCAAGTGGGGGAGATGTCCGGCAGGACAGAGGGGGGCGCGAAGGATCGCCACGCCTATCTGGATCATTGCGCTTTTCGATTCCGGTGGGCGGCCAATGACCTCAACTTTCACCATCGCCATCGACGGACCTGCCGGTGCCGGCAAAGGCACCCTTGCCCGGCGGCTGGCCGATCACTACCGGCTGAACCTGCTCGACACCGGTCTTACCTATCGCGCGGTGGCGCATTCGCTGCTCCGGCTCGGCCTGCCGCTCGACAATGTCTCGGCCGCTGAAACCGCGGCTCGCCAGGTCGATCTGGCAAAGCTCGACCGCGCCGTGCTGGCGGCACACGCGGTCGGCGAGGCGGCTTCGAAAGTGGCTGTCATCCCGTCGGTCCGGCGCATACTGGTCGACAAGCAGCGCGACTTTGCAAAAACCCCGCCGGGTGCGGTGCTCGACGGCCGCGACATCGGCACCGTCGTCTGTCCCGATGCCGACGTAAAACTCTATGTCACGGCCAGCGCCGAGGTGCGGGCAAAGCGGCGGCTGGATGAAATCGAGAGCATCGGCGGCACTGCCAATTTCGATGAAATCCTTGCCGATATCGTGCGCCGCGACGAGCGCGACATGGGCCGCATGGACTCGCCCTTGAAGCCCGCCGCCGATGCGCACTTGCTCGACACGTCGGAAATGGCTATAGAGGCCGCGTTTCTGGCAGCTCAGGCGATCATCGACGATGTCCTGGCCAAGAGAAACGAAGCCTGAGCCGGGTTTTCCTGCCGCCGCCGATTGCCGGCGACAAAAAGACTTCCCATATCGGGTATGAACCAGCCTGCTAGCATTCTTCATGCGCCGGAATTGCCGCTCAAGGGCGGCCAAGGGCTTTTTGCCCGGAACGCCGGCAGGCCAACGCAACGCTAACCCACGGCGCCCGCCCCGCGACAGATTGCGGGGCATTCCAGGAGAAACTATGTCAGTTGCAAATCCCACTCGCGATGATTTCGCGAGCCTGCTCGAAGAATCATTTTCCGCCGGCCATTCCGGCGAAGGCCAGGTCGTCAAGGGCATCATCACAGCCATTGAAAAGGACATGGCCATCATCGACGTCGGCCTCAAGGTCGAAGGCCGCGTGCCGCTGAAGGAATTCGGCGTCAAGGGCAAGGACACGACGCTCAAGGTCGGCGACACGGTCGAGGTCTATGTCGAGCGCATCGAGAACGCGCTTGGCGAAGCCATGCTGTCGCGTGAAAAGGCCCGCCGCGAAGAGAGCTGGGTCCGTCTCGAGGAGAAATTCACCAAGGGCGAACGCGTCGAAGGCGTCATCTTCAACCAGGTCAAGGGCGGCTTTACCGTCGACCTCGACGGTGCCGTTGCCTTCCTGCCGCGCAGCCAGGTCGATATCCGCCCGATCCGCGACGTCTCGCCGCTGATGCACAACCCGCAGCCCTTCGAGATCCTCAAGATGGATCGCCGCCGCGGCAACATCGTGGTGTCGCGCCGCACCGTGCTCGAGGAAAGCCGCGCCGAACAGCGTTCGGAAATCGTGCAGAACCTCGAAGAGGGCCAGGTGGTCGAAGGCGTCGTCAAGAACATCACCGACTATGGTGCGTTCGTCGACCTCGGCGGCATCGACGGCTTGCTGCACGTCACCGACATGGCATGGCGCCGCGTCAACCATCCGACCGAAATCCTCAATATCGGCCAGACGGTCAAGGTGCAGATCATCCGCATCAACCAGGAAACCCACCGCATCTCGCTCGGCATGAAGCAGCTCGAGAGCGATCCGTGGTCCGAGATCGGCACCAAGTTCCCGATCGGCAAGAAGATCAAGGGTACCGTCACCAACATCACCGACTACGGCGCGTTCGTCGAGCTGGAGCCGGGCATCGAAGGCCTCATCCACGTTTCGGAAATGTCGTGGACCAAGAAGAACGTGCATCCCGGCAAGATCCTGTCGACGACGCAGGAAGTCGACGTGGTGGTGCTCGAAGTCGATCCGGCCAAGCGCCGCATCTCGCTCGGCCTCAAGCAGACGCTGGAGAACCCGTGGGAGGCCTTCGCGCGCAGCCACCCGGTCGGCAGCCAGGTCGAGGGCGAGGTCAAGAACAAGACCGAGTTCGGCCTGTTCATCGGCCTCGAAGGCGACGTCGACGGCATGGTCCACCTTTCCGACCTCGACTGGACCCGTCCTGGCGAGCAGGTGATCGAGGAGTACAATCGCGGCGACATGGTCAAGGCGCAGGTGCTCGACGTCGACATCGACAAGGAACGCATCTCGCTCGGCATCAAGCAGCTGGCCAAGGATACGGTCGGCGAAGCAGCGACGTCAGGCGAACTGCGCAAGAACGCAGTCGTCACCTGCGAGGTTATCGGCGTGAAGGATGGCGGTCTGGAAGTGCGGCTGGTCGACAGCGGCATCGAGACCTTCATCAAGCGCTCCGACCTCAGCCGTGACCGCGACGAGCAGCGCCCCGAGCGCTTCACCGTCGGCCAGAAAGTCGACGCCCGCGTCATCGCCTTCGACAAGAAGACCCGCAAGCTGCAGGTCTCGATCAAGGCGCTGGAAATCGCCGAAGAGAAGGAAGCGGTCGCTCAGTACGGCTCAACCGATTCCGGCGCTTCGCTGGGCGATATTTTGGGTGCCGCGCTGAAGAAGCAGGGCAGCTAAGCCAACACCGCGCCTCGCGCGGGTTATAAACGAAACAAAAAAAGCCCCGCCGGAACGATCCGGCGGGGCTTTTGCTTGTGACCTTTCGCTTGTGACGAGCCGCAGGCTTAGGCCCTGCCGTAGAGCGGCACCAGCGTGCCGCTGATCGCCATGTTGGCCGGCGAGGCGAGATAGGCAATGGCCTCGGCGGCCGCTTCAAGGCTGACCCATCTGCTGAAATCTGCGTTCGGCATGTCAGCCCGGTTGGCCGGCGTGTCGAGCGTCGAAGGCGCCACGGCGTTGACCAGGATGCCGTTGCCCTTCAGCTCTTCGGCTATCGCCACGGTCATCGCGGCGACTGCCGCCTTGGCGGCGGCGTAGGCCACCTTGCCGGAGCCGCGCCGCGGATCGAGCCCGGCTCGCGCGGTGACATTGACGATGCGACCCGGCACGGAAGATCCCAGCATCGAGCGTATCGCCGCGCGGCAGCACAGAAAGGTGGTGCGGGCATTGGTGTCCATCATCTCGGCGAAGGAGGCGGGTTCGATCTTCTCGACCGGCGCCGCGGTGAAGCCGCCGGCAAGATGCACCGATGCCCATAAATCTGGAACGCTGGCATAGAAGGCGTCGACCTTGGCAGGGTCGGCAAGGTCGACATTGTGCGCCAGCCTGACGCGGTCATGCGCCGGAAAGGGAAAATGCGCAGGCGCGGCAGCGTGGGCATTGGGCACATGGCAGATCGCGCCCTGCTCCAGCAGTTTTCCTACGACCGCGCCGCCAAGGGCACCGGTGCCGCCGGTCACCACGATATGTCTGCCGTCCAGTGTTTCCGTCATATTCGACCGCTCCGTCATTGCGCGCCGCCGATGCGGAAGGTCGCGCCTTTCGCGCGATCACTCAACCGAAATCTCGATGACGTAAGGTCGTCCAGTCGCCCGCGCGCGCCCAAGCGCGTCCGCCAAGCCGCCGGTGCCGGAAATCCGCTCGGCGGCAATGCCGTAGGCTTCGGCCAATTTGCAGAAATCCGGCGGTGCCGGGGAGACGCCGACCGGCTCGACGCCGACGTCGAGCATCGAGGTTTCGATCTCGCGGTAGCCACGATTGTTCCAGACTGTGAAGATCACCGGCGCCGCCGCGTCGAGCGCGGCGCCCAGTTCCGGCAGGGTGAACTGGAAGCCGCCGTCGCCGGTGAGGCAAACGACCGGCGCCTCAGGCCTGGCAAGGACGGCACCGATCGCCGCCGGCGGGCCATAGCCGAGCGCGCCGAAGCCGGTGGCGGCGTTGAACCAGCCGCCCGGCCGGTCATGATCGTAATAGAGGTTGGCGGCGTAGACCGGCTGGGTCGAATCGCCGACGATGATCGCGCCAGGCAGCGCATCGCGGATCGTCTCGACGGCGCGCAGTTGCGCCTGCATGGCCGGGCCAATCTCGGCAAAGGCCGCCTGCCGCGTCGCGGCGGCGCGGGCTGAACCATCATCCAATGGCGTCTCGTGCGTGCCGATTTCGGCAAGCAGCGCCTTGAGCGCCGCTCCGCAATCGGCCTGGATCGAAATCCGCGCAGGCCGGCGGGCAAGCTGGTCGGCGCCGATGTCGATGCGGATCAGGTTGGCGGGCAGGACAAAACCGCCGTCGCCATAGCCATCATAGTCGGTCGGACCGAATTCGGTGCCGGCGGCAATGACCAGATCGGCGCCGGCCATCAGCGCACGCACCGCCTTCAGGCTGGGGCTGGCCGGCACGCCAAGCGGATGACGATAGAGCAGGCCGCGCGCATTGGCGGTCTGGACGACCGGCGCTCCCAACCTCTCGGCCAGGCGCTGCAACGGCGCTTCGGCCGCTTTGGCGCCGCCACCGGCGAGGATAAGCGGCAGGCTGGCAGACGCGCACAGCCTTGCCGCCTCTGCAATCGCCGCCACATCCGGCCCGGGCGGCGCTGAATTCCGCAGCAGCGGCACGATGCCGTCTGCCGGCATGGTCATGACATCGGTCGGGATCTCAATATGCACCGGACCCGGACGCGAGGATGAGAACAGCGCAAAGGCGCGGGCGAGCACGCCGGGCAGTTCGCCGGCCTCGGTGACACGGTGCGAAAACAGCGCCACCTTCTCCATCATGCCGCGCTGGTCCGGCAGTTCATGCAGGTGGCCAAGGCCTTTGCCCAGCGTCGGTGTGGCGTTGACGCCCGAGATTACCAGCATGGGTACCGAATCGGCGCGCGCCTGACCCATGGCGGTGATGGTGTTGGTCAGCCCCGGCCCGGTGATGACGAAGGCGATACCCGGCCTGCCGCTGGCGCGCGCATAGCCGTCAGCCATGAAGCCGGCGCCCTGCTCGTGGCGCGGCGTGACGTGACGGATCTTCGATCGCGCAAGCCCGCGATAGAGCTCGACCGTGTGTACGCCGGGAATGCCGAAGACGGTGTCGACGCCGTGCGCTTCGAGCAAGGTGATGAGCGCTTCGCCGATGGTCGTCATTGTCTTAGCACCGGGCGCGTGAGGCAGGTAGGGCCGCCCTCGCAGGCAATGCACAGCGCATCGGCCTCGAATGTCGAGACCGTACAGCCGGCGGCTTGCATGGCAGCCGCCGTCTTCGGAAAACCGGCAACGGCGATAACCTGGCGCGGCGCGGTCGGCAGCACGTTCAGGCTGAGCCCATTCGAGACGAAGAATTCGTCGGCGTCGCCCTCGACCAGCCGAATGCCGCGTTCGCGCAGCATCTGGTGGAAGGCGACCGGCAGGAGGGGCGCATAGACCAGCGCCAGATCGTCTGCGAGCGGGCTGATCACCGACATCAGATGCAGGCAGGCCTCCTCGCCCTGCCAGAGCGGGAGGTCGAAGCCATAGACCTGGATGCCCTTGGGTGAAAGCAGGTTGGAGAGCTGCTGGATGCCGTGCTGATTGGTGCGCACGCCGCGGCCGACGGCCAGCGTGTTTGCATCCACCCACACGCAGTCGCCGCCCTCGACCTGGCCGGGAGCCTCGATACGGCCGAGGACGGGGATGCCCATGCGCCCGTAGGCTGCCTCGTGCAGGCCGGGCTCTCGCCGGCGCAGCGCCTTGCCCATGGCAAGGATGACCGCGCCATGGTCGGTCATCAGCGACGGATCGTGGGTAAAGACCGAATCGGCAAGCCCGTCATCGGCGTCGCTCAGCCATTCGATTTCGGCGCCTGAGACAGAAATCAGCCTGGCCAGTGCATCATGCTGGGCTGCCGCTTTTTGTGGATCGAAGCCGGGGCCATAGTGCCACTCCAGCGCTTCGGCCCGACGCATGGCGCTGGCGGCGGAGCGCATCAGCACGCGCTGCAGCGGCCCGGCCATCGACTGCGACCCGTATGCTTTGCCCACTAAGTTCTCCTGAAACGCGCCCCTCCTGCCAATAGCCACTCGGCAGGCCGTGATCAATGGTCCAAAAACTGCGGTTGACGGAGGCAAGCGGAACGGTCCATCTTGAGAATCGGAACGCTGTCCAGTGACGGGTAATGGGTAAAAAATTCCAGCAAGCACTGCCTCGGCTGCTCCGCGGGGCGCCGCGACGATGACAGCGCCGGCCACCGCCCTGAAGCATACGGCGCAGAACGGCGCTGCCGAAGCCATCCACGTCGAGAACCTGCACAAGAATTTCGGCAAGCTGCATGTATTGAAGGGCGTTTCGCTGTCGGCGCGCGATGGCGAGGTGATCGCCATCATCGGCGGCAGCGGCTCGGGCAAATCGACGCTGCTGCGCTGCATCAACTGCCTGGAGAACCCGACCAGCGGCATCATCCGGGTCAATGGCGAAGAGATAAAGCTGAAGGCCGACAGCTACGGCCACACCGTGCCCGCCGACCGCAAGCAGATCGAACGCATCCGCTCCAAGCTCGGCATGGTCTTCCAGAACTTCAATCTGTGGAGCCACATGACGTTGATCGAGAACGTCATCGAGGTTCCCGTGCATGTGCTCGGCGTCAAGCGCGATGTGGCGATCGGCGAGGCGGAAAAATTGCTCGCCCGCGTCGGCCTGGCCGAAAAACGCGACGTCTATCCCGCCTATCTGTCGGGCGGCCAACAGCAGCGCGCCGCGATTGCCAGGGCGTTGGCCATCAACCCGCGCGTCATGCTGTTCGACGAGCCGACCTCGGCGCTCGATCCGGAGCTGGTCGGCGAGGTGCTGAAGGTGATCGGCGACCTGGCGCGCGAAGGCCGCACTATGGTGCTGGTCACCCATGAGATGAAGTTTGCCCGCGAGGTCGCGACGCATGTCGTCTACCTCCACAACGGGCTGGTCGAGGAAGAAGGGCCGCCGGAACAGATCTTCGGCGCGCCGAAATCCGAAAGGCTGAAGCAGTTCATCCGCAACATCAGTTAAACTGTGGGCGGACGAAAACCGGGAACAACAACAAAACTGGGAGTCATGACGATGAAGATTATTCTCAAGACCTTTGCCGCAGCGCTGCTGCTCGGCGTTGCCGCGATGGGCGTGGCCAAGGCCGATCCGGTCAAGATCGGCGTCGCCGCCGAACCCTATCCGCCCTTCGCCTCGCCGGACGCTTCCGGCAAATGGGTCGGCTGGGAGATCGAATTCATCGATGCCGTCTGCGCCGAGGAGAAGCTCGACTGCGTCATCACCCCCGTCGCCTGGGACGGCATCATTCCGGCGCTGACGACCAAGAAGATCGATCTTATCGCCGCCTCGATGTCGATCACCGCCGAGCGCGAGAAGACGATCGCCTTCTCGGACAAATATTACAACACCCCGACTGCGATCATCGGGCCGAAGGACCAGAAGTTCGGCTCAACACCGGAGGACCTCAAGGGCAAGATCATCGGCGTCCAAGTCTCGACCGTACACGCCGACTACGCCAAGAAGCACTTCGCCGACGCGGCGGAAATCAAGGAATACCAGACCCAGGACGAGGCCAACCAGGATCTTGCCGCCGGCCGGGTCGACGCGGTGCAGGCCGATTCCATTGCCCTCGACGCCTTCCTAAAATCGGACCAGGGCAAGCAATGCTGCGATCTGAAGGGCATGGTCGCGCCGGATCTGGCCATTCTCGGGCCCGGCGTCGGCGCCGGCGTCCGCAAGGAAGACTCCGAGTTGAAGGAAAAGATCAACGCCGGCATCAAGGCCATCCGCGCCAACGGCAAATATGACGAGATTTCGAAGAAGTACTTCGACTTCGACATTTACGGTGCCGACACGCAGTCGAACTGACTGCCTCATCCATGAGCGATTAACCACGCGGCCCCGATAGAGCCGCGTGGTTCGTCGAAATCCATCGACGCGAGCTTCCGCGGGCGGAGATCGCCGGCGGTTTTAGCGCCAGCAATTCGAGGGCGACGCTGATCGACGCATTTGTTCCGGCTTGGGCCGCCTCTGCCATCGCGCTTCTCTCGCCCGTGCCGCCGGGCTGGGGTGGAACGCTCATCGTCGGGCTGCTCCATACGATCGAGATCGCGGTCGGCGCCACCGGTCTCGGCCTTTTGATCGGCATCGGCGGCGCCTCCGGCAAGCTGTATGGTGGTCCGGTGGTGCGCGATCTCCTGGCAGTCTATACGACCGTCGTGCGCGCCGTGCCGGAGCTGGTGCTGATCCTTCTGCTCTATTACGCCGGCACCGACCTGATCAATCAGATGCTGACGGCAATGGGCTATCAGCGCATGGACATTAGCGGGCTGGCGGCCGGCATTGCCGTGCTCGGCTTCGTCCAGGGCGCCTATTCGACCGAGGTGATCCGCGGCGCGATCCTTGCCATTCCGCAGGGCCAGATCGAAGCCGCGCGCGCCTATGGCATGTCTCCCGGCCTGCTGCTGCGGCGCATCACGCTGCCGGCGATGCTGCCGTTCGCCATACCCGGCCTTGCCAATCTCTGGCTGATCGCCACCAAGGACACCGCCCTGCTGGCGGTCGTCGGCTTTTTCGAGCTGACATTGGCGACACGGCAGGCGGCCGGCGTCACCAAAGCCTATCTGACATTCTTTGTCGCCGCCGGCGCGATCTACCTTCTGTTGACGCTGGTTTCCAACCTGATCATCGGCCGCATCGAGAGCTGGGCCCGCCGCGGCATGCCGTCGCTCAAGGAGGCCCGTTGATGGCTGGCCCGGTGATGACTGGCGAAGCGGCCGTCGAGATAGCCGCACGCGCTTCGCTGTGGCTGAAGCCGCATCGTATCGTGCTGATCCTGATCGCGCTGGGGCTGGTTTTGGCGGCGGCCGTCTTCATGCGCTGGGACTGGCTGCCTAAATATTACGGGATAGGACTGCTCGGCATCTGGCGCGCGCTGTGGATTCTTGCCGTCACTTGCACGCTGGGTTTCCTGCTCGCCGTGCCGCTCGGGCTGGCGCAGGCTGCGGGCTCGTTCTGGTTCGCGGCACCCGCCAAGGTCTTCTGCACCGTCATCAGAGGGACGCCGCTGCTGCTGCAGCTCTGGTTGCTCTATTACGGGCTGGGCTCGCTGTTTCCACAATATCCATGGATTCGCGAGTCTTGGATGTGGCCCTATCTGAGGCAGGCATGGCCCTATGGCGTCCTCGGGCTGACGCTGTCCTTCGCCGGTTATGAGGGCGAGGTGATGCGAGGCGCTTTCGCCGGCGTGCCGAAAGGCCAATTGGAAGCCGCCCGCGCCTTCGGCATGAGCCGCTGGAGGATTTTCCAGCGAATCTGGCTGCCGCAGGCCTTCTACCGCGCGCTGCCGACACTGACGGGCGAAACCGTGCTGCAGCTGAAATCGACGCCGCTGGTGGCGACCATCAGCGTGATCGACATATTCGCCGTCTCTTCAAAGGTGCGTCAGGATACCTACCTCACCTATGAACCCTTGCTGCTCCTGGCGTTGATCTATATGGCGATCACCGGCATCCTCGTCTTCACCCTGGGCAAGATCGAGGCGCGGATTCCGAACAAGGTTGGTTAGGTGAATAGTGAATGGTGAATAGTCAGTAGTGAGTAGCCCGTAGTGTTACCGGCTAAGTCCCACTCACCATTCACTATTCACCATTCACCCATTCCCTCAGATATCCATGGCAATCACAATGCAACTCAGTCTCGACCAGGCGACAGGGCTGTGCCGGATGGCCGCACTTGGCGCTGGCGCCAACGAAGAGGCGGCGCAGTCGCTGGCTGCCTCGATCGTCGCGGCCGAGGCGGAAGGACTGTCGACCGTTGGGCTGTCGCACTTCATCGATTATCTCGAAGCGCTGGAAGCCGGCCGCATCGACGGCAACGCCGATCCGGTGATCACCAGGCCGGCGCTCGCGGTCTATCTCTCCGATGCGCGCGGCGGACTGGCGCATACCGGTTTCGACCGCACGATCGATGAACTCGCCAACGCGGCGCGGCTGTTCGGCGTCGCGATTTTTTCGCAGAAGAATGCCTATACGTGCGGCGCGCTCGGCTATTTCACCGGAAGGCTGGCCGCGCAGGGATTGGTGTCGTTCGCCGCCACCAACGGCCCGGCCGTGCTTGCCGGCTCGGGCTCGGTCAAGCCGGTCTACTGCACCAACCCGATGTCCTTTGCGGCACCCGCCGCGGACGGGGCGGCGCTGGTCATCGACCAATCGTCGAGCGCCACCGCCTTCGTCAACATCCGCAAGGCGGCCGAGGACGGCAAGAAGATACCCGAAGGCTGGGCACTGGATGCGAGCGGCAATCCGACCACGGACCCGGCAGCTGCAATGAAGGGCGCCATGCTTGCCTTCGGCGGCCAGCGCGGCGCCAACATCGCGCTGATGGTCGAGGTGCTGGCTGCGGGCCTGTCGGGCGCCAACTGGTCGCTCGATGCGCCATGGTTCAGCGGCGGGCCGGACAGTCCGGGGACCGGCCTGTTCGTGCTTGCCGTCGAGCCCAAGCTGCTCGATCCGGACTTCGAAAAGCGGATGAAGGATCAACTCGACCGGCTGCGGCGGCGCTATGGCGTGCATGTGCCGGGGCGTGCCCGGGCCGAGGCCGCGGAGAAGGCGGCGGCGCGCGGCATAAGCGCGCCGAAAGCCGTGGTGCAGCGCATTTCCGAATTCGCCGCCCGCTATTCGTCCTGAAGAAATTCGTTTGTCCGATGAGCGGCTGAGAACGCCTGCCGATCCGGCAGCGCGAGCCTACTTCCCGCAATAATGATCGTTGATGACGTTCGCCGCATTCGCGTCCGGCCCTACCCTGTTGTAGGAGCAGGGTTCGGCGGCCGTCGTGAACAGGTGGTTGTCATAGTAGCGCGGGCCACCGAACAGAATGTCGATGATGTTGCCGTTGGCCGGAACGTAGCGTTCGGGTTGAGCTTGGTGGTGATGCCGGTTTGCCGCGAATGCCGAGGCACCAATGCTGCAGCCTGTTGCGAAAGCCAGAGCGAAGATCGCAACGCGTTTTGTCGTCATCGGCAATATCCTCCATTCGGAATCAAACCATACATCCTAAAATCGCCGGCCGGAACAAAGGTTCCTGTCCCGAATGGAGTTACCCTAAAGCCCGGCGTCGGCGGGTTTTCTGCCGTTTCCAACGGATACTGGAAATCATGCTTCAACAATGCCGGGCGACCGATGGTCGCCCTTTGCCTTTGGCGCGAAACCGACTATGAAACGGCTTCAACCAAGCCATCTGGATAGCCGCCGGAGCCAGCCATGACCGAAATCCTGCAGACCCCAAAGCTCGTGGTCGTGTTCGGCGGCTCCGGCTTTGTCGGTCGTCATGTCGTGCGGGCGCTGGCCAAGCGCGGCTACCGCATCCGGGTCGCCTGCCGCCGGCCCGATCTCGCCGGCCACCTGCAGCCGCTCGGCAATGTCGGGCAGATCCAGCCGGTGCAAGCCAATGTCCGGGTGCGCTGGTCGGTCGACCGCGCCGTGCAAGGCGCGGACCATGTCGTCAATCTGGTGGCGATCGCGCATGAGGCCGGCCGGCAGAAATTCACTGCCGTCCACGAGTTCGGCGCGCGGGCTGTCGCTGAAGCGGCGCGCGCCGTCGGCGCCGGCCTCACCCACATCTCGGCTCTGGGAGCGGATCTCCACGCGCAATCGGACTACGCGCGTACCAAGGCGCTCGGCGAAAAGGCCGTTCTGGAGACGGTCCAAGACGCCGTGATCTTGCGGCCATCGATCAATTTCGGGCCAGAGGACGGTTTCTTCAACCGCTTTGCCAACATGGCCCGCTTTTCCCCGGTGCTGCCGCTGATCGGCGGCGGGCAGACGAAATTCCAGCCGGTCTATGTCGGCGACGTCGCCGAAGCGGTGGCGCATTCGGTCGACGGCAAGGTCCAGGGCGGCCGGATATATGAACTCGGCGGGCCGCAAGTGCTTACCTTCAAGGAATGCATGCAACAACTGCTTATCATCATCGAACGCAAGCGGTTTTTGCTGCCCGTGCCATGGTGGCTGGCGAACCTTCAGGCATCAATTCTCGGGCTGTTGCCCAATCCGTTGTTGACCAAGGACCAGGTCCTGCTGTTGCGCCAGCACAATGTCGTGTCGGAAGCCGCCGTCAAGGACAACCGGACGCTCGCCGGCCTCGGGATCCAGCCACGGTCGATCGGAACCATCCTGCCCAGCTATCTCTGGCGCTACCGCGCCGCCGGCCAGTTCCAACGCAAGTCCGCCGCATAATACGAACGGACGTCCGGTTGCCTACGAGGCGAGCCGGGTGACCTGCATCGGCAGGCCGCCTTGCGGCTGCGTCGTCAGCTTCTGCACCGGCCAGGGGCGGGTTTCCGCGGTGGCGTCGAAACGGTAGCGCGACAGCATGATCGCCAACGCGATGATTGCCTCCTGCATGGCGAAGCTGGCGCCGATGCAGACGCGGGGGCCGGCGCCGAACGGCAAATACTGGAAACGATCGATCTTTTCGCGGTTTCCCGGATGGAAGCGTTCCGGCATGAAAGCGTCCGGCCGGTCCCACAATTTCCGATGGCGGTGGACGACCCACGGCATCACCAGCACCGCAGCACGTCGCGGTATGTAGAGGCCGTTCCAGGTTTCGGGCTCGATCGGTTCGCGGTTGATCGACGGCGCCGGCGGATAGAGCCTGAGCGCCTCGTCGAAGGCGGCGCGGGTGAGCGGCATGGCGTCGAGCCATTTCGTCGGGTCGGGCTCACGCGCCAACACCGCATCGATCTCGTGCTCGATCTTTTCGCGCTCCCACGGCGCTTCGGCAAGGCAGTAGAGCGTCCAGCCGAGCGCCCTGGCCGTAGTCTCGTGGCCGGCACCGATGAAGGTGATGATGTTGTCCTCGACCTCGGCCCGGGTCAGCCCGCCCGGTCCCTCCGCCTTCAACAGCAGCGTGAGAAAATCCTGCGGCACGGTGTCCGGAGCGCGCCTCAGCCGCGCCTCGCGCATCTGCACCGTGTCGGTAACGATCTTGCGGAAGTAGGCCATGGTCCTGCGGCCGCGGATGCGGGTCAGGCGCGGCAGCCAGTCGGGCGCACGCAAAAGGTCGAGCGGATCGACCCGGCCCATGGTCTCGAACAGGCGATCGATCTCCTTGGCGAAGCTACCGGGCTCGCCCGATATCTCGCCCGAAAACAGCGTCTCGGCCAGGATATCGAAGGTGAGCAGCGTCATGTCGTGGGCGATATCCGACGTGCCACCTTGCTCGTAACGGGTGACGAATTCGAGCGTGCGTTTCAGCATCGGCTCGGCGAAGCCGAAGATGTGGCGCGGCGTGAACACCGGCGCCATCGCCTTGCGCGAACGCCGCCACACTTCGCCTTCGGCGGTAAGCAGGCCGTCGCGCAGGATTGGCCGCAATATCTTCTGACGCACCGTCGCCATCTTGTAGTTCTTGGCGTTATCGACGAGCACATGGCGGATGAGGCCGGGATCGTTGGCGATGACCAGCGGCCCGCCGACGCCGGTCACCGAAATCCAGGGCTCGTTATAGGTCGGCTCGCCCCACAGTTCGAGCGGATTGCGGTAGACGATGCGGATCATCTCCAGCGTCGAGGGCGGCGCTGTGCGCGGCTTCGGCGCCGGCGGGACGAAGGGAACGGGCTGACTGTCCATGGCTTGCTCCGCTGACACCTCAATGTAGTGGCGGGCAAGGCAGGCGTCCATGTGACCGGACGACAAGGCGAAGCATCCGCTCTCTGGAATGTGACCGGGGCACCGGAAAGTGCCTGCTTGCTGTGTCCGGCTGCGTGTCTTAGGTGGCAGCACCACAGATGCCACTAACCGGCGGGAGCCTGCCTTGAAGCACCAGTTGAACGTCATCATCGGCAGCACGCGGCCGGGCCGCGCCGGGCCGGTTTTCGCAAATTGGCTGGAGAGCTTTGCGCGCGAGCACGGCAAATTCGAGCCGGTGCTCACCGACATCGCGGCCTTCAACCTGCCGGTGCTGGACGAGCCGCATCATCCGAGACTGGGCAAATACGAAAACAGCCACACGAAAGCCTGGTCGAAGGCAATCGACGCCGCCGACGCATTCGTCTTCGTGGCGCCGGAATACAATTATTTCGCCGCCCCCGCGATCGTCAACGCGGTCGACTACCTGCTCAGGGAATGGCGATACAAGCCGGCCGCCATCCTCAGCTACGGCGGTGTCTCCGGCGGCCTGCGGGCGGCGCAGGCGGTCAAACCGTTGCTGACCTCCGTCGGCGTCATGCCGATCCCGGAAGGCGTGGCGCTGCCGATGTACCAGAAGCTGCTCGACGAGACCGGCGCCTTCTTGCCCAGCGAGCAGGTGCTCGGCGGGGCCAGGACCATGCTGGACGAGTTGTTCCGCTGGAGCGAAGCGCTGAAGCCGATGCGGGTCGGCTGACAACGCGAACGGCCGAGCTTGCCGATGCCGTAACTTGCTCATGCCATAAAGAGATGGAATGCTCCGGCAAATGACCGGGCCGGGGCGGTTCGATTTGCGTTTTCTGTTTGCCTTGCTGCTGATCCTCTCGACGGCCTCCGCTGCCGTGGCGGAGCGGCGCGTTGCGCTGGTCATCGCCGAGAACGACTATCGGCTGATCCGGCCGCTCGCCAATCCCGTCAATGACGGTGAGGTCATGGAGACGGTGCTGAGGAAGCTTGGTTTCGAGGTCTTCCTCGAAACCAACCGCGACCTGCGGCGCATGCGCCGGGCGCTCGACGATTTCCGCGAGGATGCCAAAGGCGCCGACGTGGCGCTGGTGTTCTTCTCCGGCCACGGCGTCGAGATCGCCGGCGAGAATCGGCTCCTGCCGGTCGATGCAGACGCGTCGTCGCTCGCTACGCTGGAAAGGACCAGCCTGCCGCTGGAGGAGATCCGCGCGACCGTCGCCGCCACCAGCAAGGTCGGACTGATCGTGCTCGACGCCTGCCGTAGCGATCCGTTCGCGGCTACGGGCGGCGAAGGCCGCGGCGCGACGGCGCTGGCAAAAGACGTCAGCGACAAGGTCCGGCCGGGCCTTGGCCGCATCGGGCGGGCAGAAAACATCCTGTTTGCCTTTTCGGCGGCGCCCGGCGAGACCGCCGCGGATGGGACGGGCCAGAATTCGCCGTTTACCGCGGCGCTGACGAAATACCTCGGCACCGAAGGTCTCGAGATCCGCTCCGTGCTGACGCTCGTGCAGCAGGAGGTCTACGACCTCTCGCGCGGTAAGCAATTGCCCTATGTCGAGAGCGGCCTGCCGCAGCTGTTCTTTGCCGCCTCGGCCAAGGAGAAATTGCCGGAGCGCGAACGCTTGTTGCTGGCCATGGCCGAGGTGACGCCCGCGATGCGCGGCGAGGTGGAAAAGATCGCCAGCGACGCCGATATGCCGCTGGCGCCGCTCTATGGCGCGTTGATCAGTTCCGATGCCGGCCATCTCTCCGCAGACAGTCTGAACACCAGGCTGCGTGAGGCAGCCGACGCCTTCGTCAAGGTGCGGAGCGAAATGCAGACGCTTGGATCCGACGATCTGCGGGTGGCAGCGTTGCGCCGGCAGGCCGAAGAGCAGCTTTCGCTGGGAGCGTTCGATGCCGCGCGTAAAAAGCTCGCCGAGGCAGCCGAGATCGACAATGTCTCGCGCAACGCGCTGAAGGCCAATTTCGTCAGCCGCACGCTCTCCGAAGCCGCGACGCGCTATCTGTCCGGCGGGGCCGCGCGCGCCGACCTCGACTACGCCACAGCCATCAGGGACTATGAGTCCGTGCTCGCGCTTTATGACGAAGCCGGACAGGTGGTGCTGTCGCTCGACGACGCCGACCGCTTGATTCGCACGCTGGACGAGCTCGGCAAGCTCTATACCACGGTCGGCAATATCGATGCGGCTGGCCGTGCCTTCGAGGCGCTGCAAGCCGATCTCGAGCGGCGGTCGCATCATGAAACCGATCCCAACGTGAAGCGCGACTTCGCCGTCAGCCACGTCAAGCTCGGCAACGTGCGGATGGCGCAAGGCAATCTGCCGTCAGCGCTGCAGAATTATGAGACCGCCAAGACCATTCTGCAGGGCCTGACCGAGGCAGAACCGGACAATCTGGAGTGGTTCGGCGACCTCGCCATGGCCGACGACAAGATCGGCAACGTATTGGCGACGCAAGGCGATCTGGCCGGCGCCGCAGAGGTCTACCAGGAAAGCCTGTCGATCAAGAAGCAGCTCGCCGCCGGAGAGCCCGACCGTGCCGAACTGCAGCGCGACCTGACCATCACCTACGATGAGATCGGTCACCTTGCCCATATCGCAGGCCAACTGGACAACGCACAGGCGGCCTATGAAGAGAGCCTGAAGGTGCGGCTGGCGCTGGCGGCGGACAAACCGGGAGACGCCGACCGGCAGCGTGACGTCTCGGTCAGCCACGATACGATAGGCGACCTGCTGCGCGAACGCGGCGACGCCGCCGGGGCGCTGGCGGCCTACAAGGAAGGTCTGGCGATCGTCAAACAACTGGCGAAACGCGATCCGGACGACACCGAGTTGAAGCGCGACCTGTCGGTCGGCAACGCCAAGATCGGCAATGCGCTGAGCGACCAGCAGAATTGGCCGGCGGCACTTTCGGCTTATCGTGAGGCACTTTCGCAGGCCAGCGCGCTCGCCGCCGGCGACCCGAACAACACCGAATGGCAGCGCGACCTGTCCGTGTGCATCGAGAAAGTCGCCGGCGTCCTGGCGATACAGGGCGACCACAAAGGCGCGCTGAAAGCCTATCTGGACAGCTACGCGATTGCGCAGAGGCTGGCCAAGCTCGATCCCGCAAATTCCGACTGGCAGCGGGACTTGTCGATAACGCTGTCCGAAGTCGCCACGCTGCGCCTCAGGCAGCGCGACGTCAGGGGCGCCCGGCAAGCCCTTCAGGACAGCCTGGCCATTCGCGAGAAACTTGCCCGGTCCGATCCGGACAACGCCACCTGGCAGCGCGACCTGGTGGTCGCCTATATCGACTACGCCCAAGTCGCAAAGGACCCGAAGGCTGTGCTTTCCAAGGCGCTCGACATGACGCTCGAGCTCGACCGGAGCGGGCGGTTGGCACCGCGCCACAAGTTCATGATCAAGTTTTTACGTGAGCGGCTGGCCAGGATCGAAGCCAGGCGCCGGTAGCCGGCTCACGCGATGGTCATTCCGTTCCGAAATGCCTGCAAACCTTGGAAAAACCGCCTTTTGCGCCTATATCTACGACATTAGAAATGCGCGATTCGAAGCCGATTTTTCGCGCTCTGCACACGGCATCAATCAGACAGGTTTTCATGAGCGACCAGACCGACATCGCCAACGGCGTTGAAGCCGAATACGGCGCCGATTCCATCAAGGTTTTGAAGGGCTTGGATGCCGTTCGCAAGCGGCCGGGCATGTATATCGGCGATACCGACGACGGCTCGGGCCTGCACCACATGGTCTACGAAGTCGTCGACAACGCCATCGACGAAGCACTGGCCGGCCATGCCGACCTGGTGACGGTGACGCTCAATCCGGACGGATCGGTGACGGTCATCGACAATGGCCGCGGCATTCCGACCGATATCCACACCGGCGAAGGCATTTCGGCGGCCGAAGTGATCATGACGCAGCTGCATGCCGGCGGCAAGTTCGACCAGAACTCCTACAAGGTGTCAGGCGGCCTGCACGGCGTCGGCGTGTCGGTCGTCAACGCCCTGTCGGCCTGGCTGAAACTGAAGATCCGCCGCAACGGCCAGATCTACGAGATGAGTTTCACGCATGGCAATGCCGACGCGCCGCTGCGCATCACCGGCAGTTATGAACAAGACAAGGTCCCCGGCACCTATCAGGGGCGCAGCGGCAGCGAAATCACGTTTTTGCCGTCGTCCGAGACTTTCACCATGGTCGAATTCGACTACGGTACGCTGGAGCATCGGCTGCGCGAACTCGCCTTCCTGAACTCCGGCGTGCGCATCGTTTTGACCGATGCCCGCCATGCCGACATCATGCGCCATGAATTGCACTACGATGGCGGCCTCGAAGAGTTCGTCCGATATCTCGACCGGACGAAGAAGCCGTTGCTCGACAAGCCGATCTCGATCCGCGCCGAGCGCGACGGCATCACGGTCGAAGTCGCCATGTGGTGGAACGACAGCTACCATGAAAACGTGCTGGCCTTCACCAACAACATCCCGCAACGCGACGGCGGCACGCATTTGGCAGGCTTCCGCGGTGCGCTGACGCGCCAGATAACCGGCTATGGCGACTCCTCGGGCCTGACCAAGAAGGAAAAAGTGGCGCTGATCGGCGATGATTGCCGCGAAGGGCTGACCGCGGTGCTGTCGGTCAAGGTTCCCGACCCGAAATTCTCCTCGCAGACCAAGGACAAGCTGGTGTCGTCCGAGGTCCGCCCGGTGGTCGAAGGGCTTGTCAACGAAGCGCTCGGCACCTGGCTCGAGGAGCACCCGACCGAGGGCAAGGCGGTCATCGAGAAGGTCATCCAGGCCGCTGCCGCGCGCGAAGCCGCGCGCAAGGCACGCGACATCACCCGCAAGAGTTCGCTCGGCGTCACCTCGTTGCCCGGCAAGCTGGCCGATTGCCAGGAGCGCGATCCGGCGAAATCCGAGATCTTCATCGTCGAGGGCGACAGCGCCGGCGGCTCGGCCAAGGGCGGCCGTTCGCGCCAGAACCAGGCCATTCTTCCGCTGCGCGGCAAGATCCTCAATGTCGAGCGCGCCCGCTTCGACCGCATGCTCGGCTCCGACATGATCGGCACGCTGATCACCGCGCTCGGCACCTCGATCGGCAAGGACGAGTTCAACGCCGACAAGCTGCGCTACCACAAGATCATCCTGATGACCGACGCCGATGTCGACGGCGCCCACATCCGCACCTTGCTGCTGACCTTCTTCTTCCGCCAGATGCCGGAACTGATCGAACGCGGTCATCTCTACATCGCGCAGCCGCCGCTCTACAAGGTGACGCGCGGGAAGAGCTCGCAATACATCAAGGACGAAGCCGCCTTCGAGGAATTCCTGATCGGCTCCGGGCTGGAAGAAGCGTCGCTTGCGCTCAGCACAGGCGAGGTGCGGGCCGGGCAGGACCTGCGCAGTGCCATCGACGACGCCTTGGCTGTCCGCCAGCTCATCAACGGATTGCACACGCGCTATAACAGAGGCGTGGTCGAGCAGGCAGCGATTGCCGGCGCGCTCAACCCGGAGATCTTCACCGACCTCCGCCGCGCCAACGAGACGGCCGAGCGTGTTGCCCGTCGTCTCGACATTATCGCCGAGGATACCGAGCGCGGCTGGATCGGCCGCATGTCGACCTCGAACGAGGGCATTGGCGGCTATGTCTTCGAGCGAACGGTGCGCAGCGTCAAGGAGTTCGCGCATCTCGACCTGGCGCTGATCAATTCCGCCGACGCACGCCAGCTCGACCGCTATGCGCCGCGCCTGGCGGAAATCTACAGCGAGCCGCCGGTGCTGCGCCGCAAGGATGTCTCGGAAACCATTTCGGGGCCGCTGGCACTGCTCAACGCCGTGTTTGCCACCGGCCGCAAGGGCCTGACCATGCAGCGCTACAAGGGCCTTGGCGAAATGAACGCCGAGCAGCTCTGGGAAACGACGCTCGACCCGAATGTGCGCTCGCTGTTACAGGTCAAGGTTAATGACGCGACTGATGCGGACAGCTTGTTTTCACGGCTGATGGGCGACGAGGTCGAGCCAAGGCGCGAATTCATCCAGGAAAACGCGCTGTCGGTTGCCAATCTGGACATCTGAGCCGCCATCCAGATACCCAGCCAGCAGGCATGAAGTGTATTGGTGCGCCTTGGCGCACCAATACGACTGCTGCAACGCAACAAAGATCACCAGGACCGCCGGAACGGAAAGGCTTTCAAGGCATTGTAGTTGATCACAATCGCCGCAGGAGGCATCCATGGGACGTGGCATTTTGCTCTGGCTTCTCGGAGTCCCAATTCCGATCATTATTCTGATCATGCTGTTCGCACGGTAGGGAGGCTTCGATGCAGTCCACCGTAACAGCTGTCGACGTTTCCGCCCCGACGGAATCCGCTTCCACTGCTGTCAGCTGGGGGCCAATCGTCGCCGGCGCCTTTGCTGCGTCAACGCTTACCTTCATCTTGATGCTGCTCGGCTCCGGGCTTGGGCTGAGCATGGTGTCGCCATGGTCCGGCTCGGGTGCGTCAGTCACCACTTTCGCCGTTTCCACCGCCGTCTGGCTGATCGTCGTGCAGTGGCTGTCGTCGGCCCTGGGCGGCTACCTCGCCGGACGCCTGCGCACCAAATGGGTCGGCATCCACACCGATGAAGTCTTCTTCCGCGATACCGCTCACGGCTTCCTGGCCTGGGCGCTGGCGACGCTGCTCGTCGCCGGCGTGCTCGGCACGGCGCTTTCGGCCGCGATAGGTACCGGTGTCCAGGCTGCTTCGACTGTGGCATCGGGCGCGGCAATGGGCGCTTCGGCAGGTGCTGCTGCAAACGCGGGTAGCGCCTCGACTGACAACGCCACATCGTATTTCGTCGATACGCTGTTCCGCCCGGCCGATCCGGCAAGGCTCGCTGCCGCCAATCCGGAGAGCGACGCTGCGGCAACGGCGCAGGCATCGCGCATTCTAATCGCGAGTGCCACAGCAGGCGAAATATCGGCCGACGACAAGACCTATCTGTCGCGGCTGGTGGCCGCCCGCACAGGCCTGTCCGAAGCGGATGCCACCGCTCGCGTCGATACGGTAATCGCCAGAGCGCAGGACGCCAAGGTCAAGGCCCAGCAGGCGGCCGACACCGCCAGAAAGGCAGGCGCCACCTTCTCGCTGATTGGCGCGCTGTCGCTGGTCGTCGGGGCCTTCATTGCCAGCGCGGCTGCAGCACTTGGCGGCAGGCAGCGCGACGACGAGGAAGCGATTTTCCTGACCAATCGTTGATCGGTGACTAAGTGAACTCGGTCCGCTTCGGGAAGATTACGCCCGAAGGGGACCTTGCTTTGAACTGCCGCCGCGGCATTGTCGTGCGCTGCTCGCCGCCTACAGCTCAGCTTCCAGTTTGCGGCCGAGATCGACCGCATCGCGCAGCACGGCAAGGTGCGAGCGCGGCTGTACGCCGGCCGGCGCGTTGACCTCGACGCCGCTCGCCGTCAGCGACCAGTAGAGCCTGTGCGTGAAGACGCGGCCGCCCGAGCCGCGCAGCTCGACCTGGATGTTTTCCACGCCGGGACCAAAATTTTCCGTCATCCGCCCTGAAATCGGGTCGCCGGTCAGCCAGCCATTGCCCCTGTCGAAAATATTGGTCCAGCGCGTCGCGGCAAACACCGCGCCATGATGCACCGCCCGCTGCGGCTTGCCGGAATGGCTGCGCCCTTCCTGGTAGAGCATGGTCCCGCCCGCCGCCCTGTCGGCGATCGGCGGGCATGCCGAAAACAGGCGCTCGGCGATGCCGCGCCTGAATTCGGCGAGGTTGTAGGTCACCAGAAACTCGCTGTGGGTCAGCGGACTGCCGAGCGTGACGAAATCGCTGATCTTCCACGGCAGCGGATGATCGGCGTCGCCGACGCGAAGCTGCCGGTAGAGCTCCCATTGGCTGCGCCGGAATGCGGGGAGGTCATCGAGGCTGTCGGGCCAAGCGGAGGCATCGGCGGCCAGCGTCGCCTTGTCGACGGCGTGGATCGCCTTCAGCCTCGCTTTGTCGCGAATGGCTTCCAACTTTCTAGGCCTGAAATCGGCCCACAATATCTGCAACAGATCATAGGCGATGATCGACCCGAGGCTGTGCGAGACCAGCACGATGCGGTCATAGGCATCGTCCATCATGAGACGCTTCAGCAGCTTGAGGCCACGCTGGCGGACCAGCGCCCGCTTCTCGACCGTTGCCGCTTCGGCCCGCACATAGGCGGCGACGTCGCCGAAATAAGGCAAGCCAAACTGGTCCACCGACCAGATGACGAACGACGCCAGAACCGTGACAAGCACACCGGTCGTCCAGGAGATGTAGCCTTGCCAGGTCGACGTTGCGAGCGCCAGCGCCGCGCCGAGGACGACGATGGTGGCCAAAAGCGTGACGACATAGAGTTTGAGCACATCGCGCGGAATATCGGCCGGCTTCCGCCAGAGCAGGGTCGTCACCCAGGCAGCAAGGCGGCTTCGGGTCGTGCCCTGGGTGATGTCGGCCCAGTAAAGCTCGTAGAAATCGGTGCGGCGGCCATCGACATCATAGGGCGTGGTGATCCGGCGGAGTTCGTGCGAATTGGTCCGGCTGTCGGGCGTGATCCAGCTCTGGTTGATCTTCGCACCCATCGGGTCGGCCGGATCGGGGACATGGGCATAGAACGGTGCACGGGCCGGATCGTGGCTCCATACGGCCTGGACAAATTCCCTCAACGTGTCCATGGGCCGCTGCTCGCCCATGCCGTGCACGACCACTACCGCCTGGCTGCGCTTGCGTGGCGCCTTCTCTGCTGCGGTCAGATCGGCGGCCGGCGATGCAGCAGAACCAGGGTCGGGCACCAGCACCTCCACGATGACGCCGTTAGCAAGACAACGGGTCGGCATCGTAGCTTCAGAACCGGTAACAGCCAAGAAAAAGCCCGGCGCGGAGCCGGGCTGTATTCGACGATCGGCAGTGAGTTGGCAGCGACGCCGTTTCAGTGATCCATCGCTTTGACGATCTCCTCGGTCATCTTCTTGGCGTCGCCGAGCAGCATCATGGTGCCGTCCTTGTAGAACAGCGTGTTGTCGATGCCGGCATAGCCGGAACCGAGCGATCGCTTGACGAACAGGCAGGTGCGCGCCTTGTCGACGTCGAGGATTGGCATGCCGTAGATAGGTGAGGACTTGTCGTCACGAGCCGAGGGATTGGTGACGTCATTGGCCCCGATGACATAGGCGACGTCGGCCTGCGCGAACTCAGAGTTGATGTCCTCCAGCTCGAACACTTCGTCATAAGGCACGTTGGCTTCGGCCAAGAGCACGTTCATGTGGCCGGGCATGCGGCCGGCAACCGGGTGGATGGCGTATTTGACGTCGACGCCGTTGGCCTTGAGCTTGTCGGCCATCTCGCGCAGCGCGTGCTGCGCCTGGGCGACGGCCATGCCGTAGCCCGGCACGATGATGACCTTTTGCGCATTCATCATCAGATAGGCGGCATCCTCGGCCGAGCCCTGCTTGACCGTGCGCTCGATGCCGTCGTTGGCAATGGCTGATGTCTCGCCACCGAAGCCGCCGAGGATGACCGAGATGAAGCTCCGGTTCATGCCTTTGCACATGATGTAAGACAGGATGGCGCCCGACGAGCCGACCAGCGCGCCGGTGATGATCAGCGCCAGATTGCCGAGCGTGAAGCCCAGGGCGGCCGCGGCCCAGCCCGAATAGGAATTCAGCATCGACACGACCACCGGCATATCGGCGCCACCGATCGGGATGATGAGAAGCACACCCAGCACCAGCGAGGCGGCAACGATCAGCCAGAACACCACCTTGGACTCGGCGGTGACCAGCAGCACGATCAGCACGATCAGCGCAATGCCCAGGGCCGCGTTGATGAAGTGGCGGCCACCGATCATGATCGGCTTGCCCGACATGCGGCCGTCGAGCTTCAAAAAGGCGATGACCGAGCCGGTGAAGGTGATGGCACCTATGGCAACGCCGAGGCTCATCTCGATCAGTGCCTGGGCATGAATATCGGCGACGGTGCCGATGCCGAAGCTTTCCGGTGCATAGATGGCGGCGGCCGCCACCATGACCGCGGCAAGACCGACCAGCGAGTGGAAGGCGGCGACCAGCTGCGGCATCGAGGTCATGGCAATGCGCCGTGCCGTGACCGCACCGGCCGAGCCGCCTATCAGCAGCCCGAGCACTATGAGGCCGAAGCGCCCGGCCGAAGGGGTCGCCAGCGCCAGCGTCGTGGCGATGGCGATGCCCATGCCGATCATGCCGTACATGTTGCCCTGGCGGCTGGTGGTCGGATGCGACAGGCCGCGCAATGCCAGGATGAACAGGATGCCGGAGACCAGATAGAGGAAGGAGGCGAAGTTGGCGTTCATAGCGGCCTACTTTTCCTTCTTCTTGTACATGGCCAGCATGCGCTGGGTGACGAGAAAGCCGCCGAAGATGTTGACCGATACCAGCATCAGCGCAACGAAGCCGAAGCCGGTGGCAAGCCCTGAGGCCGAGATGCCGACGGCCAGCAGCGCGCCGACGACGATGACGGAGGAAATGGCGTTGGTGACCGCCATCAGCGGCGTGTGCAGTGCCGGCGTGACGGACCACACGACGTAGTAGCCGACGAAGATCGCCAGGACAAAGATGGCGAAGCGAAAGACGAAGGGATCGATGGCACCGCCGGACAGCGCGTGAGCGGCGTCACCCGCCGCCTCGGTGCCGGGCGCGGCCGCCAGGTTCTGCACCGCGAGCCGCACGGCAGCTGTCGCCTGGTCGAGCTGGTCGAGGGCTTTCTGCAGAGTCTGATCCATCACGCGATCCCTCCGGTGGTCTTGGGCTTCCTCGAAGCGGCCGTTTTCTTCGCAGCCGGCTTCGCCGAAGCCTCGGCAACCATCGTCCTGGCCGGAATGGCCGGTGGTTCGACATATTGGCCCTTTGGCGGCTCCTGCTCAGCCTTTGCGAAAGCCGGATGCACGATCTTGCCAGCATCGGTCAGCATCGTCGCCTTGACCAGTTCGTCGTCGTGGTTGATGGCAAGCGTCTTCGCCGCCTTGTCGACCAGCGTCTCGAGGAAGGCATAGAGGTTCCTGGCATAGAGAAGCGAAGCGGAGGCGGCGACGCGACCGGGAACGTTGAGATGGCCGACGATCTTTACCCCGTTGGCCGTGGTCACCACCTTGCCGGCTTCGGCGCCCTCGACATTGCCGCCGCGCTCGACCGCGAGGTCGACGATCACCGAGCCGGGTTTCATCGAAGCGACCATCGCTGCAGAAACAAGCTTCGGCGCCGGCCGGCCGGGTATCAGCGCGGTGGTGATGACGATGTCCTGCTTGGCGATGTGCTCGGCGGTCAACGCCGCCTGCTTGGCCTGATACTCCTTCGACATTTCCTTGGCGTAGCCGCCGGCCGTCTCGGCCGCCTTGAACTCCTCGTCCTCGACGGCCAGGAATTTTGCGCCGAGCGAGGCAACCTGCTCCTTGGCAGCCGGGCGCACATCGGTGGCGGTGACCACGGCGCCGAGGCGGCGCGCGGTGGCGATGGCCTGCAGACCGGCGACGCCGACGCCCATGATGAAGGCCTTCGCCGCCGGTACCGTGCCGGCGGCCGTCATCATCATCGGCAGTGCCCGGTCATATTCGGCAGCCGCGTCGACCACTGCCTGATAGCCGGCGAGGTTCGCCTGGCTGGACAGGACGTCCATCGACTGGGCACGGGTGATGCGCGGCATGAACTCCATGGAAAAGGCAGTAACACCAACCTTGGCCAGCGCGGCGACGGCAGCATCGTTGCCATATGGATCCATGATGGCAATGACGGCAGTGCCCGGCCGATAGGCTTTCAGCTCGGCATCGCTCGGCCGGCGCACCTTCAGCACGACATCAGCCCTGGAAACATCGCCGGCCTTGCCGATCGCGGCGCCGGCCTTGGCAAACTCCTCGTCGGGAATGCGCGAAGCAGTGCCTGCGCCGGCTTCGACGACCACGCCGAAACCCAGCGCCGCCAGCCGTTTCACCGTGTCGGGCGAGGCCGCGACGCGCGGCTCGTTCGCGTCGAGCTCACGAGGGATGAAAACCGTCTGTCCCACCGCATGATCCTTTCGGCCGGAACCCGTTACCCAAGACGCCGGCCGGCCACCGGCGGCGCCCTCGACAAAGGTTGGAGGAGTCTATCGGAGAATAAAGGCGCCGACGGCCAGGATCAGCACGAACAGGATAGTCCCCGAGAAGAAGCCGCCCACAAAGAAGCCGAACGCCATGGCCAGAAGCACGGCGGCGCAAAATAGCGACCCATATTTGGCCAGCATCACAAAGCCGGCATAGGTGCGGTCGTGCTCGGCATAGTCCATCTTCGCGCCCAGTTCGACAGGACCGGTCGGCGTGTGTTCAGCCATAGGAATACCCCTTCGAAGACATCTTTCAGGCACATAGCGAAAAGCCGCGTTAAGGGCAATGGCGCTATTGCCGCATCGCCGCAGCCAACTGTCTCAAGCGAAACTGGAAATCGCTGCGTCAATGATGTGGCGCAACATGCGCAGCGGTTATGACTGACCCGAGCCTGAAAACGAGGCGGAGCGGAGCGCGGCGATACCAATCACAATGGACGGCAGGTCCGCTATTGCCAATGTCGTTAGCCGGCGAGATGCGGGAACAGACCGAGCAGGCCGACAACGATCAGATAAAGGGCGACGATATAATTGAGCAGCCGCGGCATCACCAGGATCAGCACGCCTGCAATCAGCGAGATAAGCGGGGTAAGGGCGAGCGTGGAAATGGTCATATCGGTTCCTTTGATCGGATCGCTATCGAAGCGATGCTTGGCGGACGCCGGCGATGCCGACCTACCACCAGCACCCTTGCCCAGAACGCCGAAGCGACCGGAAGGCTCCATGGGCTCGTTCAGGCGGCTTCGCGAAAATACTTGGCGGTGGGCAGGATGGTCAGCGGGGCGAGTTCGCCGGCACCGGGCGTATCGAACAACATGCGCTGCTCCATTGGCGTCGAACGGAAGAACGGAAAGCGAGCGTAGGTTTCATTCTTGATCGCCAGGACATCGGCTTGATAAAGCAGCGCGAAACAGTTGATCACGCCGGCATAGGGCCGCGCATCGCCGATCGGTCGCGCCCGATAGATGCGCTTGTAGAAAGCCGCATGGTCCTCGCGGATCATGGATATGCAATAAGGCGCGCCGAAATGGAAGCAAGCCATGCCCGCAAGGCGCAGCGTCACATACGGGATCTGCGGGTAAAGCCGTGACCATTCGGCGTCCACGGCAAAACGGCTCGGGTCGATAAAGACTTCGCCGGCCGCCAGACGCGGCATCAACAAGTCCTTGTAGACGCTGAGCGCTGGTGATGTGGCGTTATCAGCAGACACGTTATGCAGGCGCATTGTGCTGACCAGCCGCCCCTCGATGTAGATTCCGAACGTATGGCAATTGGGCAGTTCGTCAAACTCGTCATGGACCTGACGGGACGCATTCTCGGGCACGAGATCGTTCATCCGATAGGAATTGTAGCGCAGCCTGTAAATGCTTTCGAAGTCCTCGCCGCTTTCACAGCGTCGGTACTCCGTCCGGTCAAGCAGCGCATAAACATGTTGCGCGAAGCTGGACATGGTCTCGGACGCATCTTTCCCACCAGCGCCCGCCGCATGGCCGAGCGAACTCAACTGGGCACACATGAACTCTATTCCCCGCGATTACCGCCACCAGCCGACACTACGGACGGGTCATGAGATGTAAAGATGAAAATAAGTAGGAGCTCGTTTACCGGTCATTAAGGTTAACAATTAATAAAATTATACTAAAATACGCGGTCTTTCAGCGCGAAGTCAGCGCCGCGGCGCCTTCCTTGCCGTCTGGATGTCCTTGGCGAAGGGCCAGACGGTGCTCGACATCGTCTCGATGCCGGACGCGCTGAGTGCCGACCCGAACAGAAAGCCCTGGACCAGGTCCGGCTTGACCTGCAATGCCAGGATCTTGAGCTGTTCGAAGGTCTCGACACCTTCGACGGTAACCGAAAGTCCCAGCGGCCGTGACAGGTTGACGATGCCCTTGAGCAATTCGAGCGACCGGCTGTTCTGAGTGACATCCATCAGGAACGAGCGGTCGATCTTGATTTTGTCGAGCGGCAGTTTGTGGAGATAGCTGAGGCTCGAATACCCGGTACCGAAATCGTCGAGCGCAATGCGCACGCCGAGCCGCTTCAACTCCTCGATATATTGGCGTGTCAGCGACTTGTCGTCGAGCAGCGCCGTCTCGGTGACCTCGATCTCCAGACGTCCGGCGGAGAGACCGGATTCAGCCAGCGCGTCGCGAACCTTCTGGATGACATCACGGTTGCGGAAATCCTTGGCCGAGAGATTGACCGACACGCTGGTCTGGGCCGGCCATTTGGCGCATTCCGTGCAGGCCGCATGCAGGACGAAGGTGCTGATGTCGGAAATAATCCCCATTTCCTCCGCCAGCGGAATAAAGATACCGGGGGAAATCGGCCCGAGATCGGGATGATCCCAGCGGCACAGCGCTTCGCAACTGGCGATACGCATCGTGCTCATCGCCACGATCGGCTGATAGACCACCCGCAATTCTTTGTTTTCCACGGCGCTGCGCAGGTCCGCCTTCATCAGCTGACGGCTGCGGAAGGCAGCATCCATGGAGGCCTCGAACAGCCGCCAACCGTTCTTGCCAAGCTCCTTGGCCTTGTAGAGTGCAAGGTCGGCTTTGACGATCATGGCGTCAACGTCGGTATCCTTGACCCGCGACAGCACCGCGCCGCCGCTGGCCTGGATGCGTAATCCGTGGCCGGCGACATCGACCTCGCCCTGTAGATTGACAAAGATCTCATCAACCTGGCCGGTCAGGTGGCTTTCATCCTCGATGCGCTCGAAGAAGATCATGAACTCGTCGCCGCCAAAGCGGCTAACGGTGATGCCTGGCCCAGCGACTGCCGCCAGCCGCTCGGCAACGGCGTAGATCAATCCGTCGCCGACCGGATGGCCGAGCGTGTCGTTGACGCTCTTGAAATCATCGAGATCGAGCACCACCAGCCCGCAGAGACGCTCGGGATCCCCTGAGGCCATGGCTTCCACCACCAACTCGTGGAAGTAGGCGCGGTTGGGCAGGCCGGTGAGACTGTCGTAGCGCGCCATGAAGCGGATCTTGTCTTCCGCCTCGACCCGGGCGGTCACATCCTCGAAAGTGACGACGCCCAGTTCCTGGCTGCCTTCGCGCGCCGAAAATTCATAGTGCTGGCCGTTGGTGAGCGAGACCAGGACCTTGCGGTCGCGGCCCTCGCGCAACGCACGCGTCAGCTGGGCTTCGATGTAACGGCAATCTTTCGGCGCCAGCATGCCGCCTGCAGCGCCGCGCATCAGCAGACCGTGGATCGAGCGGCCTAGCAGCGCATCGGCCGATTTGAGCGACATCAGGTGCGCGGCTTCGGCATTGGCCACCGCCACCCGGCCGTCGGGACCAAGCATGACAAGGCCATGCGACATGGTGTTGAGCGCGCGGTTGAAACGCTGCGCGATGCGGTTCGCCTTCTTTTCCTCCGACAGGGCGGTAAACAGGACTTCGCGGACGATGTCGGCGAACCGCTTGATCGCAAACAGAAAAGGGGCCGACATCAGACCGAGGATGATGTGGTAGATATCGCCGCGCAGGATAAAGCCAAGCGATATGGGCCATGTGGTGGTTATGATAAAAATCATAACCATGCGCGGCGACCCATAATTGCGGCCGGCAATCGACGTGACCGATGCCAGAGTGACGCAGACAGAGGCTATTTCGGCATAGTTGTCGTGGCTGTCATTTGCCAGATAGATACTGACGAAACAGAACGCGCCAAGCATGAAACCATGCATCGAACCGAAAATTATGTAATCGTTTTCGCGATCATGGGCTTCTTCCCACGTCGTCGGGGAAGGAAGTCGCCCGTATTTTCGGATGTTGCGAAGGCGCAGAGTACCGACAATGATGAGCCCAGCGGCAACTAGAAGATACGCCAAGTCCATGGTCTTCCAATAGACCAGAATGACGAGGAGCGTCTGCGCAACAAGGCCGATCGACAGCGTGAACCCGTCGCGAAACAGCGTTTCCACGAACGGAATGTAAACGTCGACCGGAATCTCGTTTTTTCGTCTCAGATTCACGCCTGGATCCCAACCCTGGGGAACCCAGCAGTGTCACATTGGCCTTAAGAAAGGTTTAGAGCAGCGGTTCTGGCTCTATTGGCATTCATTGGTGACGCAGCGGAAGCAGGGAAACTACAGTTCAGGTAAACAAGGCGTATCACAGCGCTGAATTATTCGGCGGCTTGAAGTTGCGGCCGCAGCGGCGCCGTCGAGAGGCGGTCGAGCAGACGCTGGCGTTCGCCGGCGGCTTTTTCGGCACTGGCCTGCTTGACGTGGCCAAAGCCGCGGATGAGCGCCGGCACCGAAACAAGCGCGGCAGCAACCTCGATCTTGCCCGGCGCCAGCGCGCCGGCGACAAGCTCCAGGTCGGCTTCATAGAGGGCAAGAAGCTGCCGCTCCATACGCCTCTCGGCGCTGTAGCCGAACAGGTCGAAAGCGGTGCCGCGCAGGCCCTTCATCGCCGCCAGCAGGCGGAACCCGTTCATCGTCCACGGGCCAAAGCTCGATTTCTTCGGCTTGCCGTCACTGCCGCGCCTGCCCATGATCGGCGGTGCGAGATGGAATTCAAGCTTGCCGTAGCTCTGGAACTGCTTTGCGATCTCTGCGGCAAAGGAGCCGTCCGTATAAAGCCGCGCCACCTCGTATTCGTCCTTGATCGCCATCAGCTTGAACAGGTTCTTTGCGGCAGCCTCGGTCACCACGGTCGACCCGGGCACAGCATTGGTTTCGGCCTTGTGCAGCGCCGCCAGTCTGTCGGCATAGCGCTTGCCATAGGCGGCGTTCTGATAGGCGGTCAGGAAGGCGACGCGGCGAGCAATGATATCGTCCAGCGTCTCGGCAATGGCGGCATGCTGCGTGGCCTTGCCCGGCTGGGCAAGAAGGCTGCGCACGAAATCCGGCTGGTGGGCGGCGCGGCGGCCCCAGCGAAATGCCGCGATATTCATCGCTATCGCCTCGCCGTTGAGCTCGATCGCCTTCTCGACCGCCTCCGCCGACAGCGGCAAGCCGCCGTGCTGGAAGGCGAAGCCGAGCATGAACATGTTGGCGCCAAGCGAGCTGCCGAACAGCGCGGTGGCGGTGCGGGTAGCGTCGAAGAAATGCGTCCTGTCGTCGCCCGCGGCCGTTCTTATCGCTTTCTTCAGCCGCTCGACGGGCAGCGAGAAATCGGCCGAACGGGCGAACTCGCCCGGCATGATCTCGGCAGTGTTGGCGAGGAAGATGGTATGGCCTTCGCGCACCGCGGCCAACACCTTCTTGGCACCCGAAACGACGAGATCGCAGCCGAGCACGAGATCGGCCTTGCCGGCCGATACCCGAATGGCGTGGATGTCGTCCGGCGTGCGGGCGATGCGGACATGGGTGAACACCGAGCCGCCCTTCTGGGCGAGGCCGGCCATGTCGATCATGCCGCAGCCCTTGCCTTCCAAGTGCGCGGCCATGCCGAGCACCGCGCCTATTGTGACGACGCCGGTGCCGCCGACACCGTCGATGATCGCCGCCCAGCCTTGTTCACCGAGCGTAAATTGCGCCGGCGCCGGCACCCCCGCGAGCGGGTCGGCCGCGCCGGCTATGCCTTCGGCTTTCCTGATTTTGGCGCCGTGGACGGTGACGAAGGAGGGGCAGAAACCGTTGACGCACGAGAAGTCCTTGTTGCAACTCGACTGGTCGATCTTGCGCTTGCGGCCGAATTCGGTCTCGACCGGCTGGATCGAGACGCAATTCGACTGCACGCCGCAATCGCCGCAGCCTTCGCAGACCAGCTCGTTGATGAAGATACGCTTGTCGGGATCGGGGAAGGTGCCGCGCTTGCGGCGGCGACGCTTCTCGGCGGCGCAGGTCTGGTCGTAGAGCAGCACCGAGACGCCTTTGACCGAACGCAACTCGCGCTGGACGAGATCGAGGTCGTCGCGGTGATGGATGGTGGCGCCGGCGGGAAATTCCACCTTGCCGGTATATTTGTCCGGCTCGTCGGTGACGATGGCGATGCGCTCCACGCCCTCGGCGCGCACCTGCCTTGCGATCATGTCCACCGTCAGGCCGCCCTCGTGCGGTTGCCCGCCGGTCATCGCGACGGCGTCATTGTAGAGGATCTTGTAGGTGATGTTGGCGTCGGTCGACAGCGCGAAGCGGATCGCCAGCACACCCGAGTGGTTGTAAGTGCCATCGCCCAGATTCTGGAAGATGTGCTCGCGCTTCGAGAACGGCGCCTGGCCGACCCACTGCGCGCCCTCGCCGCCCATGGCCGTGAAGCCGACGGTGTTGCGGTCCATCCACAGCGCCATGAAATGACAGCCGATTCCGGCGGCGGCGAGCGAGCCGTCCGGCACCTTGGTCGAGGAATTGTGTGGGCAGCCGGAGCAGAAGAAGGGCGTGCGCGAGGCGATGTCTGACGTGTCGGCCAGCATCGCCTGGAACTGGCGCAACTTCGCCACCCGCGCGGCGATTTCTTCCGACGGGCCGATCGTTCGCAAAATCCTCTCGCCGAGCGCGATGGCAATATCGTTGGGGTCGAGCGCGCCCTTGGCCGGGAACAGCCAGTCGCCGCGCTCGTCCTTCTTGCCGACGATGATCGGCTGCGTCGCGGTGCCGTAAAGGTTCTCGCGCAGTTGCACCTCGATCAGCGAGCGTTTCTCCTCGACGACGACGATGGTATCGAGGCCGCGAGCAAAGTCGGCGATGTGCTGCAGGTCGAGCGGCCACGGGCAGCCGACCTTGAACAGCCTGATACCGATGCGACTGGCGGCCGCTTCGTCGATGCCGATATCCTCCAGCGCCTGGCGAACATCGAGATAACTCTTGCCGATGGTGACGATGCCAAGCTTGGCGCTGCTGCCGCCCGAATAGACGATCCGGTTCAGCCCATTGGCGTGGATGAAGGCCGAAGCGGCGGCGCGCTTGTGTTCATGCAGCCGCTCCTCCTGGCCGAGCATGTCGATCTCGTTACGGATATTGAGGCCGCCGGGCGGCATGTCGAAGTCCGGCACGATGATGTTCAGCCGTTCGAGCGCGGCATCGACCGAGGCCGTCGATTCGATGTTGTCCTTGACGCATTTGATCGCCGCCCAGGTGCCGGCAAAACGCGACATGGCAAAGCCGTAGAGGCCGTAGTCGATGATCTCCTGGACGCCGGCCGGATTAAGGATCGGCACCATGGTGTCGACGAACAGGAACTCGGTGGCATGCGCGTTGGTCGAGGATTCGGCCATGTGGTCGTCACCCATCAGGGCCAGCACGCCGCCATGTTTCGACGACCCGGCGAGATTGGCGTGGCGGAACACGTCGCCGGAGCGGTCGACGCCCGGACCCTTGCCGTACCAGACCGAAAAAACGCCGTCATGGGTACCCTCGCCCAGCAATTCGGCCTGCTGCGAGCCCCAGCAGGCGGTGGCGGCGAGCTCCTCGTTGAGACCGGGCTGGAAGACGATGTCCGACTGCGCGAGCTGGTTCCTGGCCTTCCACAGCTGCATGTCGAGGCCGCCGAGCGGCGAGCCGCGATAGCCGGAGACGAAACCGGCGGTGTTCAGGCCAGCCCGGCGGTCGCGCTCGCGCTGCATCAGAAGCATGCGGATGACTGCCTGGGCACCCGACAGGAAGATGCGCTCCTTTGCCAGGTCGAACTTGTCGTCGAGCGCGACATTGTGCAGCGTCATCAGGCATTTCCTGTGCGGAGGCCGCGCCTGGTGGTGCGCGGCCAACGTCGGAGTCGAGTGCCCACAGTCTTTCTTCCCTTGCCGGGGAGGTCAAACAAAATCGAAGGTGCCAGGCGGTCCGCAACAAACGATCCGTGCGCGGCCGTGTGGCGCCACGAAACGCCTGTCGGGGAGGATGGCCGAGCATGAAAAATTCCGGCGGCGGTCAGTGCCGCTGGTGATGCATCATGCAGCCTTTGGGCAACTGGGCTTCGGTTCACCGGGCAGCTTGCCGTCGACATGGCCGGCCAAGTCCTTGTTGAGCTCGTAGACTGGCCCGACCACCAGAGGCCGGTCGGGCAGGACCGACTGGTCGAGCGAGGACGTCAGAGTGGTCGCGAAACTCTGCAGCAACTTGCCGCTGGAATCCTCGATGCGGATCGACACCGCATAGGGCTTGTCCTTGACAACGCAGGTAAGCGGCGGGCTGGTGAGCGTCACATGCGGCAGCTTCGGCCATATTTTCTGGGTGACGATGATCGGATCACCACCGGCCGGGTTCTGGAAGGAGACCACAGCGACCTGCCCCTCACCCACCGGCCGCAGCGGATTGAGGGTGATGACATAGGTGGCGATACCCAGCCGGTAGTTGAACTCGAACAGCTTCCCGGAAATGGCGAACAGCTGGTCCTTGCCGGAATCACGGCAGGCGCCGAGCGCGGCCGCCGCGAACAACGCCGCGACGACAATCATCGCGCGTGAGAATCTTCTAGACATTGGTGACCTCCCTGGCCGCGGTCCGGCGGCGATAGTGTCGGTTTGCCTTCTGGCGGTTGCCGCACACCGCCATGTCGCACCAGAGGCGGCTGGAATTGCGGCTTTTGTCGACAAACAGCCAGCTGCAGTTCGGACATATCCGCAGCCTGGCGATGGTGTCGCTACGCAGCAGCGACAGCGCCGAGACCGCAAGCGCGGCCTCGAAGGCAATCGGCGTCGCCGGATCACCGAACGGTTTTCCAGGCGTGCCGATTTCGGTGCGGCTATGAGCAAGGCCATCGGCGCAGGCTTCCAAGAATTTCGGCATATCGCCGGTCGCGATCGCACCTTTCGATACCGCGCCGCGAAACAGCCGATCGGTCGTCTCCCGGATCGACAGCACCACCGGTGCGATCTTTTCAGGCGCCGGCGCTACGAGCCGCCTGCCGCCGAGCTCGGCGGCGCGAAAGGCACTCGCGGCTTCGGCAAAGCGGGCGATCTCGGCCGGATCGTCGAAACGGTCGAAAGTTTTCTTCGGATCGTTCCGCAAAACGACGGTGTTCGCCGTATCGAGCGCCAGCATGCCACCGGTAAAGCGGTGCGGAGTCCAGGATACTGTCATATGGCGAATCTAACTGATAACTCGCGTTTGACAAGTTAGATTCCGGGTGCAACGCTCGTCACTGAGGCGATCGCCGTACTGAGAATATCGTTCGTCCCAAACCTCTGCCCCGATTGCGGGGCATGCATAGAGGGTCTTGCATGCTCTATTTCTTCCAGCAGGTTCTGAACGGGCTGCATTCGGGCGCGCTCTACGCATTGCTTGCCTTCGGCTACGTGCTGACCAACGGCATCCTGCACCGTACCAATCTTGCCTATGGCGCGCTGTTCGCCTTTTGCGGGCATACGATGATCCTCACCGCGGCGTTCGGCTATCAGGCGCTGTGGCTGACGCTGTTTGCATCGGTCGCGCTCGGCGTAGCTGCGGCATTCCTTTATGCGGCGCTGCTCAGCCATGTCCTGTCGCGAAGTATCTTCGAACCGCTGGCCGACCGCTCGCCCAACGCCATCGTGGTGACGACGCTCGGCATATTGCTGGTCTTGTCGGAAGCCAGCCGCATCGCCGCCGATACCCATGACCTATGGTTGCCGCCAATGCTGGCCCAGACCATCGTCTTCGCGCAGAATGCCAGCTTCAAGGCGACGTTGACGCTGATCCAATTGCTCGATTGCGCCGCCGTACTGGCGGCCATAGCGCTGGCTGCTTGGGGCTTCGCATATTCGAGCTTCGGCCGGAGCTGGCGCGCCGTATCCGACGATCCCAAGGCGGCTGCGATGTGCGGCGTCGATGTCCGTGCGGTGTTTCGGCGTGCGGTGCTTTTCGGCGGCCTTTGCGCGGCACTGGCTGGCGTGCTCGCCGCCTTCTACTACGGTAACATCAGCTTCGGCACAGGGTTGGTCTACGGGTTGAAAATCCTGTTCGTGACCGCAGTGGGCGGCTATCTTTCGCCTTTGCGGGCGGCACTGGGCGCCGCCGCTTTCGGCATGGCCGAATCGCTATGGGCCGGCTATTTTCCGCTCGAATGGCGGGACGGCTGGATGTACCTGTTCCTCGTCGCCATGCTTGTGCTGATCGGCGCCGGCCGCGACCAACAGAAGATCGCCTGAGCCGCACCCGACTTTGCTTGGGTGAAAGCGCCGCATGTCCTTGGACATGCAAAGGATGCGGCAGCATTTTGCCGCCCGTCATCTCACAACTGTGTTTATGCGGGCTGTCCCGTGTTGACCCGCCGGACCACGCACTGCATACCGTTGGTCCACAGCGACGCGACGGACAGGGAACCGCCGCGCTCTGACACAAGGGAGGAATGCATGGCAGGGCTTCTCGCTCTTTCCAGAACCATTGACCGTTTGAACGAATTCATCGGCAAATGGGTTTCGTGGCTGATCCTGCTGGCGATCCTGGTAAGCGCCGCCAACGCCGTCATCCGCAAGGTGTTCGACATGTCCTCGAACGCCTGGCTGGAATTGCAATGGTATCTGTTCGGCGCCGCCTTCATGCTGGCCGCCGCCTACACGCTGAAGCAGAACGACCATATCCGCATCGATATCGTCTACGGCATGTTCTCGCGCCGCGTGCAGCACTGGATCGACCTTTTCGGTCACGTCTTCTTCCTGATGCCGTTCGTGACGTTGATGGTGGTCTATTTCGTTCCCTATGTGTCGCTGTCGTATCGCAGCGGGGAGATGTCGAACAATTCCGGCGGGCTGATCATCTGGCCGGCGAAGGCGATCCTGCTGGTCGGCTTTTTTCTGCTCGCGCTGCAGGGCATTTCAGAAATCATCAAGAAAATCGCCATCATGCGCGGTCAGATGGACGATCCCACTCCGTTCATATCGGTGCATGAGCAGGCCGAGCTAGAAGCCAAGGCGCTCGTCGAAGAGGTGCGCTCGTGATCGAGTTCATCGCCCAGAACATGGCGCCGATCATGTTCGCCTCGCTGGTCGTCTTCCTGCTGATCGGCTATCCCGTCGCCTTCTCGCTCGCCGCCAACGGCCTGATGTTCTTCTTCATCGGCGTGCTTCTGTCGCCCTATTCGGGCGGCTCGATCAATCTCGCCTGGCCGTTGCTGCACGCGTTGCCGGATAATTTCTATGGCAGCCGGGTGATGTCGAACGATACGCTGCTGGCGATCCCGTTCTTCACCTTCATGGGCATCGTGCTCGAACGATCCGGCATGGCCGAAGACCTGCTCGACACGATCGGCCAGTTGTTCGGACCTGTCCGTGGTGGCCTCGCCTATGCCGTGATTTTCGTCGGCGCGCTGCTCGCCGCGACGACCGGCGTGGTGGCGGCCTCCGTCATTGCCATGGGTCTGATTTCGCTGCCGATCATGCTGCGCTACGGCTACGACCGGCGGCTGGCATCCGGCGTCATTGCCGCGTCCGGGACGCTCGCCCAGATCATCCCGCCGTCACTGGTGCTGATCGTCCTGGCCGACCAGCTCGGCCGCTCGGTCGGCGATATGTATAAGGGAGCGCTGATCCCCGGGCTCATTTTGACCGGCATCTACATGCTCTACATTCTGCTCATGTCGATCTTCCGGCCGAAGTCGATGCCGGCCCTGCCGCTGGAGGCCCGCACGCTCGGCCACGGCGTGCTGTCGCTGCTGGCGGCGCTGCTGGCGGCGGTGGTGGTTTCCTATGCGGCGTATCGCTACCTTGCGCCGAACCATGGCGGCAACGCCGATATCCTCGGCGCCACCATCGGCGTCATCTTCATCTATGTCGTGGCGATCGTCGACCAGCGCCTGAAGATCAGCCTGATGTCCAGACTGGCACAGCAGGTGATCATCGTGCTGATCCCGCCGCTGGCGCTGATCTTCCTGGTGCTGGGCACCATCTTCCTTGGCATCGCCACGCCGACGGAAGGCGGCGCCATGGGCGCCGTCGGCGCGCTGGCAATGGCGGCGATGAAGGGGCGGCTGTCGCTCGACGTGGTCAAGCAGGCGCTGGCCTCGACGACCAGGCTGTCGTCCTTCGTTCTGTTCATCCTGATCGGCGCGCGGGTGTTCTCGCTGACCTTCTACGGCGTCAATGGCCACATCTGGGTCGAGCACCTGTTGACGTCGCTGCCGGGCGGTGAAGTCGGTTTCCTGATTGGCGTCAACATCCTCGTCTTCGTGCTCGCCTTCTTCCTCGACTTTTTCGAGCTTGCCTTCATCATCGTGCCGCTTTTGGCGCCAGCGGCTGACAAACTCGGCATCGACCTGATCTGGTTTGGCGTGCTTTTGGGCGTCAACATGCAGACCTCCTTCATGCATCCGCCCTTCGGTTTCGCGCTGTTTTATCTGCGCTCGGTCGCCGCGCGCGTGCCCTATCTCGACCGACTCACCGGCAAGCAGATCGCGCCCGTCACCACAGGGCAGATCTATTGGGGCGCAGTGCCCTTCGTCTGCATCCAGGTGATCATGATCGGCCTGACCATCGCCTTCCCGCAGATGGTGATGCACTACAAAGGCACTGTCGTCGATCCTGGCACCATCAACTACCAGGTGCCGGAAACGCCTGGCATCGGCTTGTCGCCGCTTGGCACGCCGCCGGCCAACGGCGGCACTGCCCCAGCCTCACCTTCCACACCGGATTTGTCGCAGCCGCCGAGCTTCGACGAAAAGCCGCCCGCGAAACCGGCGGCGCCGGCGATCGATCTGTCGCAACCACCGAGTTTCAACTGAGGAAGGCCCGGCAGCCATGAAGGCGGTTCGGTTGGAGCGAGTGGGCAGCCTCGCCGTGTGCGAGGCCGAGAAACCGACCGCCGGGCCGAACGATCTGCTGGTGCGCATCGAGGCGTGCGGCGTCTGCGGCACCGACAGGCATCTTTTCCATGGTGAATTCCCGTGCACGCCGCCGGTGACGCTCGGGCATGAATTCTCCGGCATCGTCGAGGCGGTCGGACCTGGCGTATCCGGCTTTTCCGTCGGCGACCGCGTCACCGGCGATCCCAACATTGCCTGTGGCCGATGCGAGCATTGTCAGGCCGGCCGGGTCAATCTCTGCGGCAATCTACGCGCCATCGGCATCCATTGCGATGGCGGCTTTGCCGAATATCTTGTCCTGCCACAGAAACAGGCCTTCGTCTTGCCAGGCGATCTGAAGCCTACGCATGGTGCTTTCTGCGAGCCGCTCGGCTGCTGCCTGCATGGCGTGGACCTTGCCGCGATCAAACCAGGCTCGTCGGTCGCGGTGCTCGGCGGCGGCGTGATCGGCCTGCTCACCGTTCAGCTGGCAAAGCTCGCCGGTGCGACGACCATTATCTTGTCGACCCGTCAGGCCTCGCGGCGGGCTCTTGCCGAGCAATTTGGCGCAACGGCGACGCTCGATCCCAGCGCCTTCGATGTCATCGATGCGATCGTCGGCCGGTCGGGTTTGATGCCGGGCGGCGTCGACGTGGTGTTCGAATGCGCCGGCGTGAAAGACACTGTTGAGCAGGCGATGCGGCTGGCCAAAGCGGGCGGCACCGTCGTCGTCGTCGGCGTGATGCCGCAAGGCATGAAAGTGGCGTTCGAACCGTTCGATCTCCTATTCCGTGAGTTGAAGGTCCTGGGTTCCTTCCTCAACCCCTTTACCCATCGCCGGGCCGCCGATCTTATCGCCTCGGGGGCGATCGAAGTAGATCGGCTGATATCACGACAAGTCAGCCTCGACGAGGCGGTGGCGATCATTGCCAACCCGCCGGCGGCAGGTGAGGTCAAAGTCGTGGTGGTGCCCGGCTGATCGCAAATGAATGCACTACGGCCCCAGTGTCCCGAAAGGAACGCTGGCGCCGCGGAGCAACAGGATCAGAGCTTGCTGTTGCGCTGCTGGACCATCATGAAGGTGTCATAGTTGTACTCGGCCACCTGCGCCCAGAGATAATGCTCCTTGCGGAACGCCTTGATCGAATCCCAGATCTTCTTGAACGGCGCGTTCGAGGCTTCCATCTCGGCATAGACTTCGTTGGCCTTTTCGAAACAGGCGGCCATGATCTCCTGGCTGAATGGGCTCAACTTGGCACCGCCGGCAACCAGCCGCTTCACCGCCGCCGGGTTGAGGTAGTCGTATTTCTGCAGCATGTTGGCATCGGCCGCCTGGGCGGCAGTGTGCACCAGCGACTTGTAAGCCGGCGAAAGTTCGTCGTATTTCGCCTTGTTGAACATCAGATGGACGGTCGGTCCACCTTCCCACCAGCCGGGATAGTAGTAATAGGGCGCAACCTTATAGAAGCCGAGCTTCTCGTCGTCGTAAGGGCCGACCCATTCGGCGGCGTCGATCGTGCCTTTTTCCAACGCCGGATAAATGTCGCCACCGGCGATCTGCTGCGGAACCACCCCGAGCCTTTGCACCACTTTGCCGGCAAAACCACCGATACGCATCTTGAGGCCGGAAAGGTCGGCGACCGTTTTGATCTCCTTGCGGAACCAGCCACCCATCTGCACGCCGGTATTGCCGCCCGGCAGCCCGAACAGACCCTGCGTCGCCAGGAACTCGTTGAACAGATCGATGCCGCCGCCATGATAGTGCCAGGCGTTGATGCCGCGCGCGTTGAGCGAAAACGGAACCGCCGCTCCCAGCGCCCACGTCGGGTCCTTGCCCCAGTAATAGTATGCCACGGTATGGCAGGCCTCGACCGTGCCGGCTGTGGTGGCATCGGCGGCCTGCAGGCCGGGAACGAGTTCGCCGGAGGCGAAGACCTGGACCTGGAAGTTGCCGTCGGTCGCCTCCGACAGCATCTTGGAAAACACTTCGGCGCCGCCATAGATCGTATCGAGCGACTTCGGGAAGGACGACGCCAGTCGCCAGGTCACTTTCGGATTGGACTGGGCGATGGCCGGCGCGGCAAGTGTCGCGGCAGCGGCCGCAGCGCCGAAACCGGTGGTGCCGGCCTTGCGGATGAACGAACGACGATCCATGAAGTTCCTCCCTTTTGGATCCACTGACCGACATTCGGGACACTTCGGCGCCCGGATCGGCTTCGAGCCGACAATACACAGGCAAGGAGTCGAGTCCAGCACGGTAGCCCGGTTTGAGCGCCGCATTTCGGGGAAATTCACGGCGTTGGGCCAGATCTTGCAACTATAGTCTAAGGTCGATTAACTGGCCTACGCGACACGCCGAAACTTGCCATGGAAATGCGCCTTCGGATCGCCTATTTTGCAGGCAGATAATTCGTTGCACCCGATGGGATCCGGACCAAATGCACCAGCCGCTCGTCGCCGTATCGACCGATGTCCGCCAGTTCGACAATTACACCTGGCATGCCGCGCCACAGCAATATCTCGAAGCGGCGCTTTCGGGTGCAGGCGTGTTCCCGCTGCTGGTACCATCCTTCGCCGACCGGCTCGACTTCGACGAACTGCTTTCCGCCGTCGACGGCGTCATGGTCACCGGCTCCAAATCGAACGTTCATCCCTCGCTCTATGGCGGTGACGCCAGCGAAGCCAATGGTCCCTACGACCCCGCCCGCGACGCCACCACGCTGCCGCTGATCCGCCGGGCGGTGGAGCGCGGGGTGCCATTGCTCGCCATCTGCCGCGGCATCCAGGAGATGAATGTGGCGCTGGGTGGCACGCTGGCCACCGAAATCCAGGAACGCGCCGGTTCGCTCGATCATCGTGCGCCGGCAAGCGACAATCAGGACGAACGCTTCGCCATCCGCCAGAGCGTGGCGATAAAACCCGGCAGCTGCCTGGCCGGGGTCTTCGGCGCCGGCGACATCATGGTCAATTCGGTGCATCGCCAGGCCATCGACCGGCTTGGCCCAAAGCTGCAGGTCGAAGCGGTCGCCGCCGACGGCACTGTCGAGGCGGTTTCGGTGCGCGATGCACGGGCTTTCGCCGTCGGCGTCCAGTGGCATCCCGAATACTGGGTCAAATCGGACAGTATCTCGGTAAAGATATTTCGCGCATTCGGCGATGCGGTGCGCCTGCATCAGGCGGCGAAATCGGGTGCGCGCGCAGCCGCGGAATAGTCCTGCCGCGCTCGCTAGTTGCCGGCCGACGCCAGCGTCAGCAGCGGCAGCGCCGGCGCGTAGGATTCGTAACCATCGCCGTCGGCGACTGAGAACATGACGATCGGATCGGTGCCGTTGGCGCTGAAGGTGACCGTGCCGTCATCCTGCTCTCGCCAGAACTTCGCCTGCTCGACGCCGGGCAACACCCGGCGGCAATTTGCTGCGACCGTCAACAGCGACAGACCTTGCGAAATCTCGGCGCCGCGGCTGACCGCACAAGACCCCTCGTCGCCATGGGCTACCAGCCTGTAGTTGCCGGATGAAGGCGGTGACTCACTGGCTGCACGGCTTTCACCGCTACCGGCGTAAAACAGCTGGGCGCTGCCGAACAGCACAGCGACTGCCATCAATGCAGGAAGCGTCTTCATCCTGGTTCTCCGCGCATTTCAAGCGCGCCGGTTCGAAGAGATCAGGGAGGCGCGCTTCATCTTGCTGTCATGTCCTGTCAGGCGGACATACACCGCGAAGGGACCAGAATGATTCCGAAGGGTTAAGCTGAAGTTAATAGATATGGCAGCCCGCTTACGGCCTTGCCTTGACATTTGCCGTCTCCGGCACCGGCGTCAGCGCCTTTCGCTGCGAAAACCACGAGACCAGATTGTCGACGCACAGGTCCGCCATGGCGCGGCGGGTGTGCTGCGAGGCTGAGCCGACATGCGGCAAAAGCGAGGTGTTGGGCGCGGCAAGCAACGCCGCTGGCACATTCGGCTCGTCGGCAAAGACGTCTAGCCCGGCAGCGGCGATGCTGCCGCTGGCAAGTGCGGCGGCAAGGGCTGGTTCGTCGACCGTGCTGCCCCGGCCGATGTTGACAAAGACGCCGTTCGGCCCAAGAGCCGAGAGAATTTCGGCATTGACGGCCTTTTCCGTCGAAGCCCCGCCGGGCGCCACCGAGATCAGTGTGTCGACCGCCTCGGCGAGACCTTTCAGCGTCGGGTGATAGTCATAGGACAGGCCTTCGACGCGGCGCCGGTTGTGATAGGCAATGGGCAGCCCAAAAGCGTCGAGCCGGCGGGCAATGGCGAGGCCGATGCGGCCCATGCCAAAGATACCGACATGGCGCCCGCGCAAGGTCAGCCGGCTCAGCGGATAGTTGCCGTTGCGCAGCCAGCTTCCGTGGCGTAGCCAGGCCTCGGCGCGCGGCAGTTCGCGGATGGTATTGATCAACAGGCCGAGCGCCGTATCGGCGACCTCTTCGGTCAGCACATCCGGTGTGTTGGTGACCATGATGCCGCGCTGTGCGGCGTGGCGGACATCGACCGAATCATAGCCGACGCCGAAATTGGCGATAATCTCGAGCTTTGGCAGCGCGTCCATTAACGCGGCGCTTATGCCGCCAAAGGCGGCTATGCCGCGCACCGTAAGGCGCATCTCGTCGGTGACCAGCGACGGATCGGCGCGTTCGATCCGGACGCGGCTGAACACCCCGTCGATGCGGCCGACCGCATGATCGTTGAACTGGCCCGGCACCAGAATGGCGACAGCTTGCTGTTTGGTTTTTGTCATGCACGTTCCACCGGTTTGCCGGTCGACTGGCGCACATGCAGTTCCGGCTTGATCAGTTCCTGCGACGGCCGCACCGTCTGTCCGTTGAGTTTGTCGAGCAGCGCGCTGGCGGCGCGGCGGCCAACCTCGCGCTGGCCGTTCCAGACGGTGGTTAGCGCAGGCGTCGCGATCGCCGCCTCCTCGAGGTCGTCATAGCCGGTAACGGAGATGTCGATGCCCGGCACCAGACCAGCGCGCGCGATGCCGTTCATCAGGCCGATGGCGACGAGGTCATTCCAGCAGCAGGCCGCGGTCGGCCTGTCCTTCAGCGCCAGGAACTGCCCGGCAGCCTCGAAGCCGGCCTGCTTGGTGCGCGGGCCGGCGATGCGCCAGGACGGCCTGACCTCAAGCCCTGCCGCCTCCATGGCGTTGACATATCCCTGATAGCGGTCGCGGCCGGTCGAGGTCTGGTCGGTACCGCCGATCATTGCGATGCGCTTGTGGCCAAGCGAGATCAGATGATTGGTAGCAAGCCCGGTGCCATAGGCATCGTCGCCGCGAAACACCGGCACGTCGGCACCTTCGACGGTGCGTGCAATCAGCACTGCCGGGAGACCGTTCTCCTCGGCCATGATTATGTCTTCGGGCGGCGTGCCGATGGCCGGCGACATGATGACGCCGTCGGCGCCGAGTTGCAGAAGCGTGTCGATGAAGGTGCGTTGTTTCTCGAGCTGGTCGTAGTGGTTCGACAGGATGAAGGTTTGCCGGCTGCGGTCGAGTTCGCTCTCGATCGAACGCAATATCTCGGCAAAGAACGGGTTCATGATGTCATGGACGACGACGCCGACAATACCCGAGCGCGAGGTGCGCAGGCTGGCGGCGCGGCGGTTGTAGATATAGCCGATGGCGCGGGCATGTTCCTTGATGCGATCGCGGGTGCCGCCGGCGACCAGCGGGCTGTCGCGCAAGGCCAGCGAGACCGTGGCCGTGGACACGCCGAGCGCATCCGCGATGGTGGAAAGCTTGATCTTCTGTGCCAGCGGCCTGCGCTCCCGAAGCAATTTAAACTGTTTAAAGGCCGGCTCTTATGCCATCGATCCCGCGCAAATCAAAGTTTTTTTGCCAGCGCTTCCGCCTCCGCGTCCAGCGTCGCGCGGTTGCGCAAGCGAAGCCGGTGCTCGCGGTGAACGATGTAGAGGCCGCTGGCGACGATGACTGTGGCACCGACCAGCGTCCAGCGATCGGGAAACTGGTTGAAGACGATCAGGCCGGAGATGATCATCCAGATCATCTGCGAATAGGGATAGGGAGCCAGGGCCGTGGTGGTGGCAAGGCGATAGGCCTGCACAAGAAGCCAATGACCGATGGCGCCGAAGACGCCAAGCATCAGCAATATGAACCAGTGCCAGCCATCCTGCGGCAGCGAAGGCGAAAACGGCAGTGTCGGCAGCAGCAGCACGGCCGGCGCCAGCGCCGAAAACAGGATGAGGCTTTCCGAGGTTTCCGTAGCCGACATGCGGCGCGTCATGATGACGTAGAAACTGTTCGATAGCATCGAGCCGAGCGCAAAGAGATGGCCGACGCCAAAAACCCCGATGCCCGGCCGGGTGATGATGAGGACGCCGACAAAGCCGCTCATGATCGCCAGCCAACGCCGCCAGCCGGCCCATTCCCCTAGCAACGGACCGGCAAGCGCGGTGATCACCATCGGGCCGAAGAAGTAGATCGAGGTGGTTTCCGCCAGCTGCAGCGTCCGCAGCGCGAGAATGTTGCATATCGTCGATCCGAACAGGAGCAGACCGCGCGTGAGATGCGCCGGCAGGTTGGCGGGACGAAAGCGCAGCGGCTCACGCCATCCGTGCAGAAAGACGCCGACGATCAGCACATGGACCGCGAAGCGGGTCCAGGCGACGATCAGCGCCGAGACGCCGGCCAGCACAAGGTACTTGCTGCTGGTGTCGAGGAAGGTGAAAAACACATAGACGGAAAGCATGCACAGGATCGCCGCCGGCGATGTCGCGCTTTCGTCTTGTCTTGGGGGAGCATTCAATTTCAGGCCGGACGGGAAGCAAGGCGGTCCCTCACCAATGCGGCAATTGTCGCCTGCGGGCAAGCCAAAACAGTCTGGCACAACGACAGCCGCCGACAGGCTCAGTTTGTTTCCCAGTGGCCGACCTAGTGGCCGACGACTCAGGCGTGCATGCGGGCGCCCTTGGTGATCTTGTCGACGAGCTTCTTTTCGGCGCGAAGCGCGATGCCGACCACCTTGGCATCCTCCGGCGCAAATTCGGCAAAGACGGCGCGGTTGGCCAGATCATACCCGGTCGAAAACATATCCTCGACATAGAGCGAAACCGTCACACCACGCTCCAGCGCCCGCCGCTGGATCGCGCCGAGCGTCTGGCCGTCCGCCGAAAGCACGATGACCGGCTGGATCGACAGCGGGTTGTAGATATTGCCGGCGCGATCACGGTAGGGGTGGCCGATAATGTCGGGAAATTGCGCGACGATGCCGCTGGTCAGAAAGGCGGTGACATTGAGCTTTTGCCAGACGGGAAGATCATCCTTGAGCACGATTGCAAATTTCGTATCGAACATGCGACAGTTTCCAATCCGAAAAGGGGGCCAATCCGAGGCTGCGAGTGAAGCGATGGCGCACGATCTAGACCGGGAAGCCTTTCAGGGTCTTGGACGTTTGTGCGTGGATGCAGCCGAGAACTGCATCGTACCGGCACCCGGTGCTGCCGGGATGGAACGCATCGAGGCCCGGTTCCACGGCAATGCCTTCGATCTCCATCGCCACGACACCTATGCGATCGGGGTGACGCTTTATGGCGTGCAGCGCTTCCGCTATCGCGGCCAAACGCATCAGAGCCTGCCTGGCCAGATCATTATCCTTCATCCCGACGAACTGCACGATGGCGGTGCCGGCACCGAAGACGGCTTGCGATACAGAATGCTCTATTTGGAGCCGTCCCTGATGCTCGATTGTCTCGGCGGCGGATCACTACCATTCGTCGGGAATGCCGTGGTGACAGACCGCGATCTCCGGGCGACGCTGCTTTCGGCGCTCGGGCCGTTGAATCAGGAACTGGACGAGCTGTTTGTCGTCGATTTCATGACGCAGCTTATGCAAAGCTTGGCCCGGCACGCCGGTCAGCCGACGAAACCGGTAGCGAAAACTGCGTGGCGCGCCGCCAGCCTGGCGCGCGACTATCTGGAGGAAAATGTCGCGCGGATCGTACGTTCGGATGAATTGGAGGCGATAACCGGATTGGACCGTTATGCCCTGTCGCGGCATTTCCGCGCCACCTTCTCCACCAGCCCGCACCGGTTCCTGTTGATGCGCCGGCTTCAACGAGCCCGTCGGATGATCGAAGCCGACGAGCCACTGGCGCAAATCGCCATCGCAGCCGGCTTCAGTGACCAAAGCCATTTCAATCGGCATTTCAAAAAGGCGTTCGGCGTCACACCGGGACGCTGGTCGGCACTGACGCGACGGCCGTCAGCGGCGAACGCGTGACCTTATTCAAGCATCTTGTCCTCGATATCCAGTTCGTCATCTGGGAGCACCATTTCGCCGTTCGACAGGTTCGCCTCGACGCGGGCAAGCAGCTTGAACAGCGCTTTCTGATCCTTCTTGTCGAGACCCTTCAATGCCTGCTTTTCGGTCTTCTTCACCGACTTCTCGATGGCGTGGATGATTTCGCGGCCGGTGTCGGTGAGGAAAATATGCGCCTGGCGGGCATCGGCGGACGAGGCCCGCTTCTCCAGAAAGCCCTGCGCCTGCAGCCGGTTGATGGTCTTGGTGATGGTCGGCGGACGCACGCCGAGGCGGCCGGCAAGGTTGCCGGGCGTCTGCCCGTCCTCGCGGTCGAGCGCCAGCATGATCTGGTCCTGGCCGGCATAGAAACCATGCGCCAGAAGCCGGGCGGCGAGCGCCGTGCGCGCCAGCCGCGCCGCCGAATGCAGCCGGCTCATTGTTGCAGTCTTGTCCGCCTTGGCCATGCTCATCCCTCCTCGGCCGAACCGGAGCGGACAGCATAGAAGCAGGCCGCCGATTGGCAATGACGATCGAAAACATTCCGGCTCGGAAAATAGCTTTGCCGGCAAGCTTCGCGGTGTTCGCCGTGGCTAATGCCAGATGTTTATTTCAGTTAGATGACAAACGACTTTCCGCAATGGCTGGATGGGGACGTGACGAGGTGTTCTCAACCGGCTTTCACCGCGACCACCATCAACGCCTGATAGGCGTCCGCCATTTCCCGCAGCGCTGCCTGCGACAGCGGCCCGGCCTGCCGCGCAATGCCGTCCCGCGCGTTCGATGTATCGCGTTTGCCGGGGCGATCTTTATAAGGCGCGACGGTGGCGAATATCTGCTCGCTGAGGCTGTCGGGGAAGAACATCTGGCCGGTCATCACCGAGCGGTCGTCGGGGAAGATCTTGAAATGGATGTGGGTGGTGCGGCCGCGATACCAGCCGGGATAGATGGTGGCGAAAGAAGCGATGCCGCTTTCATCGGTTCTCTGCCAGCCGCGGAGAAAGCTCTGGCCGGACGTGTCGATATCCTGCCCGTCGCCCTGTCCGGGATAGCCGGAATAGCTGCCTTGGGCGTCGCAATGCCAGATATCGACGCGTGCGCCGGGAAGCGGCTGGCAGGCGGCGTCGACGATTTGCAGCCGCACATTGAGGCCGATGCCCTTCTTGCCCTCGGTGATATCGGCGCGTTCGAGCTTCGGGTCGAAATAGAACGGCCCTTCGGTGACCTCGGGCGTGATGGCGCAGACGCCGGCACCGGCTTCGAACAAAGCAAGCCCGGCATAGGGCGAAACCTGCCCGGCCCTTGCACCGGCGGGCAGGAATATGCCGCCAGCGGTAACCGCAACGAGACCGAGCGCCTGCCGACGGCTTAGTGGCAACGACTTGTCGGACATCTGGCGCCTCTTCAACGCGAACAGCTCCGCAAATGACCCCGCCTATCTAGGGCCCGCTGTCAGGCGGCGCCAATGAAAGTTCGGTAATGTGAGGAAAGTTCGGCAATACCAGCCCCTCTTTGGCCCACCGGTTTGCCTCGTGCAAAAGCCGAGCACACATCCTATATGGAGCCGACAATCCCTATTCGAGGCACAATATGAGCGACGCACAGACGCAGATCCCCGTAACCGTCCTCACCGGCTATCTCGGCGCCGGCAAGACGACACTGCTCAACCGCATCCTTTCGGAAAACCATGGCAAGCGCTACGCCGTCATCGTCAATGAATTCGGCGAGATCGGCATCGACAACGAGCTGATCGTGGAATCCGACGAGGAAATCTACGAGATGAACAATGGCTGCGTCTGCTGCACCGTGCGCGGCGACCTGATCCGCGTCGTCGAAGGCCTGATGCGCAGGCCTGGCCGCTTCGACGCCATCATCGTCGAGACCACAGGCCTCGCCGATCCCGTGCCGGTGGCGCAGACCTTCTTCATGGACGACGACGTGCGTTCCAAGACCAGGCTCGATGCGGTGGTGGCGCTGGTCGACGCCAAGCACCTGCCGCTGCGTCTGAAGGATTCCCGAGAGGCCGAGGACCAGATCGCCTTTGCCGATGTCGTCGTACTCAACAAGACCGATCTGGTCACCCCCGAAGAGCTGAGCAAGGTGGAGGCGACGATCCGCGCCATCAACCCGGCGGCACGAATCCATCGCACCACACGCGCCAGCGTGGCGCTGTCCGAGGTGCTCGATCGCGGTGCGTTCGACCTGTCCCGGGCGCTGGAGAACGATCCGCACTTCCTCGAGGCGCATGACGATCACGACCATCATGATCATGATCATGACCACCATCACCATGATCACGACGGCCATGATCACCACGATCATGACGGGCATCATCACGCGCATCCTTCCGACATCCATGACGTGTCGGTGCAGTCGGTGTCGCTGCGCGGCGGCGAGATGGATCCGAAGAAATTCTTCCCCTGGATCGAGAAGATCACCCAGATGGAAGGCCCGAACATCCTGCGGCTGAAGGGTATCATCGCGCTCAAGGGCGATGACGAGCGCTATGTCATCCAGGGCGTGCACATGATCATCGAGGGCGACCACCAGCGCGCCTGGAAGGATGGCGAGAAACACGAGAGCCGGCTGGTGTTCATCGGCCGCGATCTCGACGCCGAGCGGCTGAAGAAGAGTTTCGAGGCCTGCCAGGCGGCTTGATTTCCAGATCTTATAACGTTAGCGCTGCCCCTTCTGTCCTTCTCCCCTTGTGGGAGAAGGTGGCCGAGCGAAGCTCGGTCGGATGAGGGGTGCTCCAGCTTGGCATCGACGGCGCTCGTTCCAGCACCCCTCATCCGTCTTGGCGCTGCGCGCCAATCCACCTTCTCCCACAACAAGGGGAGAAGGTCGCGTCGAACCTAGCCACGCTTTCCTCCAATGGCGGCAAGGCGACCAAACAATCTAATGGAACAGTTCGCATGCCCACCGTCGCCCCGCTTGATCTCGAAGGCCACTGCGTTGCCGCCGTCTTCCTCGGCGACGTGCCGCATTTCGCGCTGGCCGACGGCGCGATCCACCGGCTCGACCATGGCCACAAGACGGTGCAGGCCAATGACGGGCTGCTCGCCGCCTTCCATGACGTGGCCAACGACCGGCTGATCACCGGCGGCGAGGACGGCAAGGTCTTTGCCGTCACCGCTGGCGGCGAGGCCGGGGAATTGGCGAGCGCCGGCAAGAAATGGATCACCAGCGTCGCTGCAGGGCCGCAAGGCGCCATCGCCTTCGCGTCGGGCAAGACCGCCTATGTGCGCTTTGCCGACGGCAAGACGAAAGAATTCGCGCATCCGCGCTCCGTCGAGGGACTGGCCTTTTCGCCCAAGGGTATGCGCTTTGGCGTCGCCCGCTACAATGGCGCGACGCTGCATTTCCCGGCGGCCGAGGGCAAGCCGGTCGAGCTCGAATGGGCCGGCGCGCATACCGGCATCACTTTCTCGCCGGACGGCGCCTTCCTCGTCACCACCATGCAGGAAAACGCGCTGCATGGCTGGAAGCTCGCGGACGGCAAGCACATGCGCATGAGCGGCTATCCCGGCAAGGTGAAAAGCCTGTCATGGGCGCCCAAGGGCAAATGGCTGGCCAGCTCCGGCGCGCCGGCGGCGATCGTCTGGCCGTTTTCGGGCAAGGACGGCCCGATGGGCAAGGCGCCGCTGGAGCTCGGCACGCGCGGCAACGCCATGGTGACCACCGTCGCCTGCCATCCGAGCCAGGATGTCGTCGCTGTCGGCTATGACGACGGCATGGTGATGGCGGTGCGCTTCGCCGACGCCAAGGAGGTGCTTCTGCGCCGGCCCGGCAAAGGCGCCATCACCGCGATGATGTGGGACAGGCAGGAGCGCCGCGTCGCCTTCGGCAGCGCTGCCGGCGACTGCGGCGTCATCGATATTTCGGCTTAGATCGAGAAAAGTTACTCGGCTCCGCAGGATACCTTGCCGTTGAGTTCAACCGGCTTGCCATCCTTGTCCGTGTCCGCCGCGGCGTCATAAATAGCCAGCGTGTATTGGCCGTCATAGACGCCTTCGTCGCTGGTCTTGGTCAGGATTGTCAGTTCGACATAATTGTAGGTGTCTGCGACCTGGTGTTCGCGGTAGATGTTCAGCCGCAATTCCTTACCGTCGAGCCAGTATTGCGTCAGGTTTGAATCCTCGAAGACCGTCTTGCGCAGACTGTCGCCGGCCGGCCGCGCCTTGATTTCGAGATCGCCGCGAAAGTTGAAGGTCGGCCCACCCATGCCCCTTGTAACGCCAGCCTCGACCTGGAATTCCACGGCCGTGTCGTCGGCGGAGCACCAGATGCCGCCGCTCGCCAAGGCCGTGCCGACCGACGACAGCAGCACTGCCGCGCAGATGATTCCCCGCATTTTCTTTCCCCAAAGGCACGAACCCTGCCCCATTGATCCCCTAAGAAGCTTCGGGGTCAAGCATCCGTTCTCTTCACCATAGTTGCTGAACCATTGTGGGGCAGCCGCGCGGCCAATTGCCGTTCCGGACACCAACTGGCTAGAGTGACGCACGAAAGAGGCGCTCATGTCGGATCATTCGAAGACTTCCATCGGTGGCATCAACACCCGCATTCGTTCGCTGCGCGAGGCCGAGGCGGAAACCTTCCGCAAGGCGCGGCCGAAATCGGCGGCGAAGGCCGGCAACGGCCTGCCCGGTTTCTTCGGCGGCGTGCCGATGCACTGGATGAACGACTGGCCGACGCCGTTCCCGATCCTGGTCGACAGTGCCAAGGGCGCTGCGATCACCGACATCGACGGCAATCGGCTGGACGATTTCTGCCTTGGTGACACCGGCTCGATGTTCGGCCATTCGCCGCCGCCGGTCGCCCGCGCCATCCGCCGGCAGGCCGGACGAGGACTGACCTATATGCTACCTTCCGAAGACGCGCTGGCCATCGGACCGTTGCTGCAGCAGCGCTTCGGTTTGCTGTCGTGGCAGATCGCGACGACGGCGACCGATGCCAACCGCTTCGCGCTGCGGGTTGCCCGCGCCGTTACCGGCCGGGAGAAGATACTGGTCTTCAACGGCTGCTATCATGGCTCGGTCGACGAGACGATGGTGCGGCTGGTCGCCGGGAAAGCGGTGAATCGACCGGGACTGGCCGGCGAATTCCGCGACCTGACCCGGGCGACAGATGTCATCGAGTTCAACGATTTGCCGGCGCTCGAGGCGGCACTCCGGGGCAACGATGTCGCCTGCGTCATCGCCGAGCCGGTGCTGACCAATTCCTGCATGGTGCTGCCCGAAGCCGGCTTTCATGATGGCTTGCGGCGTCTCACCCGTGCGACCGGCACGCTGCTTCTAATCGACGAGACGCATACAATTTCGACCGGTCCCGGCGGCTATACAAGCAAATACGGGCTGGAGCCGGACCTGTTCGTGCTGGGCAAGCCGATTGCCGGCGGCGTACCGGCGAGCGTCTGGGGCATGAGCGAAGACGTTGCCGCCCGCTATGCCGCTTATATCAGCCGGAAAGAGCCCGGCTACTCCGGCATGGGGACAACGCTGTCGGCCAATCCGCTGCAATTCGCAGCGATGCGCGCCACGCTCGAATACGTCATGACCGACGAGAACTACAGCCATATGGACCATCTGGCGCGGCGGCTCGACGCCGGGCTGACCGCCGTCATCGATCGCTATCGTCTGCCCTGGCATGTTGCTCGCGTCGGTGCCCGTGTCGAGTTCATCTGCGCGCCGGGCCCGCTGAGGAACGGCGGCGAAGCGGAAGCTGCGCACGTGCCGGAGCTCGAGGCGGCAATCCATGTCGCGCTGGTCAATCGCGGCGTGCTGATCGCACCCTTCCACAACATGATGCTGATCTCTCCTGCGACCAGCGCCGCCCAGGTGAACCGGCTGATCACTGCCTTCGGCGCGGTTGCGGCAAAGCTTACGGCGTGAGACAAGCTTGCGGCATGAAACAAGCGCCCAAGCAAAGTTTGAACCTGGTCACGACATCCCCTTCCGGCTCGACGCCCGCCGAGGCGCAGGCCTTTCTCGACGCTCATCCCGAGATCGAAGCGTTCGACATCGTGCTGACCGACGCCAATGGCGTCGGGCGCGGCAAGATCGTGCGCCGGCATGAGTTGATGAGCATCTTCGAGGGGGGCCGGCACATGCCGATCTCGATCCTCGGCCTCGACATCACCGGCGAGGATGTTCACGAGACCGGGCTGATCTGGACGACGGGCGACGGCGACCTGCGGGCGTGGCCGATCCCCGGCACACTGGTGCCGCTGTTCGCCACCCAGCCGCCGCGCGGCCAGGTGCTGATGGCGATGTACCATCTCGATGGCCAGCCGATGTCGTCCGACCCGCGGCTGGCACTCGCCCGCCAGGTAGACATCCTCGCGGCCAAGGGCCTGCATCCGGCCGGCGCCTTCGAGCTCGAATTCTTCCTGCTCGCCAACGAGCGCGATGCCGAAGGCAAGGTGCAGCCGGCGCACGCGGTGCTTGACGGACGCCGCTCGGCCAAGACGGAGGTCTATTCCGTCGACCATCTACACGGCATGGAGCCGCTGTTTTCCGACATCTACGCCGCAGCCAAGGTGCAAGGCATCCCGGCCGAGACGGTCATCTCGGAATATGCGCCCGGCCAGTACGAGCTGACGCTCAACTACCGCAAGGATGTGATGCGGGCGGCCGACGATCTCGTGATGCTCAAGCGACTGGTGCGGGCGCAGGCGCGCCGTCATGGGGTCACCGCTTGCTTCATGGCCAAGCCGATCGAGAAATATGCCGGCTCGGGCATGCATTTTCATGTCTCGCTGCTGGACGATGCCGGCAAGAATGTCTTTGCCGAAACCGGCGGCGAAAGCTGGTCTCTGCCGCTGCTGCGCAGCCTCGGCGGACTGATCCAGACGATGGCGGAATCGATGCTGGTCTTCGCGCCGCATGCCAATTCATGGCGGCGCTTCGTCTCGCAATCCTATGCGCCGGTGGCGCCGACCTGGGGCGTCAACAACCGTTCGGTGGCACTGCGTGTGCCGGCCGGCGATGCCAAGAACCGCCGCATCGAGCACCGGCCATCGGGCGTCGACGCGAATCCTTACCTGGTGGCGGCAACGGTGCTGGCCGGTGTCGTCAAAGGCCTCGACGAAGGCCTCGATCCCGGTCCCGAAACCACCGGCAATGGCTACGAATCGGCCGTCACGCGCACGACGATGCCGGTCGACTGGCGTGCCGCGATCGAGGCGGCAAGGGCGTCGACCTTCCTCAAGGGCGCATTGGGCGAAGACCTGCACCGGACGTTCGTGGCGATCAAGCAATCGGAATATCTGCGCGTGGCGCGCACGGTCAGCGAACTGGATTATCACCTCTATCTGCACGAGGTGTAGGGCATCACATCGTCGGCCATCCGCCGTCGAAGGCCCATGCGGAATAATTTCAACGGAACCTTCGGCGGGCTTTGCTCATTGCGTGTCTGATTGCAGGAGCGAACAAGGCCGCCTTAGTCATGATCGCCAGGATGCAGACAACCCCGACGCCGCACCATGCCAAGGTGCAGGCAAGACGCTTGCCTGCAAGCAAGTCTCCGGAAACGACAGAAATCGACGCCAGGACGATTCCTGAACTGCGCGAAACGGCCAAGATCTGCCGCCGCTGTCCGCTATGGCACGACGCCACGCAGACCGTGTTCGGTGAAGGCCCTGATAAAGCCAAGGTGATCTTCGTCGGCGAACAGCCGGGCGACCAGGAGGACCTGGCGGGCAAGCCCTTCGTCGGTCCGGCGGGCAAGGTGTTTGACGCGATCCTGGACGATGCCGGCGTCGATCGGCTGAAAGTCTACGTCACCAACGCGGTCAAGCATTTCAAGTTCGAGCCGCGCGGCAAGCGGCGCATCCACTCCAAGCCGAACGCCGGCGAGGTGCAGGCTTGCCGCTGGTGGCTCGACAAGGAAATCGATCTGATCAAGCCCAATCTGGCGGTGGCGCTCGGCGCAACGGCGGCGCAGGCGCTGCTTGGCAAGGTGGTGCCGATCATGAAGATGCGCGGGGCCGTCGTGGAGCGCGACGATGGCTTGCGTGTCTTCGTCACCATCCACCCGTCCTTCATCCTGCGCATTCGCGAGCCGGCGGACAAGCAGGCAGAACGCGACCGGTTCCTGCAGGATATGAGAGCGGTGAAAAAGCTGATGGCCGCCTGAGCTATTTGATCAATATAGCCCGGAGATCGTTGACGTTTGTGCCGGTCGGACCGGGTACGAAAAGGTCATCTACGGCACTGAATGCCGTCCAGGCGTTGTTGCCGGCAAGCATGGCCTTGGCATCGACGCCCGCCTTACGCATCCGCGACACTGTCGAGCCGTCGGCGAAGGCGCCGGCATTGTCTTCCGAACCGTCAATGCCGTCGGTGTCGGCGGCCAGTGCGTGGACGCCCGCCATGCCGCTGATCCCAATGGCGAAGGCGAGCAGGAATTCCGAGTTGCGGCCGCCTTTGCCTTTCGCGCGCAAGGTCACGGTCGTCTCGCCGCCCGACAGGATCAGCACCGGTTTTGCGAATGGCCGGTTGCGCGTCGCCACTTCGCGCGCGATTGCAGCGTGGACGCCGCCGACCTCACGCGCCTCGCCCTCGATGGAATCGGAGAGAATGACCGCTTCGATACCTTGGTACCCGGCTTCGGCCGCAGCCGCTTCCAGCGATACGCCGGCCGAGGCGATCAGATGTACCTCGTTGCGCGAAAAACGCGGATCATCGACGCGCGGTGCATCGGCGGCCGGCGAATTGATGTGCGCCATCACTGAAGCCGGTAATTTCATGTCATAGGCGGCGATCGACGCTAATGCATCTTCGCGGCTGCCGGAATCGGGAACGGTCGGGCCGGAAGCGACCAGCGCCGGGTTATCGCCCGGAATGTCGGAGACCACCAGCGACACCACCTTGGCTGGATAGGCAGCGGCCGCCAGCCTGCCGCCCTTGATCGTGGAAACATGTTTGCGGATGGTGTTCATCGCGGCGATCGGCGCGCCGGAGGCGAGCAGCGCCTCGTTGACAGCGACCTCATCGGCCAGCGTCAGACCTTCGGCAGGTGACGGCAGCAGCGCCGAGCCGCCGCCCGAAATGAGCGCCACGACGAGGTCGTCCGCAGTCAGTCCCTGGACCTTTTCGAGCAGCCGTCGCGAGGCCTCCAGCCCCGCGGCATCCGGCACCGGATGCGCCGCCTCGATGATCTCGATGCGCCGGCAGGCCGCGCCATAGCCGTAGCGGGTGACGACCAAACCTTCGATCGGCCGGTCCCACACTTTCTCGAAAGCCGCCGCCATCTGCGCCGAGCCTTTTCCTGCACCGATGACGATCATCCGTCCCTTCGGCCTTGCGGGCAAATGATCCTTGATCGTCCTCTGGGGATCGGCGGCGGCAACGGCGGCGTTGAAGATCGAAATGAGAAAGGACTTGGGATCGAGCGCGGTCATACTGAGCTACCACGGACGCTGTGCGAGCTTCTGCGGCGTTTGCGCTGCCCCTCACCCTTACCCTCTCCCCGTATAGAGACGGGGAGAGGGGATCGCCAGCGTTGGAGCGTTTCCCTTCTCCCCGTCACTACGCGGGGAGAAGGTGCCGGCAGGCGGATGAGGGGCAGCGCCAACGTCACGATGTTGCCTCCGGCGGCAGGACCAACTCCTGGCTATCGACGCCCAAGTAGCTACACAGCGTATCGACGACCACTCCGTGGTCCTCGCGCTCCGGTAGACCGGAGACGGCGATCACGCCGATGACGCCAGCGCCCTTGACAGTGATGGGAAAGCCGCCACCGGCCAGCACATAGTCGGCAACGTCCAGCCCCTCGCCGGGCTTGAAGCTGCGGTCGGGGCGCTGCTGCTCCAGCACAATGCGGTAGGTGCTTTTCAGGAACCGCCGCACGACGTTGATCTTGCGCCGCGCCCAGTCCGGATTGGAGGCGTTCGAGCCGGGCATTGCCGCATAGAACAACGGCCGGTCGAAAGTTCTGATATCGACGATGATCGGCAGGTTTTCCTTGAGAGCCCGGTCGCGGATCGCCGAGCCGATCTCGAAAGCGACGGCTTCATCGAAGGCCGAAAAGACAAGCGTGGCTTCCTGTTTCTTGATCAGAGCGATGTCGTCCGCAACGGCCATGTCGTTCCCCTTGTCGATCTCGCCTGTTGCTTTGGCGGATGGCTGCCGCCCGGTCAAGCCGGCCGCATACGACGGCTAAACCGCTATATCCGCCTTGGCCGCCCGGCCGGCGACATAGACCTCGCGCACGGCGCGGTCGTCGCCGAGCGTCTGCAGCAGAAACAATTCCTCGGCGAGCGTGTCCGCCGTCTCCACCCGCAGCCGCATCGCCGGCGTGGCGCAGGCGTCGAGCACGATGATATCGGCGTCGCTGCCTTCCTCCAGGGTGCCGATCTTTTCCGCAAGCGACAGCGCCTCGGCATTGCCGCGGGTCAGCTGCCAGAAGGACTGGAACGGATTGAGCTTCTCGCCGTTCAGCGCGATCACCTTGTAGCCCTCGTCCATGGTGCGCAGCATCGAATAGTTGGTGCCACCGCCGACATCGGTGGCGGCGGCGATGCGAAGCGGCTTCTCGCGGCGGCTATAGCGCTGATAATCGAACAGGCCCGAGCCGAGAAACAGGTTGGAGGTCGGGCAGAACACCGCCACCGAGCCGCTATCCGAAAGCGCATCCGCCTCGCGTTCCGACAGGTGGATGCAATGGCCGAACAGGCTTCTGCGCCCGAGCAGCCCATAGTGTTCGTAGACGTCGGTGTAGTCCCGCGTCTGCGGGTACAATTGCTGCGTGAAGGCGATCTCGGCGTGGTTTTCCGACAGATGCGTCTGCATGTGCAGATCAGGATATTCGCGGCAGAGCGCGCCCGCCATCTCCAATTGCTCGGGCGACGAGGTGATGGCGAAGCGCGGCGTGATGGCATAGTGCTGGCGCCCCTTGCCGTGCCACTCATCGATCAACGCCTTGCTGTCGTCATAGCCCGATTGCGGCGTGTCGAGCACGCCGTCCGGCGCGTTGCGGTCCATCATCACCTTGCCGGCGATGTTGAGCATGTTGCGGTCGTGCGACTCGGCAAAGAACGCCTCGGCAGATTCCTTGTGTACCGAGCAATAGGCCGCGACTGTCGTGGTGCCATGCCGCAATACTTCATCCAGGAACAGCCTGGCGATACGGCGGCCATGCTGGGCGTTCTGGAATTTTGTCTCTTCCGGAAAAGTGTAGGTGTTCAGCCAGTCGAGCAGCTCGGCGCCGAAGGAAGCGATGACCTGCATCTGCGGAAAATGCGCGTGCGCATCGATGAATCCGGGCAGCAGCAGATGCGGCCTGTGGTCGATTTTTTTTGTTCCCTCGCCCGCCTTTTTCTCGACCTCGGCATAGGCGCCCGCGGCAACGATCCTGCCGTCGCGCATCAGCAGGCCGCCATCTTGCTCGTAATGCCAGGCGGAATGGTCGTCGATGGTTTCTGGCCAGCGCAAAAACGACAGCGTGCGGCCGCGCAGGAGCGTGCTGGTCATGCTATTTCCCCGCGCCTTCGAACCAGGCTACCAGCAGTGCCCGTTCCTTGTCGGTGATCTGGGTGACGTTGGCGGGCGGCATGGCGTGGCTGCGGCCGGCCTGCAGGTAGATCTCGCCGGCGTGCTCGGCGATGCCGGCATCGGTGTCGAGCATCACGCCCTTAGGCGCGTGGTAAATGCCCGCGTAGGACGGGTCCGCCGCATGGCACATCGAACAGCGGCCAAGCACCGTATCGCGCACGGCGGGAAAATGCGCCGAGGCGACGTAGACCTGTGCAGCCGACGAGGCCCTCACCTCGCCGGTCAGCAGCTTCGGTGCCGTCGACAGCCAGATGATGACGACGAACAGGACGGCGGCCGCCAGCCAGGTCCAGGTCGGATTGCCTTTGCGCGCATGCCTGGTGTTGAAATAGTGCCGGATCAGCACGCCGATGATGAACACCAGCGAGGCGATGACCCAGTTGAACTCTGTGCCGAACGCCAGCGGATAATGGTTCGACAGCATCAGGAACAAAACCGGCAGCGTCAGGTAGTTGTTGTGCAGCGAGCGCTGTTTGGCGATCTTGCCGTATTTCGGATCGGGCTTACGGCCGGCGATCAGGTCGGCGACGACGATCTTCTGGTTGGGGATGATGACCATGAAAACGTTGGCCGACATGATCGTCGCGGTGATGGCGCCGAGATGCAGGAAAGCGGCGCGGCCGGTGAACAGGTGGGTCAGGCCCCAGGCGATGAACACCAGCACGCCGTAGAGCACCAGCATCAGGCCGGTGTCGCTGTTGCCAAGCGGCGAACGGCACAAGAGATCGTAGACCACCCAGCCGACGCCGATCGTCGCCAGCGACAGCAAGATGCCTGTAGGCACCGACATGGCAAGGACATTCGGATCGATCAGGAACAGGTCCGCCCCGGCATAGTAGACGACGCACAGCATGGCGAAGCCCGACAGCCAGGTGGCGTAGGATTCCCACTTGAACCAGGTCAGATGCTCGGGCATCTCAGCCGGCGCCACCAGATATTTCTGCACATGGTAGAAGCCGCCGCCATGCACCTGCCATTCCTCGCCGAAGGCTCCGGCAGGCATGCCCGGACGCTGGCGCAGCCCGAGATCGAGCGCGACGAAATAAAAGGACGATCCAATCCAGGCGATACCGGTGACGACATGCAGCCAGCGCACGGCGAAACTCAGCCAATCCCAGAATATCGCGAAATCCATCATGAAAAAATCGTCCCTGCCGATCCACTGACTTTACGGACTGGAGCGCAAACGGAAAGAGCCGAGCTGCACGATGACTTTCAAAAAAATTTGGAAAATACTAGGCTCGTTACACGCTGCCACATGAGAGCCACGAAAGCCGCATGGCCTATCTCGACAACATCGCCGTTTTCGTCCGCGTCGTCGAGCTCGGGAATTTATCGGCGGCTGGGCGCGACATGCGCATTTCGCCGGCAGTCGCTTCCAATCGCATCAAGGAGCTCGAGAAGCATCTCGGTGTCAGGCTGTTCAACCGCACGACGCGGCAGTTGATGCCGACCGAGCACGGCACGGTGTTCTACTCCGGCGCCAAGCAGGTGCTGGAGGCGGTCACCGAGGCCGAAGCTGCGGTCAGCGCGTTATCCGGGCAGCCGCGCGGCACCATAAAGGTGACAGCGCCGCTCGGCCTCGGGCGGCGGCTGGTGGCATCCGGCATCCCGGATTTCCACGACAGATACCCCGATATCGAGGTGCGGCTCCGGTTATCCGACCACAATGTGGATATCATGAAGGAAGGCATCGACGTTGCCTTCCGGCTGGGCATCATCGAGGATTCCAGCCTCAGGATGCGCGGCATCATGGAATGCGAGCGCATTCTGGTGGCGGCTCCGCAATATCTGGAAGCGCGCGGCGAGCCCACCGAGCCGCAGGAGTTGATCGGCAAGAAGCACGATTGCCTGATGCTGCGCTATTCCGGCGCGCGCGAATATGTCTGGACGCTGCAGACGCCGAACGGACCGCAAAAGTTCGAGGTGCACGGCCCCTACGATACCGATGATGGCGACGTGCTGACCGGCTGGGCGCTGTCCGGCCGCGGCATCATCAACAAGCCGCGCTTCGAGGTCGAGCCGTTTATCCGCGACCAGCGGCTGAAGGTGATCCTGAGCAACACGCCGCCGACGCCGGTGCAGTTCGCCGCCGTCTACCCTCATAAGAAGCTGCAGGATCCGAAGGTGCGGCTGCTGCTCGATTTCATGGCCGAGCGCTGCCAGCGGCTGATCAGGGATATTCTGGCCGGCAAATGATCGCCGGCTGGCCGGTTGCTTTCCGTCCAGCCGGCGAGATAATTCTCAAGGAATCTCGCTCAACAGGGAAAAGCGATGGCCAACGGCGCCACAATGTGTCTCGCCGTTTCACTGTCTCCGGAAGCCGCCCCTTCCCATCCGCCCGACGCCGGCTCGGACTTCAGTCTGCTGACGCGGTTCGTGCAAGAAGCCGAAGCGGCCGGTCTGGATATGGTGTTGCTCGCCGATTCCGCGCCGGTTGCAGGCGGGCCGAACCGGCAAATGCGCTTCGAAGCAACGACCTTGGTGGCGGCGCTGGCGACGGTGACAAGCAGGATCGGCCTTGCCGCCGCGGCGTCGACGGTCGCCCACCAGCCCTACAACCTCGCACGCCGTTTCGCCTCGCTCGATATTATCAGCCATGGCCGCGCCGGCTGGAACGCGAGCATGTTTCCCGATCCGCGCGAGGCGGCCAATTTCAGCCGACCGGAAGGGTTTTCCGGCGACGATTTCCGCCTGCGCGTCGAGGAATTCATCGGCATCGTGCAAGGCTTGTGGAAAGGCTGGGACGCAGACGCGCTGCTGTTCGACAAAAGTGGCGGCCGCTTCTTCGATCCTGAAAAGATGCATTTGCTCGACCACAAGGGCGAATATTTTTCCGTGCGCGGGCCGCTCAACGTGGCGCGGTCGCCGCAGGACACGCCGGTGCTGGTCATGTCCGGCCTGTCCGAGCCCGACACGGATATCGCCGCCCGCACCGCCGATGTCGTCCTGCTGGATGAGGCATCGATCGAGCCGGCGAAGGCTGGCGATCTGAAGCGCCGTGCGCTTGCCTTCGGGCGCAGTCCGGAGGCGCTGAAAGTGCTGATGAACGTTACCGTCAGCGCCGAAATAACCGCCGCGCCGGACCTGTTTGCGGACGGGCTCGAAGAGTGCTTTCGCTCGAAAGCCTGCGACGGTTTCAACATCGCCATGCCGTTCACATCGGCGCTCGACGATTTCGTCGGTCTCGTGCTGCCGGAGCTTCGCCGCCGCGGCCTTGTCCGGTCCGGCTACAGCGCGGCGACACTGCGCGCCCATCTCGGGCTTGCAGGGGAGGATCGGCAATGAGCGCCGGTCGAGGCCAGATGAAGCTCGGCGCCTTCCTGTGGGCGACAGGCCACCACATCGCCGCCTGGCGCCATCCGCAAGCGGATGTCACGGCCGGCATCGACATCGATCATTACATCCAGCTGGCGCGGACGGCGGAAGCAGCCAAATTCGACATGATCTTCTGCGAGGACGCCGCCGGCGTGCGCGAGGCCAATGGCAACATCGCCAGCCAAACGTCGCGCTCGATCGGCTTCGAGCCGATAAGCCTGCTTGCCGCGCTCGCCGTCCAGACGGAGCGCATCGGCCTCGTCTCCACGGCGTCGACGAGCTATAACGAGCCTTACGGACTGGCGCGGACCTTCCTGTCGCTCGACCATCTGAGCGGTGGCCGAGCCGGCTGGAACCTCGTCACTTCGGCGAGCCAGATCGAGGCCGCCAATTTCGGCTCGACCGGACTGCGCCCACATGCGGACCGCTACGAACGCGCGCGCGAATTCGCTGCCGTGGTTACCGGCCTTTGGCGAGGCCAGGGTGGACACGAAGGCAGAAGTTTTTCGGTGCGCGACCCGCTCGATCTGCCGCGCTCGCCACAAGGTGCGCCGGTCATGGTTCAGGCAGGAGCGTCGGACGAGGGCCGCGATCTCGCCGCCCGGACCGCCGATGTGGTGTTCACTGCGGCGCAAACATTCGAGGAGGCAAAGGCCTTCTACGACGACCTCAAGGGACGGCTGGCGCCCCATGGGCGCGAGCCGGAGGACGTCAAGATCATGCCCGGCGTCGCGCCGGTCGTCGCGGCAAGCGAAGCGGAAGCCCGGGCAAAACATGATGAACTGCAGGAGCTGATACCGGACGATGTCGGCGTCGCGCTGCTTTCCAGCTATCTCAGCATATCCGATCTCGCGCGCTATCCCATCGACGGACCGCTGCCCGAGCTGCCGGCCAGCGAAGGCATGCAGAGCCGGCAGGCGCTCGTCATCGAGCAATCCCGCCGCGACAAGCTGTCCATCCGCCAGCTTGCCCGTCATTTCGCCGGCGCGCGCGGTCATTGGCGCGTCGTCGGAACTCCGGCCCAGATCGCCGACCAGCTCGAGGCACGCTTCGAGGGCGGCGCGGCAGACGGTTTCAACGTCATGCCATCCTATTTTCCCGGCGAACTCGAAGCCTTTGCCACGCTTGTCGTGCCGGAGCTGCAGCGGCGCGGGCTTTTCCGGAAGGATTATGAAGGTAGCACGCTGCGCGACCATCTGGGCTTGAAAACGCCGGCGTAAAACGACGAGCGGAACGAAAGTCGGAGATCGCCGTTTTGGGATGCTGTGCCGCGGCGATGAGGGCGTCTGCGCGCATATTCGATTGACCATCCCAAACTTCGCCCTCTTTTCAAACCACGCGGACGCAACCGCCACAGGAGCCGATCATGGATGCCATCGCCACCCGCAATGACCTGCAATCCAATGCCAAGAAAGAGTGTATCGATCTTCTCAATGCCCGCCTCGCCGACGCCATCGATCTGGCCTTGATCACCAAGCAGGCGCACTGGAACGTCAAGGGACCGCAATTCATCGCCATCCACGAGATGCTCGACACGTTCCGCGAGGAGATCGACGGCCATGTCGACACCATTGCCGAGCGCGCCGTACAGCTCGGCGGCACGGCGCTCGGCACCTCGCAGGAGGTGTCGAAGGCGACTATGCTGGAGGCCTATCCGACCGACATCCACAAGACCCGAGACCATCTAGCGGCGCTGATCGACCGCTATGCCGCAACCGCCAAGCGGGCACGCGCGGCGATCGACGAGGCGGCTGGCGCGGGCGATGCCGACACCGCCGACATCTTCACCGCCTATTCGCGCTCGCTCGACAAATTGCTGTGGTTCCTTGAGGCGCACACGCAGGAGAAGGAATAGCTCTTTTTGGACGGCGCTATTTGCTCGGCGCGCCGGGGTTCGATTAGAAATTCCTCTCGAACTTCGGCACCTCAAGCTTCACCCGGCGATTTAGCTCATCGTGTCCGCCCTGGAACGCGGTGTAGCCAATGCTGATTTTCTTGGAACGAAGCTGGAAATCTCCTGTCCATTTGCGACCAGCCCATTCGATGTCTTCCCACCGAATAAATCGAGGCGGCATGAATGGCTGCCGGATTCCTATTCCCTCGACATTCCAAAAGACTACGCGAACATAAAAGAACCAAATCCACCCGATCAGGCTCAGACCAAAGCCAACCAGTAGACCAAAAATCCAGGGAAGTTGCTCGCTCGGTGTTTCGCTGTGTCCGGCAACCACAACGACCGCGATAAAGCCCGCAAGCAGGACCGCAAACACATGCACAAACCAGGTGGCGCGGAGTGTTTGCTCGCCGGCGTGTCGCGCAGCGGGCGTTCGCGATCCTATTGTAGACGCCAAGAAAACTGCAAAAGCAGCCAGAAGAGCTATGACAAGCTGTTTCATCAATATGCGCTGCTCGTGTTTTTCTCGGCCTTACGCGCCAACTGCTCCAGTCTTTCGTTCATAGCATCAAAAAGTCTGCGACGATGATGCGGTCGACCGACCACCGCCCGGTGATTGGGAATATTTTGGCCCGTCGACGGGTAAATAATACCTCGCCAATGCCGTTATGATTTCGGCCGCGGCGAGCGCTGCAATGACTTGCGGACGCTTGTCTTTCACCGCATCGCCGCCGATCGGCGAGACGAGGCGGGCAAATTCCGCCTCGCTTCCGTCCGCCGACTTAAGGAACCAGTTCCGGAACGTCGCCTTCTTGGTTCTGGAGCCGATCATGCCGACATAGGCGGCATCCCGGCGTTTCAGCGCCTCGGCGATGATCAGGAAGTCCAGCGCATGGTCATGTGTAAGGACGACGAAGGCGGATCCAGCCGGGGCTTCGCGCACCATCGCCTCAGGCATCGGCGTCAGCTTGGTTTCGACCGCTTCCGGCATGCCTTCGAGCGCCTCGGCTCGCGTCTCGACAACGACGACATGCACCGGCAGCAAGGCCACCGCGGAGGCCAGCGCCTGGCCGACATGGCCGCCGCCGAAGATGTAAACATGCGGCAGGTGCGCCGCCTCGGCCTCCGCCTCCGCAACAAGCTTGGCCTCAAGCGCGGGGTCGACCAGCCGGATCAGCAGCTCGACTCTGCCGCCGCAGCACTGCCCGATCTCCGGGCCGAGCGCGATGTCGAGCGTGGCGACAGCGTTGCGGCCAGCCCCCTTCTCCCCGTCACTATACGGGGAGAAGGTGCCGGCAGGCGGATGAGGGGCGGCGCCAACCTCGCCAGGGCCTGCGGCAGATCGACCAAGCATCTGCCGCGCTTTGTCGGTCGCCATGTATTCGAGCTGGCCGCCGCCGATCGTGCCGAAAGTGGCCGATCCCGAGACGAGCATGAAGGCACCCGTCTCGCGCGGCGTCGAACCTTTTGTCCCGGCCACCTCAACGAAGGCGACCCGGCCGGCGCCGGCAAGAAAGGCTTTCAGGCTCTGCACTTTCGCGTTCATCATTCGCGTTCCCTATCGGGAAATATAGAGTTTTTCGGCCTGAATTGCACGTTTTCCGGGATTCAAGCGCCGGTCCTGGCTTCCCGCTTCAGCCGTTCGATCGCCATCAGCACACGCTCCGGCGTGGCCGGCGGGTCGAGGCGTGGGCAGATCTTGTGGCTGGCAACGCTCGCAACTGCGTCCGACAGCGCATGCAGCACCGACATTGCGAGCGGAAAGGGCGGCTCGCCGACCGCCTTGGAGCGGTGCACCGTCGGCTCGCCTGCTTGCGCCCAGTCGGCCAAAGTCACATTAAAAATCTTCGGCCGGTCCGACGCGAGCGGGATCTTGTAGGTCGATGGAGCATGGGTACGCAGCCGCCCCTTGTCGTCCCACCACAGTTCCTCCGTCGTCAGCCAGCCCATGCCCTGGATGAAGCCGCCCTCGATCTGGCCGAGGTCGATGGCGCGGTTCAGCGAGCGGCCGGTTTCGTGCAGGATGTCGGTGCGCTCGACGACATATTCGCCGGTCAGCGTATCGACCGAAACTTCCGAGCACGCGGCGCCATAGGCGAAATAGTAGAAGGGATGGCCCTCGCCCTTGTCGCGGTCCCAATGGATTTTCGGCGTCTTGTAGAAACCCGCCGCCGAAAGCTGGATGCGCGCCATATAGGCCTGCCTGACGAGATCGGCGAAGGCGATCTCCTGGTTGCCGATGCGCACGCGGTTGGGCAGGAACAGCACCTGGTCCCGCGGCACCTGGTATCTCTCGACGGCAAAATTGATCAACCGGTCCTTGATCTGGCGGGCGGCATTCTGCGCCGCCATGCCGTTGAGGTCGGAGCCGGAAGACGCGGCGGTGGCCGAGGTATTCGGCACCTTGCCGGTCGTCGTCGCGGTGATCTTGACCTGATCGAGGTCGATCTGGAACTCTTCCGCCACGACCTGCGCCACCTTGACATAGAGGCCCTGCCCCATCTCGGTGCCGCCGTGGTTCAGATGCACCGAACCATCGGTATAGACATGCACCAGCGCGCCGGCCTGGTTGTAGTGGGTGGCGGTGAACGAGATGCCGAACTTGACCGGCGTCAGCGCCAGTCCGCGCTTGATGAAGGGGCTGTTGGCATTGAAAGCATCGATGGTGCGGCGGCGCCTCGCATAGTCGGAACTCGCCTCCAGTTCGGCGACGATGCGGTGGATGATGTTGTCCTCGACCGTCTGGTGATAGGGCGTGATGTTGCGGTCGCTGGTGCCGTAGAAATTCTTCTTGCGGATTTCGAGCGGGTCCTTGCCGACGGCAAACGCGACTTCGTCGATGACGCGCTCGGCGCCGACCATGCCTTGCGGGCCGCCGAAGCCGCGAAAGGCAGTGTTCGATACCGTGTTGGTGTAGAGCGGCGCCGATTGCGCGTGCACCGCCGGCCAGAAATAGGTGTTGTCGCAATGGAACAGCGCGCGGTCAGTGACCGGGCCGGAGAGGTCGGCCGAGAAGCCGCAGCGCGCCGCGAACATGAAATCTACGCCCAGAATATTGCCCTCGTCGTCGAAGCCGACCTCGTAGTCGACGAGGAAATCGTGGCGTTTGCCGGTGGCGATCATGTCGTCGTCGCGGTCGGGCCGGATTTTCACGGCCCGATGATGTTTCTTCGCGGCGATAGCGGCCAATGCCGCAAACTGATTGCCTTGCGTTTCCTTACCGCCGAAAGCGCCGCCCATCCGGCGGATTTCCACCGTCACCGCGTGGCTCGGAACACCGAGCGCGTGGCTGACCATGTGCTGGATTTCGCTCGGGTGTTGGGTCGAGGAATAGATGGTGACGTCGTGGTCCTCGCCGGGGATGGCCAAGGCGATATGGCCTTCGAGATAGAAATGCTCCTGGCCGCCTATGCGCATCTTTCCCTTCAGCCGGCGCGGCGCCGCCTTGATCGCAACCGCTGCATCACCGCGCTTCAGCGTCAGCGGCGGCGTGACCAGCTTATCCATCCGTGGATCGAGCTCACCGACATCGGCGACGAACGGCAATTCCTTGTATTCGACCTTGGCCAGCCTCGTTGCACGGCGCGCCTGCTCGCGGGTTTCGGCAATGACGCAGAAGATCGGCTGGCCAAAGAATTGCACCTTGCCGTCGGCCAGCACCGGCTCGTCGTGACGGCCGGTCGGCGAAATGTCGTTCTCGCCTGGCACGTCGCTCGCCGTCAGCACGTCGATGACGCCGGGTGCGGCGCGCACCGCCGAAAGGTCCATGCTGGTGATGGTGGCATGCGTCGCCGTCGAAAGCCCAAGGCAGCCATGCAGCGTGCCGGCCGGTTCCGGCATGTCGTCGATATAGACGGCCGTGCCACTGACATGCTTGTGCGCGGAATCATGGCGCTGGTCGGTGGCGACGCCGCCGGCGATTTTTTTTGCCTTCAGGTTTGGGGTGGCGTGCTTGTTCATCATGCCGCCTCGTGCCGTGATACCTGGATCGGCGCCCGGGTGCCGGTGGTTTCGGCAAAGAAGCGCAGCAGCAGGTTGCGCGCCGCCAGCGCCCGGTATTCGGCGCTTGCCCGCATGTCGGTCAGCGGCGTGAAATCGTCGGCATACGCGGCCATCGCCGCCTCGACCGTCGCTTCCGTCCAGGGCCTGCCAAGCAATGCCTTTTCGACGCCAAAGGCTCGCTTCGGCGTTGCCGCCATGCCGCCATAGGCGATGCGCACATCCGCCACCGTGCCATGCTCGGCGAGCTTCAGGAAAAACGCGCCTAGCGCTGCTGTGATGTCTTCGTCGCGGCGCTTGGTGATCTTGTAGACGGCAAATTTCGTCTCGCTACCCGGCACCGGAACATGCACGGCCTCGACGAATTCGCCGGGCTGCCTGTCCTGTCGGCCATAAGCGATGAAAAAATCCTCGAGTGGGATCGTCCGCAGCTTGTCGCCGCGGCGCAGCGTCAGGCGGGCACCGAGTGCGATCAGCGGCGGCGGCGTATCGCCGATCGGCGAACCGTTGGCGATATTGCCGCCGATGGTGCCCATGTTGCGCACCTGATCGCCGCCGATTCGATCGAATAGCGGGCCGAGCGCCGGGATGCGTTTCGCCAGCGTCGAGAAGGCTTCGCTATAGGTGACACCGGCGCCGATCGAGACGACGCCCTTGTCCTCGGAAATCCCGCACAGACCATCGAGATTGCCGATGAAAACCGCCGGCGCAATATCGCGCATGTGCTTGGTCACCCAAAGGCCGACATCGGTCGAACCCGCGACGACAGTGGCGCCCGGCTCCTTGACGAGTACGCTGGCCAGATCGTCGGCATTGGCCGGCACGATCAGCCGCTTGTTGCCGGAGCCGATCTCGATGCGCGAACCGTCCTTCATCGCTTCGAGCTTGGCCGTGACTGCCTTGCGCTCCGCCGCCAACGGATCCTTTGCCGCCGTGCCGTAGCTGGAGATGGCACGTGCGGCGCGCATTATCGCCTCGTAGCCGGTGCAGCGGCAGAGATTGCCTTGCAGCGCCTTTTCGATGGCGGCGTCCGACGGCTCCGGCGCCCGCATCCACAGAGCATAAAGCGACATGACGAAACCCGGTGTGCAGAAGCCGCATTGCGAGCCGTGGAAATCGACCATCGCCTGCTGCACGGGATGCAGTTTTCCTGCGTCGCCGCGCAGATGCTCGACGGTCACGACATGTGTGCCGTCTAGCGAGCCAAGGAAGCGGATGCAGGCATTGACGCTTTCATAGACCAGTGTTCCACCGGAGAGCCTGCCGACCAGCACCGTGCAGGCGCCACAGTCGCCCTCGGCGCAACCTTCCTTGGTGCCGCGCAGCGAGCGGTCGAGCCGCAACCAATCGAGCAGGGTCTGGTCGGGTGCAACCGTGCTGAGCGCGACGTCCTCGCCATTGAGGATGAACCGGATTTCGTTGCGTGTCTTGATCCCGGCCATCTCAGCTTCCCCGGTAAGTCGAATAGCCGTACGGGGACAGAAGCAGCGGCACATGATAGTGCACCGGCTCGGCCATACCGAAGCGGATCGGCACATGGTCGAGGAAGGCCGGTTCCGGCAGTTTTGTCCCTTGCCGGCGCAGATAATCGCCAGCCGCAAAGACCAGCTCGTATTCGCCGGTACGGAATTCCGCGCCGGCAAGCAGCGGAGCATCGCAACGGCCGTCATCATCGGTGACGACCGTTTTCAGATGCGTCCGGGCCTGACCGTCAAGATGATAGAGCTCGATCGACAGACCGGCCGCCGGTTTGCCGGCCGCAGTGTCGAGGACGTGGGTCGTCAGGCGCCCGCCTTCGGCTTTCGACGTTTCCGCCACTGGCTGCTCCATTCCCTGAACGGTCGAACACTATTCATGAATTGTGCGCCAATTAAAGGCGATGCATAAGTCCCGGTCGAGCGGAGCGCGACAAAAACACTTTCAAAAATTTCGGGGGAATGCGCAGGCACTCCTTTCGACTATCCTGATCACAATTTCCGGCAGGAGCGAGAATGCGTTACGAACGAGACATGCGCGGCTACGGAGCCAATCCGCCGGATCCGAAATGGCCCGGCGGCGCGCATGTCGCGGTGCAGTTCGTCGTCAATTACGAAGAGGGCGGCGAGAATTGCGTCCTGCACGGCGACAAGGCTTCGGAGGCTTTCCTGTCGGAGATCGTCGGCGCCGCGCCCTGGCCCGGCCAGCGCCACTGGAACATGGAATCGATCTACGAATACGGCGCCCGTTCCGGCTTCTGGCGATTGCTGCGCCTGTTCAGCGCGGCGCAAGTGCCGGTCACCTGCTACGGCGTCGCCACGGCCCTGGCGCGTTCGCCCGATCAGGTTGCGGCGATGCAGGAGGCCGGCTGGGAGATCGCCTCGCACGGGCTGAAATGGATCGACTACCGCGACCATGCGCCAGAAGACGAGCGCCGCGACATGGAAGCGGCGATCCGGCTGCATTATGAGGTCACAGGCGCGCGGCCGACCGGCTGGTACACCGGGCGCACCTCGATCAACACGGTGCGGCTGGCGGCGGAAGAGGGCGGCTTCGACTATGCGTCGGACACCTATGACGACGAACTGCCCTACTGGTTCGAGCATGTGGCACCGGACGGGTCGGCGAAGCCGCAGCTGGTCATCCCCTATACGCTCGACGCCAACGACATGCGCTTTGCCACGCCGCAAGGCTTCAACTCGGGCGACCAGTTCTTTGCCTATCTCAGGGATAGTTTCGATACGCTCTATGCCGAGGGCAAGGCAGGACGGCCGCGCATGATGAACATCGGCCTGCACTGCCGCCTCGTCGGCCGGCCGGGCCGGGTCGCGGCACTGAAGCGCTTCATCGACTACGTCAAATCACACGACAAGGTCTGGCTGGCACGGCGCATCGACATCGCAAAACATTGGCAGGAGACGCATCCGTTCCGGTTGCCGGCGCTGCGCCCGTCGAAAATGGAATTCGAGGCCTTCGTCCATACATTTGGCGGCGTGTTCGAGCATTCGCCGTGGATTGCCGAGCGCGCTTATGAGCTGGAGCTCGGCCCGGCGCATGAAAGTGCCGGCGGCCTGCACAATGCGCTCTGCCGCGTCTTTCGCGCGGCAAGCGAGGCCGATCGGCTTTCCGTGCTCAATGCGCATCCCGACCTTGCCGGAAAACTGGCGCAGGCCAAGCGGCTGACGGCGGAATCGTCGAGGGAACAGGCTTCGGCCGGCCTCGACGCGCTGACCGACAAGGAGCGCGAGCTGTTCGCAAAACTCAATGCCGCCTACGTCACCAGTTTCGGTTTCCCCTTCATTATTGCGGTGAAAGACAAGACCAAGGGGGAGATCCTGGCCGAGTTCGAGGCGCGTATTGGCAACAGCCACGATGTCGAATTCGAAACCGCCTGCAGACAGGTCGAGCGCATCGCGCTGCTTCGTCTCAAGGACATGCTTCCGCAATAGGCTTTGGCTGCCGCGATAGGCCTTGGCGTCCGCAACAGGCTTGAATTTATGGATATGATGAAAATGGCCGAGCGAACCTATTATGCGCCGCAGGGCGGACATCCCGGCCAGAGCGAATTGCTGACCGGCCGCGCTGTGTTCACACAGGCCTATGCCGTCATCCCCAAGGGCGTGATGCAGGACATCGTCACCAGCGCCTTGCCGTTCTGGGATGGGACACGCGTCTGGGTGCTGTCGCGGCCGCTGTCGGGTTTTGCCGAGACGTTTTCGCAATATATCGTCGAGCTCGCGCCTGGCGGCGGCAGCGACCACCCTGAGCTTGACGCCGCCGCCGAAGGTGCGCTGTTCGTGGTCGAAGGCGAGCTAAGCGTTTCGCTTGCCGGCAAGAAACATAGCTTAATGCCGGGCGGCTTTGCCTTCCTGCCGCCGGCGAGTGGGTGGACGGTGCACAATGAAAGCGGCGCCGCCGTCCGCTTCCACTGGATCCGCAAGACTTATGATGCAGTCGACGGCATCGAGCCGCCGCAAGCGTTCTTCGTCAACGAACAGGAAATCGCGCCGACGCCGATGCCGGGTACCGAAGGCCGATGGGCGACCACGCGCTTCGTCGATCCGGCCGACATGCGTCACGACATGCATGTCACCATCGTCACGCTCGAGCCGGGCGCGGTCATTCCTTTCGCCGAGACGCATGTCATGGAGCACGGGCTCTATGTGCTGGAGGGCAAGGCGGTCTATCGTCTCAACCAGGATTGGGTCGAGGTCGAGGCTGGCGATTATATGTGGCTGCGCGCCTTCTGCCCGCAGGCTTGTTATGCCGGCGGGCCAGGCAAATTCCGCTATCTCCTCTACAAGGACGTCAACCGCCACGCCAAGCTTGGCAGCGCCGGCGTCGCGAGACCTACACCATGACCCGCATCGTCGCGCGGCCGCTGACCCGCGAGAATTTCGCCGAATTCGGCGACGTCATCGATATGGGCGGCGACAACCACTATCCGATCAATGGCGGCAAGGCCGAGCGCTACCATGACCTCGCCACCGCGGAAGCACGAGGGCCGAATGCGCGCGTGCTGATCTCGATGGTGCGTGGCACGCCCTATGAGCTGCCGTTGAAGCTTACCATGGTGGAGCGCCATCCGTTTGGCAGCCAGGCCTTCATCCCGCTGTCACCACGGCCGTTCCTGGTCGTCGTCTGCCATGACGGCGAGGGGGGCCCGGGCGAGCCGCAGGCCTTCATCACCGCGCCCGGGCAAGGCATCAACTATCCGCGCAATTTGTGGCACGGCGTGCTGACGCCGATCGGCGAGCCGCAGGACTTCCTGGTCGTCGACCGTGGCGGTGACGGCTCCAACCTCGAAGAGTGCCACTTCTCTCACGCCTACGAGATACATCTTCCCGATGGGAGCCGGTGGTGACCGACATTTCGCTGATCGACCGCCTGCTCGATGTCATAGAGCACGACATCGTGCCGAAGACGGCCGAGGGCGTCGCGCATGGCAACAAGTTGTTCGGCGCGGCGATCCTGCGCAAGGACGACCGTTCGCTGGTGCTTGCCGAAACCAACAACGAGACCGAAAACCCGCTCTGGCACGGCGAGGTGCACTGCCTGAAGCGCTTCTACGAAATGCCGAAGGCCGAGCGCGTCGATACCAAGGACGCGATCTTTCTTGCCACGCACGAACCTTGCTCGCTCTGCCTGTCGGCGATCACCTGGACCGGCTTCGACAATTTCTTCTATCTGTTCAGCCACGAGGACTCGCGCGACAGCTTCGACATCCCGCACGATTTGAAGATCCTGAAAGAGGTCTTCACCCTCGATCCCGGCGGCTACAATGCCGAGAATGCCTATTGGAAGAGCTTTTCGATCCGCAAATTGGTGCGCTCGCTGCCGGACCCCGAGCGCGGTCGGCTGGAAGCGCGCATCCACACAATATCAACGCGCTATGACGAATTGTCCGGCGCCTATCAGGCCGGCAAGGACGAAAACGACATTCCGCTGAATTGACGCGGATTGACCAGCCGAATTCGTTGACTGGCCCATGACGCGCTCTCACGGGCTCCATCATCTGGCGCTCCTGGAGTTCGCCCGCATGAAAATCGTCACTGAATTCCCCCGAAAGATCGTCGAATTTCCGGATATGGGGATCATCATGCCGGACGGCTGCCGGCTGTCGGCGCGGGTGTGGATGCCGGCCGATGCTGCCGACGACCCAGTGCCGGCAATCCTCGAACACCTGCCCTATCGCAAGCGCGACGGCACGATCTATCGTGATCAGCTGACGCATCCCTATTTTGCCGGCCACGGCTACGCCTCGATCCGCGTCGACATGCGCGGCAATGGCGATTCCGAAGGGCTGATGGACGACGAATATTCCGAGCAGGAATTGCAGGACGCTTGCGACGTCATCGCCTGGGCGGCGGACCAGCCCTGGTGCAACGGCAATGTCGGCATGATGGGCATTTCGTGGGGCGGCTTCAACTGCCTGCAGGTGGCGTCTAAGCAGCCGCCGGCGCTGAAGGCGGCCATCAGTCTCTGTTCGACGGTCGACCGCTATGCCGACGACATCCACTACAAGGGCGGCTGCCTGCTGATCGAGAATTTCGGCTGGGCCTCGACCATGCTGTCCTATTCGTCAAGGCCGCCGGATCCGTTGCTGGCCGGCGACAACAGATGGCGCGACCTGTGGCTGACCAGGCTGGAGAACCAGCCATTCCTGGCACCGCTGTGGCTGAAGCACCAGCATCGCGATGCCTATTGGAGGCGCGGCTCGATCTGCGAGGACTATTCCGCCATCCATGCCGCGGTGCTGTCGATCGGCGGCTGGCATGATGGCTATCGCAATACGATTTCCCATCTCGCCGTCAATATCGAGGCGCCGGTCAAGGGCATCGTCGGCCCGTGGATCCACAAATACCCGCATTACGCCGCGCCCGAACCGCGCATCGGCTTCCTGCAGGAGGCCTTGCGCTGGTGGGACCGCTGGCTGAAGGACATCGACACCGGCGTCGAGGCCGACCCCGCCTACCGCGCCTATGTCATGGACAGCGTGCGTCCGGCACGCTGGCATCCCGAGCGGCCGGGCCGCTGGGTCGCTGAATCGGAATGGCCGTCACCCAACATCAAGACGCAAGAGGTTGAGCTTATCGCTGAAGGCAACCACGCTATCGTCGCTTCGCCGCAAAGCTGCGGCCTCGCCGGCGGCGAATATTTCCCCTTCACCTTCGGCCCGGAACTGCCGGGTGACCAGCGCCCCGACGATGCGCTGTCGGTGTGCTTCGACCAGCCGGTGCTGACCGAAACGGTCGACATTGTCGGTGCTCCCGAAGTTGTGGTCAGCGTCTCGTCGGACCGGCGCCAGGCGAACATCGCGGTTCGGCTGTGCGACGTCCATCCGGACGGGGCATCGGAGCTGATCTCGTACGGCGTGCTCAACCTGACGCATCGCAACTCGCACGAATTTCCCGAAGCGCTGGTGCCCGGCGAAACCGTCAGCGCCCGGGTGGTGCTCGACCAATGCGCCTATCGCGTGCCGGCCGGCCATCGCTTGCGCGTTGCCGTTTCGAACGCCTACTGGCCGATGATCTGGCCGTCGCCGGAGCCGGTCCGGCTCGAATTGTCGGCCGCGACATTGATGCTGCCGGTACGCCCGCCGGCGACAGGCGACGAGGTCACCTTCCCCGCTCCCGAAGGTGCTGCGCCCTGGGCAACGGAGACGCTTCGGCCCGCCAATTCCGAGCGTCATGTCGATCGCGACGAAAAGACCGGAATGATTACGCTTTCCATCGTCGACGATTTCGGTGAGGTGCGCGACCTGGAGCATGGCCTCGCCAATGGCAGCATCGCCAGAGAGACATGGGCGATCCATCCCGACAATCCGCTGTCAGCCTCGGGCAAGACGCATTGGACCCAGACGCTGTCGCGAAATGGATGGTCGGTGCGCACCGAAACCTTCGCCGAAATGCGGTCCGACGCGCAAAGCTTCGTGGTTAGCGCCAGAATCGAAGCCTACGAAGGCGAAAAACTGGTCTTCGAGCGCAACTTCGAGGAGAAAATCCCGCGCGCACTGCTTTGAGCGCTTATAGCGATTGGTCCAATTGCGACGCACGATTTACGCCACGGCATGTCGCATTCGGTCTTGCTTACCGCTTTCCCTTACGGTCATTATTCTCCCGATAGAAATGAGAAAAACGACCATAAGGTCGGACCAGCAGAGTGAGGAACTCAACATGTCAAACGAACTGGAATATCTGAGCCGGCGCGTTGCGTCCGGCAAGCTGAGCCGTCGCGATTTTCTCGGCCGGGCAGCAGCGCTTGGCGTCACCGCAACCATCGCCAATTCGCTGCTATCCAGCGCTTCCCGCGCGGCGGGTCCGGTCAAGGGCGGCACGCTCAAGGCCGGCCTGGTCGGTGGCGAGTCCACCAACAGCCTCGATCCGGCGCTGTTTATGACGCAGGTGCCGTTCGCCTTCGGCAAGATGTGGGGCGAACTGATCGTCGAACTGTCTCCCGAAGGCAAGCTCGAGAACCGCATCGCCGAGGAGATCGGCTCGTCGGACGACGCCAAGACCTGGACGCTGAAGATCCGCGATGGCGTCGAGTTCCACAACGGCAAGAAGGTGACCGCAGAGGACGTGGCCGCCACCCTCGAACGCCATTCGGACGAGAAGTCAAAGTCCGGTGCGCTCGGTTATATGAAAGGCATCGAGAGCATCAAGGCCAGCGGCAAGGAAGTGGTGCTGACGCTGAAGGAGCCGAATGCCGACCTGCCCTACCTGCTTAGCGACTATCACCTGATCATTCAGCCGAATGGCGGCAAGGACAAGGCCGATGCCGGCATCTCGGCGGGTCCTTACAAGGTCACCACCAACGAGCCCGGCGTGCGCCATGGCGGCGAGCGCTTCGCCAATTATTGGCAGGGCGACAAGATGGGCCATGCCGACCAGATAGAGATCATCGTCATCAACGACGCCACGGCGCGCACGGCCGCCCTGCAGGGCGGCCAGGTCCACATGATCAACCGCGTCGAGCCGAAGATCGTCGATCTGATCAAGCGCGTGCCCGGCGTCACCATCCGCAACCATTCGGGACCCGGCCACTACGTCTTCATCATGCACTGCAACACCGCGCCGTTCGACAACAACGATTTGCGGATGGCGTTGAAGCTGGCGATCGACCGCGAGGAGATGCTGAACAAGGTGCTGCGTGGCTATGGCTCGCTCGGCAACGACTTCCCGATCAATGCATCGTACCCGCTATTCACCGAAATCGAGCAGCGCAAATACGATCCCGACAAGGCCAAGTTCCACTACAAGAAGTCGGGCCATGACGGTGCCGTCCTGCTCCGGACGTCGGACGTCGCCTTCCCCGGTGCCGTCGATGCTGCACAGCTGTTCCAGCAGAGTGCTGCCAAGGCCGGCATCACGCTGGAGATCAAGCGCGAGCCGGGCGACGGCTATTGGTCGGAAGTCTGGAACAAGCAGCCCTTCTGCGCCTCCTACTGGGGCGGCCGGTCGACGCAGGACCAGATGTACTCGACTGCCTATCTGTCGACGGCCGACTGGAACGACACACGGTTCAAGCGTCCGGATTTCGACAAGATGGTGCTGGCGGCTCGCGCCGAGCTCGACGAGGCCAAGCGCAAGGCAATGTACCACGACATGGCTGTGATGGTGCGCGACGAGGGCGGCCTGATCCTGCCGATGTTCAATCAGTTTATCGACGCGACGGGCGCCAAGGTTGCCGGGTGGGTGGATGATCCGCATCAGGAGTTGATGAACGGATATGCTCTGGCGAAGTGCTGGCTCGAAGCCTGAGCCCGGCCTTGCGGATATGTCCTCACCCATCGTGAAACTGGTGGCCCAGCGCATTGCGCTGGGCATTCTGCTGCTGTTGGCCGTTTCGGTCCTGATCTTCGCCGGCACCCAGATCCTGCCCGGCGACGTCGCGCAAGCCATCCTAGGACAGTCGGCGACACCGGAGTCGCTCGCCAATCTGCGCGAGCAGCTCGGCCTCAATGATCCCGCTTACATCCGTTATTTTCGCTGGCTCGGCGGCATTCTGACCGGTGATCTCGGCACGGCGATGTCGAGCGGTCAGGATATCGCAACCTCTATCAAGGGAAGGCTGTGGAACACGCTGTTCCTCGCCTTCTGGGCGGCGGTCGTCGCGGTGCCGCTGGCGATCATCCTCGGGCTGATCGCGGTGCGCTACCGCAATGGCTGGGTCGACAAGCTGATCTCGGGACTGGCGCTGGCCTCGACGTCCTTCCCGGAATTCTTCGTCGGCTATGTGCTCGTCTTTTTCTTCGCGGTGCAACATCAATGGTTTCCCGCCATTTCCACTGTCTATGACGGGATGCCTTTCGGCGAACGCATTCAGGCCATCGCACTGCCGGCGGCGGCGCTGACCCTGGTGGTGCTAGCCCATATGATGCGCATGACGCGCGCCGCGATCCTCAATGTCATGCAGTCGGCCTATGTCGAAACCGCCGAACTCAAGGGGCTTTCGGCCTTCGCGGTCATCCGCAGGCATGCCTTCCCCAATGCCATTGCGCCGATCATCAACGTCGTGATGCTCAATCTCGCTTACCTGATCGTCGGCGTCGTCGTGGTCGAAGTTATCTTTGTCTATCCAGGCATGGGCCAATACCTCGTCGACCACGTCACCAAGCGTGACGTGCCGGTGGTGCAGGCGGTCGGGCTGATCTTCGCCGCCGTCTACATCAGCCTGAACATCATCGCGGACATAGCGGCGATCATCGCCAATCCGCGCCTCAGACATCCGAAATGAGGGGGGCGGGTATGCTCGTCATCAAACGCATCCCCATCCCGGCATTGGTCGGCATCGTGCTGACGGCGCTGTTCGTGCTGGCAGCAATTTTTGCGCCGTGGATCGCGCCGCATGGCAATGCCGAGATCGTCAGCGACGTCCCTTGGGAACCGATGTCGGCGGCGCATTGGCTGGGCACCGACAATCTCGGCCGCGATCTGTTGTCGCGCATGATCTACGGCGCCCGAATCACCCTGTTCATCGCGGTGCTGGCGACCGCGCTGTCGTTCTCGCTCGGTGCCATCCTCGGCTTCTCGGCCGCGGTGTTCGGCGGCTGGTTCGACACGCTTCTGTCGCGTCTCGTCGATCTCCTGATGTCGATCCCGACATTGATCATGGCCCTTGTCGTGCTGTCGGTGCTGCCATCCAATCTGGTGACGCTGATCCTGGTCATGGGCGTTCTGGATTCGACCCGCGTCTACCGCCTGTCGAGGGCGGTCGCCGTCGACATCAACGTCATGGATTATGTCGAGGCGGCCAAATTGCGCGGCGAAGGCAGCGGCTGGATCATCTTCCGCGAGATCCTGCCCAATGCGCTGTCGCCGCTGGTTTCGGAACTCGGCCTGCGCTTCATCTATGCCGTACTGTTCCTGTCGACGCTGTCCTTCCTCGGCCTTGGCGTGCAGCCGCCTAGCGCCGATTGGGGCGGCATGGTCAAGGAAAACAAGGACGGCATCGTCTTCGGCATAGGCGCCGCCCTCATTCCGGCGGCGGCGATCGCAGCGCTGGCGATTTCCGTCAATCTCGTCGCCGACTGGGTGCTCAACCGCACGACAAGCCTGAAGGGAGGACGCGGGTAATGGCTGACAAGCAACCGAAGCCCGGGCAACCGAAGCCCGGGCAACCGAAGTCCGGCGTGCTGCTCGACATTCGCAATCTGCGCATCGAGGCCACGGTATACCCGCCGGGTGAGGCGCCGAAGAACATCGTGCTGGTGCACGATGTCTCGCTGACGCTGGAGAAGGGCAAGGTGCTTGGCCTGATCGGCGAGTCCGGCGCCGGCAAATCGACCATCGGCCTGTCGTCGATGGGCTACGGCCGCGGCGGCGTGCGCATCACCGGCGGCGAGGTCATCCTCAATGGCCGCGACATCCTGAAGGGCGGCAACGAAGGATTTCGCAAATTGCGCGGCCGCGAGGTCTGCTATGTCGCGCAATCGGCGGCAGCCGCCTTCAATCCGGCGCACAGGCTGATGGACCAGGTGGTCGAGGCAGCACTCCTGCACGGCACGGCGACGCGGGCCGAAGCCGAAAAGCGCGCCGTGGCGCTGTTCAAGAAGCTCAGCCTGCCGAACCCCGAAAGCATCGGCGAGCGCTTCCCCCACCAGGTCTCGGGCGGTCAGCTGCAGCGCGTGATGACGGCAATGGCGCTGTGCTCGGAACCCGACCTGATCGTCTTCGACGAGCCGACCACGGCGCTCGACGTGACGACGCAGATCGACGTCTTGGCGGCGATCAAGGATGCCATCCGCGACACGCATGTCGCGGCGCTCTACATCACTCACGACCTTGCCGTCGTCGCCCAGGTCTCGGACGAGATCATGGTGCTGCGCCACGGCCGGCTGGTCGAATGGGGCGGCACCCGCCAGATCATCAAGGAGCCGCGCCAGGAATACACCAACGCGCTGGTTTCGGTGCATGAGATCGAACACCAGGAGCAGAAGCCTGGCACGAGCCCGTTCCTGTCGGTCAAGAACATCACCGCCGCCTATGGCCGCAGTCACATCAAGGTGCTGAAGAACGTCTCGATCGATATTTTCCCCGGCCAGACGCTGGCGGTGGTCGGCGAGTCCGGCTCCGGCAAATCGACACTGGCGCGCGCCATCACCGGCCTCTTGCCGCCCGAACAAGGCACCGTCACCTTCGACGGACGGCCGCTCGCCAACCGGCTTGCCGACCGGCCGAAAGAGGATCTTCGCCAACTGCAGATGATCTACCAGATGGCCGACGTGGCGATGAACCCGCGCCAGACGGTCGGCACCATCATCGGCCGGCCGCTGGAATTCTATTTCGGTCTGCGCGGAAGGCAACGTGACGCCCGTGTCGCGGAACTGCTCGACAAGATCGAAATGGGCAAAGGCTATGTCGACCGCTATCCGGCCGAGCTTTCGGGCGGCCAGAAGCAGCGCGTCTGCATCGCCCGCTCGCTCGCCGCAAAGCCGAAGCTGATCATCTGCGACGAGGTGACCTCGGCGCTCGATCCGCTGGTCGCCCACGGCATACTGGAGCTGCTCCTCGGGCTGCAGAAAGAGGAAAACGTCGCCTATCTGTTCATCACCCACGACCTGGCCACGGTCAAGTCGATCGCCGATTCAATCGCCGTGATGTATCGCGGCGAAGTGGTGCGCTACGGCGCCAAGAGCACCGTGCTGACGCCACCCTTCGATGCCTACACCGATCTTTTGCTATCGTCGGTGCCAGAAATGGAGATCGGCTGGCTAGAGAAAGCGATCAAGGGACGGCGCATGGCCAGCGCGGGGAACTAGCGGGCCGCCCTTTGCGCCCGACGATCCTGTCCGGGCGTGGATTGAACGGCAGGCCCGCCCTGACTTTTCCGATTAAGCCGCATGGAGGCGCCCTTGGCGCTCAACACAAAACTATTGCTCATCATCCTCGACGGCGTGCCTTACCGGAACTGGCGACGGCTGATGGGCAATCTCGAAGGCTGGGTGCAATCAGGCGAAGCCCGCGTGTGGAAGATGCGCTCCGTGCTGCCGTCGACCTCGGCATCCTGCTATGCCTCGATCCACACCGGCGTGCCGCCTCAAGTGCACGGCATCCTGTCGAACGAGAACCGGTTTCGCGTCGAACAGCCGGACATCTTTTCCGAAGTCAGCAGGGCCGGCGGCAAGACCGGTGCGGTCACCCACTCCTACTGGTCCGAATTCTTTCGGGCCTATCCGTTCGACCTGGTCGAGGACATGGAGTTCGACCAGCCGGGCAGGCCGATCAGCCATGGCCGGTTCCACACCATGACCGGCTACAATGCCAGGAACCAGATGACGCCGAGCGACGTCGACCTGTTCGCGACGTTGACCATGCTGACCAGGCGCTACGGCATCGACTACGGCATCCTGCACAGCTGCACGCTGGACTCGATGGGCCACCGCTTCGGCCATGACTGCCACGAGATGGATCATGCCGTCTATGCAATGGACGCCATGCTCGCCGGCTTTCTGCCGCGCTGGCGGGAAGCCGGCTACGAGGTGATCGTCACCGCCGATCATGGCCAGACCGATCGCGGCCATCATGGCGGCCACGACGAGGAGATGCAGGATTTCGCACTTTACTACTTCGGATCCGGCGAGGGTCCGGAAGCCAATACGCTGCTCGATCAGCTGCAGCTCGCGCCGACGGTGCTTGTGCGCCTCGGCGTGCCGGTGCCGGCGACGATGAAGGCCGAGCCATTCCTGAGCTGAGCGCGCGCCCTCTTCTCCCTCTGGCAACGCTCCCGCTCTTCAGTTAGCCTCCGCAAATATACGGGCGGATGCGGTGAACCTTTTTGGGCCGATCAGCGACAGAGCAGGCAGGAGCCAGGCGGCTCGACCGGCGATGACGGCCGCGGAGACCGATCGCGCGCTTGTCGAGCGGGTCGCGAAAGGTGACCGTGCCGCCGTGCGGCTCCTGTTCATGCGCCACCACGCGCGGGTCTACCGCTTCGTGGCACGCCAGACGGGATCGGAACTGATGGCCGACGATATCGCGAACGAGGTGTTCCTCGAACTCTGGCGGCAGGCACCGGCCTTCGAGGGGCGCTCGGAGGTCTCGACATGGCTGCTCGGCATTGCCCGCTTCAAGGCGCTGTCCCTGCTGCGCAAGAAGAAGGAAGACTGGATCGACGACGATGACGCGGCCCGGGTCGCCGACGGCGCCGACACGCCGGAAGTCGTGACGATGAAGGAAGACAAGGCCGCCGCCTTGCGACGCTTTATCGATGCCATGCCGGAAGAGCACCGCACGGTGATCGACCTTGCCTATTATCACGGGCAATCGGTGAGCGAGATCGGCGAGGTACTCGGCATCCCGGTCGCAACGGTCAAGACCAGGATGTTCTACGCCCGCAAGAAACTCGGCGAAGCCCTCAAGGCCGCCGGTTACGACAGGGGGTGGCCATGAGCGCCGCTGAAAAAATGTCACGCCGCGACGAAATGGAAATGCTGCTGCCGTTTTATCTGAACGGCTCGCTGGAGGGCACCGAGCTCGAAGCCATCGAGGAATGGCTGGCGAGCGATCCGGCGGCGATGGCCGCACTAGGCGAGGCCGAGGCCGAATTCTCCGGCACCGCTGCCGCAAACGAGGCAATCCGCCCGCCGGCCGATGCGCTCAGCCGCTTTGCCAAGGCGCTCGACGCCGAGGCCGGCCCGTCCCGCGCGCCTGCGGCATCGTCCTGGCTGGCGCAAGCCTGGAGCCGCTTCATGGCGGTGCCGGTCGGCGTCGCCTGGGCCGCGGCCGCGGTGCTGCTGGCCCTGGTCGTCGCGCAATCCTTTGTGCAGACCGGCAACAGAGGTGGCGATTTCGAGATTGCCGGATCGGAAGACGACCTGGCCAAAATGCCGTTTGCACTTGTGAAGTTCAAACCGGATGCGAAGCTGTCCGACATCATCGCTTTTCTCGACCAGAACCAATTGAAGATCGCCGGCGGGCCGACCGCCGACGGTGTCTTCCGCCTCGGCGTTCCGGCCAAGACCGCCGCCGACTATCAGAAGCTGCTTGGCCTTATTGCCGCCCAGCCTTTCACCGAAGCTGCGCTGGAGGGAAGGAAACCGGCTGATGGCGGCTAAGGCGGTCATTCGATTGACGGCAGCGATGACAATCTTCGCCGCGTCCGCAATGGCGCAGACCAATGACCCGAACCTCACCCAGGCTGAGATCGACTGCCTGAACCGGGGAAATGCTGCCAACGCCGACTGCGCCAAGGATGGCGGCGCCGTGAAGGATGGCGGCAAAGCGCTGGCTCCTGGAATAACGGGCGCGGTGTTTCTTCCGGACTTGATTGTCGACCTGTTCCCCAATCCTGCCGTAGTCACCGAGGCGCCTATACCTCCTGGCAATACTGCAACCCCACCCGCCGTCGCGCCGGCAATACAGGCTGCCGCGCCGGGCGGTCCGGTCGTAGCACCCACCGATCTTGTCGCAACCGAGCCGCCGCGCGCCGTGATCGGCGATTTCGTGCCCGACGAGGTGCTGGTCACGGTCAATGGCGATGCCGGCGCGGTCCAGCAGATCGCGGCCTCGTTCGGCCTCGAGATACGCTCGCAGCGGCAGTCGCGGCTGCTCGGCAACACGCTGGTGCGCTTCGGCATTCCCGATGGCCGCCCGGTCGGCGTCGTGCTGGCGCAACTTGCCGCCGACGGCCGTACTTTGCGGCGTGAGGCCAACCATGTCTACTCGCTGCAGCAGGCGGCCAGCATCGTCAATTATGCGTTCGAGCGCATTGCGCTCGATGCCGACAAAGCCAGCGGCGAGAATGTGCGCGTCGGCGTCATCGACACCGGCATCGATGACGGCAATCCGGCGCTCTCCGGCGTCATCGCCGGGCAGTTCGATGCCATGCCCGACGTGCCGATCAAGGCGCGCGACCACGGCACTTCGGTCGATGGACTGATTGCCGGCACCGGCGCGTTCAAAGGCATGGCGCCGGGTGCCAGGATCTATCACGCCCGCGCCTTCGAGGGCGGCAAGTCGACCATGGACGTCATCCTTTCGGCGCTCGACTGGGCGGCGGAGCAGGATGTCCGCATCATCAATATGAGCTTCGTCGGTCCGAAGAACGACCTGCTCGGCATCGCCTGCCGCAATGCGCGCGCGTTTGGCATCGTGCTGGTTGCGGCCGCCGGCAATAACGGACCGAAGGCGCCCTATGGTTATCCGGCCGCCTTCGACGGCGTGATGGCGGTGACGGCCACCGATGCCAAGGACGGGCTGATGCCGCAGGCCAATCGCGGCGCCTATGTCTTCATCTCCGCTCCCGGCGTCGAGATGGTGGCGCCGAGCGGCGCCGGCTCGGACGTGGTGACCGGGACGTCCTTCGCCGCAGCGATCGTGACCGGCGCCGTCGCCAACCTGTTCCATGCCGCACCCGACCGTTCGGCCGACTGGGTCGAGAAAGCACTTGCCGCCACCGCCAGGGATCTCGGCCCCAAGGGGCGGGACAATGATTTCGGCTTTGGCCTGCTGAATACCAAGGCGGCCGAGGCGGCGAAGGAATAGCCCGCTCAAGTCGCGTTTTGCTGAGGACGTAGCAGAAAATAGAATGCGGCGATGTGCGTTATCATCAGCAGCGGTACGTAGATGATCGGGATCGCGTAGGTGGTGCCCAGTTCGCCTGCGCGTGCAGGAAGGCCGATCTGGACGGCATGGTAATAGTCGACGATGAGGTCGACCGTCCCTGCGACATTGAAGGCGACGACCAACGGCCAGAAGAGCGGGCGTATCCTCACCGTGAGCAGCGCCAGCATGGCCAGCACGCCAGTCGCGAAATCGCCGTAGGCGGCGAATACGGCGAAGTCGGTGGGCAGATTGGGGCTTACGACACCTGGAACCATGAAGACGAGCCCGAAGAAGCGGAAGCTGTGCAGCGTAGCGATGGCGCGTTGCGCCGCGACCCGGTCCATCGACCTGAGCCACGGCAAACCGTACGCGCCGAAGCAAAGCAGCCACGCGACATAGCCGAGAGCAAGATGGGTTTGGAACACCATTTCCGTGGACATTTGGCCTTCTCTCAACAGTTGATTCACGCGGCTTTAAGCCCGCTACCGCAATTCGACTATCCGGTGTAATCACAACAACCTATGAAGCAGAACTACACAGTCCGACATGGTGCGCTGGAGGGCGTCGAGGCGTTCCTGGCCGTCGCCAGGCGCCTCAGTTTCCGCCGTGCCGCCGCCGATCTCGGCGTGACGCCATCCGCCGTGAGCCAGACGGTGCGCGCGCTGGAAGCCCGCCTGGGCACGGCGCTGTTCGTCCGCACGACGCGGAGCGTTGGTTTAACCGAGCCTGGCCAGCGGTTCCTCGACCGTGCCGGCCCGGCGTTCGAAGAGCTTGTCGCGGCCGGCGAGGCCGCCCGCGATATCGGCCAGCGGCCGACCGGTCTGCTGCGCCTGTCTGTGCCCCGCGCTATCGTGCCGCTGATGTTGGAGCCGCTGATCGCGTCGTTCTGCCAAGCCTATCCTGAGATCGAACTGGAGATCGCCGTGAGCGACCAGATGGTCGATCTCGCGACCGGCGGGTTCGATGCCGGCATCCGCCTCGGCCAGCTCATCGCCGCCGACATGGTCGCGGTGCGGCTGACAGCGCCGTTCTCGTTCGTGGTCGTCGGCAGCCCTGACTATTTTGAGCGCCACGGCCGTCCCGAGCGTGTCGACGACTTGCGCCACCACGCCTGCTTACGCTTGCGCCGCTCGAATGGCAGCATCGCGCCCTGGTCGTTCATCGACGGCAACGGCGCGATCGAAGCGGTCGTCTCAGGCCCGCTGATCGCGCACGACTATTCGACGTTGGTCGGGGCTGCGATGCGGGGCGTCGGGCTGGCGCAGACACCGCGACCACTCGCCGAAGGTCTGATAGCCGAAGGAAAACTCCAGTCGGTGCTGGACAGCGTCGCCACGACGACGCCGGGTGTCTTCCTTTATCATCCCGGCAAGCGCCAAGTCCTGCCGAAGCTGCGCGCCTTCATCGATCACCTCAAATCCGCGGCCTGAGACCAGGACGCACCCGCTGGTGCTGGCCAACAGCCGCCAAGAGTCGACCTCGGCCGTTCAGAGTGATTGCCTCTAGGCCGGCGCGCCGGCGACCGATCCCCTGACCACCAGGTCGACCGGCCAGACTTCGCCGCGAGCGCCCTCCTCCAGGCCGGAAATCCGCGCCGCCAGCCGTTCGGCGATGCGCGCGCCGGCGAGGCGGATCGACGAACGCGTCGTCGACAGCGGCACCGAAAAATTTTCCGGCTTCAGCCAGGGAAAGACGTCGTCATGGGCGATCAGCGACAGGTCGCCCGGAATGGTCAGGCCGAGATCGCGCACCGCGCGCACCACGCCGAGCGCCATGATCAGGCTGGAGCAGGCGATCGCCGTCGGCGCGTCACTTTGTTCCAGCAAGCGCCGGGCGGCGCGGTAGCCGTTCTCCTCGGTCATGGTGAGCGAACAGACATGCTGATCACGAAGCACCAGGCCGCTCGCCGCAAGCGCGCGGCGCACGCCGCGCTCGCGATGGATGGCGAAGGTCTCGCGATCGTCGCCGTTGATCAGCGCCAGACGCCTATGACCGAGCTGAACGAGTAGCCGCGCCGCCTCGTGGAAGGCGCCCTCATTGTCGATGTCGGTGAACGGATAGTCGAAATCGAAGCCTTCGCTGCGGCCATGGACGATGAAAGGAATGCCGAGCGTATTGACCAGCGCCACCCGCCGGTCGGCCGGCCTCGGCGACGAGATATAGACCGCGTCGACCTGCCGGTTGGCGACAATGCGGCGGTACGTCGTCTCCTGGTCGTCGGCATCGGCCGGTGACAGCACCAGGTCGAGCTCGTGCGAACGCGCATAGTCGCCGAGGCCGGACAGGAACTCGACGAAATGCGGGTCGATGTCGACGGTCGTCCCCGTCGGCAGAACATAGCCGATCATGCCGGTCTTGCCGGTCGCCAGCCGACGGGCGCTCGGATTGGGGCGATAGCCGTGACGCTTGGCGGCATCGACCACCCGCCGGCGCGTTTCCTCGTTGACTTCGGGGTAGCCGTTCAATGCGCGGCTCACCGTAGTCTGCGAAAGCGCCAGCATGTGGGAGAGCTGCTTGAGGTTCACCGGAGGCCTCCAAACCTCAAAGCGCTTTTAATCTGAATCGAGCTGGCCGCTACGAACCGCGTTGCCGAGCGCACTGACCATACGCACGGTTCGGACCGGTTTGAAGCCGAATTTGCTGCTGCACCGCCAGAAAACTGTGCTGCAGCGCACTTTTGCCGGCACTCGGCCGCAGAAATTAAATCGATTAGTCTGGCTTTCTCTTGACTCCGGATCAATTCAGTGGCGTGATCAAAATCACCAAAGCGCTTTGGAAGACTCTACGAAAGGTTGCAGTTCCTTTCCGACTGAGTCACAGTCCTGCAGCGCCGGCGGACGGAATGGAGGTTTCGTTCGGTGTTTGTCACCACTGGGAGGGAATACCGATGAAGAAAATGCTTCTGCTGGGCGCTGCGTTTGCCACGCTTGCGCTCGCCATGCCGGCGCAAGCCGAATTGAAGTTCAAGCCGGGCGAAGATCCCCGTTTCAACTGGGCGAACTACGAAGAGCTCAAGAAAGTCGACCTCAAGGGCGAGACGCTGACGATCTTCGGACCGTGGCGCGGCGAGGACGAAGGGCTTATCCGCACCGTCCTCGATTACTTCTCCGAAGCCACCGGCGCCGAGATCAAGTACTCCTCGTCGGAGAATTACGAGCAGCAGATCGTCATCGACACGCAGGCCGGCAGCCCGCCCAACATTGCCGTGCTGCCGCAGCCGGGCCTGATCCAGGATCTGGCATCGAAGGGCCTTTTGACGCCGCTCGGCGACGACACGGCCAACTGGGTCAAGGACAATTACGGCGCCGGCCAATCCTGGGTCGACCTCGGCACGTTCAAGGACAAGGACGGCAAGCCCGGCTTCTTCGCCTTTCCGTATAAGGCCGACGTGAAGTCGCTGGTCTGGTACTCGCCGGACAATTTCGAGGAAGCGGGCTACAAGGTGCCGAAGACGCAGGAAGAGCTTGCCGAGCTCGAAAAGAAGATCATCGCCGACGGCGGCACGCCATGGTGCATCGGGCTTGGTTCGGGCGGCGCCACCGGCTGGCCGGCGACCGACTGGGTCGAAGACATCATGCTGCGCACCCAGACGCCCGAGACCTACGACAAATGGGTGAAGAACGAAATTCCGTTCAACGATCCGGCAGTGGTCAACGCCATCGACATTTTCGGCAAGATCGCGACCGACGACAAGATGGTCGAGGGCGGCGCCAAGGCGGTTGCGGCGACCGATTTCCGTGACAGCCCGAAGGGCCTCTTCTCGGTGCCGCCGAAATGCTATCTGCACCACCAGGCATCGTTCATCCCGACCTTCTTCCCGCAAGGCACCAAGATCGGCGAGGATGCCGACTTCTTCTATTACCCGCCCTACGCCTCCAAGCCCGAGCTCGGCACTCCGGTGCTCGGCGCCGGCACGCTGGCCATGATCACTAAAGATAGCAAGAGTGCCCGCGCGTTCATCGAATTCCTGAAGCTGCCGCTCGCTCATGAGATCTGGATGGCACAGGGCGGCTTCGTGACGCCGTTCAAGTCGGTCAACAAGGACGCCTATGCTAGCGACGCGCTGAAGAAGCAGGGCGAGATCCTGGCCAACGCCTCGACCTTCCGCTTCGACGGGTCCGACCTGATGCCGGGCAAGATCGGCGCCGGTGCGTTCTGGACCGGCATGATCGACCTGGTCGGCGGCAAGTCCGCCCAGGACGTCGCCACTGACATCCAGAAAAGCTGGGACGCGATCAAGTAAGCGGCCGGCTTGAGTTCCCAATGTGATGTGGTCCGGGCCTCAAACGGCCCGGACCTTATCCGGTGCTTGGCGTCGCGTCGATTGTCGTGAGTACAACGCATTCCGGCATGACGCGCGCCCAGTGACCTGCTTTCCGGCTGGTCGCGCTCCAGACAACTGAATCGGCGCATGATCCCGTCGCCAAAGCCATTCTCGACTGGCGGATCCGTGCGCAGGGGGAGGGACCCATGGCGGCTCAGATTTTTTCGGCGATATTCGTCATCATCATCGGCGTGGGCGGCTGCGTCGCCTATTTCTGGGGCGCCAACAAGGCACTCGACACGATCTTTCCGGCACGCGGCGTTTCCGGCAAGGCGGCGATTAACAATCTGCGCCGGCAGGGGGTGATCCGACCCTGGCTCTTCGTCGGCCCGGCGATGATCATCCTCACCATCTACCTGATCTACCCGGTGGTGGAGACGCTGAGGCTGTCGTTCCTCGATCGCGGCGGCGCCCATTTCGTCGGCTTGGCCAACTATCAATGGGCGTTCGGCGACCGCGAGTTCCGCAACTCGATCCTCAACAACATCATCTGGCTGGCGGTGGTGCCGGCCGCCTGCACCTTCCTCGGGCTGATCATCGCCGTGCTCACCGACAAGATCTGGTGGGGCACCATCGCCAAGAGCCTGATCTTCCTGCCGCTGGCGATCTCGTTCGTCGGCGCCAGCGTCATCTGGAAATTCATCTACGAATATCGCGGCGACGGGCAGACGCAGATCGGTCTGCTCAACGCCATCATCCAGTATTTCGGCGGCCAGCCGCAGGTCTGGATCTCGCTGCCGTTCTGGAACAACTTCTTCCTGATGGTCATCCTGATCTGGATCCAGACCGGCTTTGCCATGGTCATCCTGTCGTCGGCCTTGCGCGGCATTCCGGAAGAGACGCTGGAAGCCGCCGTCATCGACGGCGCCAACCCTTTCCAGATCTTCTGGAAGATCATGGTGCCGCAGATCTGGGGCACCATCGCCGTGGTCTGGACCACCATCACCATCCTGGTGCTGAAGGTTTTCGACATCGTGCTGACCATGACCAACGGCCAGTGGAACAGCCAGGTGTTGGCCAATCTGATGTTCGACTGGATGTTCCGCGGCGGCGGCGATTTCGGCCGCGGCGCCACCATCGCCATCATCATCATGATCGCGGTCATTCCGATCATGGTCTGGAACATCCGCCAGGCGAACAAAGAGACGGAAGGGCATTGAGATGGCCGCGTCGACCGGAAAGTCCTTTGTCAGCCGTTTCGGCGTCCACATCGCCGTCTTCATCTTCGTTGCGATCTGGACGATCCCGACGCTCGGCATTCTGGTCTCGTCGCTGCGCGACAAGGATCAGATCATCGCTTCGGGCTGGTGGAACTCGTTCACCAGTTCCAGCCAGACGGAAGCCGGCCGGCTGCCGCCAGCCTCGGCGCAGGTCGAGAAGGAGGGCAAGTTCGTCCTGCAAGGCAATATCTTCGGCGACGGCCCGGCCCGCAACATCAGCGCCTTCGGCGTCAAGTCGGCCGCGCCGACGCAATATCCCGCCGGCACGACAGCCGATCTCGGCGACGGCGTCACCCTGCAGCTCAATGCCGACGGCAGTTTCGTCATGACCTCGCCGAAGGCTTTCGAAAGCGAACGCGGCCAGCGCGTCTATTACGCCTCGTCGGCGCCGCCGAAATTCACCACCGACAATTACGACACGGTGCTGTTTTCGGAAGGCATCGGCCGCTCCTTCATGAACTCGCTGACCGTCACCATTCCGGCGACCGTCATCCCGATCCTGATCGCCGCGTTCGCCGCCTACGCGCTGGCCTGGATGCGCTTTCCCGGCCGGGCGCTGCTCATCGCCGTCATCATCGGCCTCCTGGTCGTGCCGCTGCAGATGTCGCTGATCCCGCTGTTGAAGCTCTATAACGGCGTCGGCAGCTTCTTCGGCGTGCCGTCGAAGACCTATCTCGGCATCTGGCTGGCGCATACCGGCTTCGGTCTGCCTTTCGCCATCTATCTGTTGAGGAGCTATATCGCCGGCCTGCCACGCGAGATCATGGAGTCGGCGCGTATCGACGGCGCCAGCGATTTCGAGATCTTCGTCAAGATCGTGCTGCCATTATCGTTCCCGGTGCTGGCCTCGTTCGCCATCTTCCAGTTTCTCTGGGTGTGGAACGATCTGCTGGTGGCGATGGTTTTCCTTGGTACCGAGGGCGACCAGATCGTGCTGACCGCCAAGCTCAATGCGTTGCTCGGCTCGCGCGGCGGCGACTGGGAGATCCTGACGACATCGGCCTTCGTCACCATCATCGTGCCGCTGATCGTGTTCTTCTCGCTGCAGCGCTATTTCGTCCGCGGGCTGCTTGCCGGCTCGGTGAAAGGAGGTTGAGATCATGCAATCCGCTTTGAAGGCCACCCCGAAGCCAGATCTCGCTATAGATCGCGACTGGTGGCGAGGTGCCGTGATCTACCAGATCTACCCGCGCAGCTATCAGGATTCGAACGGCGACGGCATCGGCGACCTCAGGGGCATGATCGGCCGGTTGGCCTACATCGCCTCGCTCGGTGTCGACGCCATCTGGATCTCGCCATTCTTCAAATCGCCGATGAAGGATTTTGGCTACGACGTGTCGGATTATTGCGATGTCGATCCGATGTTCGGCACGCTGGCCGACTTCGACGCGCTGACCGCAGAGGCGCATCGGCTTGGCCTCAAGGTGATGATCGACGAGGTGCTCTCGCACACCGCCGACATCCATCCCTGGTTCAAGGAGAGCCGCTCGAGCCGGAGCAATCCAAAAGCCGACTGGTATGTCTGGGCGGATGCCAAGCCGGACGGCACGCCACCCAATAACTGGCTGTCGATCTTCGGCGGCTCGGCCTGGCAGTGGGACACCAGCCGCCAGCAATATTACCTGCATAATTTCCTGGCCGAGCAGCCCGACCTCAATTTCCACAGCCGCGCGGTCCAGGACGCGCTGCTCGACGTCACCCGCTTCTGGCTGGAGCGCGGCGTCGACGGCTTCCGCCTCGATACCATCAATTTCTATTTCCACAGCCAAGGCCTGGAAGACAATCCGCCGCTGCCACCCGAGCAGCGCAACGACCAGACGGCGCCGGCCGTCAACCCCTACAACTACCAGGACCATCTCTACGACAAGAGCCGGCCTGAAAACCTCGGCTTCCTCGAACGCTTCCGCGCCTTGCTCGACGAATACCCGGCGACGGCCGCGGTTGGCGAGGTCGGCGATTCGCAGCGTGGGCTGGAAGTGGTGGCGGCCTATACGGCCGGCGGCAAGCGCGTGCATATGTGTTACTCCTTCGACTTCCTGGCGCCGGAGAAGATCAGCGCGGCAAAGGTACGCTCGGTGCTGGAAACCTTCGGCAAGGTGGCCAGCGACGGCTGGTCGTGCTGGGCCTTCTCCAACCATGACGTGATGCGTCCCGCCTCTCGCTGGGCAGCCGGCGAGCCCGACCCGACCGCCTACCTCAAGGTCATCTCGGCGCTGCTGATGTCGTTGCGCGGCTCGGTCTGCATCTATCAAGGCGAGGAGCTCGGGCTCAGCGAGGCCGAGCTCAGCTTCGAGGATCTGCAGGACCCATACGGCATCCGCTTCTGGCCTGAATTCAAGGGACGCGACGGCTGCCGTACGCCGATGGTTTGGGACGGCGCCGCCCGCAATGGCGGCTTCTCGACGGCAAAGCCCTGGCTGCCGGTGCCCAGCAAGCACCTTGCGCAAGCCGTCAATGTGCAGCAAGGCGACGACGGCTCGCTGCTCGAGCACTACCGGCGCTTCCTGGCTTTCCGCCGCGCCCATCCGGCACTGGCCAAGGGTGATATCGAGTTCATCGAAAGCGAGGGCGACACCGTCGCCTTCACCCGCCGTGAAAGCAACGAGCAGATCGTCTGCGCCTTCAATCTCGGAGCAAAGCCGGCCGAAGTCGATCTTGGCGGCCGCTCATTGCAGCCCTTGCCGGGACACGGGTTTTCGGGACAGACTGGCGCCGGCACTATCCGCCTCGGCGGCTACGGCGCCTGGTTCGGGCGTATCGACTGAATTCAAGGAAGAACTGGAGGGTACACCATGGCCGATGTCACGCTAAGGCAAGTGAGGAAATCATATGGCAATCTCAACATTCTGCACGGCGTCGACCTCGACATAAAGTCGGGCGAATTCATCGTCTTCGTCGGCCCCTCGGGTTGCGGCAAGTCGACCTTGCTGCGCTGCATCGCCGGGCTGGAGGAGATCACCTCGGGCGAGCTCAAGATCGACGGCGAGATCGTCAACGACGTGCCGCCGTCAAAGCGCGGCATCGCCATGGTGTTCCAGTCCTATGCGCTTTATCCGCACATGACCGTCTACGACAACATGGCCTTCTCGATGAAGATCGGCAAGGAAAGCAAGGCCGAGATCGACAAGCGGGTGCGCCAGGCGGCCGAGATCCTGCAGCTGACCAAATATCTCGACCGTCTGCCCAAGGCGATGTCGGGCGGCCAGCGCCAGCGCGTCGCCATCGGTCGCGCCATCGTGCGCAATCCCAAGGTCTTCCTGTTCGACGAGCCGCTATCCAACCTCGACGCGGCGCTGCGTGTCGCCACCCGCATCGAGATCGCCAAGCTCAAGGAGTCGATGCCGGCCACAACGATGATCTACGTCACCCACGACCAGGTCGAGGCGATGACGCTGGCCGACCGCATCGTAGTGCTGAAGGAAGGCCATATCGAACAGGTCGGCACGCCGATGGAGCTCTACAAGCGGCCCGGCAATCTGTTCGTCGCCCAGTTCATCGGCTCGCCGGCGATGAACATCCTGCCGGCGACGATCGACAAGACCGGCAACCCGACGGTCGTCAGCCATGTCGGCGGCCGCAAGGCAACGGTGCCGATCGCAACGCCTGCGTCGGCGAAAGGTGCTGCGGTGAGCTTCGGGGTGCGGCCGGAGGATCTGATGATTGCCACCGGCGCCGACTATTTGTTCGAAGGGACGGTCGATTACGTCGAGCAGCTCGGCGAGGTCCAGCTCGTCTATGTCGACATCGGCCGCGCCGACCTGCCGCTGGTGACCAAGCTGCCGGGCAATGTCGAGGTCAAGCGCGGAGCGACGCTGCGGGTGACGGCGGACGCCGGCGACCTGCATATTTTCGACGCGGACGGGCGCTCTTTCGCGCTCCATGAAGCAGAAGCAAAGGCGGCTTGAAGCAGGCGTTCTTCCGCCATGCAAAAAACAAGAGCGGCGGGCCGGGCCCGCCGCTCTTGTCTGGAATTCCAGTTCGGCCGTTAGAGCGGTTCATCGTTTCACGGAACGCCGAACCGCTCTACCTCTTTGTTTTGACGCAATTCCGGACGGAAAACCGTTTCACACTTTTCCTGGAATTGCTCTAGTTGTTGCCGAAGAGGTTGCGGTCGGCGCCCTGAGGCGCGGACTTGGGCACATCGCCAGACGAATTCAGCAGCTTGTAGACCGGCGAGTTGCTGTCACGCACCGAATACGTCTGCGTCTTGTCGACGTTGACGGTCGACTGCTTGTTGATGTCGGTCCCGCCAACATTGTCGTTGCGGGCATAAGCGCTGCCGGCGGCAATCAAGAGAGCGGCGGCAGTAAGAACAATCTTTTTCATTTGGATACTCCTGGATTTTCGAATCAAACGGCGGGCATGCCGCCGCCTTGATGGTGGGATCGGCTGTTAGTTGTTGCCGAAGAGGTTACGGTCGGCGCCCTGGACAACCGGCTGCTTTTCAGCCTGGTCCGACGTCTTGACGGAAGCCGTGTAGGAGCTGTCGACCGAGACAGCAGGCTGGTTGGCTCCGTTGGAACCAAAGTTGTCGCTGCCCGCGAAGGCGCTGCCGGTGATGGCCAAAACGGCGGCGGCAGCAAGAACGATCTTTTTCATCTTAATACTCCTGAATTTTTCAGATCCCCGGACGGCGGATATGCCCGCCGCCCTGATGCTGGGATCGGCTGTTATTTGTTGCCGAAGAGGTTACGGTCGGCGCCCTGGACAGGCTGCTGGTCAGCATGAGCCGGCTTCTGAATGGAAGCCGTATACGAGCTGTCGACCGAAGCGGCAGGCTGGTTCGCACCCTTGGAACCAAAGTTGTCGCTGCCAGCGAAGGCGCTGCCGGTGATGGCCAAAACGGCGACGGCGGCAAGAGCGATCTTTTTCATTTTAGTACTCCAGTATCTCAGTTTTTCCGTCCGTCCAGCGGCGTGTCTTGGGAGGAATTCGCGTCGTTCGGACAGCCCCGATGTGGGAAAGGCGATGGCCAGTTTCCAATCACGAAGTTGTTTGGTGTGGACCAAGAATCTACACCTTGAAATTGTGCCAGAGATTCCCTCCGCCACAATTTTATTGCTAAATATCACGTAGATAGCCCATAGTATCGGTCTGGCTGCAAGGTGACTTGGGAGGCAGCGTTCACAGCGTCCTGCACGCATTGTCAACAGAAACGAACCGTTCGGTTCGATTTTTTAAACCGATAAAAGTCGCAGCCGAGGTTCTTTGTCGAATCGTTAACCATTTCGGCCAAACGTGGCGTCGCCGTTCTGCCTGTTTTCGGCCTGTTTATGCCGGGCAGCGAAGGCAGCAACCGGGCAAGCAGAACCGGGTCAGACCCCGTAGCGTTCGGTGCGGATGAGTGCCGCAGGCACACCGGCATCGATCAGTGCCTCGGCGGCGGCCGTCACGAATGCGTTCGAGCCGCAGACAAAGGCGAGCTTCGGCGGCGCGGGCAGCCTCGTCATGGCTTGCACCATCATCGCGGCGTCGACCCGCCGCGCATGATCTGCCGGACGGCGGGCCGGCTCGCGCGTCAGCGTCAGCACCAGGTCGAAGCCATCCCGGCGCTCGGCGAGGTCGATCAACTCGTCGCGAAAGATCACCTCGTCCCAGACCCGCGCCGAAAACACCAAGGCGGCGGCGACCAGCGATCCCCGCATCGCCCGGTGACGGACCATCGACATCAGCGGCACCACGCCCGACCCGCCGCCGACGAGCAGGAGCGGTCCGCCATCGCCGTCGGACCAGACGAAATGGCCGCCGAGCGGCCCGCGCAACTCGACCTCGTCGCCCACCGCCGCGATGTCGTGAAAGAATGGCGAGACCTCGCCGTCCTCGAGTTTTTCAATCGCCAGCTCGATGGTCTCGCCGGTCTCCGGCGCCGAGGCGATGGAGTAGGAGCGGCGCGCCTGATAGCCGTCAGGTGCCGTCAGCCTGACGTCGACATGCTGTCCGGCCCGGTAGGCGAAGGGCCGCGAGGGCTGCAGGAAAAAGCTGGTGACGCGCCGCGTGCGCTTTTGGATGCGGGTGATGGTGACCGTCTGCCAGGGCGACTGCGCCGTCGGTGCGTCGCTCATGGATCGTTCGTGTAGCGCTGCTCGCGCCACGGATCGCCATAGATATGATAGCCTCGCAACTCCCAGAAACCCGGCTCGTCACGCTCTGTGAACTGCAGCCCGTTCAGCCATTTGGCCGATTTCCAGAAATAGAGATGCGGAACGAGCAGCCGGGCCGGGCCGCCATGATCGGGGGTGATCGGCTTGCCCTCGTAAAGCAGTGCCACCATCGCCTTGCCGCCGGTGAGATCCTTCGTTGGCACATTGGTGGAATAGCCGTCGAAACCCAGCGCCAGCGTGAAGGCGGTGGGCGGCTCGATGCCGGCGTCGGCAAGGATGTCGTCGACCAGCACGCCCTGCCACGCGGTGTCGAACTTGGTCCATGCGGTGACGCAATGGATGTCGCGCGTCATCTTGGTCAAGGGCAGCGCGTTGAACTCGGCCCAGTTCCACTTCTTGATCGGCCGCGGCCCGTGCTTAAGCGTAAACGACCAATCCTCGGTGCGGACATGCGGCGTCGGGCCGGCCGACAGGACCGGGAAACCTTGCTCGAGATATTGCCCCGGCGGGATACGTGCATCCGTATCCGTCGGCGGCTTTCGTCCGGAAGAGAAGCCTCGGGTAACCATCGAGAATATCCGTTTGCGCAAGGTCCAATCGACCTTTGTCAGTTTTCTCGAAGACGCGTGCGCGGGCAACCGAAATCTTGGCTCCGGCCTGGCGGCAATGCTCTACATCGATCTTGGCAGCGCGGCGCCCGCTTCAGCCACTGGCGAAGGGGACGGCGACGAACATCTGGGCGTCGCCACGCTCGACAAGCAGCAGCACCGATTTCTTGCCAGATTTGGCAGCCTGCACAATCGCCTGGTTAGCCTGCCTGGCGTTCCTCACCGGATGCTGGTCGACGGCGACGATGATGTCGCCGGGCTGGATGCCGGAAGCCGATGCCGCCTTGTTCGGGTCGACGCGCTCGACCAGCGCGCCGTGCTGGTTGCCTGCCAGGTTCATTGCCTGGCGCACATCCGGGGTGACGTCCATCAGGCCGAGACCGAGCGCCGGTGCGCGAAGGCCCTGCTCCGTCGACGGCTGACGCCGATCGCCGGTCACCGATCCCGTTGCCATGTCGTCTTCGTTGCGCCCGACCTCGACGGAGATCTGCAGGCTTTGCCCCTGGCGCCAGACATTGAGGGTTTCCCTCGTGCCGGGCGCAACGTCGGCGACGGTGCGCGACAGATCCCTTGGATCCTTTATGTCGCGGCCGGCGAAACTGGTAATGACGTCGCCGGTCTCGATGCCGGCTTTGGCGGCCGGCGATCCGTCGCTGACCTGCGCGACCAGCACGCCGGCTGCGTGATCGAGGCCGATGGCGCTCGCCATGTCAGGCGTCACCGGCTGGATCTGGACGCCGAGATAACCGTACTGGATGGAGCCGCCCTTCATCAGCTTGGCGACGACCTTTTGCGCCTGGTCCGAGGGGATGGCGAAGCCGACGCCGACGCTGCCGCCATTCGGCGAAAAGATCGCCGTGTTGATGCCGACGACATTGCCGTTCACATCCGTTAGCGGGCCGCCGGAATTGCCCCGGTTGATCGGTGCGTCGATCTGGATGAAGTCGTCAAACGGCCCGCTATGCAGGTCGCGGCCGCGCGCCGAGACGATGCCGGCCGTGACCGTAGTGCCAAGGCCGAAAGGATTGCCGAACGCGAGCACCTGGTCGCCCGGCATGAGCTTGTCGGAATCGCCCCATTTGATGATCGGCAAGGGCTTGCCGGCTTTGACCATGAGCACGGCAAGATCGTTCTTGGCGTCATGACCGATCAATTTGGCGGGAAGCTCGGTGCCGTCGTCGAGCGTCACCTTGATCGACTGGGCGCCGTCGACGACGTGATTGTTGGTGACGATGGTGCCGTCGGCGCCGACGATGAAGCCTGAGCCGAGGGCCTCGGTGCGCGGCGCCTGTTCCGGCGGTGTCTTGGGGGCGGGCTGTCCCTGGTCATCGAAGAAATGGCGGAAATAGTCGTCGAAAGGCGAGGTTCCGCCAAAGGGAGAGGCGTCGCTCATGGTGTCCGGCTGTTGTACTTTCATGACCGTCGCGATGGTCACCACTGCCGGTTTGTCGGCCGCCACGACCGGAGCGAACGAACCGCTGGGCGCCGTCATTCCGGTGACAGGTGGGGTCACTGTTGCCGCCAGGACATCATTCAGCCTGGGAGCGAGGGGCAGGGCGAAGGGGCTGACGATCAGCGCGGCGCCCAGCAGAGCGGCGACGCGATGTCTGCGAAGGGTCTGGATTGGTGACATGGCCGTTGTCCGGGCGAGAGATTGATCGGGCGCCGCAGCGTTCCGTCACCGGAATGCTCTATCGGCGTGTCGGCCTTGCCTGTCTCGCCTGGCACGGCGGCCGACCGGATCGACAGCCCCGCATCTAGGGCGCCGATCGTGGTTTCCAGATAATATTACGAAGATTTAATTTCCGGCTGGCAGCCGCCTTGCCGGGCTGGCGCCGAAACCCGAAAACAAAAACCCGCCTTGCTGCGGGTCGTTGGGGCGAATCAGCACCATACCCAGATTACTAGCATAGCTGCCGGCACAAAGCAAGAACAAAATAGCTGCGCAAGACAAATCGCTTCAGATTTGCGCCGCCTCAGCCGAGGCCTCCTATTCGCCTTTCCGGTCGGTCCGGCTGAGATAGGTGGTGGCGATCTCGCGCATCCGCCTGCCGTCGAAGCTCGGTCCATGGCCGCCATGGCCGATCCGGATCGGCAGCTCGAGCAGGCGCTGCATCGTGCGGCGATAGGCGGCACGATCCGAATCCGGCAGGTCGTCGATCAGCATGGCGTCGTAGATGGCGTCGCCGGCGAAGAACAGGCCGTCAGCCTCGTCGAACAGCGCGATCGAATCCGGAGAGTGGCCGGGCAGATGCAGGACGCGGAATTGGCGGTCGCCGAGGTCGATCCTATCGCCCTCGTCCAGGGTCCGGGCCAGAGGCGCCGGCTGAATCCTGTAATCGGCCGCCTTCCAGCCCTTTGCCGGCAGCCTGGAGACGGCGCCTTCCAGATCATGGAACATGTAGGCGTAGGTCACCGCTTCATCCATGCTGTCGAACTGTGCGGCGCTGTGGCGCGGCCCTGCCCGCAACGGAAACTCGTGCAGCGAGCCGACATGATCGAGATGGATATGCGTGGCGACGACGAGCAGCGGCTTGCCGGACGGCGTGTCGATCTGCGGCGCCAGCGGGCAGATCCCCATGCCGGTGTCGACCAGCAGGTCGACATCGCGGCCGCGCAGATGCCAGATGTTGGCGCGCACGAATTCGTGCACGAAGGGCTCGGTCAGCATCGTCGTCTTGGCGTCGACGATGGTTTTGCTGAACCAGCTGTCCATCAGATCAAGGCCGGCATCAGACGAACGGCTTGCCGACCTTGTACTTTTGCGGGACCAGCCGCTTCAGATAGGCCATCCCCGCATCGGACAGCCGGTTGACATCCGGCAGCATGAAATCATCCGGCATATGGCGCGTCTTGCCGGCGACGTTCTTCAGCGGCACCTTCTTCAGCACGGTTTTCTTGCCGTCATATTGCAGCGCCACCGAACCGCCCCCCTCGTCGGCCACCGTGACCGCGAAGGCACCGGCATCGAAGGCCTCCTGCGCGTCCACCGCGCTGATGGCGCCGACATAGCCGCGCGGCATATAGCCGAGCGCATCGACGCGCGCCCGCTTGCCCGGCAATCCTTCGGCGAGCGCGCGCTCCAAGGCTGCCGGCAGGTCGCTGCCCGACAGCTTGACGTTGCCGTGCTGGTCGCGCTCCAGCCTTTCCGGCGGCACCAGGCTTTCGACCAGCGCTTTGCCGTCGGCGGTGCTGACGCCTTCGGAGACGGCAACGATGCAGCGCTTGTGGCGGTCGAGCGTTGCACGAACGTCGTCGATGAAGCCCGCCGCGGAGAACGGCCGCTCCGGCACGTAGACGAGATGCGGGCCGCTGTCCTGATCGAGCTGCCAGGCCGCGGACGCGGCCGTCAGGAAACCGGCATGCCGCCCCATGACGATGCCGACATAGATGCCCGGCAGAGCGCGGAAATCGAGATCGACCGAAAGGAATGCTCCAGCGACGAACTCGGCCGCCGACATGAAGCCGGGCGTGTGATCGTTCTCCTCGAGATCGTTGTCGATGGTTTTCGGCGCGTGGACGAAGGCGATCTTGCCGCCGGCGGCGTCGGTGAGGATCTGCTGCGTGCCCGAGGTGTCGTTGCCGCCGATATAGATGAAGGCATCGGCGCCGGCGTTCTTCAAGCCGTTGAGGATGAGGTCGCAATAGGCGGCATCCGGCTTGTCGCGCGTCGAACCAAGCGCGGCGCTCGGTGTCGCCGCGATCAGCCGCAGGCGGTCCTCGGGGATGGCGGAAAGATCGACGTAATTGCCGTCACGAATTCCGCGCACGCCGTGGATGGAACCAAGCACCTTGGCGCCGGGATGCCGCTTGCGGATTTCGAGCGTGGCGCCCACCACGGTCTGGTTGATGACGGCGGTCGGGCCGCCGCCTTGCGCGATGACAAAAGTTCCGGCCATTGTTCACGTCTCCCGGGCGGTGAAAATCGCAGGCACATTCGCCTGTCTTGCGGCATCGCGCAACGGCAGAGGCAGTGGGTCAGTTTGAAATCGGGCCACTCTTCGCCTGCAGCGCGATAGGATCCGTTTCGATGAGCCGAAGTGACCTGACCATACTCGCCGTCTGCGCCTTGTATTTGAGAAAGTGCGACGTGGTCAGGTGGGCCTCATAGGCCGCCTGATCGGCGTAGCATTCGATCACGCGCACCTTTTCAGGCGTGCCTTTTACTGCCACCGCATGAAGGAAAAGCACGCCCGGCTCGACGCGTACAGAAGCCTCAATCTCTTCGGCAAGCAGGGCCCTGTAGCTGCCGATCTGCTTAGGATCGATTTCCAGTTCGGCTATCCTGACAATCGGCATCAATTGCTTTCTTGCTTCTTGCAGGGACCACGCATGGTCGGCTTCTCCGCTTCGCTCGCCTCGATCAGTGCAACGATGTCGCGATCTCCCAAAACTTGTCAGTCACACGAGTGGACATGGCTGGGCAAGGCGAAGCGTCGCATGAATTCGCACAAAATGTAGTACATGGGTGTGCAGCGCTAGCCGGCAGAGTAATCGCTCGAGCCTTGGCCGCCGGTCAGACGACGACGACCGGATTCTTCTTGGAGACGCGGCTGTAGAGGTCGATGATGTCCTGGTTGATCAGGCGCACGCAGCCCGACGACATCGCCTGGCCGATGCTCCACCATTCGGGCGAGCCGTGGATGCGATAGCCGGTGTCGCTGCCGTTCTGATAGATGTAGAGGGCACGCGCGCCGAGCGGATTGTCGAGGCCGCCCGGCTGTCCGCTTTGCCATTTCACCAGTTCCGGCCTGCGGGCGATCATCTCGGGCGGCGGGGTCCAGACCGGCCATTCCTTGCCGTACTGGATGTTGGCGCGGCCGGACCAGCGGAACCCGTCCTTGCCGATGCCGACGCCGTAACGGATCGCATCGCCGCCGGGCTGCACCAGATAGAGCAGCCGTTCCTGCGAGTGAACGACGATGGTGCCGGGTTGCTCGCCGGTCGGATCGACGACGATCTGGCGGCGGAACTCCGGCTTGACCTTGAGATAGGGCACTTCCGGCACATTGAAGCCACCGTCGGTGAGCGAAGCGTACATCACGTCGGGGCTGGTGATGTTCTTGTCGACGCTGATACTCGGACGGATGGGCCGGATCGAGCCGGTGGTGACGTCGTCGAGCTGGAGCGACGGCAGATCCAGCGTCTGGCTGCAGCCGGCGATGCCGAGCAGCGCCAGCGCACCGGCGCCGGACAGCACCGTGCGACGGGAAAGCTGTATTTCGGTTTCGATTGCGTCGCCATTGTGCGGCAGCGACAGACCGTGCGGCAACTCACGCATTTACCCAAACCCTACGCTATCGGCGGGAAACACGGTCCGGCCGGATAGCAGGCATTTTCACCAATCATGGTTGAAAAAGCGTGAAGGCCGGCCGCCTGGCATTAACGAGAGGCTTTTTCGATTTTGCCTCTTTACATCTTCGCGAGGCCAAGGATTTATCCTCTTCTTTGAGCTCAAGGAGAAGAAAATGTCCTTCGAAAACTGGGCCGCTTTTGCCGCCGCCTCGGCAGTCCTTCTGGTCATTCCAGGTCCGACCATCCTGCTGGTGGTGTCCTATGCGCTCGGCCAGGGCTGGCGCATCGCGCTGCCGATGGCAGTCGGCGTGGCGCTCGGCGACTTCACCGCGATGACATTGTCGATGCTGGGCATCGGCGCGCTGCTGGCGGCGTCGGCCACCGTGTTTACCGTGCTGAAGGTGATCGGCGCCGGCTATCTGATCTATCTCGGCATCAAGCTGTTTCGCGCCGGCGGCGCGCTCCGGGCCGAACCGCGCACCGATGCGGTGTCATCGGCGAAAATGACGGCGCACGCCTGGCTGGTTACCGCGCTCAATCCGAAAAGCATCACCTTTTTCGTCGCCTTCCTGCCGCAGTTCCTCGACCGGCATGCGGATTTCTGGACACAGATGCTGATCTTCGAGACGACCTTCCTGGCGCTCGCCTTCGCCAATGCCTTCGGTTATGCGCTGATCGCGGCAAGGGCGCGCAACGTGGTGCGCAATCCAAAGGCGATCCGCATCTTCAACCGCACCGGCGGCACGCTGCTGGTCAGCGCCGGGATCGCGACAGTGGCGATGCGCTCGGGCAACTGAGGACAGACCATGGCGGTGAGCGATGCATTCGGCCTGACACTGTCTGGCGCGACGGAGGCCGGGCTCTCGTCCTACAGCCGGGCTGTTCGCGAATTGCAGTGCTTCATCGGCGATCCGGTCGGTTCCATTGACCGGGCAATCGCCGAAGATCCCGGCTTCGTCATGGCGCATGTGTTCAAGGGTTATCTCTTTGGCCTTGCCACAGAGCGCGAAGCGACGGCGGTGGCCAAGGCATGTCACGAGGCGGCGTTGCCGCTTGCCGCGACGACACGCGAGCAGGCGCATGTCGCCGCCCTTGGCCACCTTGCGGAGGGACGCTGGCACGAGGCCGCCCGCGTGCTGGAGGATATCGCCATCGAGTTTCCGCTCGATGCGCTGGCGCTGCAGACCGGCCACCAGATCGACTTCTTCACCGGCAATGCGCGCATGCTGCGCGACCGCATCGGTCGCGCGCTGCCGTCCTGGCACAGCGACATGCCGGGCTATCACGCCATACTCGGCATGCAGGCCTTTGGCCTGGAGGAAATGGGCGATTACGCGCGCGCCGAAAAACTTGGCCGCACGGCGGTCGATATCGAGCCGCGCGACGGCTGGGCCCAGCATGCGGTGGCCCATGTCATGGAGATGCAGAGCCGGCAGAAGGACGGCATTCTGTGGATGCGCGCCAATCCCGAAGCGTGGACGCGGGAAAGCTTCCTGCAGGTGCATAATTGGTGGCATCTGGCGCTGTTCCATTATGATCTCGGCGAGACCGACGAGGTGCTGGCGCTCTACGACGGGCCGATCTATGGCGAGCGCTCGACGCTGGCGCTCAACATGGTCGATGCCTCGGCGATCCTGTGGCGGCTGCATCTCGGCGGCGTCGATGTCGGCGAGCGCTGGACGGCACTCGCCGCCAACTGGTTGCCCAAGGCGAGCGCCGGCCATTATGCCTTCAATGACGCCCACGCGATGATGGCGTTTGTCGGCGCCGGCCTCGAAGCGCCGGCCCGCGGCTTGCTCGAGGCGCAGCGCGAGGCGATGCGCGGCAAGGACGACAACGCTGCTTTCACCAGGGATGTCGGCCATCCCCTGACGCTCGCCATCAAGGCGTTCGGCGAGGGCAATTATGCCGGGACGATCCGCTTGATCCGGCCGATCCGGGCAATCGCCCATCGCTTCGGCGGCAGCCACGCCCAACGCGACGTCATCGACCTGACGCTGATCGAAGCGGCATTGCGTTCCGGTGATGGCGCGCTGGCGAGGGCGCTTGCGGCGGAACGCGCGCTGGCACGGCCGGACAGCCCGTTGTCGGCACTGTTTTCACGGCGTGCAACCGCTCTCGCGGCGAATTGACCAAGGCCACATCTTGCCTTAAAAACTGCCCCGGCCAGATTTTTTCGAGCGTCGAAAAAATCTTCGCGTGTTGACCGGGGTGCGTTTCCGGCGGCACGATTGCCGGGATATCTTCGCCGCCCGTGTCACAGGACTGGGCAGGGAAGCAAGAAAGACCGTCGCCGCCAGGCATGACGGACATGGGAGGAAACATGTATCTCGGCCTCGATCTCGGCACGTCGGGCGTCAAGGCGCTGCTGATCGATGCAAGGCAGAGCATCGTCGGTTCCGGCCATGCACCGCTCGACGTGTCGCGCCCGCATCCCGGCTGGTCCGAGCAGAACCCGGCCGACTGGATCCGCGCCTGCGAAGCGGCGGTCGGCGAGCTGCGGTCAATGCATGCGAAGGAACTCGCGGCGGTCAAAGGCATCGGCCTTTCCGGCCATATGCATGGCGCCACTCTGCTCGATGCCGCCGATCAGGTGCTGCGCCCCTGCATCCTATGGAACGATACACGCAGCCACGCCGAGGCGGCCGCGCTCGACGCCGACCCGCGCTTTCGCAAGCTAACCGGCAACATCGTCTTTCCCGGTTTCACCGCGCCAAAGCTGGCCTGGGTCAAGAACAACGAACCGGCTGTTTTCGCCAAGGTGGCAAAGGTCCTGCTGCCGAAGGACTTTTTGCGGCTCTGGCTCGCCGGCGAGCATATTTCGGAAATGTCGGATTCGGCTGGCACGTCGTGGCTCGATGTCGGCAAACGAGCCTGGTCCGCCGAACTGCTCGCCGCCACATCGCTCGACGAAAGCCAGATGCCGTCGCTGGTCGAAGGCACGGCCAAGGCCGGTGCCTTGCGCGCCGAACTGGCCGCGAAATGGGGCATGCAGGCGGGCATCCCGATCGCCGGCGGTGCCGGCGACAATGCGGCTTCGGCCTGCGGCATGGGCACGGTCGGCGCCGGGCAGGCGTTCGTCTCGCTCGGCACGTCCGGCGTGCTTTTCGCCGCCAACGCGTCGTATCTGCCCAACCCGGAAAGCGCCGTGCACACATTCTGCCACGCACTGCCCGGCACCTGGCACCAGATGGGCGTCATCCTGTCGGCAACCGATTCGCTCAACTGGCTGTCGGGGATCGCTGGAAAAAGCGCCGGCGAGTTGACCGCCGAACTCGGCGATGCGCTGCAGGCGCCGGCCGGTGTCTCCTTCCTGCCGTACCTGTCAGGCGAGCGGACGCCTCACAATGATTCCGTCATTCGGGGCGCGTTTACCGGGCTTGCCCACGAATCCGGCCGCGCGGCGCTGACCCAGGCCGTGCTCGAAGGCGTCGCTTTCGCTTTCCGCGACAGCCTCGAAGCTCTGGCCAAAGCCGGCACGACGCTGACCCGGGTGACGGCGATCGGCGGCGGCTCGCGCTCGCGCTATTGGCTGAAGGCCATCGCCACAGCGCTTGGCCTGCCAGTCGATATTCCAGCCGACGGCGATTTCGGCGCTGCCTTTGGCGCGGCCCGACTTGGCCTGATCGCGGCGACCGGTGCCGATCCGCGCGCCGTCTGCGCGGCGCCGGCGACCGACGCCACGGTGGAACCGGTCGCCGCACTAAGCGATGTCTATGCGGATGCCTATCAGCGCTACCGGGCGCTTTATCCGGCGATCAGGGCTGTAACCGCGTGAGCCGGCGCTTACCCCCGTCTGGCCTGCCCTCTTTGCCACCACTTGGCATCTCTCCCTCAAGGGTGGAGATCAGCAGCATCGACGGCTATGCCAGTCTTGCAAGATCGGTGATTGGCGAAGGCGGAAAGGCCAGCCAATCTCCCCCCTTGAGGGGGAGATGCCCGGCAGGGCAGAGGGGGGTGCTTGGCCCCCGCTTTGCCGAGATTTCCTCACTGTGCCGGCACCTTGTCGAGAAAGCCGGTGACGCTTTTCAGCCGGCCATTTTCGATGACGCCGATATCGGTGCCTTCGATGACGGATTCGGTGCCGTCCGGCCCGAGGTTCCAGGAGAAACGGATGGTATCGGCGAAGCCGTCCGGCTTGCCTTTCAGCGAGAACCTGAAGCCGGCAAAGCGCTGCTGCACGCCGTCGATCAGCGCCGCGATGCCGTCATGGCCGTCGCCCCGCATGATCGGATCGCGATAGCCGACGTCCTCGGTGAAGGTCGCCTCGAGCAAGGCTTTTCTGCGCGCGGCGTCGCTCTCGTTCCAGGCGGCGATGTAGTTTTCGGCAATGGTGTTGAGATCGGTCATGGTCTGTCTCCTTCGTTGGGTGGCTTTGACATGAGCCTTTTCGACCAGCGTCAGCGCGAAACCAATTACGCCTGAGGTAATCAGGCCGAACCATGCGAGAGGAAAAGAACATGAGCAGCGGTTTTTTCGGCGACATCCAACAGATCAAATACGAGGGACCGGATTCGACCAATCCGCTGGCCTACCGGTTCTACAATCCCGACGAGATCGTCGCCGGCAAGCGGCTGGAAGACCATCTGCGCTTTGCCGTCGCTTATTGGCATTCCTTTGCCTGGCCGGGCGGCGATCCGTTCGGCGGTCAGACGTTCGACCGGCCATGGTTCCCCAAGGCCGGCGGTACCGACACCATGGAGCTGGCCAAACTCAAGGCCGACGTCGCCTTCGAGATGTTTTCGCTGCTGGGTGCGCCTTATTTCTGCTTCCACGATGCTGACGTGCGGCCGGAGGGCCGGGACTTTTCCGAAAGTGCGGCGCGGCTCGACGAGATCGCCGATTACTTCTCGGGAAAGATGAAGCAGACCGGCGTCAAGCTGCTGTGGGGCACGGCCAACCTGTTCTCCAACCGCCGCTTCATGTCGGGCGCCGCCACCAATCCCGATCCGGACGTCTTTGCCTATTCGGCGGCGACGGTGAAACACTGCATCGACGTCACCAAGCGTCTGAACGGCGAGAACTACGTGCTGTGGGGCGGCCGCGAGGGCTATGAGACGCTGCTCAACACCGACCTTGCCCGCGAGCAGGAACAGGCCGGCCGTTTCCTCAATCTGGTCGTCGATTACAAGCACAGGATCGGCTTCGAAGGCACCATCCTGATCGAGCCGAAGCCGCAGGAGCCAACCAAGCACCAGTATGATTACGACGTCGCCACCGTCTATGGCTTCCTCAAGCGTTTCGGACTGGAGAACGAGGTCAAGCTCAACATCGAGCAGGGCCACGCCATCCTGGCCGGCCATTCGTTCGAGCATGAACTGGCGCTGGCCAACGCGCTCGGCATTTTCGGTTCGATCGACATGAACCGCAACGACTACCAGTCGGGCTGGGACACCGACCAGTTCCCCAATAATGTGCCGGAGATGGCTCTGGCCTACTACCAGGTGCTGCAGGCCGGCGGCTTTAAGACCGGCGGCACCAATTTCGACGCCAAGCTCAGGCGCCAGTCGCTCGATCCGCAGGATCTGCTGATCGGCCATATCGGGGGCATGGATTGTTGCGCCCGCGGCCTCAAGGCAGCGGCACGCATGGTCGAGGACAAGGCGCTGTCCGCCCCGCTCGCCGAGCGCTATGCCGGCTGGGATTCGACCGAGGCCAAGGCGATGCTTGCCGGCAAGCGTACGCTCGAGGAGGTCGCTGAGCGCGTCGTCAAGGAGAAGATCGAGCCGCAGCCCAGATCCGGCCGCCAAGAGCTACTCGAGAACATCGTCAACCGGTACGTCTGAGGCGTACCCGGTTCGCGGCCGCATTGTTCGAACGGCCGCGGATAAAGGCGGCTTTCCGCGGGGCTGAAACCAACAAGGTTTGCCCCGTGCGAAACTTCGCCCTGCTTGCTGACCGGGCCTGGCATTTGCCTTAGCCGTGATCGAAGCCTCTCAGGTAGGCGCAGAACATGTCGGCCATGGCGTCGGCGTAGGCTTCAATCTCCGCGGGGGTTCGGGGCAACTCCGAGAACTGCTTCCCCACCGTGCTGAGCGTCGTCATGACCAGATCGCCGGCCAATTCGCGAGTCGCTTGCGCGGCGTTGGGCAACGCTTCCTGCATGAAGAGCTGGATGGTGCGGTCTCCGGACGCCCTTGCCGTCTGCGCCTCGGGCGCGTCGCGGTAAAGCGGTGCGGCGTCGTCGAGCGCCACACGCACAGCAGCCTCGTCACACTCCGAGCGGAGGAAGGCGTGGACCAGGTCGCGCAGCCGGTCAAGCGGCGGTTTCCTGATATCCTCGAGGATATCGCGCAGCAAACTGGTCGTCTGCCGCCATTCGTCGCTCTGGAGCCGGAACAGGATCGCCGCCTTGTTCGGAAAATACTGATACAGCGATCCGACACTGACGCCGGCCTTCTCGGCCACCCGCGCCGTGGTGAAGCGCTGCGCGCCTTCTTTCGCCAAAACCTGAACAGCAGCCTGCAAAATCGCAGCGACGAGCTCCGTCGAGCGGGCCTGCCTCGGCTGTTTTCGCGAGGAAATCCGCGGACTTCGGTGATCGCTCATTGAGAGCCGCGCCAATGCGATTAGTGAATGCGAATGATTAGTCGTATTTTGAGTGCCGCACAAGAACGCATTCAATTCCGACTGGAGACCGATATGACCACACTGACGACAACGCCGCTCGCGCCCCTGCTGGACCGCCTGTTCGAGGAAGCCGCTGCCGCAACGAGCCCCGCGGTGGCGGAACTCTCCGCCGAGGAGCGGAGCCGCCTCATTCGAAGCAAGACCGAATACCTCGATTTCTATGGGCGGCTAAAGGACCTCTGGCTTCCCGTCTCGCGAGAGACCGGCATGCTGCTCTACATGCTGGCACGAGGCAGCGGCGCAAGGACGATCGTTGAATTTGGAACCTCGTTCGGCATCTCGACCCTGCACCTTGCCGCAGCCTTGCGGGACAATGGCGGCGGCCGCCTGATCACCAGCGAGTTCGAGCCATCCAAGGTCGCGCGCGCGAGGAGTAACCTGACAGCAGGCGGTCTCATTGACATGGTGGAAATCCGCGAAGGAGACGCGCTGCAAACATTAAGCGTCGATCTTCCCGAAAGCGTCGACCTGCTTCTGCTCGACGGCGCCAAAGCGCTCTATCCCGAGATCTTGAGTCTGGTTGAAAGCCGCCTCAGGCCGGGCGCCTTCGTCGTTGCCGACAACGCAGATCTTTGCCCCGAATACCTCGAGCGGGTGCGCTCGACCGGGAGTGGCTACATGTCCACGCCGTTCGGCGAGGATGTTGAACTGTCGATGCGGCTTGGCTGAAGCACTGCCTGACCTGCCGGAACGATCGTGCCCAAGATGGGCGGCGGCGGACAAAACTTTGCCCGGCATCGCCCATCAATCGCCTCGCTCTTGCCTTCAAACAGCCGTCACGAACCTCCTATAGTGTGGTTCGTGGCGGGATTCAGAAAGAAGGAGGCGAAACGATATGCAGCACGAACGCGAAATCGACGCCCTGCTCTCATCTGGCGAGGCTGGATCGATCATCGACCGGCTGATGGCGCTGCCGCACCCGAAACAAGGTGCGCTGAGTGCAAACGAATGGGATCGCGCGGTCGCCAGCCGCTTCGAGACCCATCTTGCGAGACAGATGCGCTCGCAGATCGACGGCAGCAGCGACCGCCAGGACGCTGCCTGATCTACCTTTGTCTATGCATGTCGTTATCCCAAAACCGCTCCGCACCCTCGGGTCAAGCCCGTGGCCAAGCTTTTGGGCGACATGCATTATCCCCGACGCAGCCTGACCGGCGCTTCGCCGAACGCTCTTGAAAACGCTCTGGAAAATGCCGCGGCGGACGAAAACCCCGTTCGCCCGGCAATGTCCGCCATGGCGATGCGCGTGTCGACCACCAGCCGGCGCGCGGCGCCGAGGCGCAGCCTGAGGTAATAAGCGCCGGGCGTTTCGCCGATCGACTTGCGAAAGATGCTTTCCAGCGTCCGTGCCGTCACCCCGGCGCGCTTTGCCACGGCGGCGATAGTCAGCGGCTGGTCGACATGCGCTTCCATCAGCCGAATGGCTTGCGCCAGCCTGGGATCGTAGCCGTCGAGACGGCCGAGCGAGACCAGCGGTTGCGCGTCCGTCGCGGCGCGCGCCTGATCGTAGATGAAGACGCTCGCGACATCTAGCGCCACGGCCATGCCGAGCCGCGTGCGAATCAGATGCAGCATCAGGTCGAAGGTCGGCGAGGCGCCGCCGGTGGTGAACACGGGGCCATCGATGACGTAGCGGTCGGGGCGCACGTCGACGCCGGGAAAGGCCGACGAGAAATCCTCCATGTCCTCCCAGTGGGTGGTGGCGCTGCGCCCCTCCAGCAGACCCGCGCGGGCAACCAGCCAGGTGCCGGCCTCGACGCCGCCGCAGGCGCGTGCCGCGCGCGCCGCCCGGCGCAGTCCGGACAGCAGGGCCGATGTGGCGTAGTTCTGCGTGCCGAAGCCGGCGACGACGACCAGCATATCGGTTGTGTCAGCCGCATCGAAGCGGCCGCTGACCGCCACCGGCAGGCCGCATGTGGTGACCGGCGCTTCGCCTGTCACCGAGACCAGCCTGAAATCGAACAGCGTCTCACCGGCAATGCGGTTGGCGGCGCGCAACGGATCGACGGCCGACGCGACGCACATGATCGACGAGCCGGAGAACACCAGCAGCGTCACCTTGAGCGGCAAACGCTCGGCACGAAAGATCGTCGGTTTTTCGTTTTTGATCACATGACCTTCGTAAAACGCAAAACAGTTTCCGGCAAGTCAGGCATTCTTGCCCTACGTTCTATTGGGAGAGAGTCCGATGCCGTTAGCGATGAACCGTGAGGTTTTCATTACCTGTGCCGTGACCGGGTCCGGCGGTTCGCAGGATCGCAGCCCGCATGTGCCGCGCTCGCCCAGAGAGATCGCCGATTCGGCCATCGAGGCGGCAAAGGCGGGTGCGGCAATCGTGCACTGCCACGTGCGCGATCCCGAAACCGGCAAGCCTAGGCGCGACGTGCATCTCTATCGCGAAGTAACCGAGCGCATCCGCGCGGCAGACGTCGACGTGGTGCTGAACCTGACCGCCGGCATGGGCGGTGACATGGTATTCGGCCCGCCGGAGAAGCCGCTGCCGCTGAACGAAAAAGGCACGGACATGGGCGGCGCGAGCAACCGCATGGAACATGTGCGCCAGTGCCTGCCGGAAATCTGCACGCTCGATTGCGGCACCATGAATTTCGCCGAGGCCGATTATGTCATGACCAATACGCCCGGCATGCTGCGTGCCATGGGCGGCATGATGACGGCGCTCGGCGTCAAGCCGGAGATCGAGGCCTTCGACACCGGGCATCTGTGGTTCGCCAAGCAATTGGTCGAGGAAGAAGTGCTGAAGCCGGACGCGCTGGTGCAATTGTGCATGGGCGTGCCGTGGGGCGCGCCGGACGACCTCAACACCTTCATGGCCATGGTCAACAATGTACCGTCGACCTGGAACTGGTCGGCCTTTGCCATTGGCCGCAACCAGATGGCCTATGTCGCGGCCGCGGTGCTGGCTGGCGGCAATGTCCGCGTCGGACTGGAGGATAATCTCTGGCTCGACAAGGGCGTGCTGGCGACCAATGCGCAGCTGGTCGAGCGGGCGGTCAGCATCGTGTCGAATATGGGCGCCAGGGTCATCGGCCCGGAAGAAGTCCGCAAGAAGCTGAACCTGACGAAGCGCGCACCGCTTTGAAAAGCCGGTAGCCGGTTGGGAGGAGCCGCCGATGAAGACCGTGAAATTCACCGCCATGAAGGACGGCGACCGCGAGGACTATGCCTTCCTCACCGAGCACGAGATCGACTATGCGGCAAAGACCGGCGAGCGGCTGCTCGACGCGCTCGTCCAGCTTGATGCGGGCCTCTCGGGCTACAAGATCACCCGGCTCGGCCATTCACTGCAAGCGGCAACACGGGCCTGGCGCGACGGCGCCGACACCGACTGGATTGCCTGCGCCTTGCTGCACGATATCGGCGACATCTACGCGCCCTATAACCACGACGAGTATGCGGCGTCGATCCTGAAGCCTTTTGTGCGCGAGCAATGCACCTGGGTGGTGGAGAAGCACGGCGATTTCCAGCGCCTCTATTACGCCCACCACCTCGGCGGCAATCCACACGCCCGCGACCGTTTCGCCGGGCACATCTACTTCGACGATTGCGATGAGTTTTGCGAACGCTGGGATCAGTCGAGCTTCGACCCGGATTACGAGACATTGCCGATCGATTTCTTCCGGCCCTTCGTGCTCGAAGTGTTCGCGCGCAAGGCCTATGACGCATCCGTGATCCGTGCCGGCGAGCGCGTCGCCCTCACCGACCCGGCAACAGCCAGGACAAGAACCGGAGCTTCCGCATGAGCATCATCAACAAGGCGGCCGCCATCGGCGGCGGCGTCATCGGCGCCGGCTGGGTGGCGCGGCTGCTGCTCAACGGCATCGAAGTGTCGATCTTCGATCCCGATCCCGAGGCGTCACGCAAGGTCGGCGAGGTGATGAAGGGCGCACGCCGCGCCTACAAGCAGATGCTGCCCGGCGGCCTGCCGAAAGAGGGCAAGCTTACCTTCGCCAAGACGATCGCCGAGGCGGTGGCCGACGCCGACTTCATCCAGGAAAGCGTGCCGGAGCGGCTCGACCTGAAGCACCGCGTGCTGGCCGAGATCGACCTTTATGCACCGGCCAACGCCATTATCGGCTCCTCCACCTCCGGCATCAAACCGACCGACATGCAGGTGGCGATGAAGAAGCACCCGGAGCGGCTGGTCGTCGGCCATCCGTTCAACCCCGTCTATCTGCTGCCGCTGGTCGAAATCGTCGGCGGCGAACAGACCTTTCCCGAGGCGATCGAAGTCGCCAAGGAGATGTATGCCTCGATCGGCATGAAGCCGGTGGTGATCCGCAAGGAGATCGAAGGGTTCGTCGGCGACCGGCTGCTCGAAGCGGCCTGGCGCGAGGCGCTGTGGCTGGTCAAGGACGGCATCTGCACGGTCGAGGAGCTCGACGACATCATGCGCTACGGCTTCGGCCTGCGCTGGGCGCAGATGGGCATGTTCCAGGTCTATCGCGTCGCCGGCGGCGAGGCTGGCATGCGCCACTTCATGGCGCAGTTCGGCCCGTGCCTGAAATGGCCGTGGACCAAGCTGATGGACGTGCCGGAGTTCAACGATGAGCTGGTCGAGCTGATCGCGACCCAGTCGGACGATCAGGCGCACGGTCTGTCGATCCGCGAGCTCGAAAAGATCCGCGACGACAATCTGGTCGCCATCATGGAGGCACTGTCGAAGCAGAACAAAGGCAAAGGCTGGGGCGCCGGCGCCCTGCACAAGGACTACACCAGGCAGCTGGCCAAGCTCGCGGCCAAGAAGCCCACCACCTCCAAGGCGGCCGAAAAGGCCAAGGCTGAAAAGCCGAAGAAAAGGAAGAAAGGCTGAGACCATGGATTTTGGTCTTTCGGAGGAGCAGAAGCTCATCGTCGAGACGACGCGGGCCTTCGTCGAGAACGAGCTTTACCCGCATGAGCGCGAGGTTGAACGCACCGGCGTGCTGCGCCGCGAGCTGATCGAGGAGATCAAGGCCAAGGCGATCGGAGCCGGCCTCTATGCCGCCAACATGCCGGCCGACGTCGGCGGCGCCGGGCTCGATACGGTGACCTGGCTGCTCTATGAAAAGGAACTCGGCCGCGCCAATTACGCGCTGCATTGGACCTGCGTGGCGCGGCCTTCGAACATCCTCCTTGCCGGCACGCCGGAGCAGCGCGAAAAATATCTGTTTCCCTGCATTCGCGGCGAGAAATGGGATTGCCTGGCAATGACCGAGCCGGGCGCCGGCTCCGATCTGCGCGGCATGAAGGCAACCGCCGTGCAAGACGGCGACGACTGGGTGCTGAACGGCACCAAGCATTTCATCAGCCATGCGGATCTCGCCGATTTCGCCATCGTCTTCATGGCCTCGGGTGAGGAAGAGTCTTCGCGTGGAAAACGCAAGAAGATCACCGCCTTTTTCGTCGACAAGGGCACCAAGGGTTTCACCGTGCGCGACGGCTACCGCAACGTCTCGCATCGCGGCTACACCAACGCCATCCTCGAATTCGACGATTGCCGGTTGCCGGCGAGCCAGGTTCTGGGCGAGGTCCACAAGGGCTTCGAGGTCGCCAATTCCTGGCTCGGCGCAACGCGCCTGCAGGTCGGCGCCACCTGCCTTGGCCGTGCCGAGCGGGCGCTTGGCCATGCCATCGAATACGCCGCGCAGCGCCAGCAATTCGGCCAGCCGATCGGCAAATTCCAGGGCGTGTCGTTCAAGCTCGCCGACATGGCGACCGAGCTGAAGGCCGCCGACCTGATGGTGTTCGAAGCCGGCTGGAAGTACGATCAGGGCACCGTCACCGACCAGGACATGGCCATGGCCAAACTGAAGGCCACCGAAATGCTCGCCTTTGTCGCCGACGAGGCGATCCAGATCCATGGCGGCATGGGGCTGATGGACGATTTGCCGCTCGAGCGCATCTGGCGCGACGCCCGCGTCGAGCGCATCTGGGAAGGCACTTCGGAAATCCAGCGCCACATCATCTCCCGGGCGCTGCTGCGCCCGTTCGGGGGCTAGAGCATGATCCCAAAAAGTGGAAACCGGTTTTTGGAAAAGATCATGCTCCAACGAAAAGATGACGATGCACAAACTTGAACGTCTTTTGCGCCCACGAACGATCGCGGTCTTCGGTGGCGCGCAGGCTGCCGCCGTCGTCGCGCAATCGATCAAGATGGGCTTTGCCGGCGAGATCTGGCCGGTGCATCCGAGCAAGGCCGAGGTCGCCGGCCGCAAGGCCTATCGCTCGGTGGCCGAATTGCCCGGTGCGCCGGATGCCGCTTTCGTCGGCGTCAACCGGCACTTGACCATCGAAGTGGTCAAGGCACTGGCCGAGCGCGGCGCCGGCGGTGCGGTCTGCTTCGCCGCCGGCTTCCTCGAAACCGAGGCCTATGACGAGGACGGCGAGCGGCTGCAGGCCGAGCTGGTCGCGGCGGCGGGCCAAATGCCAATCATCGGGCCGAACTGCTACGGGCTCATCAACTATGCCGACGGCGCGCTTTTGTGGCCCGACCAGCATGGCGGCATCAGGCTGCCAGAAGACGGTCGCGGCGTTGCCATCATCACCCAGTCGTCGAACATCGCCATCAATATGACGATGCAGAAGCGCGGCCTGCCGATCGCCTTTCTGATGACCGCCGGCAACCAGGCGCAGACCGGGCTTTCCGAAATGGCGCTCGGCCTGATCGAGGACGACCGTGTCACCGCGCTCGGCTTGCATATCGAGGCTTTCGATTCGGTAGCCGGCTTCGAAAGGCTGGCGGCACGGGCGCGCGAGCTGAAAAAGCCTGTCATCGCCATGAAGGTCGGCCGCTCCGAGCAGGCGCGGCAGGCGACCGTTTCCCATACCGCGTCGCTGGCCGGCTCGGACGCAGCGTCCGGCGCCTTCCTGAAGCGGCTCGGCATCGCTCGCATCGATTCGATCCCGGCCTTCATCGAGGCGCTCAAGCTGCTGCACGTCACCGGCCCCCTGCCCGGCTACCGGCTGTCGTCGATGAGCTGTTCGGGCGGCGAGGCGTCGGTGATGGCCGACAGCGCCGAAGGCCGCTGGGTGACGTTTCCGCCACTCACCCCCGAGCACCGCGCGCATGTCAAATCGACGCTCGGGCCGCTGGTCGCGGTGGCCAACCCGCTCGACTACCACACCTTCATCTGGAACAACGAGCCGGCGATGACCGCCACCTTCACCGCGATGGTGTCGGGCGGCTTCGACCTCAACATGCTGGTGCTCGATTTCCCGCGCCCCGACCGCTGCTCGGACACCGACTGGTGGGCGACGCTGCGCGCCTTCGAAGTGGCGCTGAAGACCAACAGCGCGCAAGGCGCGATCGTCTCCTCGCTGCCGGAGAACCTGCCCGAGGAATACACTGCCGGCCTGATGGCGCGGGGCATGGTGCCGCTGTTCGGCATCTCCGAAGCCATGGACGCCGCCCAGGCGGCGGCCTTCATCGGCTGGGCCTGGCGCGAGCCGCAGGCGCAGCCGATCGACACTTCGGCGTCCGGCGCGCCGGCCGGCGACCATGTCACGCCGGACGAGGCCGAGGCGAAGGCGCGGCTCATCGAGGCCGGGCTCCCCGTGCCGAAGGGCGAGCGCGCCGGCAACGCGGTCGAAGCTGTCATCTCCTCGATGGCGCTCGGCTTCCCGGTGGCGCTGAAGGCCCTTGGCGTCATCCACAAGTCCGAGCTCGACGCGGTCCGGCTCAATTTGAGGGATGCCGAATCCGTCAGCACCGCCGCCCACGATCTCGGCCCGCTCGGCACGGGCCTTTATGTCGAGCGCATGGTGCGCGACGGCGTCGCCGAGCTGCTCGTCGGCTTCACCCGCGACCCGATGTTCGGCGCGGTGATGACGCTCGGCACCGGCGGCGTGCTGGTCGAGCTGTTGCGCGACAGCGTCACGCTGATGCTGCCGGCGACCCGCGACGATATCGAGGCCGCTTTGCGCGGGCTGAAACTGTTCCCGCTGCTCGACGGCTATCGCGGTCGGCCGAAGGCCGATGTCGCAGCGGCAATCGATGCGATATCGGGCATTGCCGCTTTCGTGCAGCAAAACGCCGGCGAGATCGAGGAACTCGACATCAATCCGCTGATCGTCTGCACCGAAGGCAAGGGCGCCTGGATCGCCGATGCGCTGCTGGTGCTTGGAGACAAGAAGAATGTCTGAAATCATTTCGACCCGCCGCGAAGGCGCTGTCCTCGAAGTCACGCTCGACCGGCCCAAGGCCAATGCCATCGACCTGAAGACGTCGCGGCTGATGGGCGAGACTTTCAAGGCGTTTCGCGACGATCCCGACTTGCGCGTCGCCATCGTCAAGACCGCCGGTGACAAGTTCTTCTGCGCCGGCTGGGACCTGAAGTCCGCAGCCGGCGGCGACGCGGTCGACGGCGACTATGGCGTCGGCGGCTTCGGCGGGCTGCAGGAACTGCGCGACCTCAACAAGCCGGTGATCGCCTGCGTCAACGGCATGGCGGTCGGCGGCGGCTTCGAACTGGCGCTATCCTGCGACCTCATCTATGCATCGGATCACTCCTCCTTCGCCCTGCCCGAAATCCGTGCCGGCACGCTGGCCGATGCGGCGACGATCAAGCTGCCGAAGCGCATCCCCTACCATGTCGCCATGGACCTTCTGCTCACCGGCCGCTGGATGGATGTCGCCGAGGCGCATCGCTGGGGCCTGGTCAACGAGGTGCTGCCCAAGGAAAGACTGGAGGACCGCGTCTGGGAAATCGCGCGGCTGCTCGCCAGCGGCCCGCCGCTGGTCTTCGCCGCGATCAAGGAGACGGCCCGGGTCGCAGAATCGCTGACGTTCCAGGACGCGATGAACCGGGTGACGCGCCGGCAACTGTCGACGGTTGACGCACTCTACGGCTCGGAGGACAATCTCGAGGGCTTTCGCGCCTTTGCCGAGAAGCGCGATCCGGTGTGGAAGGGGAAGTAGTGGTATTGCAGGAATGATGGCGCTCACCCCCCTCTGTCCTGCCGGACATCTCCCCCTCAAGGGGGGAGATTGGATGTCATCATCGCTTTCGCCAATTGTCGACGCCGGAGAAAAGGCGGTTTCGCCGAAGCTGCCGATCTCCCCACTTGAGGGGGAGATGGCCGGCAGGCCAGAGGGGGGTGTTCACGCGGATTCATTGCGATCCATTCAGCGCCCATGACCGACTACAAAACCCTCATCGACGCCGAGACCTGGGCCTTCATCGAGCGGACTAACTCCTATTATCCGCCCGATACGATCGACTACACCGTCGCCGAGCAGCGCCAGATCTATAACCGGATGTGCCGCGAGTTCTTTGCCGGCTATCCCCAAGGCGTCACGGCGGAAACCACCGCCATTGCCACACCTTGGCACATTCCGATCCGCGTCTACCGCGCCCCGGCGCCGGAAGCGGCGGCGATGGTGCTTTATTTCCATGGCGGCGGTTTTATCCTCGGCGGGCTCGACAGCCATGACGACCTCTGCGCCGAGCTTTGCAGCCGCACTGGCTACGAAGTGGTTTCGGTCGACTACCGGCTGGCACCTGAACACCTTCATCCGGCCGCCTTCGACGATGCCATCAGCGCCTTCGAATGGGCGACGGCGACTTACGAGCGTCCTGTCCTGCTCTGCGGCGACAGTGCCGGCGGCAATCTCGCCGCCGCTGTCAGTCACGCAACGCGCGGCCATGCGCGCAAGCCGATCGGCCAGATTCTGGTCTATCCCGGCCTTGGCGGCGACAGCTCCGCCGGTTCCTACGTCACCCACGCGGAAGCGCCGATGCTTACCGCGCGCGACCTCGTTTTCTACAGGGACATCAGGACCGGTGGCGAGGATCGCACCGGCGATCTCACTCTGTGGCCGCTCGCCGACGCCGAGTTCGCCAATCTGCCGCCCACCGTCGTGATCACCGCCGAATGCGACCCGCTGTCGTCGGACGGCGAAGCCTATCGCGACCGCATCGTTGCCGCGGGCGGGCGCGCCTGGTGGCTCGAGGAGCCGGGGTTGGTGCATGGCTATTTGCGCGCCAGGCACACGGCCGGCCGCGCCCGCTCGAGCTTTACCCGGATTGTCGATGCGGTAGCGGTTTTGGGAAGGGGCGAGTGGATATGGTGAGGGATGTCTTCCCGACCAGAACGGGCCTTTGTCGGCCGGTACAGCTCTATTTGCGGCGGCGTCGCCGGCCGGAAACCTGCTTCAGCCAAGGTCCTAAATGAAAGCCGCTCATCAGCAGGTACATCGGGACCATGCCGCCCAGCGGTGACGCCTCTTGCCCGGTCGAGCACATCATGTCCGGCGCGCCGCCGAGAAGCGTCAGCAGCGCCATGGTTGCGAAGGTCGGCGCGGCCGCAAAGGACAGCCAATCGGCTGCACTATGGCCGGCCGGGGTCGCATCGCCGGTGGATCCGCCTGCATGAATCTCGCTCATGTCCGTAGTCCTACATAGCGAGCGGGATGCGGTCGAACCGTGCATCCCGCTCCATCCATTTGCCCTAGCCGCATTTCCGCGACGCCAAAGACGTTCTATTCGGTGCGGTTCCGGAACGCGGCCTCTCCGGCGTCCGACACCTCGACCCACTTTTTGTCGGGAACGGCTTCGGCGCCGTAATTGTCGTGCCAGTTCCACCACTTGTACGTCGGCGTCTGCGGATAGCCCTCGGGCGAATCCTCCCAAACCTCCTGGCGGCCGAGCGGCGACAGGTCGAGATAGCTCCATACGGTCCCCATCGCCTCGTCGCCGCGGTTGTTGATGAAGTAGGTACGGAACACGCGATCGCCATCGCGGATGAACACGTTATGGCCGTGCCATTCGTCAACGCCGAAGTCGGCATCGAAGCTGTCGGTGATGGTGTACCAGGGCATCTTCCAGTCCATCCGCGCCTTCAGCCGCGCAATGTCGGCCTGCGGTGCGCGCGAGGCGTAGGCAAGCGTGGTGTCGCGGGCGTTCAGATGGGCAAGATTGCCGACCTGGTCCGCCCCCAGCGAGCAGCCGCGGCAAGCGTGGTCGGGCCAGCCGAATACGCCGGGCTCGAAGAAAGCGCGGTAGACGATCAGTTGACGGCGGCCCTCGAACAGGTCGAGCAGGCTCACCTTTCCGTCAGGCCCTTCGAACGTATAGGTCTTCTCCACCGCCATCCACGGCATCCGCCGGCGCTCGGCGGCCAGTGCGTCGCGAGCCCGGGTCACGGTCTTCTCCTTCACGAGCAACTGCTGGCGCGCGGCCTCCCACGCGTCAGGCGAAACGACCGGTGGTGTCTTCATCGCGAGCCGCGTCGTCTGCTCGCCTGTGCCATTCTGATGTGCCGTCATTGTGCATCTCCCTTGCTGGTTTGTCGCCGCAGGCGCGACGGGTTGGGTCGTGAGCCAGGATAGGGGCGATAGCGGATTGGCGAGAGTGACAAGTGTGACGCGATTCCGACGGGTCCGCTGATCACGGCCAATTTCGCCGCCGGCGACGCCCCTGCGCTCATTCGTGCCCGGACTGCTGAATGGGCCGAGCGCCGGCCAGATAGCGGTCATTGTCAAACGGCTCGGCCTGGTTGCTATCCGGACTCCACAGCTGCCGGTGGGTTCGGGTAAGATCGCCGAGGTAGACATGCAGCGCACCCGATCGCGCACCGCTCGTATTCGCAACCGCATGAACGGTATTTGACGCCATGTGCACCACGGCAGGCGCTGCGATGTCCTGCCTTTCGGGAACATCGAGTTCGCTGCCGGCAACGGGATAGATGAAGTTCGTCTCGCTGCCCTTGTAGATGCCGATCAAGGCATCCATCAGGTGGTTGTGAGGCGGGTACTGCAGGCCGGGCGACAGAGTGATGTGATAGATCGTCAGGTTCGGACTCGCATGCAGAAGCACCTCGTCGTCGTCTTCTTCGTGAGCGAGTGTTCCCGATGCGTGAAAGCGGTTGGTGTAGTCGCCCAGGACCGTCCTTACCGCTTCGAGGGGATCTGGCCCTTTCGCTGCATTGACGATATCATCGGCAACGGCGTAGAGGGGCGAGTTGGCGGGTAAAGGCATATCAGTTATCCTCCCTGAGATGCTCAGATTATCAATCTGAGATGCTCACGCTAGCGAATGCTGATGCCAGCGTCAACGGGACAGCCAGACGGACAGAATATGAAAACGACGAAGTTGACCGCCGAACCGGCGAGGCCGGCCACGGTCGAGGCGACAGCACTGTCAGCCGCCGACGTCCTTCGCAGGGAACAGGCATATGAGCAGCTGAGGAACGACATCATTGCCTGCGTGTTGCGCCCCGGCGAAGCGCTGACGGAGAAACAGATCGGTGATCGATACCAGATCAAAAAGGCGACCATCCGCGCGGCCTTGGCCCGCCTGATGCAGGAAGGACTGGTCAGGAGCGAGCCGCGCCGCGGCTACGTCGTTGCAACGCTCAGCCTGCGGGATGTCAACGAGATCTTCGATGTCCGCAGCTTGATCGAGCCGGAAGTGTTCAGGGTGGCGGCATCGAACATGACCGAGCGCGGGCTCGAGGATGTCAGGCTGGCAGCGCAAAAAGTGCTGAAGCCGGAGACGTTGCGCAGTCACGTCGCATTCCTTGCGGCCGACCGTGCCTTTCGTCTGGCCCTTGCGGAGCTCTCGGGAAATTTACGACTGGCGCATCTCCTGGACCAGATACTCGACCAGTCGGCGCGGGTTCTCCACCTCGGCTTCAAGTCCCGCGACTTCACCCAGTTGATCATCGGCCAGCAAAAGGAGCTGGTCCTTGCCTGCGAGGCAGGCGAGGTTTCCGCCATCGTCAAACTTGCCCGTTCGCAGTGCCTGTCTCTCAAGAAGCAGGTGCTCGAGGCTTTGCTTGCCGGTTCCAAGCTTCAAGACGTCAATTTGCAGCCCTTCGCCTAGAGCGGTTCCGGTTCTCCTGGAACCGGCAACCCGCTCTAACCATCTGTCTTGCCGCATTTATGCGGACGCCAAATGATTCCATTTGGCTGCAAAATGCTCTAAGGGAAGTTGGCCATTCGGTGCAATCGCCACCTTGGCGCAACGGCTGTCCCCGGCCTTGTTTTATGCCACAATCCGCGCGGCCGCCCGTCCGGCACTGCGGCCGGAAAAGATGCAGCCGCCAAGAAACGTGCCTTCGAGCGCTGCATAGCCGTGCATGCCGCCGCCGCCGAAACCGGCGGCCTCGCCCGCTGCGTACAGCCCCTCGACTGGTTGGCCGCCGGCGCCCAGCACGCGGCTGTCGAGGTCAGTCTCCAGCCCACCGAGCGTCTTGCGGGTCAGGATGCTGAGCCTGACGGCAATCAGCGGGCCATTGGCGGGATCGAGCAGCTTGTGCGGTCTTGCGGTGCGGATCAGCCGGTCGCCGAGATAGGCTCGCGCGCCGCGCAACGCAGTAATCTGCATGTCCTTGGAGAACGGATTGTCGAGCTGCCGGTCGCGGGCGCGGATTTCGCGCTCAACCTGCGCCAGTTCGAGCAGCGGCTCGCCGCCGGCCACTGCGTTCATGCGGGCGACCAGCGCCGGCAAATCAGGCTCGACGATGAAATCCTCGCCCTTCTCCATGAACGCCTTGACCGGCGCGGGCACGCCGCTGGTGGCGCGGCCGAGCACCTGGCGCCAGCTCTTCCCCGTCAGATCGGGGTTCTGCTCGGAGCCCGACAGCGCGAACTCCTTCTGGATGATCTTTTTGGTCAGGATGAACCAGGAATGATCGAAGCCGGTGCTCATGATGTGGCTGAGCGTGGCCAACGTGTCGAAGCCGGGATAGAGCGGGACCGGCAGGCGCTTGCCGCGCGCATCGAGCCACAGCGATGACGGGCCGGGCAGGATGCGGATCGCATGATCGGTCCAGATCGGTGCCCAGTTCCTGACGCCCTCGACATAGTGCCACATGCGGTCGCGGTTGATCAGCCGGCCGCCGGCGGCTTCGGCGATCGCCAGCATGCGGCCGTCGACATGATCGGGAACGCCAGTGATCATGCGTTTCGGCGGCGCGCCCATCCGCTTCGGCCAATTCTCCCGGACCAGCTGGTGATTGGCACCGATGCCGCCGGAGGCGACGATGACGGCCTGCGCCTTCAGCTCGAAATCGCCGGTGATCTCGCGCGAGCTCTTGCGGCCGCGCTCGGCATCGCTCGCCGCCAATAGGTCGCCGCGCACGCCGTCGACGACGCCGCCCGTCCGCGTCAATTCGTTGACCCGGTGACGGAATTTGAAGCGGATCAGCCCGCGTTTCTCGGCCTCGCGCACGCGCTGCACGAACGGCTCGAGCACGCCAGGGCCGGTGCCCCAGGTGATGTGGAAGCGCGGCACCGAATTGCCGTGGCCGACGGCATTGCCGCCGCCGCGCTCGGCCCAGCCGACCACCGGAAAGAATTTCAAGCCGCGCTGCATGAGCCAGGAGCGCTTCTCGCCGGCGGCGAAGCCGAGATAGGCCTCGGCCCAGCGGCGCGGCCAGAGATCTTCCGTGCGGTCGAAGGCTGCGGTGCCCAGCCAGTCCTCGAGCGCCAGCTCATACGAATCGCGGATGCGCATGCGCCGTTGTTCGGGCGAATCGACGAGGAAGATGCCGCCGAGCGACCAGAATGCCTGGCCGCCAAGCGACTGCTCCGGCTCCTGCTCGACAATGATGGCCTTCTTGCCGGCCGCAGACAGTTCGGCCGCCGCGACAAGGCCGGCAAGGCCGGCGCCGACAATGATCACATCCGCATCGTCGGACATCTATTTGGCCATGATCTCGTCCAAAAACCGGTCCCGTTGTGGGATCATGGCCGGCCTAGACTGTTTCCCAGCCTTCCTTCTCGCCGGCGCGGAAGATGGCATCGATGACCTTCTGGTTGAGCACCGATTCTTCCAGAGTGAAGACGCGGTCCTTGCCGCCCTGCGCAGCCCGCGCGAAGGCCTCGACTTCCAGCCGGTATTGCTGCGTGCCGGGAAAGCGGAACACCTGCGCCTCGCTGTGGTTCTGGTTGTGCAGCTCGACGCGGTGATGGTCGTAGAGCCCGGCGTTGAACGGTGAGAACACCTCGATGAAGCCCTTCTCGCCGTGGAAGACCATCACCTGGCGTGCCGCCATCTGCGTCGACAGGTAAAACGACAGCTCGAAGTCGCCGAAATCGGCGCGGATCGAGGAATAGATGTCGGTGCCGAACGTCTTGTCGCGCTCGATCGTCGCCTGGACGCGCAGCGGCTCCTTGCCGGTCGAAAAGCGTGTCGACACTGTCGGGTAGACACCGATGTCGGGCAGCGCGCCGCCGCCGAGATCGAGCTTGTTGCGCATGTTGTTGGGGTCGACATTGTAATAGGAGAACGCGCCCTGGACATGGCGCAGCCGGCCGATGGCGCCGTTGGCGATCAGCTCGCGCACCTTGATCCATTGCGGATGGTAGACGACCATGAAGGCTTCGCAGACCAGCACCTTCCTGGCATCGCGCAGCTTGATCAGCGGCGGAATGTCCTTGGCATCGAGCGCCAGCGGTTTTTCGACCAGAACATGCTTGCCGGCCTCGATCGCCTTGGCCGTCCATTCGACATGCTGCGAGGTCGGCAGCGGAATGTAGACGCCGTCGATGTCACTGGAGGCGAGCAGCTCCTCATAGGAGCCGAACGCGTGGCGCGCACCGAAGCGTTCGCCCAGCGCCCGCGCTTTCGACAGATCGCGGCTGGCAATCGCGGACAGCACGCCGTTCTCCGCCTCGACGATTGCCGGCAAAAGCTGCTCGCGGCCGATCTTGGCCGTCGACAAAACACCCCATCGGAACATCAGATTTCTCCTCTCGATTGCAGGCCTGGAGGTTTGCCTGAAATCGGCGGAAAAGCCAATGCGGGAGCATGGCGGCGAACAGGGCGATCATCTGCGGCTTGTCCGGATGCCGGCGCTGCCCTTGCGGAACCCCGGTCCTGCAAAGACTATCCCCGCTTGCCGGTCAGCGTCATGTCGAAGTCGACGACGTTGGAATAAATCGGCGTGCCGACATCCATGCCGTAGCGCGACCGCAGCACCTTGCCGGTGACGTGGAATTTTATCGTGCCCGCCTTGAGGCCGCCGAGATCGGCGGTGAATTTTTCCTGAAAGGTCTTGCCGCGCGCCGTCAGCCTGCCGGTAACCAGGGCTGACGTGTCGCCGGTCCGTTTGACGCTGGTCGAACGGAACTGGATCTCCGGATTGTCGGCCGCGTCGAACACCGCGTCCGAGCGAAGAAAGGCATCGATGCGGCTTTGGCCGGTACCGACGCTTTCGGGGAAGATGGTGAAATTGACCTGGGACCGGCCGACATCGCTGTTGTCGATCAGGATACTGCCCTTGAAGCGGGCGAAGGCGCCGTCGAGCCCGCCGCCGCCGAGCTTGCCGATGGAGAAGTGGATGCTGGAACTCCCCGGGCGGATGATGTAGCTGCCGGCCGCGTCGCCGAGGGCAACGGCGGCGAAAACAGGCATGGCAAAACAAGCGGCGGCGGCCGCAAATCCGAAGATGCGCGCGTACATGGAAATGGTCCTCTTGGCAGGCAACGCTTTCTTGCGTCCTCGCCCCATCAACGAATGAGCCGTCCGCTCTATTCCCTGTCGTGATGTGACGAAGCCGTGATCATGCGCGTCAGCACGGTATCCCTCAGCCAGAAATGATGGCGCAGCGCTGCGGCGAGATGCAAAGCGACAAGTCCGATGCCGGCATAGGCGAGATACCAGTGCGTCGCTGCCCAGAAGCTTTCTGCCGTGTCCGATTCACCGAGCGGCAGATTGGGCATGACGAACAGATTGAACGGCACGCTCGGGATCTCCAGCACCGAGACCGAGACCAGCGCCCAGCCGGACAACGGCAGAGCGAGCTGAAACGCATAAAGCGCGAGATGGACCAGCGGCGCCGCACGGCGCTCGAAAGGCCCGACCGAGCGCGGCAGCGGCGGGGCCGGTCTGCCTAGGCGCCAGGCGATGCGCAGGATGACCAGTCCAAGCAGCAGGAAGCCGAAGGATTTATGCAGCTGGATCAGCTCGAAGGCGGTGCGCTGGCTGGACAGCCGCACCATGACGAAGCCGAGCACGAACTGGCCGATAAAGAGCGCCGCGATCAGCCAGTGAAGGATGATCGCCGTCCAGCCGTAGCCGGCCGTCTGGTTTTTGGGCAGTGCTGACATGGTCGGTGAACGAATGCCAGGTCGGCTTTCTTCCACCTCTCCCTTGTGGGGAGGGTTGGCTTACTCGCCGACCTTGAAAAAATCGACAAAGGCCCTGAGCGCCGGCCGCATCTGGCGGCGGCTGGGGTAATAGACGAAGAAGCCGTCGAAGCGCGGGCACCAGTCCTCCAGCACGCGAACGAGCTTGCCGGCGGCGAGCGCGTCGCGGACATAGTCCTCGAACACGAAGGCGAGCCCGGCGCCGTCGACTGCGGCGTTGGCAATCAGATGGTCCTCGTCGAGGATCAGCGGCCCTTGCACCGGTATCTCGATCTCCTCGCCGTTTTGCTCGAATTCCCAGCGGTAGAGAATGCCGCTGGAGAAGCGGAAGCGGATGCAGCGGTGAGCGGCGAGATCGCGCGGATGCTGCGGCTTGGGCATGGTCTCGAAGTAGGCTGGCGCGCCGACCACCGCGCCGCGAAGGTCTGGTCCGATACGCACCGCGATCATGTCGCGCTGCAGGCTCTCGCCCAGTCGCACACCGGCATCGAAGCCGCCCTCGACCACATCGGTGAAGCGGTCCTCGATGACGATCTCCAGCACGATGTCGGGATAGGCAGCAGCAAAGGCGCTGAGCCTTGGCGTCAGCGCCAGATGGGCGGCGGTTCGCGGCACCGTCAGCCTGAGATTGCCCGCCGGCCGGTCGCGCGCCTCAATCGCCGATTCCAGCGCCAGGTCGATTTCCGACAGCGCCGGCCTGAGGCGCTCGAGCAGTTGCGCGCCCTCCTCGGTCGGAGCGACGCTGCGCGTGCTGCGCGCCAGAAGGCGCACGCCGAGGCGCGCTTCGAGGCTGGACACCGCGTGGCTGACCGCCGATGGCGCGATTGCCAGTTCCTTGGCGGCGCCGCGAAAACTGCCGCATTGGGCGACCATTGCCAGTACCGCGAGCTGTGAAAGATGGGTTCGCTTCATTGATCTATTTCTTGGAACAGCCCGTGCAAATGAGAGCCGATTATCGAACTCGGCGCAAGACGCTATCTCTGCGGCATCACAACCATCACAACAAGGAGACACGTGATGCAAACCCGCAAGCTTGGCAATAAACTTGACGTCTACCCGGTCGGCCTCGGCTGCATGGGGATGAGCTTTGCCTATGGTGGCCAGCCGGAGGCGGAGGCGATTGCCACGCTGCGCCATGCCGTCGAGATCGGGGTCAATTTCTTCGACACGGCCGAGGTCTATGGCCCTTACGAGAACGAAATCCTGGTCGGCAAGGCGCTGAAGCCGGTGCGTGACAAGGTGACGATCGCAACCAAATTCGGCTTCAAGATCCTCGAAGAAGGCAGCGGCATGGAGCGCATGGCCGGTGTCGATAGCCGCCCGGAGCATGTCAAGGCGGTGGCCGAAGCGTCATTGAAGCGGTTGGATACGGAGGTGATCGATCTCTATTACCAGCACCGCGTCGACCCCAACGTGCCGATCGAGGATACGGTCGGCGCCATGGCCGAGCTGGTGCGCGAGGGCAAGGTGCGGGCGCTCGGCCTGTCGGAGGCGAGTGCGGCGACCATCCGCCGGGCGCATGCCGTGCACCCGATCGCCGCCGTGCAGAGCGAGTATTCACTGTGGAGCCGCGATCCGGAGGGGGAAGTGTTTGCCGTCTGCCGCGAGCTCGGCATCGGCTTTGTCCCGTATAGCCCGCTCGGCCGCGGCCTGCTCACCGGCACGATCGCCAAGCCCGATGTTCTCGGCGCCGACGACTGGCGCCGCGGGTTGCCGCGCTTCCAGGCCGACGCCATGGCGGCCAATGCGGCGGTCGTCGCCGTGCTGGAAAAGATGGCCGCCGGGAAGGGCGTGACGCCGGCGCAGCTGGCGCTCGCCTGGGTGCTGCATCAGGGCGACTTCATTGTCCCGATCCCTGGTGCCCGCAAGATCCGACATCTCGAACAGAATACGGCGGCAGCCGATATCGTACTGAGCCAGGCCGAGGTGGCATCCATCGGCGACGCCCTGTCGCCGGAAAAGGTGGTCGGCAAGCGCTATACCGAGGAGCTGCTGGCGCTGGTCAACGGGTGAACGGCAATCGACGGCGCAATCGAAACGGGGCGTTTCGGCACCCCTTTTTGACTAATACGGTGCGATGCAAAGCGTTGTGAGACCTCGGCGCGAGGCACCCCCTCTGTCCTGCCGGACATCTCCCCCTCAAGGGGGGAGATTGGCAGTTCCCGCGCCCTCCCCGCCCTTCCGGCGCCGGTGATTGGCGAAAGCCGAGGCGACATCCGATCTCCCCCCTTGAGGGGGAGATGCCCGGCAGGGCAGAGGGGGGGTGCCTCGCGCCGACATTTCCTACCAAGGCACGACACTGATCTCCGGCCAGTTCTCCCTGGCACGCGCGCCCTTCATCTCGTGCGTCTGCCGATTATCCAGTGCACGGTTCGGGGTAACGCGAAACGAGAAGATGTCGTCGAGCCCGAACGGCGCCACGAGCGCGAGTTGCCCATCGATGCCGAATCTAACGCCGACCGCATGGGTTTTCGAAGCGAAATAGGACAGCGCCTCGGCGGACGACGACAGTCTGGGATAGGAACCGCCAAAGCGCGCCTCAAACCACAGATGCACCCGCGCCTGGTTGCGCACTTCGACCGGCAGCGTCAGTCCTTCGAACTGCTTCGCCGCCCGGCGGATGACCGTGTCCTCGGCTTCATAGGACAGATCGCTCTCATCGAAATAGAACAGGTCGACATCCCGGATGCCGTACCCCGAGGGCTTTCCGGTCAGGTGATTCCAGACGCTGTTGTAAAGCGCGCCGGACACGACCAGCCAGTCCCGCAGGTCAAGCGCCCGCACTCGCGACAGCGTCTCGCCAATCAGCGGATCGGCCGAGACGATATCGAGAAAGGCTGCACGCTGTTCCTCAAAGGGCAGCCCTGAATAGCGCAAATGGTCCATCGCCCTTTGGACGGCGATTCGTCACCTGCCGGCAACCCCTCTAGGTCCTCAGCGCGCCATGCGTTGTGCAATTATCGGAAAGGGCGTCGTGACGCCCATTTCTGCAGGCTAGTTTCCCTCCCGCCCAAGGCTCATTGTTCGGTCGGTCTCGGACCAGAAGACTGGCTCCTCGATTGACGGCCATTCTTCGCCATACACAAAGCCTTCGATCGCATCTAGCTTTCCTTCAATCTCATCGAAGAACAGCACCATGCCGCAAAGAAGCTGGTCAGGTCCAACGCACGCTACCCGAAGCGAACTGAACACTCGACTCTCAAAGCGCAATTCCGGGGGAACCGATGAGGGAGTGACTCTGGTCATGAATCCTACAGGATCGCGGCTGCGTACTTTGACTTTCAGCGCACGCATCATGTCAGGAGAAACGCCGGCGGAACGGCAGAACTCCTTGACGAAAAACACTTCCAGCGGGGTCAGGTGCATTTAGCTCAGCGGCAGAACGGACAGCGTTTCATTGGCGCTTGTACATCACGTCCGTCCGGATGACGTACTTGCGCCCCGACAGCACCTCGTCGCCGCGATGCTCGATCGGATGGTAGAACGCCAGTGCCATTCCTTTCTTCGGCTTCACCAGAAGACTGCTACCGGCATAGCCCGGCATCTCGCCGCGAAACGAGGTTCCTCCCCCTTCAAATCCATCTGATAGATAAATCATGAACGTGAACTGACTGCGCTCCAAGGCGTGGCGCTCGAAATAGCCGTCATGGTGCCAATCGAACTTCTGGCCCGGCCCATAGCGATAGAAACGGAAACGCTCATTCAGCCCGGTCAAGCGCCAGTCGCCGAGACCACGATAGAGCAGAGGCCGCGCCCGTGCGAAGAGCAAATCCGCAAGGTCCTCGTCATCGAAGACAACCCGGTCGTTATTGCGAAGCTCCTTCAGGACGGTGGCGCCGCCGGAGCTGTTCACCTTGGCCGCCTCGAAACCGCGCCGTTCACTGTCAGCGATCAGATCGGCGCATTCCTGGTCATCCAAGAAGCCGTCGATCGTCCCGATGTGAGTTGCCAGCCAGGTGATGGAGAGTTTGCTGGTGTGAACCATCATCGCATCCGTTCTAGGTTCTGAGCACGCCGCCGGTCTGCTTGCCGACATTCTCGACGATGCGCTTGGCCAGCGCCTCGAAATCGTCGTCGGTCAGCGTCTTTTCGACCGGCTGGATCGACACTTCAATGGCGATCGATTTTTTCGCCGCGCCGAGCGCTGCACCCTCGAAAACATCGAACACCGAGACGCCGGAAATCAGCTTTCGGTCGGCGGCAAGGGCGGCGCGAACGAGTGTGCCGGCTTCGACCGCCTTGTCGACAACGAAGGCGAAATCGCGCTTGACCGCCTGGAAGGCGGACAGATCAAGCCTCGGCTTCGTCCGCGTCGGCTTGGCCTTCGGCTCGGGCACCGCATCGATGAACACTTCGAAGCCGCAGAGCGGGCCGGAGACGTCCAGCCCCTCCAGTGTCTTCGGGTGGAACTCGCCAAACGTGCCAAGGATTACCTTCGGCCCAAGCTTGATCGTGCCGGAGCGGCCGGGATGATACCAGGCCGGGCCGCCAGCCTCGATCTGCAGCCGCTCGACCGGCGCGCCGCAGGCTTCGAGTGCTGCGATCGCATCGGCCTTGGCATCGAAGACGCCGACGGCGCCGGCGTTGCCGGCCCAATGGCGGCCGGAGCCCTCGAGCTTGGCGGTGCCGCGCCGCACGCCGGCGGCAACGCGCCGCTGCTGGTCGGCGCCGTCGCCCTCGTAAGTGCCCGACACTTCGAAAAGCGCGATATCGCCGATGCCCCTGTCGGCATTGCGCTGTGCTGCCGCAATCAGCCCCGGCAGCAGCGACGGCCGCATGTCCGACATATCGGCGGCGATCGGGTTGGCAAGCTTCAGCGCCTGCTGGCCGCCGCCGAACAATTCGGCGTGTTTTGCCGGAATGAACGACCAGGTGACGGCCTCCATCATGCCGCGCACGGCAAGTGCCCGCTTGGCGGCGCGGGTGCGGATCTGCAGCACAGTCAGGATCCTGGCGTTGACCGCATCGTGCGAACCGAGCGGCTGCGGCGCGATGTTGTCGACGCCGTGGATGCGCATGACCTCCTCGACCAGGTCGGCCTTGCCGTCGACATCCGGCCGCCAGGACGGGACCGCCACATTGACGACATCGCCCGTGCCCTCCGGCCTGAAGCCGAGGCGGGCAAGAATGTCGAGGCTTGTCGAGCGCGGCACTTCGATGCCGGTCAGCCGCTTCACTTCCGACAATGGGAACGAGACGATCTTCGGCTGATGGCCGGCATAGCCGACGACTCGGGTTTGGGCCGGCGTACCACCGCAGAAATCGAGCACCAGCTTCGTTGCCAGCTCCAAGCCGGGAACCATCATTTCCGGGTCGACGCCACGCTCAAACCGATAGCGCGCGTCGGTGATGATGCCGAGTGTGCGGCCGGTGCGGGCGGTGGTGATCGGGTCCCAAAGCGCCGACTCGATCAGCACGTCTGACGTGTTCTCGTCGCAGCCGGAATGCTCGCCGCCCATGATGCCGGCAATCGATTCGATGCCGTCCTGGTCGGCGATGACGCACATCTCCGGCGTCAGCGTGTATTCGCGGCCGTCGAGCGCCAGCACCTTTTCGCCGTCATGCGCCCGGCGCACGGTGAGATTGCCGGTGACCTTCGCAGCGTCAAAAACATGCAGCGGCCGACCGCGGTCGAAGGTGACGTAATTGGTGATATCGACGAGCGCGCTGATCGGCCTCAAGCCGATGGCGAGAAGCCTTTGCTGCAGCCATTTCGGCGACGGTCCGTTCTTGACGCCGCGTACCAGGCGCAGCGCAAAGCCGGGACAGAGCTCCGGCGCTTCGATCGTCACCTTGACCGGCGTCTCGCCCTTGCCGGGGATCGGCTCTATCGGCGCGATCTTCAGCGTGCCGAGCCCGCTCGCCGCCAGATCGCGGGCGATGCCATGGACACTGGTCGCATCCGGCCGGTTCGGCGTCAGATTGATCTCGATCAGCGGGTCGTCGAGATGGGCATAGGCGGCGAAGCTGGTACCGACCGGCGCATCGGCCGGAAGGTCGATGATGCCGTCATGCTCCTCGGACAATTCGAGCTCGCGCTCGGAGCACATCATGCCGTGGCTTTCAACGCCGCGGATCTTGCCGACGGTCAGCGTCACGTCGATGCCGGGAATATAGGTGCCCGGTGCTGCAAAGGCGCCGATCAGGCCCGCGCGGGCGTTCGGCGCTCCACACACGACCTGCACCGGCGGCTTGCCGTCGCCGGTGTCGACGGTCAGCACGCGAAGCCGGTCGGCGTCGGGATGCTGGACCGCCGTCAGCACCTTGGCGATGACGAAGGGGGCCAGGCTCGCCCGGTCGTCGACATGCTCGACCTCGAGGCCGATCGAGGTGAGACGCTCGACGATTTCCGCCAGCGAGGCGTCGGTGTCGAGATGATCCTTGAGCCAGGAGAGGGTGAGTTTCATGACTGTGTTCCGTCTGGTCTGGGCACGCTGCACTTGAAGCTATGCGTCCGCGCGTCGCACATGTGCAGGAAGGCGAGCTGCCCGCGGATTTGCTGCGGCCCGGTCGTCACGCGCTCAAGCCCCCGAACAGCGTCGGCATGTCAAGCGGCCTAAAACCGTAATGCGACAGCCAGCGCACATCGGCGTCGAAGAAGGCGCGCAGATCCGGCATGCCGTATTTCAGCATGGCGATGCGGTCGATGCCCATGCCCCAGGCGAAGCCCTGGTATTCGTCGGGATCGAGCCCGCCGTAACGGAGCACATTGGGGTGGACCATGCCGCAGCCGAGGATCTCCATCCAGTCCGAGCCCTCGCCGAAGCGCACCTCGCCGGGCCGCGAACGGTCGCACTGGATGTCGACCTCGAGGCTGGGCTCGGTGAACGGGAAGAAGGACGGCCGGAAGCGCATCTTGACGCTCGGCACTTCGAAGAAGGCCTTGCAGAACTCCTCCAGCACCCATTTCATGTTGGCGACGTTGGCCGATTTGTCGATCACCAGCCCCTCGACCTGATGGAACATCGGCGAGTGGGTGGCATCGGAATCCTGCCGGTAGGTCTTGCCGGGAATGACGATGCGGATCGGCGGCTTCTGCATCTCCATGGTGCGGATCTGCACCGGCGAGGTGTGGGTGCGCAAAAGCTTGCGCTCCCCCTGCTCGTCCGGCTGGAAGAAGAACGTGTCGTGCATCTCGCGCGCCGGGTGGCCTTCCGGGAAGTTCAGCGAGGTGAAATTGTAATAGTCGGTCTCGATGTCCGGACCTTCGGCGATGGCAAAGCCGAGATCGCCGAAAATCGCCGCGATCTCGTCGATAACCTGGCTGATCGGATGGATGCGGCCGCGCTCGGCCGGCGATTGCCTGACCGGCAAGCTGACGTCGACCTTCTCGGCGGCAAGCCGTGCCGTGATCGCCACATCTTTCAGCTCGGCGCGGCGCGCCGAAAGTGCCTCGGTGACGCGGTTCTTGAGGCCGTTGATTGCCGGGCCTTTGACCTGTCGCTCCTCGGCGCTCATCGAGCCGAGCGTCTTCAGCATCTCGGAAACCGAGCCCTTCTTGCCAAGGGCAGAGACACGCACCGCCTCGATCGCCTGCTCGTCGGCGGCCGAGGCGATCTCGGCCATCAGGGAATTTTCGAGAGTTTCCATGTCACTCATGTTCCAGATCCGATTGGAAGCAAAGAAAAACCCGCGCCAGCCCTGCCAGCGCGGGTTTCCCAAATCAAGTGTCGAATAGCTTGGGAAGCGCTGGTCTTAAGCGACAGCGCTTTCAAAAGCATTCGGCGTGGTGTTCTTCAGGTATTCGAGCGCGACCTTGGCCTTGGCCACGAGTGCGGCGAAGGCCTGCGGCTCGTGGATGGCCATGTCCGACAGGATCTTGCGATCGATCTCGATCCCGGCCTTGTTGAGACCGTCGATGAAACGGCCATAGGTCAGGCCATGCTCATGCGTCGCCGCATTGATGCGCTGGATCCACAGCGCGCGGAACGAGCGCTTGCGGTTCTTGCGGTCGCGATAGGCGTACTGCAGCGACTTTTCCACCGCCTGCTTGGCGATGCGGATGGTGTTCTTGCGACGGCCGTAAAAACCCTTGGCGGCTTTCAGGACCTTCTTGTGCTTGGCGTGCGAGGTGACGCCTCTCTTTACGCGTGCCATGTCATGATCTCCTTAAAAGCAATTCCAGGAAAGTGCCTGGCGGTTTTCCGTTCGGAATTGCGTAAAAACAAATGCGTGCCCAGACCGAATGCTCTTATTTTGGCGCATGATGTTTCCAAAAAGTCTGCAACTTTTTGGCATCATGCCCTAGAGGCCGTTCGGCAGAAAATTCTTGATGACCTTCTTGCCATCCGGTTCAGCCAGAACCATCGTGCCGCGGGCATTTCGAATGAACTTGTTGGAACGCTTGATCATGCCGTGACGCTTGCCGGCCGCAGCCGACAGAACTTTACCCGTACCTGTGATCTTGAACCGCTTCTTGGCGGCCGATTTGGTCTTCATCTTGGGCATTTTGCTACTCCGTTTATATGCGCACCAATGCGCTTTTTGTTCGCTTCAGGCCGACCAAAGCCCGAAAAGCAAATGAAACCGCCACGGCATGCCCTGCCGGGCGGTTTTTTGGGAACGGCGGTCCTATACGTCAAAGCGGGCTGGCGCGCAACACCCCGTGCTCAGCAACACTGTATTCAGCAACACTGTACTCAGGGGAAACGGAACAGCACCGGCAATATGCCGGACTGCTGGGCGCCGTCGATCAGTTCGAAAGCCGGCAAGGCAACGAGGAAGACCAGCCCGTCCAGCAGCGTGGTTCGCAGCAGGCGCGGCTTGAAGCTGCCGGTGTCGCCTTCCTGATACAGCGATAGTTTCGGGAAGAAGCGCGGCACTTTCGCCAGGTAGGCCTGGTATGGCGCGCCGAGAACCTGCTTGAGGAATTTCTCCTCGCGCAGGATAACGATGTAAAAGGCACCCGCGCAGAGCGCTCCAAAGCCGATCGTGGCGGAGATGGAGCCGATCTGTGCGCCGACACCGGCGGCAGCTAAAGTGGAGAAAAGGTAGAGTGGGTTGCGCGTAATCGAATACGGTCCGCCGGTCACCACTTCTGAGGATTTGCGTCCACCGATGTAGAGCGTCGACCACAAGCGTCCGACGACGCCGAGAAAGATCAGCACGACGCCGACCATTTCGATCGTTTCATGCACTGGCGTATCGGGCGGGAAAACCGACTGGCCGAACAGCAGCGCCGCAAACATCACCACGATCAGAACGGCAAGTACCATCCTGCGCGTGTGCTGATAGCTGCCCAGTCCATATCTGGCTTCCGAATGCTTGACTTCATTGACCATGTCGGGAATCCGATCGTCGAGGGAACCAGAGCGTCTTTGCTCTCGCCGGCGATCGCAGCGTCTGGCCAAGAAAACAGGCGCCCCGCCGATCGCCGGGACGCCTTGCAACATGATTCAGGCGGATTTTATGCACGTCGCCCAAAAGTGCGCAGCGGTTTTGCGACAACGACATGCACAAAACAGAACTAAAGCGCAACGCGCTTTAGCGGGGCGCCAGCACCATCATCATCTGGCGGCCTTCGAGCTTCGGTTCGGCTTCGACCTTGGCGATGGGCGCCACTTCCTCGCGAACCTTGTTCAGAAGCTGCATGCCGAGTTCCATATGCGCCATCTCGCGACCGCGGAAGCGCAATGTCAGCTTGACCTTGTCGCCTTCCTCGAAAAAGCGCCGGACGGCCTTCATCTTGGTCTCATAGTCGTGGCTGTCGATGTTCGGGCGCATCTTGATCTCCTTGATCTCGATGACCTTCTGGTTCTTGCGCGCCTCGGCCGCCTTCTTCTGGTTGGCGTATTTCAGCTTGCCGAGATCGAGGATCTTTACGACGGGCGGCACTGCATTGGGCGATATCTCGACCAGATCGAGCCCCGCCTCTTCGGCGAGCAGCAATGCATCGTTGATGGAGACATCGCCGCGGTTCTGGCCTTCGGCGTCGATTAGCTGGACCCGGGGAACCCGGATGTCACGGTTGGAGCGCGGGCCTTCCTTGGTGGGCGCCGCTGCTTTGAAAGGTCTGCGAATGGTCGTGGTCTCCTTGAGCCGTTTCGTTAAGGGGTTCTTCAGTTCAGAATTGCGAACGCGCAATGTGGTGAGCGCGCGGTCGGAGTCAATAGCACAGCATTCTCAGGAAATCACCTGCTCGATGGAATGCTCCTCTGCACCAAGCGAAGAAAGTGGCGGAGCACTTTTCGTTGAACCCCCGCTTGTGCCAAAAGACCGGCGTGAGGGAATACACCATGACCACCACCCCGATCTTCCTGGACGTCGACGGGACGAGCATCGCCGTCAGGCATGCGGCAGGTGCCGAGCCCGGCATCGTCTGGCTCGGCGGCTACAAATCCGACATGCTGGGCACCAAGGCCGAAACGCTGTCGGAATGGGCGCGCAAAGAAGGTCGCGCCTTTCTGCGCCACGATTATTCCGGCCACGGCGAATCGGGTGGCGCCTTTGCCGACGGCACCATCTCGAAATGGCTGGGCGAGAGCCTGGCGGTTTTCCGCCGCTTCACCCAGGGCAGGCAGATCCTGGTCGGCTCCTCGATGGGCGCCTGGATCGCGCTGCGCATGGTGCAGGAATTGCGCAAGGCGGGCGAAAACAGCATCGCAGGTCTTGTGCTGCTGGCCCCGGCGCCCGATTTCACCGCTGAACTGATCGAGCCGGTGCTGACCGGAGCGCAAAAGCGCGACCTCAGGAAAAAGGGCTTTTTCGAGGAGCCGTCGGACTATTCAGCCGAGCCTTACATCTACACGCGCGCGCTGATCGAGGACGGCCGCAACAACCGGGTGATGACCGGGCCGATCGACACGCACTGTCCGGTCCACATCCTGCAAGGCCTTGCCGATCCCGACGTGCCGTCGAGCCATGCGTTGAAGCTGGTCAGCCTGCTGCCGGCCGACGACGTCACGCTGTCGCTCATTCCCGACGGCGACCACCGCCTGTCGCGGCCGCAGGATCTCGACATGCTGGTGCGGGCGGTGGACGCCATGGTGCGGCAGGCGGGATAGATTCAGCCGTTGCGGAACGCATAAGCATATCCGTTGATGGCCGGAGCGCCGCCAAGGTGGGCGTAGAGCACTTTCGATCCCTTGGGAAAATAACCCTTGCTCACGAGATCGATCATGCCCTGCATGGATTTTCCCTCATAGACCGGATCCGTGATCATGCCTTCAAGACGCGCGCAGAGACGGATTGCTTCCTTCGTCTCCTGCGAGGGGACGCCGTAGACCGGATAGGCATAATCTTCGATCAGGACGACATCGTTCTCATCGAGCTCCTTGCCGAGTTCGACCAGCGTCGCGGTGCTCTGCGCGATCTTGAGCACTTGCGCCTTGGTCTGCGCCGGGGTGCAGGATGCGTCGATGCCGATCACCTTGCGCTCGCGGCCGTCCTTGGCGAAGCCGACCAGCATGCCGGCGTGAGTCGAACCGGTGACGGTACAAACGACGATGTAGTCGAAGGCAAAGCCGAGCTCCTTCTCCTGCGCGCGGACCTCCTCGGCAAAGCCGACATAGCCCAGGCCGCCATATTTGTGTACCGAAGCCCCGGCCGGAATTGGATAGGGTTTGCCACCCTTGGCCTTCACATCCGCGATTGCCTGTTCCCAGCTTTCCCTAATCCCGATGTCGAAACCCTCATCGACCATCTGGACATCAGCGCCCATGATCCGGCTCAAAAGGATATTGCCGACGCGATCGTAGACGGCGTCCTCGTGGGGCACCCAGCTTTCCTGCACGAGGCGGCACTTCATGCCGATCTTCGCCGCGACGGCCGCCACCATGCGCGTATGGTTGGATTGGACGCCGCCGATCGACACCAGTGTGTCGGCGTTTGAGGCGATCGCGTCCGGGACGATATATTCGAGCTTGCGCAGTTTATTGCCACCGAAGGCAAGGCCGGAATTGCAATCCTCCCGCTTGGCATAGAGATCGACCTTCCCGCCGAGATGACCACCAAGCCGCTCCAGTTTCTCGATATGGGTCGGCCCGAATGTGAGCGGATAACGTTCGAATTTCTCGAGCATGAGAGTGCCCTCGCTTGTTCCATTCATTGCGGTGTGGTGCGATGAACACTATCAGCTCTGCCTTGAAATGTGCTCTCAAAGATCGAGCCCAGAATATCCAAAATATCGCTTCATGGCATTGAAATGTCATATATATTCGATTCTTAATCCGAATAACGGAAGAATCTTTCATGCGCGCAGCGCTCGACCGGATCGACCTGAAAATGTTGCGCCTGCTCCAGGGCAATGGGCGACTGACCAATGCGGAGCTGGCGCAGTCGGTCGCTGTTAGCCCGGCGACGTGCCACCGCCGGACGCAACGCCTGTTCGATGAAGGCTACATCAGCCATGTCAGGTCGATGGTGACCCCGCAGAAGGTCGACAGAGGCGCGTTGGTGATGGTTGGCGTCGTACTCGACCGTTCGACCCCGGAGAGTTTCGCGGAATTCGAAAAGGCCGTCGCCAAGCTGAAATTCATCCTCGACTGCCATCTGGTGGCAGGCGACTTCGATTATTTTCTGAAGATCAGGGTTGGTGACATGGCGGATTTCAACCGAATCCACGGGGACCAATTGATCGCACTGCCTGGCGTTCGCCAGACCAGAACCTTCTTCGTGATGAAAGAGGTCGTCGACAATGCGCCTCTGGATTTTTGAACGGACGGCTTCGAAGCGTCAAACCATTGCACTCAGCCAGCAGACGCGATCGGCGCTGGATTTTCACTACAGAACCGTCGGCGGCATTGCCCCCTTACGGGGCCTGACTGCTCTTTTCCTCGAAATGCTCAAAAAGCGATAATCATTTCAGCCGCTTGTCCGGTTTTGACGGTCGCTGTCTTGAATCGCCGTTTTCTCCATCCCATTTCGATTTCACGCAGCCGGATTTGGCTGTCTCCAACTGAAGGATTGGGAGAAATGAACACATCTGCATTGATCCGTCCGGCCTGGACGCCGGCGACCATCGCGTTGATGGTGATCGGGTTCATGGTGTTCTGGCCGCTCGGCTTCGCCATGCTCGCCTACATCATCTGGGGCGACCGGCTCGAGGGCTTCAAGCGTGACGTCAATCGCGCCACAGACGGCATCTTCGCCGGCTGCCGCCGCGGGTCCGACAAGGCCGCGCGCTGGGGCCATGGCTCCGCCCGCACCGGCAACGTCGCTTTCGACGACTGGCGCGAAAAGGAACTCGAGCGGCTTGCCGAGGAACGCCGCAAGCTCGACGAGATGCTGAGCGAGTTCGACGAATATGCCCGCGAATTGCGCCGCGCCAAGGACCAGGAAGAGTTCGACCGCTTCATGGCCAACCGCAACAAGTCGACGTCGCCCACGACCGGTGGGTCAACCGGCTCGACGACGAACAACAAACGCGGCGGTAATTCCACGCCAGGCCTGCTCGACGAGTAAAGGTCCTTGCCCCGATAAATAATTCAAAAACGGCGTCGCGTCAGCGGCGCCGTTTCTTTTTTGTTCTATTCGTTTCCCTCGAATCGCGTATCGTCCCGGCATGTCATTCGGCTTCTTCCGCACCCCGGCGAAACCCAAGCCCACGCCCGTCGTGGAGCGCGAGCATTGCGTTGCCGGCCGCACGCTGCCGCTCAAGATCGTCGAGAACGACCGCGCCCGCCGCCTGACGCTGCGCATCGACTCCGGCGGCCGCGGCCTGCGCATCACCGTGCCGCCGGGGCTGCGCCGCGGCGAGGTGGAAAAATTCCTCGACCGCCATCAGGACTGGCTGGAGCAAAGGCTGGCCAAGGTACCCAACCGGCCACAGGTGCGGCCCGGCATCAAGGTACCGGTGCGCGGTGTGCCGCATCGCATCGTCCATGAACCGTCGAAACGCGGAACCGTCACGCTGTCGCGCGACGAGCGCGGACCGCTGATGATCGTGCATGGCGAACGCGTGCATCTGCCGCGCCGCATCGCCGATTTCCTGAAGCGCGAAGCCAAGCGCGAGATCGAGGCGCTGGTGACGAAGCACAGCGCGGCGATTGGCAAGCGGGCCAAGGCGATCCGCTTCAAGGATACGTCGAGCCGCTGGGGGTCCTGCACGTCGGACGGCAATCTGTCGTTTTCCTGGCGCATCATGATGGCGCCGCGGCCGGTGATAAACTACCTCGTCGCGCATGAGGTGGCGCACCTCAAGGAGATGAACCACGGCCCGAAATTCTGGAAATTATGCGAGCAGCTTTGCCCGGACACCGAGCGCTGCAAGGACTGGCTCAAGCGCAATGGCGGCGCGCTGCAGGCGATCGCGTTCGAGTGATTGATGCCTGCGCGGATGGAATACCGGCTGATTGGAGCGGGCTGGGCGATGTGCGATGTCACGGTTGGGGACCTTCAGGCGACCGTGGCGGCGTCTTATCTGGGCGATGCCCTCAACGAGTTGCTTGGCGCCACGCTGAACGCGCTGAAAGGCACCAGGTATTCGGTCGCACGCTTCTGTGATGAGCCCGGTGAGTATCGCTTCGTCCTGGTGCCAGAAGGCGCTTTTGTCAGAGTGCAGATGTGATGAGCCCGGTGAGTATCGCTTCGTCCTGGTGCCAGAAGGCGCTTTTGTCAGAGTGCAGATACTGGAATTTTCAGAAATCTGGTCTGACGAGCCAGACGACTTCGGCGAGGTGAAACTTGAAGCCACATGCGGGTTGCGAGAGTTCGCAGAAGCAGTTCTCAGTGCCGCGCGTGAGGTTTTGAACACACATGGCCTCAAAGGTTACAAGGAAAACTGGCGCAAACATGACTTTCCGTTGGAGGCCATGAACAACCTAAGTTGCGCGTTGAGAGGAGGAACACTCCATTGACAGAGTGCGCTTTTGATCAGGGCTTAATTGCTCAATCGTCATTGGCCGCGTTCAACTCCTCCGGCCGCAGCCCCTCGTCGGCGTGGCGCGGCCAGGGCAGGAAATCCTTCTCGAAGCCATCGTTGCTGAAATAAGCCAGCGCCCGGTGCGCCTCGGCGCCGTTGAAGGCGGCCTTGTCCATCAAATGAGCGATGACCTCATGGGCCTGCGCCAGCTTTTGCCTGAGTTCCGCGACGGTCTTTTCCGGCATGATCTTTGTTCTCCCGCCTTTGTGCCTGAGCAAGGCAGCGCGTTGCGTTCTTAGATTAGCAAGGTAGCGCGTTGCGCTCTTACATTAGCAAGGTAGCGCGTTCCGCGCTGGCGGCAAACAGGATGCTTTTTCTCGACTCTTTGGCCGTTTCGTGCCAATCCCGCGCCATGGCGCTCGACATCAAGATATGCGGGTTGAAGACCGACAAGGCACTGGCCGCGGCATTGGCCGGCGGCGCCAGCCATGTCGGCTTCATTTTCTTTGCCAAAAGCCCGCGCTATGTCGAGCCGGCGGAAGCTGGCCGCCTGCGCGAAGCGGCGCGCGGCAGGGCCAAGGCGGTTGCGGTGACGGTCGACGCCGGCGACGCGTTTCTGGATGAGATCGTCGAAAAAATGCAGCCCGACATGCTGCAGCTTCACGGCGCCGAAACCCCTGAGCGGGTGGCCGAGGTGAAGGCGCGCTACGGCTTGCCGGTGATGAAGGCGCTGCCGGTCAGCGAGGCTGCCGATCTCGAGCAGGTAAAACCCTTCGTCGGCATTGCCGACCGCTTTCTGTTCGATGCCAAGCCGCCTAGGAATTCGGAATTGCCGGGCGGCAACGGTCTTGCCTTCGACTGGCGCATTCTTGCCGGCCTTGACGCCGGCGTCGATTACATGCTTTCCGGTGGGCTCAATGCTGGAAATATCGGCGACGCCGTTCGGCTCGTGAACCCGCCCGGAATAGATATTTCTTCGGGCGTGGAAAGCGCGCCGGGCGTCAAGGAACCGGCGCTGATCGAACAATTTTTCCGGGCCGTCGGGGCAGCACGCGACAACCGCGCCGCCTGACCACGCTTCAAACCGCAGACCAGGAGATCGGCGATGGATAAGCCGGCGATACCGAATTCCTTCCGCACCGGCCCCGACGAGCAGGGCATGTTCGGCATTTTTGGCGGTCGTTTCGTTGCCGAAACGCTGATGCCGCTGATCCTCGAGCTGGAGCGGCACTGGAACGAGGTCAAGAACGACCCGGATTTCAAGGCCGAGCTGACCGATCTCTCGACGCATTACGCCGGGCGGCCTTCGAAGCTCTATTTCGCCGAAGGCCTTACCCGGCATCTTCGCGGGGTTTCCGCGGCTAAGGGCCTCGGGGGCGGCGCAAAAGTCTATTTCAAGCGCGAGGACCTGAACCACACTGGCTCGCACAAGATCAACAACTGCCTCGGCCAGATCCTGCTCGCCAAGCGCATGGGCAAGACGCGGATCATCGCCGAGACCGGCGCCGGCCAGCATGGCGTCGCGTCCGCTACAGTGGCGGCGCGCTTCGGGCTTCCTTGTATCGTCTATATGGGTGCAACCGATGTCGCCCGGCAAAGCCCCAACGTCTTTCGCATGAAGCTTCTGGGCGCCGAGGTGCGGCCGGTGACCGCCGGCCACGGCACGCTGAAGGACGCCATGAACGAGGCGCTGCGCGATTGGGTGACCAATGTCGAGGATACCTATTACCTGATCGGCACCGCCGCCGGCCCGCACCCCTATCCGGAGCTGGTGCGCGACTTCCAGTCGGTGATCGGCACCGAGGCGCGTGCCCAGATCCTCGAGCAGGAAGGCCGGCTGCCGGACACCATCATCGCTTGTGTCGGCGGCGGCTCGAACGCCATCGGCCTGTTCCATCCCTTCCTGGATGACAGGCAGGTGCGCATCATCGGCGTCGAAGCCGGCGGCCGCGGGCTCGACGGCATCGAGCATTGCGCCTCGATGAGTGCCGGCGCGCCCGGCGTGCTGCATGGCAACCGCACCTACCTCCTGCAGAACGCCGACGGCCAGATCATGGACGGCCACTCGATCTCGGCCGGCCTCGACTATCCCGGCGTCGGGCCGGAGCACTCATGGCTGCGCGATTCCGGCCGCGTCGACTATGTGCCGATCCTCGACGACGAGGCGCTGGAGGCGTTCCAGCTGACGACACGCGTCGAGGGCATCATTCCGGCGCTGGAATCGGCCCATGCCATCGCGCAGGCGGTGAAGATCGTGCCTGATATGGACAAGGACCAGATCGTCATCGTCAACCTGTCCGGCCGTGGCGACAAGGACGTGCACACAGTGGCCAATATGCTGGGCATGGAGATCTGATCATGGCCACTCGCATCGACCGCCGCATGGCAAAGCTGAAGGCCGAAGGTCGACCGGCACTCGTCACCTATTTCATGGGCGGCGACCCGGACTACGACACCTCCCTGTCGATCATGAAGGCGCTGCCCGGCGCCGGCAGCGACATCATCGAGCTCGGCATGCCGTTTTCCGATCCAATGGCCGACGGCCCGGCGATCCAGGCGGCCGGCCTGCGGGCGCTGAAGGGCGGCCAGACACTGGTCAAAACGCTGAAGATGGCCTCGGAATTCCGCGCCGGCGACAGTGAAACCCCGATCGTCTTGATGGGCTATTACAATCCGATCTACATCTACGGCGTCGAGCGCTTCCTGAGCGATGCGCTGGCCAGCGGTATAGACGGGCTGATCGTCGTCGACCTGCCGCCTGAGATGGACGAGGAGCTTTGCATCCCGGCACTCAAGGCCGGCATCAATTTCATCCGGCTGGCGACGCCGACCACCGACGACAAGCGCCTGCCCAAGGTGCTGCAGAACACGTCGGGTTTCGTCTACTACGTCTCGATGACCGGCATTACCGGTTCGGCGCTGGCCGACACCGGCAAGGTGGCGGCAGCGGTCAAGCGCATCAAGAGCCATACCGACCTGCCGGTCTGCGTCGGCTTCGGCGTCAAGACCGCCGAGCAGGCGCGCACCATCGGCGCGTCGGCCGACGGCGTCGTTGTCGGCACCGCGATTGTCAATGCCGTCGCCAACGTGCTCGGGCCGAAGGGCGAAAAGACCGCCGATCCGGCCGAGGCCGTCGCCACGCTGGTCAGCGGGCTTTCGCAAGGGGTTCGCGCGGCTCGCCTTGCTGCCGCCGAATAATCTTCCTACGTCTTCTTAAGGGACAGGAGCCGAAGCGATGAACTGGATCACCAATTACGTCCGTCCGAAGATCAATTCGATGCTCGGCCGCCGCACCGACATGCCGGAAAACCTGTGGATCAAGGATCCCGAGACCGGTGAAATGGTGTTCCATAAGGATCTGGAGCAGAACCAGTTCGTCATTCCGTCCTCCGGCCATCATATGAAGATATCGGCAAAGGAACGGCTGAAATTCTTCCTCGACGACGGCAAATACGAGACGCTGGAAAACCCCAAGGTCGTTCAGGATCCACTCAAGTTCCGCGACGAAAAGCGCTACATTGACCGGCTGAAGGATGCCAAGGCCAAGACCGGCATGGAAGATGCCATCATCAATGCGCTGGGCACGGTCGAGGGCCTGCCGGTGGTGGTGACGGTGCAGGATTTTGCCTTCATGGGCGGCTCGCTCGGCATGGCGGCCGGCGACGCCATCGTGCATGGTTTCGAGGTCGCCTTGCAGCGCAAGCGGCCGCTGATCCTGTTTGCGGCCTCCGGCGGCGCCCGCATGCAGGAAGGCATCCTGTCGCTCATGCAGCTGCCGCGGACCACGATTGGCGTCGACAGGCTGAAGGAGGCTGGCCTTCCCTATATCGTCGTCCTGACCAACCCGACGACCGGCGGCGTCACCGCCTCCTATGCCATGCTGGGCGACGTGCATATTGCCGAGCCCGGCGCCCTGATCGGCTTTGCCGGCCCGCGCGTCATCGAGCAGACCATCCGGGAAAAGCTGCCCGACGGCTTCCAGCGCGCCGAATATCTGATGGAACACGGCATGGTCGACATGGTGGTGTCGCGGCTGGAGATGCGCCAGACGGTTGCGCGGCTGCTGAGAATGCTGCTCAAGCTGCCGGAAGAGCAAAAACCGCAGGAGCCGGAAATCCTGCCGCCGTCGGTGATCCCGGTCGAAGCCCGGCCGCACGCCTGACGCATTCGCCACGAACCGCGATTGCGCGCCGTCCGTGGCGCGCCTAGGATTCGCCATGACCACGCTTGCCGCCGACCGCGAAATCGAAAGCCTGATGGCGCTTCATCCGAAGGGCTTCGACCTTTCGCTCGACCGCATTTCGCGGCTGCTCGAGCGGCTCGGCAATCCGCAGGACCAGCTGCCGCCGGTCATCCACATCGCCGGCACCAACGGCAAGGGCTCCTGCGCTGCTTTTTCACGGGCGCTGCTCGAAGCCGCCGGCTACCGCGTCCACGTCCACACCTCGCCACATCTGGTGAACTGGCACGAGCGCTACCGGCTGGCCGCGGATGGCGGCGGCAGGCTGGTGGACGACAAGGTCTTCGCCGAAGCCATCGCCCGCGTCGCCAAAGCCAATCAAGGCCAGAAGATCACCGTCTTCGAAATCCTCACCGCCGTCACCTTCCTGCTGTTTTCCGAACATCCGGCCGATGCCGTCATCCTCGAGGTTGGCCTTGGCGGCCGCTTCGACGCCACCAATGTCATCGCCGAGCCGGCCGTGTCGGTGATCATGCCGGTGTCGCTCGACCATGAAGCCTATCTCGGCGACCGCGTCGAGCTGATCGCCGCCGAAAAGGCCGGCATCATCAAGCGCGGATGCCCGGTCGTCATCGGCGCGCAGGAAAGCGAGACGGCCCAGCAGGTGCTCATCGAAACCGCCGAGCGGCTCGACTGCCCCGCCTTCGTCTATGGCCAGGATTTCCTTGCCTATGAGGAAAACGGCCGCATGGTCTATCAGGACGAAGACGGATTGATGGACCTGCCGCCGCCGCGCCTGCCGGGGCGCCATCAATTCGCCAATGCGGCGGCGGCGATCGCGGCGGTCAAGGCAGCGGGCTTCGAGATCAGCCACCGCGCTGCCGAGAAGGCGATGGCGAATGTCGCCTGGCCGGGCCGCATGCAAAAGCTGCCACAAGGCCGGCTGAGTGAACTGGCGCCGAAGGGCGCCGACATCTGGCTCGACGGCGGCCACAATCCCGGCGCTGGCGTGGTCGTCGCCGAGGCGCTGGCCGAGCAGGAGGAAAAGAACCCGCGTCCGCTGTTCCTGATCTCGGGCATGATCAACACCAAGGACCAGAGCGGCTATTTCCGCGCCTTCAAAGGGCTGGTCCGGCATGTCTACACCGTGCCGGTGAGCCTGAGCGACGCGGGCGTGCCGAACGACGAGCTGGCGACCCGCGCCATCGAGGCCGGCCTGTCGGCCGAACCGGTCAGTTCCGTCGCCAATGCGCTGATGCTGCTGCGCGACACATGGGACGGACCGCCGCCGCGCATCCTGATTGGCGGGTCACTTTACCTGGCCGGCGCGGTGTTGGCCGAAAATGGTACGCCGCCGGTTTGAGGCGTGCTTCAGCCGGGCCACGGTGACGCCACACTTGTCAGACCACCGCGAGGAGCCAATCATGATCAAGGTAAAGCAGCTCGCACACGTTTGCATTTTCGCGAATGACCTGGAGATGACGCGAAGCTTCTATCGGGACGTCCTCGGCATGGACACCCAGTTCAATTTCCTGCGCGACGGGAAGATTTTCGGCTTCTACCTCAATTGCGGCAGCCGTAGCCATGTCGAGGTGTTCCAGAAAGACGGCGCCAGCTATGGCGACTTGAACCAGATCAACCACTTCTGCCTCGAAGTGGAAAACATCGACGCCGCGATCATCCATCTGAGGTCAAAGGGCGTTGATGTCACTTCCAAGAAACGCGCGTGCGATGACACCTACCAGGCTTGGATCCGCGACCCCAACGGCGTGAAGATAGAACTGTTCGAATATACTGAGAAAAGCGCACAATTCGTCGGCGGCGATCGTATCGCGGATTGGTGATGACGTCATGTTCGACGCCCTCGTTGCGGAAATACGGCGAGCCCTTCTTCATCTCGGCAAAGGATTCGCCATCCTTGGTCAGGAGCTTCACCTTGCCGTCGGTCAACGGCACGATCACATAGTCGTGGCCATGGCGATGCCAGCCGGTGTTGTCTCCCGGGGCGAAGCGGTATTCGGTGACGATGACGCGCTCATTGTCGATGAAGACGGTGGCCTTGGCGGATCCGGTCATATCGCTTCTCCTTTGAATTCAGAAGAGAAGAATACCGGGCGGCAAGCCGCGAGTGCCAGAGCGGCCCACCAATGACGCCAGCAAAAGAAGGCCCGGCGCGAGGCCGGGCTTTTCTGCAAAATTTTGATCGGATCAGGCGAGGCTGCCGTTGATCCAGTGCGACAATGCCGTTTTCGGCGCAGCACCGACCTTCATGTCGGCGACTTCACCGCCCTTGAAAATCATCAGCGTCGGGATCGAGCGTACGCCGAACTGCGCGGCCAGCTCAGGATTCTCGTCGATGTTGAGCTTGGCGATCTTTATCTTACTGCCGAGTTCGATGGCGATGTCCTCGAGCGCCGGGGCGATCATCTTGCACGGGCCGCACCATTCCGCCCAGAAATCGACCACGACCGGCTCCTTGGCGTTGAGCACGTCGGCCTGGAAATTGCTCTTGTCGACCTTGACGGTGGCCATGCTGAGATCCTTTCGATTTGTTCGTCGCACCAAATGTGGTGGTGATCGCGTCCGTCTTCAAGCAAGTGTTGTGTCACGCTCCCGTGAGTCTAGCAAGCGCATCGTCCAAGGCCGCCGCCGGCAGCTCGATCAGCCGCGGCGCCTCGGTGAACAGCAGCGCCGCCGAGACCTCGCGTCCCGGATAGAGCGGCTGAAGCAGCGCGCGATAAAGTGCTAGCTGCAGAACATAGGCTTGCGGCACTTCGGCGAGCGTAGCTGGCGCTGGCCGATTGGTCTTGTAGTCGACGATCGAAACCTTGTCCGGCGTTACTGCCAGCCGGTCGATCTTGCCGGAAATCGAGCGCAGTTTGCCCCTTACCTCCAGGCTGCCCATGATGGCGACTTCGGCGCGCGAGTTTGGCGCAAACAGCGGCGCGAAGCGGCTGTCGGCAAGAATTCTGAAAACGCCAGCCAAGGCCTTGTCGTGCTCGTCGTCGAGCCATTCCGCGCCGGCTCTTGCCAGATAGCGTTCGGCGGCATCCCGGCGTTTTCCCTCGGCGATGCCGGGCAGCATCTGCAGCAATTTGTGCAGCGCCAGCCCGCGCATGACGGCAAAGCCGGGCTCGGCGTCGGCATCCAGTACCGGCGAACGCGTGTCGGCCACCGCTTGCCGCGCCTCCTCGATCAGCACCGAGGCGCCGGACGGCGAGAGCGGCCGCGGCAATTCCTCGAAGGGCGGCAGAGGCCGGAACAGGGTTTCAAGCAGTGGTGCAAAGCGTTCCGCCTGTCGTGCCTCATTCACTGCCGCCAGTGGCATGGGCGGCAGTTTCGTCACCTGGAAACGATGCACGGTCTCGCCAGTGGCGGGATGCCGGCGTTCTTTGCTCTCCGCGGCACCGACCAGTGCGCGGCTGACGATCGAATGCCAGGTGCCGGTATTCGGCGCCCGCTTGCCATGGTAGCCGCAGACGATCAGCCGATCCTCGGCGCGGGTCATGCCGACATAGAGCAGCCGGCGGTATTCGTCGTCGGCGAGCTCGCGGGCGCGGGCCGATGCGGCGCGTGAAAACCCATTGGCGACATCGCTGGCCGAACGCCAGAGATAGCCCTTGCCCTCCCAGCAGTCGCCCGAGCCTTCGAACGGCATCAATCTCGGCAGATGCTGGTCGCTGAACGGCGCGGAGCCGCCATCGACAAGGAATACCACCGGCGCTTCCAGGCCTTTGGCGGCATGCACGGTCATGACGCGAACCTCGTCGCGGGTCTGGTCCATTTCGCGCTTGATCTCGGGGCCGGCGTTTTCCAGCGTCGACAGGAAGGATTCCAGCCCTGGCAGGCCGGTTCGCTCCTCGGCCAGGCAGAAATTCAGGAATTCGTCGAGGATATCGCCGGCCTCCGGACCGAGCCGCGCGATCATCTTCTTGCGCAGGCCGTCGCGGGCGAGAGCTGCGGCATAGAATTCGAACACCGGCTTGAATGCGGCCTCGTTCGACCATGTGTCGAGCCGGCTGACGACGGCGGCCAACGCCTCGCTTTCGCCGACATGCCGGCGCAGCGAGGCGATCAGCGAGACGCCCGACGGCCTCTGGGCAGCAAGCGCGAAAAGCTGCTCTTCCGAAACATCGAAGATCGGGCTGCGCAGCACGGCGGCCAGCGACAGATCGTCCTCGGGCTGGATGAGAAAATGGCCAAGTGCGATCAGGTCTTTCACCGCGACGTGGCCGGGCAGGCTGAGCCGGTCGGCGCCGGCCACCGGAATGTCGCGGCGCTTCAGCGCCCGCGTCAGCGCATGGACGAAGCGATCGCGCTTGCGCACCAGCACCAGCACGTCGCCGGGGCGGAGTTTCTTGCCGCGGCCTTCGATGACCTCACCGTTGCCGATCCAGCCGGCAATCGTTGCGGCGACGTTTTCAGCGACGCGGACTGCCGGCGCGTGGGCATGGTCGACCGCTTGCGTCCAATCGTCTGGTTCGTCGACGACGTTGGCGCCGATCGACGGCCAGACCTCGACATGACCCGGCGCATCGGTGCGGATCGCCTTGTGGTCGAGCGGATCAGGATCGTGGCTGATGCCGCGCCGCACGTTCGGGTCGGCAAAGACCCGGTCGACGGCGGCAAGAACATCTTCGGTCGAGCGGAACGACCAGGTCAGCTTGAGATCGGCGAAGGCGGCGGCGGCGGATCTAACTTTGCCGGCAAACAAAAGCCGGCTGTCGGCAAAGGAATCCGGGGCGGCTCCCTGGAAGGAATAGATCGACTGCTTTTCGTCGCCGACAGCAAAGATGGTGCGGTGGACCGCGTCGCGTGCGCCGAGCCCGGCAAAGAACTCCTCTGCCAGCCGCTTGACCACCTCCCACTGGTCGGGACTGGTGTCCTGCGCCTCGTCGAGCAGGATGTGGTCGATGCCCTGGTCGAGCTTGTACTGCACCCAAGGGCCGGCATCGGGCCGTGCCAAAAGGTTGACCGTGCGGGTGATCAGGTCGTTAAAGTCGAGGAAGCCGCGGGCGCGCTTCAATTGCTCGTAACGGGCGATCAGCCAGTCGGCGATGGTCAGCGCCGCACGCGTGCCTTCCAGCATCCTGAACAAGGCCAGCCGGTCGGAGATTTCGAGAATGGCGTCGACCGCCGCCAGATAACGTTCGGCAAGATCGGGCAGCCGGTCAAGCAATGCCCTTTTAAATGTCTTTGCCGGATCGTAAGGCTCGCCGTCGGCCCTCAGGAAAGCCTTGGAGAGCAAATTCAGGCGACGTACCGGATCCTCCTCGGCAAAGGCAAGGCGGGCGTATGGCAGCAGATTGTTCAGCACGATGCGCGCATCGGCGGCCTCGGCCGCCCGTGAAAAGGTGACGAGATAATCCGGCAGGAAGCCGGGCAGCGGCCAGACCGAGGCGGCTATACCTTCGGCCGTCTGGCCGGCGCGGAAATGGAACTCGTCGAACAGCGCCTGAAAACCATCGCCGCCGGCCGCGGCGATGAACGCACGCAAACCATCGCGCTTGCGCACGATCTCGGCCAGCAGTGCGTCGAGCCCATGCTCGCCGCCGCGCTCCAGCACGGTGGCGAAGGCCTCGGACAATGCCGCATCGCCTGCAACGCCGCCCGAAATCATGTCGCGGCGGGCGGCGGCAAACAGCGAAGCCTCCATTTGCGGATCGAGCATTTCGAAATGCGCAGGGATATTGGCTTCCAGCGGGAACTGATGCAGCACCGATTCGCAGAAGGCGTGGATGGTCTGGATCTTCAGCCCGCCCGGTGTTTCCAGCGCCTCGGCAAACAACCGCCGCGCCCGGCGCATGGTTTCGCGGTCGGGCTGGCGGCCGTCTAGCGCCTCTATCCGTGTCGAGAGCTCGGTATCGCCCAGGGCCGTCCATTGCGACAGGGTCGAAAACACCCGGTTGGACATGTTGGCGGCGGCGGCACGCGTATAGGTCAGGCACAGGATCTTGGACGGATCGGTGCCGCGCAGCAGAAGCCGGATGACGCGCTGGGCGAGCACATGGGTCTTGCCCGATCCGGCATTGGCCGACACCCAGGCGGAATTGCGCGGGTCGGAGGCGCTTGCCTGGCTGGCGGCAGTGTCGCTTGGAATGGGGTAGGCCTTTTTCATGCCTCTCCTCCCTCGTCGTCGGCATCGCCGCCGGCCGACCATTCGAGCACGCGGGCGAGATGGTCGTAATCGCCGTCGGTCTCACCCTCGCGGAACGGCAACGCCCGCGACAAATACCCGGTCGTCGGGTCGGCATAGTGGATCAGCAGCTTTTCCAACCTCGCCCAGGCCTCTTCGGCGAGATCGGCGGCGGTTCGCGGCTTGCGGTTGTATTCGAGGATCGATTCTTCGAACACCTCGCCATTCGGCCTCAGCCGCACGAAAGCCAGTTGCGACGGCTCACAGGCGCCAAGCTCCTTGAAGGCGCCGCGACGCAGCAGCGCGCCCTCCAGCGCCAGTTGCGGCGCGAGCAGCGTGTGCGCCTGCGCTTTGGATGGCGAGGAGCCGGTCTTGTAGTCGAGGATGTCGGCCATGCCGCCAGCCAGCAGATCGATTCGATCAGCGTAGCCGGACAGGGTCACGCCGGATAGGCCGACACCGGTCTTTTCGGCGCGTTCCTCGGCGTGCCGCCGTGCCACGGCGGCGGCCCGGCCGCGCTCCCATTCGATGATGCCGGCGGCAAGCTTTTCAAAACGCGGCCACCACACCGCCTCGACATCGGCGGGCAGGGACGCGTCGGCAAAGCAGGAGCGGCCTGCGGCGATGAGCCCGTCCAGCGCCTCCGGCGCGCGCGGGTCGGCCACCCTCGCCGAGAAGAGGTGCAGAATGGCGTGAAACAGCGTGCCACGCTCGGCGGCGCCCGGATCGCGAATGACCGGATCGAGCGGCATCAGGCCGAGTATCCTTCTGGCATAGACCGCATAGGGATCGCGGCGTAGCGTTTCGATCTCGGTGACCGAGAAGTGGTGCGGCCGCGCGGCGAGCGGCGGCTTCGGCTGCGGCCTCGGCGCAAAGTCCTGCTTTTCGCCGGCATCGAGCGCACGCGCCCAGGCAAGCAGTTCGTCGCCGCGCCGGCGAAGTGCAGCAGCTTGGTCCTCGCCGACGAATGTAAGGATGCGCTGCAGCCAGCGCGAAGGTACCGACGGTCCGTCGCCGGAGCGGCCGGAGCGAGCCAGCACCACTTTTTTGGCGCCCATGGCCATCTGGAAATCATGGGCGGCAAGGCCGATGCGCCGCTCGGGCGGTTCAAGATCGATGCCGGTCTTCATCAGCCGCGACATGAAGCGGTCGCTCTCCGGCTTGCGCGGCCACACGCCTTCGTTGAGCCCGCCGACGACCAGCGTGTCGACATCCTGAAGCCGCGCTTCCAGCACACCCCAGATGGCGATGTTCCTGTCGGTGCCCTGCGCCGGCTTGACCGTCTCGGGCGCGATCAGCGCCTCCATGACGTCAGGCCATTCGTCAGCGGCGAAGGAGAACGACACCGAGGCCGCGACCAGCCCGCGCAAGAGCTCGGCGAGCTTTTCGCCGGCATCGCCCGCATAGAGTTCGCTCAGGCTGCCGTCAGCGGCGCGGCCGAGACTTTCGAGCGCAACGACGCTGGCGCGCACAAGGGTGGCAAGATCGGCATTCTCGTCGCCGCGAAAAGCAACCAGCGGCGCCAGCGCGGCCGTTAGCCGGATCAGCAGGTCGCGCGCCTGTTCGATGCGCCTGACCGAAAGCCGCGGCCACCAGAAGGGTGGGCGGCGATTGCCGCCGCCGTCGAATTCGAGGAGCCGGGTGTCGAAGAGCTGCGGCAGCGACGCCACGTCCGGACGCCCTGTGCCGCCGCGCAGCCCCACGAGTTCGACGATTTCGGCCGCATAGCGCACGCTTGCCCGCTCCAGGCCGAGGCCAAGCAGGGGATGCTTGAGCAGCGACAGCAGGGCGACGGGGTCGCCCGGGCGGAAGGCTGCCTGAAGCGCCAGCCTGAGCAGGCTGGCGGCTGGTGTGTTGATCAGCGGCGTGCCGCCGGAATCGTCGGCGGCAACGCCGAAGCGCAGCAGCTCGACTGAGACGCGCCGCGCCAGAGCGCGGTCGCCGGTGACGAGTGCGGCGCGCTGGCCGGGCCATTCGACGGCCTGTTTGAGCGCGACGGCGATCGCCACGGCTTCGTCGCGTTCGCTGGCGGCTTCGAGAAGCGTCACATCGGCGAAGGCCTCGGCAATATCGCCGGCCCTAAAGCGAGCGCGCGTCTCGGCCCAGAGCTCGGTGGTCTCCGCCGGGCGCAGCGCTTCGCCGACAAGTGCGGCGCGCAGCGCAAGCGGTCGCGGCGCAACAGCAATCTCCTCGACATCGGCGCGCGGCACGCCGATCTTGCCGATCAACTTTGCCAGGCCGTATTGCGGGTGGCCAAGCACGGCTGGGCGCGCGCCCGGTGTGGTGATCGCGACAAAGGACGGCTCGTCCAACGCCCGGTCGAGCCCGGGCAGCACGACGGCGCCATTGGGCAGACCGGCGATCACGGCAAGCAGCTCGGCCGTGGCGGGAATGGAGCCGGTGGAACCGGCGGCGATCACCGGTCCGGCTGGCGGATTACGCTTCAGCCGCGCCGCCTCCAGCCTTATCAGGGCATTACGATGCGCGGCCGGATTGGAACGATGGCGTTCCTCGAGCAGGTTCGGCCAGTTCTCCGTCACGATGGTCAGGAAGTCGAGTGTCACCTGCCACCAGCCTGCAAGATTGCCGGTTACAAGGTCGGCGAGCCTTGCCCAATCCGTGCCTTCGGTGTCGATCTCATCCATCAGGCGTGCAAGGTCGCGCGCCAGCCAGATGGCGTCGGCGGCGGAGGCCGGTATGACAATCTCCTCGTCGAACAATGCCGCGACATGTGCCGGCAGGCGGCGTTTCCACGCCCGCACCAGCGGCGCAAGCAGCAGAAGACGCTCGACCGCGGCGATCGGCGGCGCAAGGTCGATGGCGACCGAAGCTCCTGCCTCGAAGGCGGCTTCATCTTCATCGAACTCACCAAGCGGACGGATGACCGGCAGGATCGCCGAGCGGCTTCCCGAGCGCGAGAGAGCATCGACGAAGACGCCGCGAAGCGCCCGCGCCGCACGGCGCGTCGGCACATAGATGGTGAGATCGGCCAGCGCCAGCGGATCGCCGTCATAGGCGAAGCCGGGAACCAAGCGCCCCGCAAGCAGCGCCTCGGCCAGCGTCGGCAGGAACGGCGCTCCGGGCGGGATCGAGAAAACGCGGCGGGAGCCGCTCATTTCGACTCGGTAAGAGCGCCGGGTGCCTCAGCAACAGCATTGGGCGTGCCGGCAAGCGCGGCGGCGACCGCTGCTTCCGCCCGCGAGATCGCGTCAGGTGTGCCGACAGTAATCCAGTGGCCCTGCATTTTCATGCCGAACAGGCGGCCGGCGGCGATTGCCGCATCGAAATAGGCGTTGAGAGAGTGTGGACCGGCCGGCGCATCCTTGAAGATGCGCGGATGGACGATTGCGGCGCCGGCATAGATCAGGCCGGCGGGATCGTTGTTCGCACGCCGCAAGGCGCCGTCCGGCGCCACCAGGAAATCGGTGCCGCCGCTATGTCCGGTTGCCGACTGGAGATCCGCAAGCATCAGCAGAATGTCCATTGTCGCGCCCTCCCATGCAAGCGCAAGACGCCTGAGATTGGAGACGCCGCTGTCGATCCAGAAGGTGTCGGCGTTGAGCACGTAGAAGGGCACCCCTAAACTGGGCAATGCCTTGACGATACCACCGGCGGAGTCAAGCAAGCCCCTACTCTCATCCGAGATGACGATTCTCGGCGCACTGCGGCGGGCTACATGGTCCACGATCTGTTGCGGGAGGTAATGGACGTTGACGACGGCCTTGGCGACGCCGGCTTCGGCTAGGCAGTCCAGCCCCCAGTCGAGCAATGTCTTGCCGGCGACCTTGACCAGCGGCTTCGGCATGGTGTCGGTGATCGGCCGCATGCGCTTGCCGAGCCCGGCGGCGAGCACCATGGCGGTCGTCGGCATCGGCTGCTCATCCGACGCCTTCGGGCCCAAATCCTTAGCCGTCAAATCGAGCGTTCCTCCAGCAAGCCGTGGGCGATGTAGAAATCCTGCAGCCCGGCCAGCGCCGGATGCGCCAGTGCCCGGCGAAGATAGTCGCGGATGCGCGGCAGATGCTTCAGATAATAAGGCTTGCCGTCGCGTTTTTCGAGCCGCACGAAGATGCCGAGGATCTTGGAATTGCGCTGTGCGGCCATGATTGCATAGGTTTCGCGGAATTCGTTCTCATCGAAGGCACCGGCAGCGCGTCGCGCGGCGATGTAGGCGGCGAGCGTGTGCTTTTCGATTTCGGGTGAGATAGTGACGCGCGCGTCCATGGCGAGCGAGGCGACGTCGTAGGCGGACGGCCCGATCAGCGCGTCCTGGACATCGACGACGCCGAGGCGATCGTGACCGGAACGGTCAGCGCGCCAGATCAGGTTGGGTGAATGGAAATCGCGCAGCATCAGCGTGTATTCGCGCCCCTCCAGCCGATCGAGCACCGCACTCCATTCGCTGCGGTAACCGGCGCGCAGCGCCTCTCTAGGCGGAGCGCCTGATATCGCCGGGACATACCAGTCGACCAACAATTCGGCCTCGATCATCATGGCGTCGCGGTCGAAAGGCGGCACCTCATGGAAGACGCCGGGGCCGGCCTGCATGCGGGCCGGCCATGTTTTGCCGTGCATCATGGCAAGCAGTTCGGCCGCCGCAGCGTAGCGCTCGGCCACCGGCTGGCCGCGCTTGTCGAGAAACCCTTGGGAACCGAGATGCTCCAGCAGGAGAAAACCCTGGTCGAGATCCTGGGCATAGATTTCCGGGACGCTGACGCCGCCGGCCCGCAAGGCCCGGTCGATGGCGACGAACGCCGAAACGGATTGCGCGGTGTGAGCGATCTCGGCATAGGGTTTGCCGTCGCGGACTGGCGGTCCGAGCACCAGCCTTGGCGAGTTCATCAGCACCCGCGGCGGAAATCTGGCGAGCGTGACGATCTCGTAGGAGCGAGCCGAGGCATCACCGATGAAATGTCGTCGCTGCGCTTCGCCCCAACCGGCCTGCCCGAGAAAATCGCGCATTGCCAGCGATCGCGCCGCGCGCTCGAAGGCGGCGCCCTCTCCCGATAGTCTCGCCAGTCGGCCGTCGCCCTGCTGGAGAAGTTCGACCAGCACCGAGGTTTTCGGCAGATATGCCTCTGCCCGCTCCGGCCATTCGACCAGCGCGGCGCCTTGCGTCAGCGCCTCGTCGAAGCCCAGCTCGTCCAGCTCGGATGCCGTGCCCAAGCGGTAGAGATCGAAATGATGAACCGGCACACGCGTGTCGTAGCTCTGGACCAGCGTGAAGGTCGGGCTCGGCACGTCGAGTCCGGCATCGTCGGCCAGTGCCTTGATCAGCGCCCGTGCCAAGGTCGATTTGCCGGCGCCGAGATCGCCCTTGAGGGCGAGCACGTCGCCAATGCGCAGCGACATGGCGAGATCCTCGCCGAACCTTGCCGTCGCAGCCTCGTCGGCGAGAAAACGCTCCAGCACCAATACCGCCATCGAACGCGCTACTCGGCCGCCGCGCGGATGCCGGACGGCGTGTCGGGAAAGGCGCAAACAACCGTGGTGCCCTTATCCCTGCCGGTCTCGATGCGGACGCTGCCGCCATGCAGTTCGACAAAGCTCTTGACGATCGACAGGCCGAGCCCGGCGCCACGGCGGCGGCCGCCATTGGTGCGCGGCTCGAAGCGCCGGAACACTGAGTCAAGCAGGTCCGGCGGCATGCCGGGGCCGTCATCGTGAACGGAAAATTCCACGCCGTCGGCAAGTTGGCGGCAGGCGAGCGTTATGGTGCTCGCCTCCGGCGCGTAATTGGCGGCATTGCTGAGCAGATTGTAGAGGATCTGGCGGACGCGGATCTCGTCGCCGTGGAAGGTTTTCGGCGCGGCCGCCGCGTCGATCCTAAGCTTGATCGCATGTTCCTCCAGCCGGTCGGCGACCAGTTCGGCGGCAGCCGTAATGGTTCGATCGATGTGAACTTCGGAAATGTCGAGTTCCATGATGCCGGCATCCACCGTCGCCAGGTCGAGGATGTCGTTGACGATGGTGAGCAGGACCGAGGAAGACGAGCCGACATGCCCGATATATTCGCGTTGCTTCTGGTTCAGCGGACCAGTCGACGGCAGTGAAAGAAGCTCGGTAAAGCCGATGATGTTGGTGAGTGGCGAGCGCAGCTCATAGGAGACGTGCTGCACGAATTCGTTCTTGATCTGGTCGGACTTTTGCAGCGCCTCATTCTTGTCCTTCAGCGCCCGCTCGACATTGACGCTGTCGGTAACGTCGACGAAGGTCATCATCACCTGGCCGTTGGGCAAAGGGATGACGGCGTAGCGCAAAACGGTGCCGTTGTTCAATTCGGTTTGGCCGTGGCGGTCGCGGCGCTCGTCGTCGAAGCCGGTGATGGCGGCAACGAACCCGCCCCACGGACTGTCGACGGCACGGCGGTCGCAAAGGTTGCGGATCGTCGAGACATGGACGTTGGGTTTTGAGGCATCGGCATCCAGCCCCCACAATGCCGCGAACGCCGGGTTCGACAATCTCAGCTTGCCGTCGGGGCCGAACACAGCGACGCCTTCGGCGAGGTTGTCGAGCGTCTCGCCCTGGACCCGGACGGCGGTCTGGTAGCGGCTTTCAAGGTCCATCTTCTCGGTCAGGTTCTCGAACACCCAGGTGACGCCGCCCTTGGGCTGCGGATTGGCGACGACGCGAATGGTCTTGCCGTCCGGCAGATGCCACCAATGCTCCTGCGATTCAACCGCGCGGTAAGCGCCGAGCAGGCTCTCTTTCCAGCGCCGCCATTCGGGCTGCTCGGCGATCCTGCCTTCGCTGCGCAGGCGGTCAAGCAGCAAGGCGTTGTCCGGCGCGCTGTGCAGGAAGCCGCTGTCGAGGCCCCATAGCTTCTGGAACGCCTGATTGAAAAACCGCAATTTCTCGTCGGTGTCGAAAATCGCCACGGCGGTGTTGAGCTGATCGAGCGTGTCGGCGTGGCTCTGCATGGTCCGCTCATATTCGGCGCGAATGGCCTCGATAGCGCTGATGTCGCAGGCAAGACCAGCCGAACCATCCGCCCCGGCAAAATCGGTCACGGCAAACATACGGCGGTCGCCTTCGATGACCGTGGAGAGCGTCTGTTCAAAGACCGCGCGCGACTTGTGCTGCGCAGCGATCGTGTCGCGCGCCTGGCCGCCGAGGAATTCCTTGCCATCGCGGACCGCCGCTTCGGCATTCTCGGCCTCGACCGCTTCGGCATAGGCGCGGTTGACCCATTTCAGCCGCCCGTCGACAGTACGCAGCCATGACGGCATCTTGAGCGCATCCAGAAGACCGATCAGCGTCTCATGGTCGGCGGCTAAGCGTTGGTTCTCGATCTTCAGCCTGGCCTGGCTTCGCTGTGTCTCCGAAAGCGAGACGAAGCGAACCAGCACATGCGCCGCACTCTTGCGGCCGTGAACCTCGAGCGGCTGGCCGGCCTGCGATTCGATGACCAGATCGAACGGCTTTGCCTTGTCCCGCAGTGCCGCTACGGCATGTTCGAGTGCGGCCGCCGAACGCGGCATCAGCCAGCGGCCGAAAGCCAGGAAGGCCGCCCGGTCCTCCGGCGCGCCGCTCTCGATCGGCAATGTCCCGACAAGTTCGGGCTTCTTGTTCTCGGCCGCCCATACCACCACGCGCTGATCGCGAGAATGGAGCAGCGCCTCCGAGCGCTGCAGCGCGGCATTGACGTCGGCGATGCGGGTCCTGAGCTCGGCATTTTCCGCCGCGGTGCGCGCCCGTTCGCGGATCAGAAAGATGGCCGACAGCAATGCCGCCCCCATGACGCCGACGAACATGGCGAGTTGCATGACCTCGACCGTGCTGACCGACAGCCCGGCCTTTTGCGCCACGCGGGTTTGGGCATGTGCAGTAAAGCCAAGCAGCGGACCAACCAGCGCGGAAGAAGCAAGCAGCACACCGACACGGCTGCCGGCGCGCCATAGAAGGCTGCCGCCTCTGGCAGCGGAGCCCGTGATCGAATCGTTATGGCCGCCGGAAACGGCCTGTCCCGCGCAAGGCGGGTTATCCCCCGGCATGTCTTGGTCCTCTTCGCCGCCTGAATGCAAGACCGCCCTGATGCGTGCGCCCGGGCCTCGTCCCCGGACCGCGAATCAGCACCATAGCGCTTGCGCGAATCGGCGTGAAGAATCAATCAGCGCAAAAATAAAGCCGGGCGAAAAGTCAATTGCCCGGCTTCAATATCTAGTGGCAAGTTTCGCCGTGGTTAATAGCGGTAGTGTTCCGGCTTGAACGGTCCCTGCGGAGTGACGCCGATATAGGCGGCCTGTTCGCCGGACAGTTCGGTCAGGCGGGCACCGAGCTTGTCGAGATGCAGGCGCGCGACCTTTTCGTCGAGATGCTTCGGCAGGACATAGACCTGGTTCTCGTACTGACCGGGCTTGGTGTACAACTCGATCTGGGCCAACACCTGGTTGGTGAAGGACGCCGACATGACGAAGCTCGGATGGCCGGTGGCGTTGCCGAGGTTGAGCAGACGGCCCTCCGACAAAAGGATCATCCGCTTGCCGTCCGGGAAGGTGATCATGTCCACCTGAGGCTTGATGTTGGTCCACTTCAGATTGCGCAGCGAGGCCACCTGGATCTCGTTGTCGAAGTGACCGATGTTGCCGACGATCACCATGTCCTTCATCAGGCGCATGTGGTCGAGGGTAACGACGTCCTTGTTGCCGGTGGTGGTGATGACGATGTCGGCCGTCGGCGCCGCGTCCTCGAGCGTGACCACCTCGAAACCGTCCATCGCCGCCTGCAGCGCGCAGATCGGATCGACCTCGGTGACCTTGACGCGGGCGCCGGCGCCCTTGAGCGAAGCCGACGAGCCTTTGCCGACGTCGCCATAGCCGCAGACAACCGCGACCTTGCCGGCCATCATCGTGTCGGTGCCGCGGCGAATGCCGTCGACAAGCGATTCCTTGCAGCCATATTTGTTGTCGAATTTCGACTTGGTGACGGAATCATTGACGTTGATCGCCGGGAACGGCAGCAAGCCTTTTTTCTGCAGCTGATAGAGCCGGTTGACGCCGGTCGTCGTCTCTTCAGTGACGCCGCGGATCGCTTCCTTCTGCTTGGTGAAGAAGCCGGGCGATGCCTGCATGCGCTTTTTGATCTGGGCAAACAGGATCTCTTCCTCTTCGCTGCCCGGATTGGACAGCACATCCTCGCCGGCCTCCGCGCGGGCGCCGATCAGGATGTACATGGTGGCATCGCCACCGTCGTCGAGGATCATGTTGGAGGTGCCGCCATCGGCCCACTGGAAGATCTTGTCGGTGTAGACCCAATAGTCCTCCAGCGTCTCGCCCTTGACGGCAAACACCGGAATTCCGGCCTCGGCAATGGCCGCGGCGGCGTGGTCCTGGGTCGAGAAGATGTTGCAGGAAGCCCAGCGGATATCGGCGCCGAGCGCCTTAAGCGTTTCGATCAGCACCGCCGTCTGGATGGTCATGTGCAGCGAGCCGGTGATGCGCGCGCCCTTGAGCGGCTTCTTGTCGCCGAATTCCTCGCGGCAGGCCATCAGGCCCGGCATTTCGGTTTCGGCGATCTCGATCTCCTTGCGGCCCCAGCCGGCAAGCGCGATGTCTGCGACCACATAGTCCTTGCTACCCGTCATGGCAGTGCTCCGATGCGAATTGATTGCGGGACGCGCCCGCCCCGAAGGCGTGTCGGAGGGCGCGAGTTGCCGGCCTGACTAGCAGATCGGGAGTCGGACGACAATGGGATATAAAGAAATCTTTATCCGTGCATGTCTTCAGCTACGGCGGCCATGAGAGCGCGCAGAAGGGGTGCTGTCCAAGGTGGCCGTCCCTCAGACCTCAGATCGGCAACACTTTCAAAGCCGGAAACAAAAAACCCGCCTCGGCGGGCGGGTCTTCGGGGCCAATTGGCACCATAGCGAGATTAGTAGCATAGCTGCCGGCACAAAGCAAGAACAAAATACGCGACGGTCGCGCAAAAATGCGATTTCCTTCACCGCCGCAAGGTTGCGCCCGAACATGCCGCAGCAGGTGCCGTCGGCGAAGCCGTCAGCACTCCTCGCCGAAACGGGAAGCAACCAGTTGCTCCAGCGCATCGATGACCTCTTCGGCCTCCGGGCCGGTGGCGGTGACGCGGATCGAATAACCGGGGCTCGCCGCCAGCATCATCAGGCCCATGATCGAGGTGCCGCCGACCTTGACGCCGTCCTTCTCGACCTGGACCGTGGCGTTGAAGCCGCTGGCGATTTGAACGAACTTGGCCGAGGCGCGCGCATGCAGGCCGCGCTGGTTGACGATCGGAAAGTCGCGAACGATCTTGTCCTTTTCCGGCAACAGGGCACTCATTTGCTGCTCAGGAGCTGACTGGCGACATTGATGTATTTACGGCCGGCAGCCTGCGCCTCATCCAGCGCGGCCGTCATGTTGTCGCCTTTGCGAACGCTGGACAGCTTGATCAGCATCGGCAGGTTCATGCCGGCAATGACCTCGATGCGCCCGGATTCCATCACGGAAATGGCGAGGTTGGAGGGCGTGCCGCCGAACATATCGGTCAAAACGATGACGCCTGATCCCGTATCGACGCGGCCGACCGCGTCGATAATGTCGCGGCGGCGCTGTTCCATATCGTCGTCGGCACCGATCGCCACGGTCTCGAAATTGTCTTGTGGCCCAACGACATGTTCCACGGCATTGCGGAACTCGGCGGCCAGTTGACCGTGCGTTACAAGCACGAGTCCGATCATTCTTTGGTGGCTCCCGTCATCGCCGCTTCACAGGCGCATTTTATGCTCGCCGACCGTTCCAGGTGGCGGGAGCGCTATCTTGTCGACGCAAGGCCTGTTGACAAGCCCAAAATTGCGCCGGCCCAAGCCAATTTGACGCATTGCAGCAAAAAATCGAAATCGGATCACAGGAAAGGCGCAATCGACAGGCGCGACATCACTGCCGGCAAGGCCGCCGCTACATTGCGCCCGGCAAGATCAATGCGCGGCACTGGTACGCCGACAACGAGTTCGCTGCAGTCTTCCTGGAAGCGGGCCATTTTGCCGGCTGGCACCAGCCGGATAATGAGGTCGATCACGCAGCTTGGCTCGAACCGTATCGGTTTGGGGCCGAATCCCGGCACCTCGACGAGGCCGGCTATGCTGGCTGGTGCGCGGCAGACCAGCCGCCCGTCGCAATCTGCAGCATAGAGCTGGTCATCGCCGATCAGCCGGGAAAACAGCCCACGCTGGCTGCAATGATCGATCAAGGCGAGCGCCAGCGTCGTCTTGCCCAAGCCGGACGGTCCGGTGATGAGAATGCCGCGATCACCTATCAGGATCGCGGTGCCGTGAATATTTTCAGGCTGCACAATAGGACCAGGCGTGATTGGAATTCATCCGTCAGCCTTCCGCCGGCAGCGTCACCACGAAGCGCGCGCCCTTGATCTCGCCAGGCTTGGTGCCCGGGATGTTCTCGGCGCTCAGCGTGCCGCCATGGGCTTCAACGATCTGCCTGGATATCGACAGGCCAAGGCCCGAGTTCTGACCGAACGCCTCGCCGGCCGGCCGATCGGTATAGAACCGCTCGAAAATGCGGTCGATGTTATCGGCACGGATACCGGGTCCATTGTCGTCGATGGTGACGATGTTGAACTTGCCGGCGCGCGCCAGCGATATGGTGATGTGGCCACGTTCCTCGGGAACGAACGAGCGGGCATTCTCGATCAGGTTGGTGATCACCTGGCCGATCCTCAGGTCATGACCGACGACGAAGTAGCCTTTCACGCCCTGTGGCAGTTTGGCGACCTTGAATTCGATCTCGACCGCCTTCTTGTTGCGCGTGGCCTCGCGCGAGACGGCGACCAGATCGGTGATGAACTTCTTGAGGTCGACGGTTCCCGCATCTTCCCGCGCCAGCTCGGCATCGAGACGGGAGGCATCGGAAATATCGGTGATGAGACGGTCAAGCCGCCTCACATCGTGCTGGATGATATCCATCAGCCGGCTGCGCGAATTGTCGTTCCTGGCCAGCGGCAATGTCTCCACCGCGCTGCGCAGCGAGGTAAGCGGGTTCTTCAACTCGTGCGAGACATCCGCGGCAAAACTTTCGATCGCCTCGATGCGGGCGTAGAGCGCATTGGTCATGTCGCGCACGGCGATCGACAGATTGCCGATCTCGTCCTGGCGGTCGGAGAAGTCGGGGATTTCCTCGCGGTTCTTGACGCCGCGGCGAACCCTGACCGCCGCCGCGGAAAGCCGGCGCAGCGGGTTGGCGATGGTGGAGGCCAGCAGCATCGACAGGATGGCGGTAACCAGGGCGGCAATGCCGAACACGCGCAGGATCGCCTTGCGCTCGGCCGCGACGATCTTGTCGATGTCGCCGCCTTCGGTCGACAGCATCAGCACGCCGAGAACGGCACGGAAGCGCTGGATCGGCACCGCCACAGAAACGATCTGCTCGCCCTGCTCCGAGATCCGCACGATCGTCGACGGGCTGCCGGTAAGCGCCTTGACCACTTCCGGAAACGCGGCGCCGTTGCCACCCGGCTGCTCGCGATAGACGGGCAGCTGCTTGTTGCGGAAGAAATCGAAGACGAATTTCTGGATGCGCTCCAGAAGGTCTGGCTGTTCCTCTTCGACCGGCGGCAGGTCGTAGCGAAGGATCTGGCCGCGCGAATAGAGATGGCGGGAATCGAGCAGCAGGTTGGCGTCGCGGTCGTAAATGCGGGCGCGGGTGCGCGTCGGCGAGATCAACCGCCTGAGCACCGGCGCCACGCGCTCCGGATTGATCGGGAAATCGAGGTTATCGAGCTGATCGGAGCCCGGGCCGAGGCTTTCGCCGGCCTGTAACTCGAGCAGCTTCTCCGGATCGATGCTGATCGAATCGGTCTCGACCGTCGCCGAGGCGGCGATCGCGCCGGCGATGATCTCGCCTTGAGTCATCAGGCTCTCGACACGGGCGTCGATCAGCCCGTCGCGAAAGGTATTGAGATAGAGAATGCCGGTGACCAGGACGGCAAGGCCGGCAAGGTTGAGAAAGAGGATACGCCGCGTCAGGCTGGAAAAGATGTGATGGCCGAGAAACCGGCGCATCGGCACCGTAATTTTCGACACGAAGGCGGGCAGAATCCGCGGCGGGCGCCTGGCGGCGCCCGACCGTCTCACTCGCTCTACTTGCACTGCCATCGAATAGCAGCTCCCGCTCGACTCAAGCTTCGCGGAACCGATATCCGACTCCGTAAAGGGTTTCGATCATTTCGAAGTCATCATCAACGGCCTTGAACTTTTTGCGTAGCCGCTTGATGTGACTGTCGATGGTGCGGTCATCGACATAGACCTGCTCATCATAAGCCGAATCCATCAGCGCATCACGGCTTTTTACAACGCCCGGACGCTGGGCCAGCGAATGCAGGATGAGGAACTCGGTGACGGTCAGCGTCACCGGCTCGCCCTTCCAGGTGCAGGTGTGGCGCTCCTGGTCCATGACAAGCTGGCCGCGCTCAAGCGACCGGGCCTGCTGGTTGGGCGCCTTGGCAGCCGCCTCGCGGGTGCTGGCGCGTCGCAGCACGGCGCGGACGCGTTCGACAAGAAGACGCTGCGAGAAGGGTTTGCGGATGAAGTCGTCGGCGCCCATCTTGAGGCCGAACAGTTCATCGATCTCATCGTCCTTGGAGGTCAGGAAGATCACCGGCAGGTCGGATTTCTGACGCATCCGGCGCAGCAACTCCATGCCGTCCATGCGCGGCATCTTGATGTCGAGGATGGCGAGGTTCGGCGGGCGCGCCGCCAGTCCCTCCAGCGCCGATGCCCCATCCGTGTAGGTTTCGACCCGATAACCCTCGGATTCGAGGGCGATCGAAACCGAAGTCAGAATGTTGCGATCGTCGTCGACAAGCGCGATTGTTGCCATTTCAAGCGGCTCCCTCATGAGCTGTCCCTTCTTTCGTCGAGAAGGGGCTTTTGCAGGACAAATTAGGTACAAAATGTGGCATAGGCTGTATCCGCTGTCACGCGCGGCATGTCGACGGCCACAATTGTACCTCGATATGGATTGGACGAATGAACATCGCCAATCCTTTGGGCAACCATCAGTGTTTTTGCACATATAAACGATTTAAACAACTTTCAAAATATTTAAATCGATTAATGATTTGATATCATTCGCCTTTTCTGGTTTTGACGTTTTTAGCTCCTGCAATGGGAGTTCCGGAATTCGCCGGTAAAGACGCGGTAAATCGAAGAAGGGACACCCATGTCGGAAGCCGGCAAACGCAATCCTGCATGTGCAATCGATCGGATCGGCCTAAGAACCACGGGCGTGGTGCGCTATAATTTCGGCGCGGCCGCGCTCTACGAGGAGGCAATCCGCCGTGGCGAGGCCCGACTCACCGCGCATGGCGCGCTTGCCGCCGAGACCGGGCAGCACACCGGCCGCTCGCCCAGGGACAAATTCGTGGTGCGCGACGAAAGCACCGCGCCGCATGTATGGTGGGACAACAACAAAGCGATTTCGCCGATCCAGTTCGATACGCTGCTTGGCGATTTTCGCGCCCACGCGGCTGGAAAGGACCTTTATGTGCAGGACCTGGTCGGCGGCGCCGACGAGGAGCTGAAGCTGCCGACCAGGGTGATCACGGAGCTTGCCTGGCACTCCTTGTTCATCCGCAATCTGCTCATCCGACCGGCCGCCGCCGAACTCGAGCATTTCATGCCCGATTTGACGATCATCGACCTGCCGTCGTTCCGCGCCGATCCCGCCCGCCACGGCACGCGCGGCGAAACGGTGATTGCCGTCGATCTTTCGCACATGATCGTGTTGATCGGCGGTACCTCGTATGCCGGCGAGATGAAGAAGTCGGTGTTCACCGTGCTCAACTATCTGCTGCCGGCAAAAGGTGTGATGCCGATGCACTGCTCGGCCAATGAAGGGCCCGTCGGCGACGCGGCCGTTTTCTTCGGCCTTTCCGGGACCGGCAAGACGACGTTGTCGGCCGACCCGTCGCGCACGCTGGTCGGCGACGACGAGCATGGCTGGGGACCGCACGGCATCTTCAATTTCGAGGGCGGCTGCTATGCCAAGACGATCAAGCTTTCGGCCGAAGCCGAGCCGGAGATCTTCGCCACCACCCAGCGCTTCGGCACGGTGCTGGAGAATGTGGCGCTCGACGCAGGCCGCGTGCCGGATTTCGACGACGGCGGGCTGACCGAAAACACACGCTGCGCCTACCCGCTCCACTTCATCCCCAACGCCAGCAAGACGGGGCGCGCCAGCCACCCGAAGAACATCATCATGCTGACCGCCGACGCATTCGGTGTGATGCCGCCGATCGCGCGGCTGACCCCGGCGCAGGCCATGTACCATTTCCTCTCCGGCTATACCGCCAAGGTGGCGGGGACCGAGAAGGGCGTTACGGAACCCGAAGCGACATTTTCGACATGCTTCGGCGCACCGTTCATGCCGCGGCATCCGTCGGAATACGGCAATCTGTTGCGCGAGCTCATCGCCCGCCAAGGCGTCGATTGCTGGCTGGTCAACACCGGCTGGACCGGCGGCGCCTACGGCACCGGCAAGCGAATGCCGATCAAAGCAACGCGGGCGCTGCTTGCGGCGGCGCTCGACGGCTCGCTGAAAGCGGCCGACTTCCGCACCGACGCCAATTTCGGTTTCGACGTACCGGTGACGGTTGCCGGCGTCGACCGCGCCATTCTCGACCCTAGATCGACCTGGATCGACAAGCCCGCCTACGACCGGCAGGCGGCAAGGCTGGTCGGCATGTTCGTCGACAATTTCGAAAAGTTCGAAGCCCATGTCGACGCCACCGTGCTCGGCGCCGCACCACGCATGCAGGTAGCGGCTGAATAGCCGTCGCCCCGGGTGATGCTTCAAGGCCCGGCTTCGATCGGGCCTTTTCTTTTTTCGCCTGCCGCGCCATGAGTGCGGCATGAACGCCGACGACAAGATCATCATTACCGACGATGCGGTGATTAATCCGGGCGACTTGCACGAGGACTTCATCCGTTCGTCCGGCCCGGGCGGCCAGAACGTCAACAAGGTGGCGACGGCAGTGCAATTGCGCTTCGATGCCGCCAATGCGGCTGGCCTGTCGGAGCGGGTGCGCGAACGGACCATCAAGCTTGCCGGCCAGCGCGCCACCAAGGACGGCGTCATCGTCATCGAAGCCGGACGCTTCCGCACCCAGGAGCAGAACCGGGCGGACGCCCGGGCGCGGCTGACGGCACTGGTCGCCAAGGCCGCCGAACCACCACCACCGCCGCGCAAGAAGACCAGGCCGTCTAAAGGCGCGGTCGAAAGACGGCTCAAGAGCAAGGCCGGGCGCGGCTCGATCAAGAAACTGCGCGGCCGGGTCGGGGATGAGTGACAGCCGAAGCGGCTTCGGATCTCAGATCGCCGGTTAAAGCGCGCAGCCACCGTCGGAGGCGGCTTTCGGGTCGCCGTTTTCATTTGACGGTGGCATTCTGATTTCTCCAGACCAACGGATTAAGCGACGCGATGCTCGTACTGCCCAAAGGCGTCCGCCATATGCCCGGCTACCTGTCGCGCGCCATGCAGGAAGTGCTGGTGGAAGATATCAGGCAGGTCGTGCAGAACGCGCCGCTGTTCGTGCCGGCGATGCCGCGTACCGGCAAGGAGATGAGCGTGCGCATGACCAATTGCGGTCCGCTGGGCTGGGTCACCGACAAGGAGCACGGCTATCGCTACCAGCCGACCCACCCGGTGACCGGAAGGCCTTGGCCGCCGATCCCGGAGATGCTGCTCGAACTGTGGCGGGATGTATCTGCCTATGCGCACCCGCCGGAAGCCTGCCTGGTCAATTTCTATTCGCAGGATGCCAAGATGGGTCTTCACCAGGACCGCGACGAGAGCGATTTCTCCGCGCCTGTCGTCTCGGTGTCGCTCGGCGACGATTGCCTGTTCCGGGTCGGCCAGACGACGCGCGACGGCGCCACCAAATCGTTCAGGCTGAGGAGCGGCGACGTCGTCGTGCTTGGCGGCGAAGGGCGGCTCTGCTTTCACGGCGTCGACCGTATCTACCCGTCGACCTCGGCATTGCTCAGGAGTGGCGGCCGCATCAATCTGACGCTGCGACGGGTGACGATGCCGAAATAGGCTGTTCGGGTGGCCGGGGGCCCGGGCGGACATAATCGTCGCGCAGATAGATGCGCTCGGTCTCGTCCTCGATAAGAATGCGGTAGTGCGCCAGGATGGCGTCAAAGCCAAAATGCCCCATCAGTTGGCTTGTCCACATCGTGTTGTTTTTCTTGAAGACGACGATATCCGGGCGCAGACGCACGAACTCTTCGCGTTTGCTTTCGACGTAGCGCGCCATGATGGCTTGGTAACGCATGGCTTCGGCGGTGTCACCCGAGAGAGCTGCCTGCCGGGACAGGGAAAGTGCGAACGCTCCAAGCCAATCGCTGACGTGGGTCGAAACGAACTGCCCATCGATCATACGGTTCAACGGATGTCCCGAGGAAATATCCGAACTGACCAACGCTACGGTCGGCCGATCGGTGGCGGCGCGAATTGCGGCAACCAGCGCCGGCCCTGGTTTCTGGGTGCTCCAGTACGGCAAGAAAGCGATTGCCACCGCCGCCAATGCCCAAGCTCGCGAAGGAGCCGTCACGAACGTCAACAGCTTCGACGGCTGCTGCACGATCCTGGGCAGTGCTAGCAGGCAGAAAATGGCTGCCACAGCGCAAAAGATCGCGGGATAGGCATGATAAGACCAGCCTTTGGCTTGGTAGAACAGGGGAAACATGCCAGCGATCGATGCCGCCAACGCAACCGCCGCCAGCTCTGGAAACCGCCTGGCAGGCCACAGCCACCAGATCAGGAAGACAAGGAAACACCACGAGAAACCGTAGCCGATCACAATCGGCCAAAAGATGCCGATCTTTGCATAAACGTCCGCCAAGAGGGGATAGATGTCGCGCACGAATTCCGGATGGATCAGCGTGACCGTGCTGAGATAGACAACGCAGATGCCGCCAATGACCCAGTGTTCCAGGGCGAAGATCGATTTCAGACTGCGCCGGCGCACTGCAACGACCAGCGCCGGCGCCAACACCATGATCGCATAGTAGGGCTTGACCAGCAGCAGAATGCTGCCCGACAGGCCGGCGAGTACGGCGAGCCCGGGGTCTGGTTGGGCAGCTGCATCTCTGCGCGCGCGCCAGGCATGAAGCGCAAGCAGCGGCATGAAAAGTGCCATGCCGATATGCTCCCGCTCACTGAAAGCATTTCCGGGGAAGACCACCAACATTGCGCAAAACGCTGGCCCCAGTGCAAACAATGATGCAGTTTCGGTGAAACCCGCACGCTTGACGATCACGCCCGAGAGCGAAAGTCCGATAAACACGGCAAGGTATGTCCAGGCCTCAACCAGGATTTCCGGGGCGGTACCCAGCAATCTGGCCGCAGCCACTGGCGGCAGATAGAGCCAGACGCTGAATGGGGGATTGGTCTCGTAGATTTGCGAGTAAAGCCGCTCACCGGACAGCATACGCTCGCAGACCGTGATCAGCCAGCTAGTGTCGGGAACAGTCCCCCAACGTCGCTGCCAGAAGATCGAGAAGACGGTGACTGCGGCAATGGCCAGGACATTGCGGCTAGGAAGCAGCGACGCCGCAATATCCCGGTCGCGCCAGCGGCTCAAGCCGCCAATGTCGTTCGAGACGCTCATGCTGTTGCACCGAGGCTCTCGAGATCGAGCCATATGTCGTCCAGCGGAGCGATTGGATCCAGCCGTGTCATGGGTTTCCGGGGGGCTCCTGCTCAATCGGTGTGGAGCGGCGCAGGCGCCGTGTAACGCAGATAGACAGTGATTTCCGGCTCGGCGTGCAGCAGACGATAGTCGGCCAAGGCGACCTGGATCCGCTTGTCCTGCAGCATCAGGGCAGTCCACGCGGGCGAGCCTGACAGCACGATATCGGGCTTCTTCGCTGATATCTCGGCGGCGTTTTCGCCGATCACCCGATCGCGGATGCTTTCAAGTTCCGGTCTCCGTTCGAGATCGCCGGTGACGCGGGCGAGCGTGTCCGCGTTGGAGACCGCCCAGGCGCTCGGATGGCGTGATATGAACCTGCCGCCGACCAGCCTGGCGAGGGGATGGGCAACCTGCATCTGGTCGGCAATCGACATGATGGTCGGGGTTTCGACCGTTGCGCGGATCGCGGCGACAGACCGGGCGATCGGGCCGTTATCCGTCGTCAGCGCCGCGTACTGTGCCCGGACCGCTATTTGCAGCACCAGCACGCAGCCGAAGATCAGGGCGGCCTTGCGAACGAAGCCTGCACTGCCGAATGTGCCGAACCGCACAAGCTGGATGCCAAATGCAAGTGTCGCAACAACGACCATCGGCAGCGCGTGATTGGGCCAACCCTTGCCCATGACGATGAAGGCCGGAATGAACCCCAGGGCGGTCAGGAGCGGAATCCTGACGTCCCAGTTCGTCTTTCTCAGGCCGCCGGCCGCAAGCACGGTGGCGGCGGCCAGAAGCAGCACCACTTTCGGCCAGTTTGCCAGCATATCGGCGGCAGAGGCCCTCAACGGAAGATAGACCTCCCTGACCAAGGGCAGGACGTCGCTGACGTAAGCGCGGTCGAAGAGCGCGATGGACGCGATATAGGCGGCCACGATCGCAGCGCCCACCAGGTTCTCTGCGACGAAGAGCGGTTTCAGCGACCGCCTTTCAAGCGCAAGACAGAGCGACGGCAACATGAAGGCCAGCACAAAATAGGGCGGCTTGACCATGACCACGACCGCCGCGCCGAAGCCCGCGACCATGTGCTCCAGGCGCGAGCCCGCGCTGAAATCCAGGTTCCGCTGACGTGTGCATTGCAACGCCACCCAAGGCAGAATGGTAATCAATGCGAAGTGCTCGCGTTGGCCGAATTGATCCGGCATGAAACACAGGATCAAAAACAGGGCCGCCGCTGCCGCCCACAGCGCATGGGGCTGCCGGTAGACCGGTTCATCGCGCGAGAGAATGTGGACGGAAACGGAAAGACTGGCCAGGCTCAGGCAAACGACGCCAAGCGTCAGCCAGAATTCCGCACGCATGCCAGTGAGCTTTTCCAGGAGCATGAACGGCATGTAGAGCCAGATCGAGAAAGGGGGGTTGGTCTCCACGATGTCGGTGTTGAGCCGCTCTCCGCCAAGCAGGCGGTCGCAGACGACCAGAAGCCACGACACGTCAACATTGGTCGGAATTGCAACGGTCGATAGCCAGACGGCGTATGTGACGACCAGACTGGCCAGCAGCAACGGTGCACCCGCTACGCCCACAAAGGGCGAGAAGCGGTTGGCGCCGGGCAGCAGTTCACTGAGGGATCGCGCGCTAGAGACCACGAAACACCCACCGCCCGAGGACGACATAGTTGATGACCGGCACGGCAATGCAGGTGAGCAGGATCGGGATTGCGGCAGGGACGCCGAGCATCTGGGTCAAAAGCCCCGGCAGGGCGATCGCGACGGCGAGGCCGGAAGCGGTGAGCAGGAGGAAGCGGGGCAATTCCATCGCGTGGCTGCCGCCCGAGGTGAACGTGAAATATTTATGCCCGGTGTAGGAGAACAGCGCGGCGACGGCGTAGGCCGCAAACGATGTGAGCGCCGCCGGCAGGGCCGCCGTTGCCTGTCCACGCGACAGCAGAAAAGCGCAAACGGCGTAGATCAGCGTCGACGCGATGCCAATCAGCGCAAAGCGCGATAGTCGACGATACGAGCCGGTGCCCATGACGCGGTCAAGCTGCCAATTTCTCGTCGAGGCGAGCGGTTTCGACGGCGCTGTCCTTGCGGAATACCGCCAGCAGCGAAACCCCGAAGGGCAAGCTTGCATTTGGTATGATGCGGCCTTCCGCCGAAAACACTGCCTTCATCGCCGCATTCAGTGGTTTTGGCGGCGTGGCATGGCCGGCTGGCAAGGCCGACTTGCGCAACCTGTCCACCAGTCGTGCCAGCGCCGCTACCGGGAAGAGCGCGGCATTTGTGTAGCTCAGCCGGTCGATCGCGAAACCAGCCCTTTCGATTCGTTCACGCAGCAGATTGCGTGAATAGCGCCGCATATGATGCAGCCCCACATCATGCGTGCTCCACAACCATTGGTGTGCGGGCACAGTGAGGACGACGCTGCCGCCCGGTTTCAGCACTTGGCGGATCGCGGCAAGCGACGCCTCGTCTTCGGCGACATGCTCCAGCACGTCGAACAGGCAGACGAGGTCGCAGCTTTGCGGCGCGACAGGAATGTTGTCCGGCAGATGTCCGGCGAGGAAGTCGCGGCCGGTCTTTTCCCAGGCAATCCTGCGCGCGAGATCGCTCATCTCGACTGCCGTCACTGCGCCGAACTGCTCCAGCATCCGGATGTTGCCGCCGGTGCCGGCGCCGATCTCGACGATGCGCGCGTTTTCAGGCAGGCCGATGCTGCGAATGACCGCCTCGGCGATGGCGCGACGCCCGCAGAACCACCAATGCTCGTCTTCGGTGGCGGCCATCTGTCGGTAGGCGTCGATCTCCATCAGCTCATTCCCTCATATTTGCGGCGCACGATGTAGATCGGACGCTGCTTGATCTCGGCGTAGACCCTGCCGAGGTATTGTCCGATGATGCCGATGCCGAGTAACTGGATGCCGCCAAGGAAAAGAACACTGACCAGCAGGGAGGCGTAGCCGGGCACATCAACGCCAAAGATCATTGTCTTGGCGACGATCAGCAGGCCGTAGAGGAACGACAGCGCGGAAATCGTCGCGCCGACATAGGTCCAGATTTCAAGCGGAGCGGTGGAGAAGCTGGTGATGCCTTCGAGCGCGAAGTTCCACAGCTTCCAGCCGGAGAATTTCGACTGGCCGGCGATGCGCTGATCGCGGACATATTCGACGCTTGCGGTGCGGAACCCGACCCAGGCGAACAGGCCCTTCATGAAACGACGGCGTTCGGGCAAAGACCGCAGCGCCTGGATGACCTGGCGGTCGATCAAACGGAAGTCGCCGACATCGTGCGGGATCTTCTGCTGCGCGATCCAGTTGTGAACGCGGTAGAACATCGAGGCGGAGCGCTGCTTGAGAAAGCTGTCGCTCGACCGATTGGCTCGCTTGGCCAGAACAACCTCAAAACCCTCGCGCCACTTTTCCACAAGCAGCGGAATGACATGCGGCGGATCCTGCATATCGACATCCATCGGAATCGCTGCATCGGCATCGCAGCTGTCGAGCCCCGCGGTCATCGCGGCTTCCTTGCCGAAATTGCGTGAAAGGTCGATTACGTGGATGCGTGGATCGGTTTGTTGGGCTTCGATCAGCTTTTCGAGCGTCGTATCGCTGCTGCCGTCGTTGACGAAGATGAACTCGAGGGCAACGCCTTTGTCCTTCAGCGGCGCGGTGCTTTCGCATACCGCCTTCAGGAATGGAGCAATTGCGCCTTCCTCATTGTGGACAGGCACGATCAGGGCAATCGTTGCGCCGCCGCTGCCCGGACGTGCGATGCGGTCAGCTGCCGGCCGATCGATGTTTAGGAATGGCGCATTCATTTGTTTGCCGAGCCCGCAGATCAGGCCCGACAATAGAAAGACTGGGTTAAGATGACTTTAAGGAATGTCCCGGGATTTCACAGTTTCCTGAGCGCCACTTCCTCGACCAGATGGTTGGCGCCCTTGCGCAGGATGAGATCGGCACGGGCGCGGGTCGGCAATATATTCTCGCGCAGATTCTTCAGGTTGATGTTGGTCCACAGGCCCTCGGCGATGGCGCGGGCCGCATCCTCGGAAAGTTGCGAATAGCGGTGGAAGAAGGAGGCCGGGTCGCGGAAGGCGGTTTCGCGCAGCCGCATGAAGCGGGCGATATACCAGTGATGGATCAGCGCCTCCTCGGCATCGATATAGATGGCGAAGTCGAAGAAATCCGACAGGAAAGGCACGATCTTGCCGTCCTTGGGCAGCTTGCCCGGCTGCAGGACATTGATGCCTTCGAAGATCAGGATGTCGGGCCGGTCGATGGTCTGGAACTCGCCCGGGATAACGTCATAGGTCAGGTGCGAATAGACCGGCGCGCGGACGTTGCGCTGCGCCGATTTGATGCCGGACAGGAAGCGCAGAAGGGCGCCGACGTCGTAGCTGTCGGGAAAGCCCTTGCGCTCCATCAGGTTGTTGCGGCGCAGGACTTCGTTCGGCAGCAGGAAACCATCGGTGGTGACCAGGTCGACCTTGGGACTCGACGGCCAGCGCGCCAGCAGCTCCTTTAGCACGCGCGCCGTGGTCGATTTGCCGACCGCGACGGAACCGGCAATGCCGATGATGAACGGTGTCTTGGCCGCGTCCAGCGCGTTGAAGAAGGCCTGGCGCTGCCTGAACAGGAGTTGACTGGCTTCGACATGAGCCGACAACAGCCGCGACATCGAAAGATAGATGCGCTCGACCTCGTGGAGATCGACCGGATCGTTCAGCGACCGCAGACGACGGACCTCGTCCTCGGTGAGCGTCATCGGCGTATCGGCGCGGAACCGCGACCATTGCTCGGCCGAGAAGAAACGATAGGGTGAATACTTCTCGGTAGGAGCGAGCTGGTCCATCGAGTTCCTCCGCAGCGATCAGCCCCGGTCCAGCCGAGACGCCTTTTCGGCGATGCCCGAACGACCGGTGCGGCGTTCAAGCTCGTTGAGCACATCGCTCAGCGGAATGTCCGCTATGCCGAGAACGACAAGCCAATGATAAATGAGATCGGCGCTTTCCGAAACAAGCGCGGCCCTATCGGCGCTGACGGCTGCGATCACCGTTTCGACCGCCTCTTCGCCGAATTTCTGCGCTGCCTTGCTCATGCCGCGCTGAAAGAGCTTGGCCGTCCACGAATCCGGATCGCCGGAACGTGCGCGTTCGCCAATAATCTTCTCCAGATCGGAGAGCGAGAACTCGGTCATGACGGCGTTTACAGCCTCTTCTTAGCCGGAAAGGCTCTAGGACCGATTACCCGGCGAGTCCAGCCGCATCGGCAGTCCGGCCTGAGCCATGTGCAGCTTGGCTTCGGCGATGCTGTAGGTGCCGAAATGGAAGATCGACGCCGCCAGCACCGCGCCGGCATGGCCGTCGCGAATGCCTTCGACAAGGTGGTCGAGCGTGCCGACGCCACCGGAAGCGATGACCGGCACGCGTACGGCATCGGCGACCGCGCGGGTAAGGGCTATGTCGTAGCCGGCTTTGGTGCCGTCGCGGTCCATCGATGTTAGCAGGATCTCGCCGGCGCCGAGATCGACCACTCGCCGAGCGAACTCGACGGCGTCGATGCCGGTCTTCTCGCGGCCGCCATGGGTGAATATCTCCCAGCGATCAGCCTCGCTCGCAGCGGACACTTTCTTGGCATCGATGGCGACGACGATGCACTGGTTGCCGAATTTGTCGGCAGCCTCGGCGACAAAATTTGGGGTCTTCACCGCCGCTGTGTTGATCGATACCTTGTCGGCGCCGGCCAGTAGCAGCTTCCTGATGTCGGCGACCTGACGGACGCCACCGCCAACGGTCAGCGGCATAAAACATTGTTCGGCGGTGCGGGCGATGACATCGAAAATGGTCTCGCGGTTTTCCGACGAGGCGGTGATGTCGAGAAAGCAGAGCTCGTCGGCGCCGGCCGCGTCATAGGCTTTTGCCGCTTCGACGGGATCGCCGGCATCGACCAGGTCGACGAAATTGACGCCCTTGACGACACGGCCGTTCTTGACGTCGAGACAGGGGATGACGCGGGCTTTCAGCATCAGATCCTCTCGATCGCCGCAAGAAAGTCGACAAGCAGCTGGCCGACGACGGGCGGAACTTCGGACTGGGAATCAAAGGCCGGGTCGTAGGCCGAGAGCGTCACGCCGACGATTGGGATTGACCTGGCCAGTCCGCAGGCAAGCTGCCGCAGCTGTTCCGGACTCGGGCCGCCCGGGTGCGCGTAGCGGTTCACCTGCAACACATCCGGATCGAGGACATCCAGGTCGAGATGCAGATGCGCCCGCACAGTCCCTGTCGCCGTGAGCTTTCCGATCATATCGAGTGCACCGGCACATTCGGTGCGCACGATCGGCAAAGTTTCCAGCAGTCGCTTTTCGTCGGGATCGAGGTCGCGGGCATCGACCAGCATGCAGCGCGCCGGGTCTATCGGCCGGAACCCCGGAATTGCTGCCGCCATCGGATGCCAGCAGAGCCCGAGCGTCGCCGCCAGCGCCATGCCGTCGAGAAAGCCGTAGGAGGACGTCTCCGGCGTGTTGAGATCGCCATGCTGGTCGATCCAGATGATCGAATCCGCAACTTCACCGGCGACCGCACCGGCGGCGGTCAGGCAATTTCCAGCAAGGATAATGGGGAAGCGTCCTCCATCGCGGGCGAGGTTAACCTTGGTCGCGATGGCGTTGCAGACGGCGAAGCCGGTTGCAATTTCGCGCCCCTGCTCGTCTCCGACCTTGCCGATATCTTCGACGGCGACGTCATGGCCAGCCACGGTCAGGGCTTCGACCAGCCCACCGCCGATGATGGCGTCCGGCCCCTGGCCGCACCCTTCGTGATAGTGCCCGCTGTCGTAGGGAGCAACGATAATCGAGACCTTCACGTTTCACACCCCTGCCATCGGTTTGCCACGCAGGATCGCCAATGCCTCGGCCGGGTCGATGCGGCCGTCGTAGAGGGCGCGTCCGGAGATCGCGCCTTCGAGCTTGCGGGCATCGGGCATGGTCATGCGCACGATGTCGGCGATCGAGGCGAGCCCGCCCGAGGCGATAACCGGGATCGACACCGCGTCGGCGAGATCGATGGTGGCGTCCCAGTTGATACCGGTCAGCACACCGTCGCGGTCGATATCGGTGTAGATGATGGCGGCGACGCCGGCACCCTCGAATTTCCTCGCCAGTTCAATGACGCCGAGGCTCGAGGCTTCAGCCCAGCCTTCGACCGCGACCTTGCCGCCCTTGGCGTCGATGCCGACGGCGATCTTGCCCGGGAATGCCTTGCAGGCCTGCCTGACCAGATCCGGATCGCGCACCGCCACGGTGCCAAGAATGACGCGGGCCAGCCCACGGTCGAGCCAGTCCTCGATCTGCGCCAGGGTGCGGATGCCGCCGCCGAGCTGCACCGGATTGCTCGTCGCCTTCAGGATGGCGCCGACCGCGGCGCTGTTGACGCTCTGGCCCTTGAAGGCGCCGTTGAGGTCGACGACGTGCAACCATTCGAAGCCCTGCTCTTCGAAGGCGCGCGCCTGAGCGGCGGGATCGTCATTGTAGATGGTTGCGGTCGCCATGTCGCCATGCCTGAGGCGCACGCATTTGCCGTCCTTGAGGTCTATCGCCGGAAACAGAAACACGTTCAGGCGCCTTCGACGATGACAAAGTGGCCGGTCGAGCCGGCGAACCTGTACTTCAAGGCCTCCTGGTATTCAGGCGAGCCGTAGCATTCCAGCGCCTTTTCATAGGATTCGAATTCCACCACCACGTGGCGATCGCCTGCCGGTCCTTCCGGGCTGGTGTACCGCCCGGCGCGCACCGGGAACTTCGCGCCGTATTTCGCGAAAGCCGCAGCATTGGCTTCGATGTACTGCTTGTAGATCTCGGGATCGTGGACATCGACCATTGCCATCCAATAGCCCTTCTTGCTCATGGTTCAGGGCCTCCAGCCTAGGAAATTGGTGATCAGCGCCAGGCCCAGCGCCTGGCTCTTCTCGGGGTGGAATTGCGTTCCGGCTAGGTTGTCGCGGGCGACAGCGGCCGTTACCGGGCCGCCATAGTCGGCAACCGCCAGCACCTCATCCTCCTTCCGTGCATCGAGATGGTAGGAGTGGACGAAATAGGCGTGCAGTCCCTTGCCACCCGTCGCAATGCCGGAAAACAGCGGATGCTTGCGCTTCAGGTCAATCGTGTTCCAGCCGATCTGCGGGATCTTCAGTGTCGGATCGGCCGGCGTGATCTCCTTGACGTCGCCGGCGACCCAGCCAAAGCCCTTTGTGACGGTCTTTTCCAGGCCTCGCTCCGACATCAGCTGCATGCCGACGCAGATGCCGAGGAACGGCCGTGCCTTGGCGATCGCCACCTCCTCGACCGCCTCCCACATGCCGGCGACCGCACGCAGTCCAGCGGCGCAATCGGCATAGGCGCCGACGCCGGGCAGGACGATGCGGTCGGCGGTCCTGACCCGCTCGGCATCGGCGGTGAGTTCGATCGCGGCGGCAATGCCGGCTTCATGCGCGGCACGCTCGAAGGCCTTGGTGGCCGAGCGCAGATTGCCCGACCCGTAATCGATGATCGCCACCCTCATCTCAGGGCTTTCCCGGAATATGGTTCAGCCCCAGCGCCAGGCCCATCTGCGCCGACCGCGCATGTGCTGCGTCTGGGACGATGCGTTGCACCGTCGGTTGTTCAGCCGACTGAGCATCGGCTTCCAATGCATAGCGGACGTCTGCGTCGTCGAGCCTATCGGCCTCGACCACGCCCCATTCATGCCAGCCGCGACGGCGCAGGGCTGCGATCCGCAAGGCCTGCCCTTCCAGTCCGACAAAGAGCATGACAAGCAGGGATAAAAGCGAGCCGGCTGTTTCCAGGTCCAGCCTTTCGCCCAGCATCGAGAGCAGGCCCATGGCGACAAACGCCAATGCCGCCTCGACCCAGAGCCGGTGCCAGGCCAGCCACAGCGGCGGCACCAAGAAGCCGAGCCAGGCAAAGCCGTCACGGATAAAGGTAGTGTCCACGCTTTCGCTGCGGCCTGGCGGCTCCATCACGACATAGATGGCCATGACGCTATCCTTTCAGGGATCCCTTGGTGGAGGGAACCGCGTCCGGCTGGCGCGGGTCGCGCTCAAGCGCCGAACGCAGCGCACGCGCCACGGCCTTGAAGCAGGTCTCGGCGACGTGGTGGTTGTTGGCGCCATAATGATTGGTGACATGCAGCGTGATGCCGGCATTCTGCGCCAGCGCGTGGAAGAATTCGCGCACCAGCTCGGTGTCGAACGTACCGATCTTCGGCGACGAGAATGAAACATTCCAGACCAGAAAAGGCCGGCCGGAGACATCGATTGCCGCCCGCGTCAGTGTCTCGTCCATGGCGAGATCGATCGAGGCGTAGCGCATGATGCCGCGCCGCTCGCCCAATGCCTTGGCCAGCGCCTGGCCGAGCGCAATGCCCGTATCCTCGACCGTGTGGTGGTCGTCTATGTGCAGGTCGCCCTTGGCCTTCACGGTCATGTCGATCAGCGAATGGCGCGACAACTGGTCCAGCATATGGTCGAAGAAGCCGACGCCCGTCGAAATGTCGGATTTGCCCGAGCCGTCGACCTGAACCGACACGGCGATGTCGGTTTCCCTGGTCTTGCGGCTTATCTCGGCGGAACGGGGCGCCATGACCTCATCCTTGTCTCAGATTTTGCACGATTCAGGCGTTCACATGCCTGAAAACGAAAGCCTTCTAGCAGCATGATCCGGCGATTGCCAGTTACCGCTGCGGAGCACAGTCCGGCCCGGCGGATGGCCGGTTTGCAATCGTCCGGCCTATGCATACATATGGCCGATCAAGTCACTCGTAACGCGCCGATCGCCTCGATGGGATCGGTGCTTATCGGAGCAGAAAATGTCGAATGAACTGACCATGCATGCCACGACCATCCTGACCGTGCGCAAGGGCGGCAAGGTGGTGATCGCCGGCGACGGCCAGGTCAGCCTCGGCCAGACGATCATGAAAGGCAACGCCAAGAAGGTGCGCCGCATCGGCAAGGGCGGCAACGTCATCGCCGGTTTCGCCGGCGCCACCGCCGATGCCTTCACGCTGCTCGAGCGGCTCGAAGCCAAGCTCGAACAATATCCCGACCAGCTGACACGCGCCTGCGTCGAGCTTGCCAAGGACTGGCGCACCGACCGCTATTTGCGGCGGCTGGAAGCGATGATGCTGGTGGCCGACAAGTCGGTGTCGCTGGCACTGACCGGCACCGGCGACGTGCTGGAGCCCGAATTTGGCGTCATGGCCATCGGCTCGGGCGGCAATTACGCGCTGGCAGCGGCACGCGCGCTGGTGGACAGCGACAAGGGCGCAGAGGAGATCGCCCGCAAGGCGATGCAGATCGCGTCAGACATTTGCGTCTACACCAACAACAACTTCGTCGTCGAAACCCTCGATGCCGCCTGAGCGGAGCCTCCGCTATGGTTTTCGGCCGGTGACCCAGAGGGACCTGCCGATGATCGCCGGCTGGCTTGCCGAGCCGCATGTCGCCGAATGGTGGAACGACCCAGAGACCGAGATTGCGGAGATCCGCGAGCATATCGACAGCATTTCGGTCGAGCCGCTGATTATCGAGCTCGACGGAAAGCCCATCGGCTATTTGCAGAGCTACGATCCGCATCTGGAGGACGGCCATCCCTATAGCGACCAGCCGTTCGGCACGCTCGGCATCGATCTGTCGATCGGCGTGCCGGAGCTTGTCGGGGTCGGCCACGGCTCGGCGATCGTCCGGCAGTTCGTCGAGCAGCTTTTCGAGGAAGGTACGCCGCGCGTCATCATCGACCCGGACCCCGCCAATGCACGGGCTATCCGTGCCTATGAAAAGGCCGGTTTCACGGCTATCGATCGCAGGAAGTCGGAATATGGCGATGCCGTGCTGATGGCGATTGATGCCCCAGAGGGGTGATGCCGGACAGGGTGACGCAGAAGAGGGGCAATAGCAGCATGAGCGTATCCAGCGACAAAACCGTCTCGGCCTACTACGACAGTTGGCGAATGGGGCTTCTGCTGGTTCTCGGCCTGGTCATCTTCCAGGCCGGGGTCCTTTACGGCATGGGGCGGACGCCGATCTGTACCTGCGGCTATGTCAAGCTGTGGCACGGCATCGTGCAAAGCTCGGAGAATTCCCAGCATATTTCCGACTGGTACAGCTTCTCGCACATCATTCACGGTTTCCTGTTCTATGCGCTGGCGTGGTTCCTTTTCCCGCGCTCGCCGATCGGGCTCAGGCTGGCCTTTGCGGTGGTTATAGAGGGCGGCTGGGAGCTGCTCGAGAACAGCCCTTTCATCATCGATCGCTATCGCGCTGGCACGATCTCGCTCGACTATTATGGCGACAGCATCATCAATTCGGTGTCGGACACACTGGCCATGGTGCTGGGGTTTGTCATGGCGCGAAGGCTTCCTATATGGGTGGTCGTAACCCTCGCCCTCATCTTCGAATTCGGTGTCGGCTATCTCATCCGGGACAATCTGACACTCAACGTGATCATGCTGCTGCATCCGTTCGAGTCCATTCGGCAGTGGCAAAGTGGAATTTAGTGACATGAGCACCTTCTCTCCTCGCGAAATCGTTTCGGAACTCGACCGCTTCATCATCGGCCAGAAAGACGCCAAGCGTGCCGTGGCGATTGCCTTGCGCAACCGCTGGCGCCGCCAGCAGCTCGAGGGCCAGATGCGCGAAGAGGTGATGCCGAAGAATATCCTGATGATCGGCCCGACCGGCGTCGGCAAGACCGAGATTTCGCGCCGCCTGGCACGCCTTGCCGGTGCGCCTTTCGTCAAGGTCGAAGCCACCAAGTTCACCGAGGTCGGTTATGTCGGCCGCGATGTCGAGCAGATCATCCGCGACCTGGTCGAGATCGCCATCGGGCTGGTTCGCGAGAAGATGCGCGAGGACGTCAAGGCGCGTGCCCACATCAACGCCGAGGAACGGGTGCTCGAAGCGCTCGTCGGCAAGACGGCGAGCCCGGCCACCCGTGACAGTTTCCGCAAGAAGCTGCGCGACGGCGAGCTCGACGACAAGGAGATTGAGATCGAAGTGGCCGATACCGGCAATGGCGGCATGCCCGGCTTCGAGATCCCCGGCATGCCGGGCGCCAATATCGGCGTGCTCAACATCAACGATATGCTGTCGAAAGCGATGGGCGGCAAGAAGACCAAGTTGCGCAAGACGACCGTCAAGGAGTCCTACGGGCTGTTGATCAGCGACGAGTCCGACAAGCTGCTCGATCAGGACGAAGTGGTGCGCAGGGCACTCGAATCGACCGAGAATGACGGCATTGTCTTCCTTGACGAGATCGACAAGATCGCCTCGCGCGAAGGCGGCATCGGTGCCGGTGTTTCGCGTGAAGGTGTGCAGCGCGACCTGCTGCCGCTGGTCGAAGGCACCACGGTTGCGACCAAATACGGACCGGTGAAGACCGACCACATCCTGTTCATCGCCTCGGGTGCGTTCCACGTCGCTAAGCCCTCCGATCTGCTGCCGGAATTGCAGGGCCGCCTGCCGATCCGCGTCGAGCTGCGGGCGCTGGAGAAGGGCGATTTCGTCCGCATCCTCACCGAGACCGAAGCCAGCCTGATCAAGCAGTATATCGCGCTGATGAAGACCGAAGGCGTCGATCTGGTCTTCACCGACGACGCCATCGATTCGTTGGCCGGCATCGCCGTGGACCTCAACGCCAGCGTCGAGAATATTGGCGCCAGGCGGCTGCAGACGGTGATGGAACGGGTGCTGGACGATATCTCCTATGACGCGCCGGACCGCAACGGCACCTCGGTGACCATCGATGCCGCCTATGTCGAGAAGCATGTCGGCGACCTCTCCAGAAACACGGACTTGTCGCGTTTCATCCTGTAGGAGACGCTTCATTCTCGAAGAGGGTCGGGGAATTGCTCCCGGCCTCCCCAATTTGGCCCAGCATTCCCGATGTGTGGCCAAATGGAAGCATCCGGCAAGCTTTCGTCCCGTCGGGTGCAGGCGTCTCTCGACTCCCGGTGGAGCATTACCTAGTTTGCCGGCGACTATTTGGGCGGCGGCGCATGAAAAAACTGATCCTCGTCATTTTGGGGCTGACGCTGGCGGCAGCCATGTTCGCCGCACAAGCGGCAACGATGGTGCCGCCGGGCAACCGCAACACCGAGCAGCCCGACATACCGGGCGCTTCGAGCCGGCGCACCCAGGCGACCAACACCACCTTCCAGGCGAAATACCGCAAAGTCTTTGCGCTGCTCCAGAACGATGCCGAGCTGCGCGGTAAGATCAAGCAGGCAGCCGCGGCCTATGACATCGACCCAATGCATATCGTTGGAGCCATCGTCGGCGAGCATACCTATAATGTCGATGCCTATGACCGGCTGCAGACCTATTACGTCAAGGCGATCTCGTATCTGTCGAGCAAGCTCTCCTTTGCCTATGATGGCGAGGACATCACCGATTTCGTGCAACGGCCGCAATTTGCGAAATGCGCAGGGAAGTCCGACAGCTACGATCTGTGGGAGTGCCGCGAACAGGTGTGGAACCGGTCGTTCCGCGGCAAAACCGTCAACGGCGAGAGCTTTCCCAACGACCGCTTCGGCGCCACTTTCTTCCAGCCTTATTATGCCGGCCAGACTTTTGGCCTTGGCCAGCTCAATCCGCTGACGGCACTGCAGATGAGCGATCTCGTGCACAAGGTTTCCGGCCTGCCGGAACTCGACGTCGGTGACCCCAATGCGGTCTACAAGACGATCATGGACCCTGACCTGACACTGCCTTATGTCGCGGCGACGATAAGGAAGTCGATCGACGCCTATAAAAGCATTGCCGGCTTCGACATCTCAGGCAATCCCGGCATCACGTCGACGCTCTACAATGTCGGCAATCCCGAACAGCGCGCCTATGCGCTGAAAGCCGAGAACGACAAGCGCCGCGCTGCGGGCGAGCCGGAAAAGCTGCCCGAGGAAAATTACTATGGCTGGCTGGTCAACGACAAGCTGCCGGAGCTGAAAGCGCTGTTTTAGCCGAACGCGTTCGGCCAATTATCCACGCGGCGGATCAAGCCGCCAGCAGCGATTTTAATTTGACCGCCTGCGAGACTAGCGCTTCCGGCGCCGGCCTTGCCTGCTTTGCAATCAGCATCTCGGCCAGCCTTATGTCGCGGGCGACCGCGTTGCCTGGGCCGATGCCGCTTGCCGCAACCAGCCTGCCGTCCTCGGCGAGGTGGAACAGGATGAAGGCGCCGTAGCCGAGGTCGCGGCGCACGATGCTGCGGCCTTCGTCCGACAGGCCGGCGATCTGCAAGGTCAGGCCGTACTGATCCGACCAGAACCACGGCACCGCCGCATGGGACTCGCCGGCGCCAAGCATATTCCTTGCGGCGAGCGCGCCCTGCTCCTGTGCATTGCGCCAAGCTTCGAGCCGCACGCGCCGGCCGCCATAGATGGCGAGCGGAAACGAACAGCAATCGCCGGCGGCAAAGATATCCCGGTCGCTGGTGCGAAGCTCGGCGTCGACGGCGACACCATTGTCGACGGTCAGCCCCGCCTCCGCGGCAAGTCCGGTCACCGGCACGGCGCCGATGCCGATCACGGCAAGATCGGCGACAATGTCGTGTCCACCGGCGAGCGCGATGCGCACTTCGGCGCCATCATCGGCAATGGCGGCGATGCCCTCGCCGCACAGGATTTTCACGCCTTCGGCTTCATGCGCCTGATGGATGATCTCAGCGATCTCGGCCGGCACGCCGCGCATCAAGATGCGCGGCTGCGCCTCGATAACTGTGACCGCCGCACCCAGTCTGCGTGCCGCCGCGGCAAGCTCAAGCCCGATGAAGCCGCCGCCAATGATGGCGATGCGATTTCCGGCGCTGAGATGGGCGCGAATGGCCAGCGCGTCGTTGAAGGTCCGGAGGTAGACGCAGCGCCCACCAAGGCCCGGCATCGGCAGCTTGCGCGGCACCGAACCGGTCGCCAGCAGGAGCTTGTCGTAGGCCAGGACGGAACCGTCCGAGAGGCGCACGACATGCGCCGCGCGGTCGATCGCCACCGCCTGAACCGAATGGATATGCCTGATCGATCTTTCGGCCAGGATCGCGTCGGTGGCGATTGCCTTGAGCAGGGGCGCGTCGGCAACCATCGCGTCTTTCGACAGCGGCGGCCGCTCATAGGGAAGATGCGGCTCGTCGCCGACCAGCGTCACCGGTCCATTAAAGCCGAGCTCGCGCAGCGCAAGGGCGGCGCGCCCGCCGCATTCGCCGGCGCCAATGATGACCATTCCCTTCGTCATCATCAACCAATCCGGACAAGGACTTTGCCGGCGTCGACTTTGACCGGATAAGTTCTTAGATCGACGCAGACCGGCGCGCCCCTGGCAGCCCCTGTCTTGTAGTTGAAGCGGCCATTGTGCTTCGGGCATTCGATGATATCGTCCATCACCAGCCCGTCGGCCAGATGCACCTTCTCATGCGTGCAAAGCCCGTCGGTGGCGAAATACTCGTCGTCGGGGCTGCGATAGATGGCAAAGGTGCGGCCGCCATGGTCGAAGCGCATCACGTCCTCTTCGTCGATGTCCTCGGCGTCACAGGCCTCGACCCAGTCGCTCATCTACGGCTCCCCCAATACTTGGCACCCTCGGCATGGGCTTGTCATTCGGCAGCCACCGCAGCGGTAGCGTTGTCGTTGTGGAAGTCCTCGCGATAGGGCCTCGCCGTCGGCGGCAGTTCGCGCTTGATGAAATAATCCTCATTGCGCAGCTGGCGCAGGAAAGCCGGTATCATCTCGCGGTAGCCGGCCAGGATGGACGATGTCGGCGTCGGCAGATCGTGCTTGATCAGTTCGTGCAGCCTGGGCAGCGCGTGATAGGGCACCATGGGAAACATGTGATGCTCGACATGGTAGTTCATGTTCCAGTAGATGAAGCGGCTTATCGGGTTCATGTAGACGGTGCGGCTGTTGAGCCGGTGATCGGTGACGTTTTCAGCCAGGCCGCCATGCTGCAGCAGGCCGACCATGACATGGTGCCAGGCACCGTAAAGCCTGGGCAGACCGACCAGCATCAGCGGCAGGAACGAGCCGGTATAGAGCGCCAGCGCAATGGTCGCGGCATAGATTGTCGTCCAGATGCGGGCAATGCGAATTGCCTTCGGCTGCTCCTGGTCGGGAATGAACGTTCTTTCGGCCGGACTGACGATACCGGCTGCATTGCGCAGCATGTCGCTCATCGCATGCCAGGCGTCGAGAATGCCGACGAAGTTGAGCACCACGCGCAGCAGATCGGGCGGACGCATCACCGAGATCTCCGGATCGCGGCCGACGATGATGGTATCGGTATGATGGCGCGTGTGGCTCCAGCGCCAGGTCACCGGGTTGCGCATGATCATGAAGCAGGCGACCTGATAGACCACGTCGTTCATCCACTGCGTCCTGAAAGCGGTGCCGTGGCCGCATTCGTGCCAGCGTGAATCGGTGGAGGAACCGTAGAGGACGCCGTAGACGAAGAAGAACGGCACGCACCACCAGCTGCCCCAGAACCAGGCGGCGCCGGCGCCGCTGAGGATCATGGCGCCGAGCCAGACGATGGTATCGCGGATCGCCGGGCCGTCGGAGCGCTGCATCAGCTCCTTCATCTGCTTGCGCGGCACGTCGGTGTGATACCACTCGGCCGCCGCCAGCCCGCTCTCGACGGCAAGCTTCGCGTCGCGGCCGATCAGGCTATAGTCGCGTCGGGACGCCGCTGCGGAGCTCGTATTCCCGGTTCGGAGTCCAATATCCACCATAGCGGAGGCCTCGATCATATTCGGTCAGCGTTCAAAATAACGCCGAGCCCTGATAGGCTCAATATCACAAAGATAGTTTCTATCATTTTCCATCAGAATGGTGTAAAAGGGCCAAACAGTGGAATGAGGCAGCGATGGCGAAACGGCCGACGATCACCGACCTGGCGCGCATTTCGGGGGTCAGCGTTGCCACCGTCGACCGGGTGCTGAACAACCGCTTGCCGGTGCGCGAGGAAACCGCGCGCCGCGTCTATGAGGCCGCGACCAGCATCGGCTATCACGCAGCCGGATTGATCAAGCAGCGGATGCGCCATGAATTGCCCGAATACCGGCTCGGGTTCCTGCTGTTGAGACGGGAGGACGTCTTCTACAGTGAATTTGCCCGCGAGCTTGAACTGGCGGTATCGCAGTCGCCGCGCTTTCGCGGCGTGGCCACCATCGACTTCGCCGCTTCGCTGGCGCCGGACGAGATCGTCGAGCGGATGCGCAAGCTGGCCGCCAAATCCAGGGCCGTCGCCCTGGTCGGGCCTGATCACCCGACGCTGACGGTCGCCGTCGAGGCTCTCAAAGCCAATGGCGTACCGGTGTTCTCCCTGCTTTCCGACTTTGCGTCCGGTATTCGCGAGGGCTATGTTGGCCTGGACAATCGCAAGGTCGGCCGCACCGCTGCCTGGATGATCTCGAAGGCCGCGAAGAGACCTGGCAAGGTTGCCCTCTTCGTCGGCAGCCATCGCTTCCATGGCCATGAGCTTCGCGAGATCGGTTTTCGCTCCTTCTTTCGCGAGCAGGCGCCGGAATTCACTCTCCTCGAGACGTTGGTCAATCTGGAAGCGAACCAGATCACGCATGATGCAATGATCGAGCTTCTGGCCCGCCACCCTGATCTCGCCGGTTGCTATGTCGCCGGTGGCGGCATGGAAGGCGCGATCTCGGCGCTGAGGGAGGCAAAGCCGGCTGAGATGCCGGCGGTCGTCTGCAACGAGATCACGCCCGACTCCCGCGCGGCGCTGGCAGATAATTTCCTGACCATGGTGATCTCGACGCCACTGGCGGCGCTTTGCCGCGAGCTTGTCGGGCTGATGGCGCATGCCATCGAGACCGGCGCTGCGAATGCGCCGGGCCAGACCTTTCTGCCCTTCGACATTTATCTGCCGGAAAACATCTGACGTCGCGGTCATCGGCGGCAGACATGATGTAATCTATCAGAACGCTTTCAGGCCTGGCTTGCGTTAGCGTCCGTCTAAAAGCGCTCGAAATGCCGAAAATCCATTCCTCATGGCGAAATCTCGCTTGACGCCCAAGCGAAATGGAATAAATATTTCACCAACTGAGAATTTTGGTTCTTTCGTTCCGGAAGATCTGTTTCAGGCAAATGCCTCCGGAACTAAAAATGGCAATCGGGAGAGAATTCCCTGCGAGATCGGGGATTCCGGGTAGATCGGTGCAGCCGGACACCAATGTGGAGGAGAAATAAAATGAAAAAACTGCTTTTGGGCGTCGCGTTCGCGGCGCTGATGAGTTCGTCCGCCTTTGCTGCCAAGATCGGCGTGTCGATGGCGTTGTTCGACGACAATTTTCTCACAGTGCTGCGCAACGGCATGATTGAACAGGCCAAGGGCATGGACGGCGTCGAGCTGCAGGTGGAGGATGCGCAGAACGACGTCGCCAAGCAACTCGACCAGATCAAGAACTTCGCCGCCTCAGGCGTCGACGCCATCATCGTCAACCCGGTCGACACCTCGGCGACTCAGGCGATGTCGGACGCAGCCGCCGCTGCCAAGATTCCACTGGTCTATGTCAATCGCGAGCCGGTCAACGTCGACACGCTGCCCGAAAACCAGGCCTTCGTCGCCTCGAACGAAGCCGATTCCGGCACGCTCGAGACCAAGGAGGTCTGCCGCCTGTTCAAGGAGGCCGGCAAGACTGAAGCCAACGTCTATGTGATCATGGGCGAGCTGTCGAACCAGGCAGCGGTGCAGCGCACCAAGGACATTGACGACGTGATCGCCACGCCGGAGTGCAGCTTCATCAAGATCATCGACAAGCAGACGTCGAACTGGAAGCGCGAAGAAGCGCAGAACCTGATGACCAACTGGCTGTCGACCGGCAAGCCGTTCGACGGCGTCATCGCCAATAATGACGAAAGCGCCATCGGCGCCATCCAGGCGATGAAGGCCGCCAACATCGACATGAAGTCGGTTGTCGTCGGCGGGGTCGACGCTACCCAGGATGCGCTTGCCGCGATGCAGGCGGGCGACCTCGATGCGACGGTGTTCCAGGACGCGGCCGGCCAGGGTGCCGGCGCGCTTGACGCAGCGCTCAAGCTGGCGAAGGGCGAGAAGGTCGAGCACAAGGTCTACATCCCGTTCCAGCTGGTCACGCCGGCAAATATCGACAAGTTCCTGAAGAAGAACTGAGGCGGACCTGTCCGATACGGAGCGGCGCGCCAAGGTAAGACAGCGCCGCTCCGCTTTTTCCCTCTCGGCCTGAACAGCGCCGAGTGGAGACCGTGGCTGACGGAGGAAGCACGATTGGCACAGACATCTCACGGCGTCGGCGGGCTCAGCTATGATGCGAAGCGGCGCGCATGGCCGGCCGAATTCAACGTCTTCCTGGCGCTCGTCATCCTGGTCGGCGCTTTCGAGCTGATCGGCCGGGTTTTCCTGGGCGACAGCTTCCTGTTCAACACCCGCGACAATATCGATGCGATCTTCAACGAAGCGCGCCTGCAGATCATCATCCTGCAGGTGTCGATAGTCGGCATCATTGCCATCGGCGTGACGCAGGTGATCATTACCGGCGGCATCGACCTGTCCTCAGGTTCGATCGTCGGCGCCACGGCGATGATAGCCATGAGCTTCGCCCAGGTGGCGACCGTCAATGGCAACCCGAACCCGAAGGCGATGTTCATCGCGCAGGGCTGGACCGACCTGCCGGTGATCGTGCCCGTGCTGGTCGCGATCGGCTGCGGCCTGCTGGCCGGCCTGGTCAACGGCGCTTTGATCGCCTACACGCGCATCCCGCCGTTCATCGCCACGCTCGGCATGATGGTCACCGCGCGCGGCATCGCCAAATGGTGGTCAAAGGGGCAGCCGATCTCGTTTCCGACCGAGAGTTTCGCCGCCATTGGCAAGGGGCTGATGCCGGTCATCATTTTCATATCGCTCGCAGTGCTGTTCCAGCTGATCCTGAGTTACACCAAATATGGCAAGCACTGCTATGCAATCGGCTCCAATGAGGACGCCGCGCGCATGTCCGGCATCAACATCGCCAACCACAAGATCCTCGTCTACGTCATTGCCGGCGTCCTCGCCGCGCTCGCCGCCGTGGTGCTGAGCTCCAAGAATCTCACCGCCCAGGCCGGCATGGGTGTAATGTACGAGCTCGACGCGATCGCCATGGCGGTTATCGGCGGCGTCTCGCTGTCGGGCGGCCGCGGTTCGATTATCGGGACAGTGATCGGCTCGCTGATCTTCGGCGTCATCATCTCCGGCTTCACCTTTCTGCGCCTCGACGCCTATTATCAGGAGATGGTCAAAGGCGTGATCATCGTCGGCGCAGTCGTACTCGACCAGTGGCGCCAACGCCTGCGGGCGATGAGGGCTTAATCATGTCAGACATCGTCCTGAAGACCGAAAACCTGACCAAGTATTATGGCGGCGTCCATGCGCTGGAGGGTGCCAACTTCGAGCTGCGCAAGGGCGAGCATGTCGCCATCATGGGCGACAACGGCGCTGGCAAATCGACCTTCGTACGCCAGATCACCGGCGTCGAGCAGCGCACCAGCGGCAGGATGTGGTTCGACGGCAAGGAAGTGAATTTTGCCGGCCCCATCGAAGCCCGCGAGGCGGGCATCGAGACGGTGTTCCAGAACCTGGCGCTCGCCGACGACCTCGACGTACCGTCGAACCTGTTCCTCGGCCGCGAGCGGGTGCTTTTCAATCTCGGGCCCTTCTCGATCCTCGATCGCAAGTTCATGCGCAAGGCGACCGAGGCAGCCTTGGTCCGGACAGCGGTCAAGATCCCCAATCTTTCCAATACTATCCGCCACATGTCGGGCGGCCAGCGCCAGTGCGTAGCAATTGCCAGAACCGCGACCTTTGCTTCCAAGCTCATCATCATGGATGAGCCGACGGCGGCACTCGGCGTGCAGGAGACGATGCAGGTCGAAAACATCATCCGCACGCTGAAGGAGAATGGCGAACCGCTGATCCTGATCTCTCACAACATGCGCCAGGTGTTCGACCTGGTCGACCGCATCGTCGTTTTCCGGCGCGGCCGCATCGTCGCCAATTTGCGCAAGCAGGACACCGACGGCAACGATATCGTCTCCTACATCACCGGCGCCAAGACCGGGCAGGCGGAACTTGCGGCGTAACGGCCAACGCCGAGCACAGGCGCTGACACGCCCTCCCTTCCGAACCATCCTCAAAGGAAAACTCTTCATGCCTCTTCGCTTTGCTCTTCTCGGTGCCGGCCGTATCGGCAAGGTCCATGCTCGCGCCGTCGGTTCCAATCCTGAGGCCAGGCTGGTCGCAGTTGCCGACGCCTTCGAGAAGGCGGCGACCGATCTGGCCTCTGCCTATGGCGCCGAAGTGCGCAGCATCGATGCCATCGAGAAGGCCGGCGATATCGATGCGGTCGTCATCTGCACGCCGACCGATACCCATGCCGATCTGATCGAACGCTTCGCCAAAGCGGGTAAAGCGATTTTCTGCGAAAAGCCGATCGACCTCGACGCCGCCAGGGTGGAACGTTGCCTGGCCGTCGTCGACAAGGCCGGCGCCACCCTGATGGTCGGCTTCAACCGCCGCTTCGATCCGCATTTTGCCGCCGTGCGCAAGGCGATCGACGACGGCGCCATCGGCACTGTCGAAATGGTGACAATCACCTCGCGCGATCCCGGCCCGCCGCCGCTCGACTATATCGGCCGCTCGGGCGGCATCTTCCGCGACATGACCATTCATGATTTCGACATGGCGCGCTTCCTGCTCGGCGAGGAGCCGGTGGCGGTCAGCGCGCATGCTTCGGTGCTGGTCGACAAGAAGATCGGCGAGGCCGGCGACTTCGACAGCGTCAGCGTCATCCTCGAAACTGCCTCCGGCAAGCAATGCGTTATCTCCAACTCACGCCGCGCCACCTACGGCTACGACCAGCGCATCGAGGTGCATGGCTCGAAAGGCATGATTGCGGCCGAGAACCAGCGGCCGGTGTCGATCGAACTGGCCAATGAGAAAGGCTATACGCGGCCGCCGCTGCACGATTTCTTCATGACCCGTTATCTCGACGCCTATGCCAACGAGATCGCTGCCTTCATCGCGGCAGCGACGTCAGGCAAGAAGGCGGCGCCGAGCGGCAAGGACGGGCTGGTGGCGCTCAGGCTGGCGGATGCGGCGCTGAAATCGGCCAAGAAAGGCAAGACCGTCCGCCTCGACAAAACAATCTGACTATCAAGCACAGGAGCAAGGCGATGAACGGTTCAGCCGGTCGCAATTCCGAAACACGCGCCATCGTCACCGGCGGCGCACAAGGCATCGGCTTTGCCGTCGCCGAAGCGCTGGCCGATGAGGGCTGCCGGGCGCTGGCGCTGATCGGCCGCTCGCAGGAGAAGGGCGACAAGGCTGTCGCCATCCTCAAGGGGGCAGGCGTCGATGCCATCTTCATCAGCGCCGACGTCTCAAAAGTGGCCGACTGCAAGCGTGCGGTCGAAACGGCGATTGGCCATTTTGGTACCGTCAACGCGCTGGTCAACGCCGCTGCCACCTCGGCTCGCGGCTCGCTGGTCGAGACCTCCGAGGATCTGTTCGACCAGATATTCCAGACCAATGTGCGCGGCCCGTTTTTCCTGATGCAGGGCGTGGTGGCGCATTTGCTGGCGCGCCAGGTACCGGGCTCGATCGTCAACGTGCTGTCGATGTCGGCGCATTGCGGCCAGTCGTTCCTGGCGCCCTATTCGTCGAGCAAGGGAGCGCTGGCGACACTCACCAAGAATGTCGCCAATGCCTATCGCGGCAATCGCATCCGCTGCAATGCGGTGCTGCCCGGCTGGATGGACACCGAGGGCGAGGCGATCGTGCAGAAGAAATGGCACGACGCGCCGGAGGACTGGTTGGAGAAGGCCGAAGCCGCGCAGCCGATGGGCCAATTGGTGAAACCGGCGCAGCTTGCCCGGTTGATCAGCTATATGATCAGCCCGCAGTCCGGCGTCATGACCGGGTCGCTGGTCGACTACGATCAGAGCATCGCCGGGGCGTCACCGGAATAACGCCGGCAAGTCTAGCGGAACGCCGCCCATCACTTCGTCATCCACGGGCAGAGCAAGGAGCGCAGCGACGCGGCGCAGACCCGAGGATCCATGCCGTGACATCTAGGCGTCGCTACAATGCAGAATTTAGTTCCGCAGCACTCCTTGGCCAAGGCAACGGCATGGATCCCAGGGTCTCCGCGACGGAGCTCCGCTCCTGCTTCGCCCTGGGATGACGAAGTTCGGGGGGCTTCAGCCAATCGCGAATGGGCTGGAGTAAACCTCCTCCTCACCAGGCACGTGACAAGCGCATCCGCATCGACTATATCAGCCCTCATGATCAACCTGACCGCCACATATTGGTACTTTATGAGCTCGCTGGCGGCGGGAGGATTGCGCTCGATCTGAAGATTGCAGCAATAACATCCGAACAGCCGCCAGACCTGGCGGCTTTTTTGTTTCAGCCGGCAGGTCTCCCAATCAGGAGCAGAAGCCGTGTTGACGACCACAGACGATCTTCGGGTCAAGGAAATCAGAGAACTGAGCACACCCGACGAGGTGATGCGGGAAATACCGCGCACGCTGACGGCGACGCGCACCGTTGCCGCATCACGCAATGCCATCCACGCCGTGCTGACCGGCGCCGACGATCGGCTGGTGGTCGTCGTCGGCCCCTGTTCGATCCACGACCCGGCCGCCGCCGTAGACTATGCCAGCCGTTTGGCATCGCTGCGTGAAAGCCTGTCGGACCGGCTGGAGATCGTGATGCGGGTTTATTTCGAGAAACCGCGCACGACGGTCGGCTGGAAGGGCCTGATCAACGATCCCGACCTCGACGGCAGCTTCAACATCGACAAGGGGTTGCGGATGGCCCGCAACGTGCTCTCCGCCGTCAACAATCTCGGCCTTCCGGCGGCCACCGAATTCCTCGACATGGCCACCCCGCAATATATTGCCGACCTCGTCGCCTGGGGCGCGATCGGCGCACGCACGACAGAGAGCCAGATCCATCGCGAGCTGGCGTCAGGCCTGTCCTGCCCGGTCGGCTTCAAGAACGGCACCGACGGCAATCTGCGGATTGCCGCCGAAGCGGTGAAGTCCGCCGCCCAGCCGCATCATTTCATGGCGGTGACAAAGGGCGGGCGCAGCGCCATCGCGACGACCACCGGCAACGAGGACTGCCACGTCATCCTGCGCGGCGGTATTGTGCCGAATTATGACGCGGCAAGCATTGCTGCTGCCTGCGCTGAGCTCGGCCGGATCGGCGTGGCGCCGCGGCTGATGATCGATGTCAGCCACGCCAACAGCAGCAAGAAGCCGGAAAACCAGCCGCTGGTGGCGGCTGACATGGCGGGCCAGATCGCGGCGGGCGACGAGCGCATCGTCGGCATCATGATCGAGAGCAACCTCGTCGCCGGCCGGCAGGACGTCGTGCCCGGCAAGCCGCTCGTCTATGGCCAGAGCATCACCGACGGCTGTATCGACTGGGAAACCACCGAAACGGTGCTGCACGGCCTTGCCGACGCCGTCGAGCAGCGCCGGTCGGCGAGACGTGCCATGATCGCCGATCGCCCGGGAGCCGCGTGAGCACTTCTCCTTCTCCCCTTGTGGGAGAAGGTGGATCGGCGCGCAGCGCCGAGCCGGATGAGGGGTGCTGGAAGAAACTCGGCGCAAAAATATTGAGGGATTTTAAGCGGTTATTTCTTCGCTGTAGCGATCCGTCCAACACCCCTCATCCGACCGAGCTTCGCTCGGCCACCTTCTCCCACAAGGGGAGAAGGGGAGACCAGCGCGGGCTTACTACCGCACCGCAATCCAGCGCTGTTCCGCGAACGAGCGCGCCATCGCGTGCACCGTGCGCTCGATCTCCAGGCCTTCGTCGAAATCGATGATCCGCGCCGGCTTGCCGGCAAGTCGCGTCAACAGTTCCCGGCATTCGATAATCTTGAGGTCATTAAAGCCAAGGCCGTGGCCGGGCGCCGGCAGGAAGGCGTCATAAGGCTTATGATGCGGCGCCACCAGGATGGTGCGGTAGCCTTGCTCGGTCGGCCGGTCGGCCGTCAGATAGAGTTGGAACTCATTCATCCGCTCCTGGTCGTACAGGATCGAGCCCTTCGAGCCAAAAATCTGGATGGCGATCCGGCCTTTGCGGCCCCACGCCGAACGGTTGACCAGCAGCGTGCCGGCGATGCCGTTTTCGAGATGCATCAGGATGCTGGCGATGTCGTAGGTCTCGACCGCGCGGCGCCCGCCCGAGGCGACGTGGCGGTCGGCATAGGGCCTGGCCATGTCGCACATGACGCGGGCGACACGACCGAACAGGACCGCAATGATCGACAGCGGGTGCACGGCGAAATCGTCGAGCGCGCCGTAGCCGGACGCCGCCTCGTGCTTCCAGAAGAACAGCGCCTCCGGATCGGCCATGAAGTCCTCGTCCATCTCGATGCGCAGATGGTTGACCTCGCCGATGATCTTCTCGTCGAGCAGTGCGCCGATATGGCGGATTGCGGGGTTCTGGATGTAATTATAGCCGAGCGCGGCCACCTTGCCGGACTTTTGGGCCGCCGCAGCCATTGCTTGCGCCTCGGCGAAGCTCGGCGCCATCGGTTTTTCACACCACAGATGCTTGCCGGCTTCGAGGATGGCGATGGCCATTTCCGGGTGGAACTGGTTCGGCGTGGTCAGCGAAACGACATCGACTTCCGGGTCGTCGACGACGGCGCGCCAATCGCCGGAGGCCTTGGCGAAGCCGAATTCGCTGGCACGGCGTTTGGCAAGGTCCTCGTTGACCTCGCCGAGATGGACCAGCCTTGGCTTGTCCACATCGGGAAAGACGGTGCCGACCGCGTTCCAGGCGATGGCGTGGCACTTGCCCATGAAACCCGTGCCGATAAGACCTACCCCGACCATCTGCCTTGCCTCCGTGTGCGCAAATTGTGTGGATGAATTAGTCCATTTTGTCTGGAGATGGAACGCTTGTCTCATTTTTTATGGTGTTCTTGCACAGGCCCGCTATGATGGGGCACAGAGGGAACCAGACGATGAGCCTGGGCGGAGCGACGATGGACGAACGGGTGCCGCGCGATTTCGAGACGCTGCGGGCGACGATCCTGGAGCGGCGCCACAGCCTGCCGAAACGTATCGCCCAGATCGCCGCCTATGCGCTCGACAACCCAGACGATATCGCCTTCGGCACCGCTGCCAGCATCGCCGCTTCCGCCGGTGTCCAGCCTTCGACCCTGATCCGCTTTGCCCAGCAGCTTGGTTTTGATGGTTTCACCAGCCTGCAGTTGGTGTTTCGCGAGCGCCTGCGCGAGCGCAACTCATCCTATGATGAAAGGCTGGCGGCATTGCGCGCCAAGGCCGAGGAAGGCGCCGGCCACCGCGCGATTTTCGACGGTTTTGTTGCCGCAGCCAGTACCTCGCTCAACGACATTTCGCGCACGCTGAATGAAGACCATTTCGAAGATGCGATCACCGTGTTGGCCAAGGCCGAAACCATTTACGTGCTGGCCAAGCGGCGCTCCTACCCGGTCGCCTCCTATATCGCCTATGCATTGGGCAAGCTCAAGATCCGCAACCAGCTGATCGAATCGGCCGCCGGCCTCAATGCAGAGATGATCGGCTTTGCCTCTCCAAGGGACGCCGTGATCGCCATCAGCTTTTCGCCCTATGCCCCGGCCACCATCGAGGAGGCGCGCGTCATTTCGGAGCAAGGCGTGCCGATCGTGGCGATTACCGACAGCTCCTTTTCGCCACTCGCCCAATTCGCCAGGGTCTGGTTCGAGGTCGCCGAGGCCGATTTCGCCGGCTTCCGCTCGCTGTCGGCGACGATGGCTTTGGCTATGGCGCTGACCGTCGCGGTCGGCGAGAAGCGGCGCGATACTGGCAAGAAGCGCAAGCCTTAGATCACCTCTATTGCGGTTTCGCCTTCTGCCGAAAGCCGCGCTGCGTCGCGGGCAGGCGGCGACCCGAACTGGCGGGCATACTCCCGGCTGAACTGGGAAGCACTCTCATAGCCGACGGCGAAGGCGACACGTGCGACGTTGCCCGGCTGGGCAATCAGCAGATGGCGGGCTTCCAGCAAGCGGATTTGCTTTTGATACTGGATTGGGCTCATGGCCGTCGCCGCCTTGAAGTGACGATAAAACGCAGCACTGCTCATACGGGCAATCTCGGCCAGATCGCCGACCCGGACCGGCTGATGGGGATGCGAACGGATCCAGGCGATCGCCCGGCCAATCCGGGACAGATGGCCATCGGCGCGCGCAAGTTCACGAAGCTTTCCGCCTTGGGGGCCTTGCAGGAGCCGAAACAGCATCTCTCGCTCGATCATGGTCGCGAGCACGGAAATCTCCGCTGGCCGGTCAAGCAGCCGCATCATTCGACGCAACGCGTCGAGCAGATCGTCATCAGCGGGAGAGGTGGAGAAACTGTCGCCACTGAGGGCCGGCGCGTGCTCGACGAGGAGCGCGGCGACGGCCTGCAGGTCAAGGGTCAAGCCAATGGCCAGGTAAGGACGCGCCGCGCTCGCTTCGATTATCTGGCTGATGGTGGGCGTCTCGACAGTATAGATGAAATAGCTGGCCGGATTGTAACGAAGAGCTCGGTCGCCGATCAGAACCGTCTTCGCGCCCTGCAGTACGAATAAGATCCCCGACCCCCACACCCCTGACAATGGCGGCGTGGCGACTTCGCTGCGGCCGATCGAAACGCGGGGAACCGCCGTTCTTGTTCGTCGCCCGCGCGCATGGCGGCCGGCGATCTCGATCAACTCCTGCAGCGCCTTGCTCATTGCGCCAGCATCGCGCATTCGCACCGGCGGCGCAACAGCGTGAGAGGATTAGGCAAGAGCCGGAGAATTTCCGGCGCGCAACGCCCGCTGCCTCGCACCATTTGTGGGTCTTCCACAAGAAAAATGGAGACACCGATTATGAGAACATCGAAAAGCGCGCTGGTGACCGGCGCCAACAAGGGTATAGGCCATGAAATCGCCCGGCGACTGGCGACCATGGGCTTCAAGGTCTGGCTCGGCGCCAGGAGCGCCGAACGCGGCATGGCGGCGGCGCAGGCATTGCGCGCCGAAGGCCTCGACGTGGAGTGGCTTGAGCTGGACGTCACGCGGGATGACAGGGTGAAGGCGGCAGCCGAGGCATTCAGGCAGGCCAGCCCCTGCCTCGACGTGCTGGTGAACAACGCCGGCGTCGCCATCAATTACGACCTGCCGCCGAGCCAGCAGCGGATCGCCGACATCCAGGCCACCTACGACGTCAATGTCTTCGGCCCGATCCGCGTGACCCAGGCATTCCTGCAGCTGCTGCTAGCAGCACCTGCTGCCCGGATCGTGATGGTGAGCAGCTCCACCGGGTCCATCGGCCGGGCGCTCGATCCCGCCACTGCGAACCACGCCGTTAACATGATGGGCTACGGCAGCTCCAAGACAGCCTTGAATGCCATCACGGTGGCGTTCGCCAGGGAGCTCGCGCCCCAGGGCATCAAGGTCAACGCCGCGGCGCCCGGCTACACTGCCACCGATCTCAACGGGTATAAAGGTCACCGCACGGTGCAGCAGGCGGCCGAGATCGTCATTCACCTGGCGACCTTGGACGCCGATGGCCCGACCGCCGGGTACTTCAACGATGATGGCCCGCTTCCTTGGTAAATCAGCTGGTTTCAGTGGTAGACACTTGACGTTCGTCTGACTTCAAAGTTTCTGAACGCGCGAGCCTTGCACAGCACTTTTCAGTCTTGGGAATGCTCGTTCCATATTGACTATGGATTGGAATTATTATTTCATATTGCCGGCGCCACGCTGCCGCTCGCGCGTGTTACCCAAGACAACAAAGCCGATGGGAGGTTCGAATGGGCGAAGCCGTGGAAGCGAAATATTCGCCGCTCGACATCATCACCATCGGCCGCGCTTCCGTCGATCTCTATGGTCAGCAGATCGGCTCGCGCCTCGAGGACATTACTTCCTTTGCCAAGTCGGTCGGCGGCTGTCCGGCCAATATCGCGGTCGGTACTGCCAGGCTCGGCCTGCGCTCGGCGCTGCTCACCCGCGTCGGCAATGAGCAGATGGGCCGCTTCATCCGCGAGCAGCTGACCCGCGAGGGCGTTTCGGTCCAAGGCCTCAAGACCGATCCGGAGCGGCTGACCGCCCTGGTGCTGCTGTCGGTCGAGGATGAAGGCGTCTCGCCGATGATCTTCTATCGCAGCGATTGCGCCGACATGGCGCTTTCGAAAGACGATATCGATGAGGCGTTTATCGCTTCGGCACGCGCGGTCGTCGTCACCGGCACGCATTTTTCACGGCCCAACAGCGACGCCGCCCAGCGTAAGGCGATCCGTGTCATGAAAGCCAAGGGCGGCAAGGTGGTGTTCGACATCGACTACCGCCCCAACCTCTGGGGTCTCGCCGGCCACGCCGAAGGCTTCGAGCGCTATGTGAAATCCGACCGCGTCTCGGCGCAGTTGAAGACGGTGCTGCCCGATTGCGATCTCATCGTCGGCACCGAAGAGGAAATCATGATCGCCTCGGGTGCAGACGATTGCCTGAGCGCGCTGAAAACCATCCGCTCGCTGTCGGCGGCAACCATCGTGCTGAAACGCGGCGCCATGGGCTGCATCGTCTATGACGGGCCGATCAGCGACGACCTCGAGGACGGTATCCTCGGCAAGGGATTTCCAATCGAGGTCTACAATGTGCTCGGCGCCGGCGACGCCTTCATGTCGGGCTTCCTGCGCGGCTGGCTCGGCGAGGAAGGCCTGGCGACGGCGGCGACCTGGGCCAATGCCTGCGGCGCCTTTGCCGTGTCGCGGCTGCTCTGCGCACCGGAATACCCGACTTTCGAGGAATTGCAGTTCTTCCTGAAAAACGGCAGCAAGCATCTGGCGCTGCGCAAGGACGAGGCGATCAATCACATCCATTGGGCGACCACGCGCCGGCGCGACATCCCCTCGCTGATGGCGTTCGCCTGCGACCACCGCGTCCAGCTGGAGGATGTCGCGGCAAAAGCCGGCGCCGATCCGTCGCGAATCCCAGCTTTCAAGGTGCTGACGGTCAAGGCTGCGGCCAAGGTCGCGGCTGGCCGCGCCGGCTACGGCATGCTGCTCGACGAAAAATACGGACGCGAGGCGATGTTCGAATTCGCCCACCATTCCTTCGCCTGGCTCGGCCGGCCGGTCGAGTTGCCGGGTTCGCGGCCGCTTCGCTTCGAGTTCTCGCAAGACATAGGTTCGCAACTGACCGAATGGCCGGTCGACCACTGCATCAAGTGCCTGTGCTTCTATCATCCCGACGATCCCGCGGCGCTGAAGAGCGAACAGCAGCAGAAACTGCGCGCTTTGTTCGAGGCCGCGCGGAAAGTGGGCAGAGAACTTCTGGTCGAGATCATCGCCGGCAAGCACGGCAGGCTCGACGACATGACCATCCCGCGCGCGCTCGAGGAACTCTACGCACTCGGCATCAAGCCCGATTGGTGGAAGCTCGAACCGCAGGCATCGGCCGGCGCATGGACAAAGATCGAGGCGGTGATCCTGAAGAACGATCCGTGGTGCCGCGGGATTGTGCTGCTTGGCCTCGAAGCGCCGCAGGATGAATTGGAAGCGGCCTTTGCTGCCACCGCCAAGGCGTCTATCGTCAAGGGCTTTGCCGTCGGCCGCACCATCTTCATCAACGCGGCCGAACAATGGCTTGCCGGCAAGATGTCAGACGATGAAGCGGTTGCCGACATGGCATCTCGCTTCGAGAGACTGACCGAGGCATGGCTTGCGGCGCGCGGCCGCAAAGCAGCATAAGAAGGCGCGGCATAAGGACTGCGGAGGAACCGACATGACCAAGACAATCCGCCTGACGATGGCGCAGGCGCTGACCCGCTTTCTTGCTCGACAGATGACCGAGATGGACGGGAAGAAAGTGCCGATCTTCGGCGGCGTCTGGGCGATCTTCGGCCACGGCAATGTCGCCGGCGTCGGCGAGGCGCTCTACCAGGTTCGCGACGAACTGCCGACCTTTCGTGCCCATAACGAGCAGGCAATGGCGCATGCGGCGATCGCCTACGCCAAGGCCAATTTCCGCCGTCGCTTCATGGCCGCGACCAGTTCGATCGGCCCCGGCGCGCTCAACATGGTGACCGCTGCGGCACTTGCGCATGTAAACAGGTTGCCTGTCCTGTTTCTGCCCGGCGACGTCTTCGCCAATCGCATTCCCGATCCCGTCCTGCAGCAGGCCGAGGATTTTTCCGACGGCACGGCGACGGTCAATGACTGCCTCCGCCCGGTGTCGCGCTATTTCGACCGCATCACGCGGCCGGAGCAGATCATGCCGGCGCTCAACCGCGCCATGCAGGTGCTGACCGATCCCGCCGAATGCGGCCCGGTGACGCTGGCGCTGTGCCAGGACGTGCAGGCCGAGGCCTATGACTACCCCGAGAGTTTCTTTGCCGAGCGACTCTGGACGCCGCGACGGCAGCGCCCGGACCGCAACGAACTGGCGGCCGCAGTCGCGGTACTCAAAGCGGCGAAAAAGCCGCTGGTGATCGCGGGCGGCGGCGTACTCTATTCGCAGGCATCCGAGGAGTTGGCAAAACTGGTGCAAGGCGCCGGCGTTCCAGTTTGTGAGACGCAAGGCGGCAAATCCTCGCTCCCGGACGATCATCCGTTGAACATGGGCGCGGTCGGCGTTACCGGCACTTCGGCGGCCAACAGGCTGGCCGAAGAGGCCGACGTCGTGCTTGCCGTCGGCACCAGACTGCAGGATTTCACCACCGGCTCCTGGGCATTGTTCAAGCATGCCGGCAGGACCATCATCGGGCTCAACGTGCAGCCTTTTGACGCCGGAAAGCACCAGGCGCTGCCGCTGGTCGCCGATGCGGCGGAAGGGCTCGCCGAACTCGCTGCGGCGCTGAAAGGCTGGAAAGCCCCTTCAGGCTGGACCGACAATGCGATCACGGGCAAGAAGAACTGGCAAGCGGATGCCGACAAGGTGACGGCGTCGACCAATGCCGCCTATCCGTCCGACGCGCAAGTGATCGGCGCAGTACAGCGCGCCATGGGCTCCGGCGTGGTACTGCTTCATGCCGCCGGCGGCTTGCCCGGCGAATTGCACAAGCTATGGCAGGCGGGCGCGCCCGGCTCCTATCACGCAGAATACGGCTTCTCGACAATGGGCTACGAAATCGCCGGCGGGCTTGGCGTCAAGATGGCCAAGCCGGACGAAGAGGTCGTGGTGATGATCGGCGACGGCTCTTACCTGATGCTCAATTCCGAGATCGCGACCTCGGTGATGCTCGGCCTCAAGCTGACCATCGTGCTGCTCGACAACCGCGGCTATGGCTGCATCAACCGGTTGCAGATGGCGACCGGCGGCGCCAACTTCAACAATCTGCTGAAGGACGCCCGTCACGAAACCTTGCCCGAGATCGACTTCGCCGCGCATGCTGCGAGCATGGGTGCGATTGCCGAAAAAGTGCCATCGATCGCCGGGCTGGAAACGGCGCTGGCGCAAGCGAAGAAGAACACGCGAACGACCGTGCTGGTCATCGACACCGACCCGCTGGTTTCGACCGAGGCCGGTGGAAGCTGGTGGGATGTCGCAGTGCCGGAAGTCTCGGCACGGCCGCAAGTGAATGCGGCGCGCAAGAAATACGAGGAAGCGCTGAGCGGGCGGGTTCTTTAGCCATCCGCGAACGCGCCTCGAATGTCTGAAACTGGAGTGACGACTTGAAAGCCAAACTGGGCATGTCCCCCATTGCATGGTGGAACGACGATCTTGCCGAACTCAGCGATGATGTGTCGCTGGAGGAGTGCCTGCGCCAGTCGCGCTCGGCTGGCTTCACCGGCATGGAAATGGGCCGCCGCTTTCCCAACGATCCGGAGATCATGCTGCCGATCCTGAAAGAGGCCGACGTGACGCTTTGCGGCGGTTGGTTCTCCGGGACGCTGGTCAATGAGGATATATCGGGGAATAAGGATCGCATCCAGCCGATGATCGACCTGTTCAAGGCGGTGAATGCGCCCTGCATCGTCTATGGTGAAGTCGGCCGCTCCATCCAGGGCGACCGCTCCAAGCCGCTCGCCACCAAGCCGAGGCTTTCGGACGATGAGATGAAAGCCTACGCCCGGCGGCTCACGCAGTTCGGCGAATGGTGTGCAGAGCAAGGCATGCCGCTCTCCTACCATCATCATATGGCGGCAGTAGTTGAGACCGAGCCGGAGCTCGACGCTTTCATGCGCTATTCGGGCGAAGGCATTCCGCTGCTGCTCGACGCCGGTCACCTGGCCTTTGCCGGCGGCGATGTGCTGCGCGCGATAAACAACCACCACCGGCGCATCAACCACGTGCATGTGAAGGACGTACGCATGGAGGTGATCCAAAAGCTGGATCGCAACAAGCAATCGTTCCTCGACGCGGTGGCACTTGGCGCCTTCACCGTGCCGGGAGATGGCTCGCTGGATTTTGGCGCCATCGTCCAGAGGCTCGCCGACCATGGCTATGAAGGCTGGTTCGTGGTCGAGGCCGAGCAGGATCCGAAGAAGAACCCGCCGCTCAAGATGGCGCAGGTCGGCTACAAGGAATTGATGCGGGCTATGACGGCGGCCGGCTATACGGTGGAGACACAGGGCTTTCCCAATGCTTGAGAGTTCGCGAGGAAAGGTGTTGATCCGATGAAAGACTCCGAGCACCCGTTTTTCCGGCCGCTGTGGCGGCGCGTCGCCGTTGTCGCGGTCTGCCTGGTCTGGTCGGTGATCGAATTCGCCACCGGCACGCCGTTCTGGGGCGTGATCGCGCTCGGCTTCGCCGGCTATGCCGTCTGGCAGTTTTTCTACCTCTACAAGCCGGCTGACGAGGACGAGCCATCGGCAGACGCCAAACCGAAGGAATGACCATGTCGAAACTGCTCGTCAAAGCCAATAAGGGCCACGGCCGCATCGCCCATGTGACGCCGCAAAGCGCCGGCTGGACCTATGTCGGCTTCGATCTGCATCGGCTCAGGCCCGGCGAGAGCGCTTCCGGGCAAACCGCGGATCGTGAGGTCTGCCTGGTGTTCGTCACCGGCAAGGGCAAGGCCAAGGCCGGCGGCAAGGATCTCGGCTTGCTCGGCGAACGCATGTCGCCCTTGGACGGCAAACCTTGGTCGGTCTATGTGCCGCAGGGGTCGGAGTGGTCGGTGAGCGCCGATACCGATCTCGAACTTGCCGTCTGCTCGGCGCCAGGACTGGGCGGCGGTCTGCCGGTCCGTGTCATCGGGCCCGACGATCTCGGCCAGGAGGTTCGCGGCAAAGGCACCAACACGCGCTATGTCACCAACATCCTGCCGGAGGGCAAGCCGGCCGATTCCTTGCTGGTGGTTGAGGTCATCACACCCGGCGGCCACACATCGAGCTATCCGCCGCACAAGCACGACCAGGACAATCTGCCGGCTGAATCTTATCTCGAGGAGACCTATTACCACCGTCTCAACCCGCCACAGGGCTTTGCTTTCCAGCGCGTCTACACCGATGCCGACGAGAACGGTGCTCGTTCGCTCGACGAGGCGATGGCGATCGAGGACGGCGACGTCGTGCTGGTCCCCAAGGGTTATCACCCCTGCGCAGCCTGCCACGGCTATGATCTCTATTATCTCAACGTCATGGCCGGACCGAAGCGGACGTGGAAATTCCATAACGCGCCCGAGCACGAATGGCTGATGAAGGCCTAACCACTTCCCCTTCGCCCCAACCGCTGGTCCAAGCGAAAAATCGTCGGCTAACGACCCGGCTGTGTGGTTTTGTTACCGAAAACGCCGCAAAGCTTCGTCAATTCGTCATGGAAATCACCTATGGCAGCGGGGCTGACGAGGACTTTCGATGCGCTACGCGATCTATTTCACCCCCCGACAAGACGAACCGCTGGCACGTATCGCCGCCAACTGGCTCGGCCGCGACCCATTCGGTGCCGCCACAAAGCCGGTCGAGGCTGCGGGCGAGTTGTCGGCGGCAGAAGTTGCCTTCCATACCGCCTCGGCACGCCGCTATGGCTTTCATGCGACACTGAAGGCGCCCTTCAGACTGGCCTCCAACGAGACGGAAACGTCGCTTCGTGCAGCACTCGACGATTTTGCCGAGGCGACGCCGGTGGTTACGATCCCGCGCCTCATCGTCAGCCAGATCGACGGCTTCTTCGCGCTGTTGCCGGAAGCACCGCTGCCGGCGCTCAACCGCTTCGCCGACGACGTGGTGCGCGACTTCGACCGCTTCCGCGCGCCGTTGACGGAAGCCGAGATCGAACGGCGCAGCCCCGATTCGCTGAAGCCCGACGAGTTCCGCAATCTCTGCCAGTGGGGCTATCCCTATGTCTTCGAGACGTTTCGCTTCCATATGACGCTGTCCGGCCGGGTGTCGTCACAGGAAAGCCCTCGTCTTCGCCTAGCAATCGACAGCCTGTTTGCGGACGTGCTGCAACGGCCGGTGGCGGTGGACGCGCTGACGCTGTTTGTGGAAACTGAACCGGGCGCACCGTTCATGGTGCTGTCCCATCACGCGCTCGGGCGCCGCCCGGCCAGAAGAACTGCCTAAATGACTATTTGCTTTAACCGCATGGTGCGAAGCCAATTCATTTTCAATTGGCTGCAAAATGCTGCAAGGACTGCCTGAAATGACCGCCGAGACCGTTCTTGACAATGCCCGCATCGTGCTCGCCGACCAGATCGTCGAAGGGTCGATCGTGCTGCGCGATGGGGTGATCGCCGCCATCGATCCCGGCGCTGGCCGCAGCGGCGAGGACATGGGCGGCGACTTCATCATCCCTGGCCTGGTCGAGCTCCACACCGATCATCTCGAAGGCCATTACGCGCCACGGCCGAAAGTGCGCTGGAACCCGATCGCCGCGGTGCTCGCCCATGACGCGCAGGTGGCGACCGCCGGCATCACCACCGTGCTCGACGCCTTGCGTGTCGGCATGGACGAGGATGCCGACCTGACGGCCGCCGACATACGCAAGCTGGCCGACGCGATCGAGGACAGCGTGCAGCAGGACCGGCTCAGGGCCGACCATTTCCTCCATCTGCGTTGCGAGGTTTCGGCGCCGGACTGCCTCACGGCCTTCGCCAATTTCGACGGCGACGAGCGGGTCAGGCTGGCGTCGCTGATGGACCATGCGCCCGGACAGCGCCAGTTCGTCAATTTGGAAACCTACGCCTATTACTACCAGCGCAAGCTGAAGCTGACCGATCGCGATTTCCAGAAATTCTGCGAAAAGCGGATGGCGGAATCGGCGAGGAATTCGAGCCCGAACCGCAGCTTCATCGCCGCTGCCTGCCAAGAGCGCGGCATCGTGCTCGCCAGCCATGACGACGCAACCGTCGGCCATGTCGACGAAGCGATCGAGCAAGGTGTGCGCGTCGCCGAGTTCCCGACCACTGAGGAGGCGGCGCGGGCTTCAAAAGAGGCAGGGCTCGGCGTATTGATGGGCGCGCCGAACGTCATGCGCGGCGCGTCGCATTCGGGCAATGTCTCGGCCCGCACGCTGGCCGGCGATGGCCTGCTCGATATCCTGTCGTCGGACTACATTCCGTTCAGTCTGATCCAGTCAGCCTTCTTCCTCGGCGACGTGGTCGAGGGCATTTCCTTGCCACAGGCGGTGGCGATGGTCTCGAAGAATCCGGCCGAGGCGGTCGGCCTCACCGATCGCGGTGTCATCGAGCCCGGCCGGCGCGCCGATCTGGTTCGCGTGCGCGTCGACGACCATGTCCCGGTCGTCCGCACGGTCTGGCGGCAGGGACGCCGAGTCGCATGATGGTGTCGGCATCGGTCGAGCGTGAATTGTCCGCTACGGGATTTCCGATCCGGGACGGTGTCTTCGTCGCCGTCGTCGGGCCGAGCGGTGCCGGCAAGGACACGGTGATCGGCTATGCGCGCGCCGTGTTTGCCGACGAGAGCCGGCTGGAGTTCGTGCGCCGGGTGATCACCCGGCCGAGCGATGCGGCCACCGAGGATCACGATACGCTAGCCGATGCTGCCTTCGTCGAGGCCGAAGCGGATGGCGCCTTCGCCATTTCCTGGGAGGCGCATGGCCTGCGCTACGGCATCCCGGCCGAAGTCGACTGGTCAGTCTCCAACGGCCGTGTCGCGATCGCCAACGTCTCGCGCGCGATCATCCCGGCGCTGCGGGAGCGCTACGCCAATCTGGCTATCGTCGAGATCACGGCTACACCGGAGATCCTGGCCGAGCGGCTGGCATTGCGCGGTCGCGAGTCGCGCGGCGAAGTGCTGGCACGGCTGGCGCGCAGTGCCAATGTGGCGCTGTCCGGACCGGGTGTCACCTCGATCGACAATAGCGGCCCTCGTGAAGCCGCCGGCGAGCGCTTCGCCGAGGTGCTGCGCAAGGCCATGGCCTTCTCCGACATGTCGGGCCTTATCTAAAGTAGCGCCCATCCGATGCATTCGGTATGGGCGCTACTTGTCTAACCGATATCTTTTTGGAAACCGGTATCCACTTTTCGGGATTATGGCCTCATGCGGCGTGCCGGTCCCGACCAGCGTGACGAGTATCCGTGGCAGTGGTTGTCGAAGGCTTCGCTGGCGCATCCGCTGGTGTATCCAGAACTGCAACGTGGTGCCGATACACCATCTCCCAGCCCTTCCAGCCGGTGAACAGCAGTATGCAGACCACTATGAACGACAAGAGCGCACCCCATGGGCGGACCGCGGCTTCGGCGCCTTGCGCATAGCGAAGGTAGAAATTGATCAGTGCCACAATGACCGCGGTCAAGTTGCCCAGCATGTGGTACCAGGCGTCGGACAAGGCGCGAATGCGCGGCTCGTTGAGGAAGTCGATAAAACCGGCTGTCGCAGCGAGAAGGGCCATTACTATGGCTGCCCCGATCAGCCACATCGATGCTCGTGCCCAGAAGGCATCGGCAGTCCCCCAGAAAACCAGGTCGGTGACAAACGCACCGACAAGAAACGCGACAGGAAAAGGTATCAGCATCGGGTGGAGGGGGTGAGTTCCTACTTTGGCGGTACTAACTGGATTCGTGGGCATGGAACGCCTCCGCGCAGCAAAGCTTAAATAAACGCTCAGATACGGGTTTCGTTCCAAATAGAGACCGACCTGAACTGCTGTCGCGAAGCTCCGGCTGACTCTTTCACGCCACCTGCCATGGCAGTCGGCGTATTTCATCCAGCTATTTTTGCGTCACTCAGCGGCAGCACCCGCCACGCCCTTGCGTGTGGCTTCCAGCATCCGCCGCCGCGCCCTGAACACGCCCCATTGCTGGTCGACCAGCACGCCGATGAGGATCACCCCGCCCATGACGGCGAAGTTGAGCGAGGACGGGATGCCGAGCAGGTTGACGAGGTTCTGCAGCTCCTGCAGCAGCACGGTGCCGAGCAGGACGCCGATCAGCGAGCCTTCGCCGCCACGCAGCGAGAAGCCGCCGAGCACCGCGGCCGCGATGGCATAGAGCTCGTAGAACTGGCCGTGGCTCGCCGGCGAGATCGAGCGTGTGTACATGGCGAAATAGATAGCTGACAGCGCCGTCAGCACGCCGCAGATGACATAGGCGGCCATGACGATGCGGCCGGTGCGGATGCCGGAATATTTTGCCGCTTCCTCGTTCTTGCCGATGGCATAGAGATAGCGCCCGAACACCGACCGGTGCAGCACCACCCACATGACGACGGCGATGACGATCAGTGCGATGAAGCTGTTCGGCACGCCCCAGGACCGCCCCGCCGTCAGGAACTCGAGTTCCGGGAAGTTCTGTCCGAAGGCAAAGCCGGCGGTGCCGTCGGCGGTGTAGAAGCGCGCCACGCCGCGATAGATCAACAGGCCGCACAAAGTCACCACGAAAGGCTGCAATTTGAGCCGGGTGATCAGCCAGCCATGCGCCAGCCCGATGATGCCGCCGAGCACCAGGATCAGCGGCAGGGCGACCGGCCAGGCCATGCCGCGCGTGGCGATGAAGTCGATGAACAGCACGCCGAGCAGCGCAACCACCGAGCCGACCGACAATTCGATGCCACCGGTGATGATGACGAAGGCTTGGCCAATCGACAGGATGCCGAACAACCCGATCAGGTTCGAGGTGTTGGCGAGATTGATCGGCAGCAGGAAGCGTGGGTTGATGATCGCCACCACCGCGCCGACCACCAGGATCAGGATCAGCAGGCCGAGATCTTTCTTGCTCATCGTCTTCTCCCAATGCCTGCGAACTACTTCGGCTGCTTGCCGACCGCCAGCAGCAGCACGTTTTCCTGGCTGAACCGGTCCTTGTCGAGAATGCCGGAGATCTGGCCTTCATGCATGACGGCGATACGGTCGGAAACGCCGATCACCTCCTCCATGTCGCTGGAGATCATCAGCACGGCGACGCCGGCATCGGCCAACGCCCGCATCAGCCCGTAGATCTCGGCCTTGGCGCCGATGTCGATGCCGCGGGTCGGCTCGTCGAGGATCATCACCTTCGGCTTCATCGCCAGCCATTTGGCCAGCACGACCTTTTGCTGGTTGCCGCCCGACAGCGTGCCGGTGCGCGTCTGGACGGAGGGCGCCCTGATGCCGAGATTGGTCTTCTGCTTCTCGGCGGTGGCGGATTCCGCGCCGGCCGAGACCAGCGAGCGCCGCGAATGCGCCGGCAGATTGGGCAGCGAGATGTTCTGGGCAATCGACAGGTCGAGCAGGATGCCGGTCAGCTTGCGATCCTCGGGGACGAGGAAAATACCGTTGGCCACTGCGTCCGCAGCCGAACCTAGAACCAGATCTTTTCCGTCAAGCTGGAACGAGCCGCCAAAGCTCTTGTCGATGCCGAACAGGACGCGCGCCAGCTCCGTCCGGCCGGAGCCGACGAGACCGGCGAGGCCGAGGATCTCGCCATGCCTGACATCGAGGTCGACGGGCCGGTCGGGATAGGCAGCGGTGCGAATGGCCTTGACCGACAGCGCGACAGAGCCCGGCGGGCGCGCCGATTCCGCGGCCTTCTCGCGCTCCTTCAGCATGCGGCCGATCATCAGCTTGACCATCTGGTCGTGATTGATGGCGCTCTTCGGCAAGGTTCCCGCGAGCATGCCGTCCCTGAGCACGACGACGCGGTCGGCGACGCGCTCGACCTCGTGCAGGCGGTGCGAGATGAAAATGACGCTGATGCCGTCTGCCTTCAGCGCCTTGATGACACCGAGCAGCTTGTCGGTTTCGGCGATCGGCAGGCTCGATGTCGGTTCGTCGAGGATGACCAGCCGCGCCTTGATCGACAGCGCCTTGGCGATCTCGACCATTTGCTGCTGGGCCAGCGACAGCGCCGACACCGGAGTATCGGCCGAGAAATTGGCGCCCACGCGTTTGAGCAGCGGCGCCGCCAGCGCTCGCAGCCTGGCGCGGTCGACCAGCCTGAACGGGCCGGCGCGCAGCGGTTCGCGGCCGAAGAAGATATTGGCGGCGACGTCGAGGTTCTCGAACAGGTTGAGTTCCTGGTGGACGAAGGCGATGCCCGAACCGATGCTGGCCTCGACGGTCAGACTGTCATGGGCGACCCCATCGACGGTGATGGTGCCGGTGTCCGGCCGGGTCACGCCGCCGAGGATCTTCATCAGCGTCGATTTGCCGGCGCCGTTTTCGCCGACCAGGCCGATGACCTCGCCGGGCCTGACCTCGATCGAGAACCCGTCCAGCGCGACAACGCCGGGATAGGTCTTGCGCACGCCGTCGAGGCTCAGGAACGGAGCGGCCGTGGATGCAACGATGGATGGATCGGAATAATTCATCACGCCTGACAGCAGCCGGTGAGCCGTTTTGGCCTCAGACTGACGGGCCTTGCGAGGCGCGTCAATAGAATCGCCGGCTCAGGGCGAACCCTTGAGCCGGCGCAACTTATTCGCTCAGTTTCCCGACATCGCCTTGAGGTTGGCGGCGTAGGCGTCGACATCGTCCTTGCCGATGATCTTGGTCGGCACGATGATCAGGCCATCGGCGGGAACGCCCGACTTGTCGCCCTCGAGATAGGCGGCCATCAGCTTCATGCCCTGATAGGCCCATTCGAAAGGCTGCTGTACGACGGTGGCGGCGACGGTGCCTTCCTTGACGCCGCCCAGCGTGATCGGATCGTCGTCGAAGCCGACGACGGTGATCTGGCCGAGCTTGCCGGCATCGCGCAGCGCTTCATAGATGCGCGGCGTGTTGTAGGAGTAGAAGCCGACCATGCAGGTGACGTCGGGGCTGGCGACCAGCGCGTCCTCGACGTTCTTCTTGGCGCGGGCCTGGTCGATGTCGTCGCCACGCACGTCGACCAATTCGATCTTGGTGCCGGCGAGGCCGTCCTTCATGCCCTGGATGCGTTCCTTGGCATTGTCGGCGCCGAGCAGGCCAACGAAGCCGAGGCACTTGCCGCCGTCGGGCATTGCCTTCTTGGCGATCTCTGCCGCCTGCTTGCCGGCATCGACATTGGAAGAGCCGATATAGGCGACACGCTTGGTCTGCGGTGCGTCGCTGTCAGTGGTGAACAACGCCGTTTCCGAGGCGATCTTGTTCAGCCCGTCGGTCGACGTCTTGGGATCGACGGCCGAGACCATGATCGCCTTAACACCGGCCGTCACCAGATCGTCCATAAGGCGCTGCTGGATGGCGACCGAGGACTGCTCCGGATATTTGAGTTCGAGATTGTAATTGGGCAGTTCGCCTTGAGCCTTCTTGACGCCGGCTTCGGCAGCCTTCCAGAAATCGGAAGCGCCGTTGACGACGAAGGCCAGTGTCGGCTTGTCGTCGGCCCGCGCAATTGCGCTGACGGACAGGCCGAGCAGCAGGGCCGCAGCGGCGACGGACGCATTTCGTATCGCAGATTTCATATTCAACCTCCCATTTGACTCAGTAATTTCGCTGATGATGAACGTGCCGGCGCGGCTTGGACGCCCTCCTCCTCAGGCTTTCGGCAGCGAAGAACGACGCCATTCCAGCCGCGATCGTCGACTTTAGAGACTCATTCGTCGTTCGTAAATAGTCCGATTTGTCTGACATTTCCTCGAAACGGCAGGCGAGCTCCGGCTGACGGGAACCGTCCGACACCAGGCTGGCTCGCGTTCCGAACACGCGCGGTCCGATGTCGTCCGGGCATGATGGATTGACGTTATAGGGATGCCAGATATTAGTAAAGAGTATTAGTTGATCGGGATACTCGCCACAAACGAGAGAGGCCTCCCCAGTCACAACCGTTTTGGATTGGCGACTAAATCGTCTAAGAGGGTCGATTATATCTATTAGTGGCGCTTTGCCTTATAAATGCGAAAATTCGAGGGACTAACGCCATGAACGAACCACTTCGGGATGCGGTCCTTCAGGGTACCAGACGGCGCAAGCCGTCCGGGAAAAACCCCAAGGGCCGCGTCACCATGACCGACATCGCCAGGGCCGCAGGCTGTTCGCAGGCGACGGTCTCGTTCGTCCTCAACAACACGCCAGGCATCAGGCTGTCGCAGCAAACCCGAGAGCGAGTGATTGAGACCGCACGAACGCTGGGCTATTCGCCGCCCGTGTTTTCTGCCTTGCGAGCCCCTGTTGCCGCATTCGGCGGGCTGGATGGCGTGATCGGCTTCGCAGTCGACCAACTTGCGACCAGCCCGGAGGCGGTCGTCGCCATTGAAGGGGCGCGGCAAGCCTCATGGAACGCCGGCAATGTGCTTTTGGTGGCGCAGACCATGGGCGACGAGGTGATGGAGCCTCGCGCCATCGCGGCGCTGACCAAGCGGGGCATTTCGGCGCTGATCTACATGACCATCTTCACCCGCGAGATCGTCGCGCCGGACCATCTCTACGGCCTCGACATTCCGGTCATCCTGCTCAACTGCTACACTGCCGACTATGCCTTCCCCGCCGTGGTGCCGAGCGAGATCGCCGGCGGCCAGAGCTCCACCCGGCACCTGATCAGCCATGGCCACCGGCGTATCGCCACCATTACCGGCGAGCCCTGGATGCAGGCGGCGCAGGACCGGCTGAAGGGCTACCGCCGGGCGCTGGCGACGGCCGACATCCCGTTCGACCCGGCGCTGGTCGTCGAAGGCGATTGGTCGGCGAGCGCCGGCTATGCCGCGACCGTCAAGCTGTTGGCGTTGAAGGACCGGCCGACCGCCATCTTCTGCCAGAACGACCGCACCGCGATCGGCTGCTACGAGGCGCTGAAGGAGGCCGGCCTGCACATCCCCCGGGATATTTCGGTGATCGGTTATGACGACGAGGAGATCGCGCGGCATCTGTTCCCGCCGCTGACGACGTCGATCCTGCCGCATATGGCGATGGGACAATGGGCGATCGAGCAGCTCGAAGTCCCCGCTGCTCCCGGTCGTGGCCGCTATCCCATCACCAAGCTCGAATGCCCGCTGGTGGAGCGGGAGTCGGTTGGCGCTCTGGCGGGCTGAGGCGAGAGCGCCGGCGATCGACAATGGCACAGGCTTGACATCGGGCCCGGCATATACCCGATTGATTTCATGAGATTGCAAAGCTGCTACAATTTTCAGGACTTCCGCCGGCTGGCAAAACAGCGCCTGCCAGGTCCGATCTTCAATTATATCGATGGCGGCGCGGACGACGAGACGACGCTGCGGCGCAACACGGCGGCGTTTGAGGACTGCGATCTCGTCCCCAACGTCCTTGCCGGCGTCGGACAGGTCGACATGTCGGTCACCGTCATGGGCCAGAAGCTGGCGATGCCGGTCTATTGCTCGCCGACGGCTCTCCAGCGACTGTTTCACCATAGCGGCGAGCGCGCCGTCGCCGCGGCGGCGGAGAAGTTCGGCACGATGTTCGGCGTCTCTTCGCTCGGCACGGTCAGCCTGGAGGAAGTCCGCAAGCACAGGACGCCGCAGGTCTATCAGTTCTATTTCCACAGGGATCGCGGCCTGAACCGCGCCATGATGGAGCGCGCCAAGATGTCCGGCGTCGAGGTGATGATGCTGACGGTCGACAGCGTCACCGGCGGAAACCGCGAGCGTGACCTGCGGACCGGCTTTTCCATCCCCTTTCGGCTTACGCCCGGCGGCATGATGCAGTTCGCGATCAAGCCGAGATGGGCTATCGACTATTTGACGCACGAAAAGTTCAGCCTGCCCCAGTTGGACGGCCATATCGATCTCGGTGGCGGAGCGCTTTCCATCAGCCGCTATTTCACCGAGATCCTCGATCCATCGCTGGATTGGAAGGACGTCGAAGACATGGTCCGCTTCTGGAACGGCCAGTTTTGCCTGAAGGGGATCATGAGCGTCGCCGATGCCAGAAAGGCGGTCGACATCGGCTGCACCGGTATCGTTCTGTCAAATCATGGCGGCAGACAGCTGGACGGCTCGCGCAGCCCCTTCGACCAACTGTCGGAGATTGCCGACGCGGTGGGCGACAAGATAGACGTGATCATCGACAGCGGCGTCCAGCGCGGCACGCATGTGCTGAAGGCCCTGTCACTGGGCGCCAAGGCCGTCGGCGTCGGGCGCTACTATCTCTTCCCGCTGGCAGCCGCCGGACAGGCCGGCGTCGAACGGGCGCTCGGCCTGATGCGAACCGAGATCGAACGCGACATGCGGCTGATGGGATGCAGGTCGGTGGCAGAGCTTTCCAGGGGGAATGTGCGGTTTAGGTGATAGAGCCGGGAAGTGGCGCACGGCATAAGCTTTTCGAAGTGCGAAACTATACCGACCTGCCGCTGCTCCTGCCGTCCGTTTCGAAGACAGCCTCGCCGGAAACAGCATCCGTATATCCGCCCTCAAGCTGCTGCAACGTATGGCGGAACCGATCAAGATTGCCCAGCATTTTGTGCCTGGCATCGACCATGTGCTGAAAAGTGTCCCACTCTCCAATCGAGAAGAAGGCGCCATCTCCCGATTTGATGAGAGCCATTTTTCGCAATCCCTCGAAATTGCGCGGAGCGCTGCTGAACAGTTCGACGAATTCGTCTTCACTACCCGGCTTGACCCAGAAGCGGACGCTGTTGAATGCCGTCATGTACGTTCCCCCGTGAAAGAACTGAAAACCTCGAATATGCGAGGCCCTAACGCACCTCGAACCCTTCGAACAGGTGTACAGGAAAATCGGAAGGTTGGCTTCAGTCACCTCTGGCCGAAAGCCCCGTTTCTGGCGCTATTTTGCCAGGAAGAGGACGACGCTCGATCTCAATCGGTACGCCCTTCCGACCGGCAATGAAACGCGCTGTTAACGCCGTTCGCGGGTGACAGGATGTTGGCCGCAGTTCGAAGGTATAATCTGCGTCTCGCTGTCAGTTGCGGAGGCGAAAATGAATTTGCTTCGGATTGCGCTCTTGTGCACGGCCATGATCGACGTTGGAATGCCGGCCGTTCGCGCTGAGGATCGGCCTGTGCCGCAGAACAATAAAGCCGCAACAACGCAGCCGCCCGTTCATTGTGAAGGCCAAAATTGTCTCCCGCCGGCGAAAGATCCCGTGCAGGAATGCACTGGCCAGGATTGCACGCCAGGCCCGCCGACTGAACCGGGCCCGGAGATTAAGCAGGCCGACTGAGCAGCATTAGCTGACGATCCCCTTTTTGGCATGGATGGCGCTCAGCCCTCGCGACTTTCCGGCCACCGGTGGTAGATTCTGTTACTTATGTTCCCGGGGGTAGGCATGAGTTTATTGGCGCGCCCGAAGAGATTCGAACTCCTGACCCCCAGATTCGTAGTCTGGTGCTCTATCCAGCTGAGCTACGGGCGCGCAACAGGCCATGCTTTGCATAGCCCCGCGATCCGATCCTGGCGACCGGCCGCGAATGTGAGCTGTTCCCTAGCGACTGAATTTGCGAAAAGCAAGCCGATCCTGGCCAAAAGTTTTGCCGTCATGTTTTGCCGTCATGCGCCGGCCGACGAAGGCAAGATCGCGTCACGCGGCGGCCGAGCCGATAGGTCGTCGTCTTGGATCAGTCATTTGCCAATCGGAACGGCCCGTAACGAAAGACGCCGTTGCACGGCGGCCGAGCCGATGGCTCGTAGCCTCGGACCAACCATTTGCGAATTGAAACGGTCCGTAACGAAACGGTTCGTTACGCCGGGCGGCGCAGTCCGTTGCGGGCCTGGTCGAGCCGGACCGGCTGGTCGGGAATGGTGACCGCGAATGTGGTGCGGCCGCCGATGCTTTCGACCAGCTCCACCGTGCCGCCATGGGCGCGGATCAATTCATGGGCGATCGCCAGGCCAAGGCCGGTGCCGCCGCTGCGGGCCGAGCCGCGGAATGCCGCGAACAGGTTTTCTCGCGCCTTTGGCGGCAGGCCGGGGCCGGTGTCGGTGACGACGATGCGGCTGACGCTGCCGATGCGCTCGGCCGATATGGTCAGGCGGCGCACCACGGCGCTCTCGGTGTCGGCCGCCATCGCCTGCACGGCGTTGCGGCTAAGATTGGTGAGCACGCGGAACAGCTGGTCGGAATCGGCGTCGACCTCGAGCACCGGATCGACGGCGTTGACGAATTCGATGCCGCATTCGATGTCGAGCAGGCCCTGGACGTCCTCGACCAGCTGGCGCAGCCGCAGCCTGCGGCGCGACGGCGGCGGCTCCTGGGTGCGGCCATAGGCCAGCACGCCCTCCGAGTAGGACACCGCACGGTCGAGCGCGCGCAGCAGTTTTGGTGCGAAGGCCTGCACGGTCGGGTCCTTGACCTGGCGCAGGCGGTCCGACATCAGTTGCGCCGAGGCGAGGATGTTGCGCATGTCGTGGTTGATCTTCGACACGGCCAGGCCGAGATCGGCCAGGTGCTTCTGCTCGGTCAGCATCTTCTGCAGCCGCTCCTGCATCTGCGACAGCTCGCGTTCGGCGACGCCGATCTCGTCGGCCCGGGCGGCGGGGTGAATGATGCGACCGGGATCGTCGGGCGCCTCGGAAAAGGACAGCATCGAGCGTGTCATCGTCCTGATCGGGCCGATCATGATCAGGTCTATCGCGGCGTAGACCAGCATGGCGGTGAACAGCGAGATCAGCAGCGAGACGAAGGCGACGTTGCGCGAATAGATCAGCATGGCATTGCGCAGGCGGTGGTCGGGCATGATCAGCTCGAATTCTTTGTCGCTGTCGCCGACCGGCCCGAAAACGCGCAGCATCCGCTTGCCGCCGAAAAACAGCGTGTCCAGCGCGCCGGTCATACCCTTGATCATGCCGACATTGGCGATATCGATATGCTCGTCGACCTGCGGCGGCATTTCGGCCACGACCAGAAGCCGCGAGACGCCGCCGTCGCGCACGGCGATCGCCTTGGCGCCGATCGCCATCAGTACGTCGTTCTGGGCGGCACGCGACAGCGAGGCAGGTTCGCCCTGCACCAGGACGATGGAAACCGCGGCGGCGGTGCTCAGCCTCTCCTTCAGCCAACTCAGCCTGTAGCTGGCGATCCAGGGCACGAAGATGAGGATTTCGGCCAAGAGCACGAAGACGATGGTGAGCAGCAGCAACTTGGTCGACAGGCCGCGCGCCAGCGGCACCCTGCGGGTGGCCGCCTTCGCCTGGGCGATGCGTTCGTCGGTTGCTGGGACTTCACTCATGCTCGTCGTCACGGCTGCCTGTCATCACGGCTGCTTGTCTTAGGGACTGCTCGTCTTCACGATCGCTTGATCGGGTGAGATTAGGCGATTGCGGCTTTTTTGCCAAATTCATCCTTGGCCGAAGCCGGACAAAGGGCCGCAAGACTTCGATGCCGGTCCGACAATGCCGGCCCGACACGCTGGATTGACTTCCAAAACCCTTCTTTCTATAAGCCCGCTCACGCTCGGGCCATTCGTCCCGGCGCGGTTTCGATCGCGCCAAAACCGGCCCGGCAAAGCTCCTGTTACAAAGTGACAGAATCAAGAAGGGCCGCACCCCGCGGTATTTAAACAAATGAAGCGTACTTACCAGCCGTCCAAACTCGTCCGCAAACGCAGGCACGGTTTCCGTGCCCGCATGGCCACCAAGGGTGGCCGCGGCGTCGTCGCAGCCCGCCGCAACCGCGGCCGCAAGCGTCTCAGCGCCTGAGCACCAAGCGAGAGACAAGATCGTTGCCCGCAACCGGCAAGCCAACGGGTGCCCATCCCAAGCGGCTTCTGAAGCGCGCGGAATTCCTGGCTGTCCGCCGCGGCGAAAAGCGCCGCGGGCGGCTTTTCCTCGTCGAGGTCCTGGGCCGCGGCGACAGCGAGGCGCCGCGCGTCGGCTACACCGTCACCAGGAAGGTCGGCAACGCCGTCGTTCGCAACCGCATCCGGCGGCGGCTGAGAGAGGCCGTGCGCACGCATGCCGCGGATGACATGGCGCCCGGCAATGATTATGTCATCGTCGGGCGCGAAGACGTGCTTACCACTCCGTTCGGCCAGTTGAAGGCCGAACTCTCCCGCAGATTGCGTGGAACACGATAGGCCAAGGGCTTCGATGGAAAACAACCGCAACTTCTTCATCACCATCGCACTGTCGGTGCTGATCCTGGCGCTTTGGCAATATTTCTATGTGATGCCGCGCAGCGAGATGCAGCGCGAAGCCGCCCGCATCGAAGAGCAGCGCGTGGCGGAGCAGAAGAAGGCTGCCCAAGGCACCAGCCCGGGCGCCAGCGAAACACCGGTGCAGCCGGGCGCCATTCCGAGCGCGCCTGGCGGCGACGCCGTGACGCCGGCCAGCCGCGACCAGGCGATTGCCTCGACCAGCCGCGTCAAGATCGACACGCCGAGCCTCGAAGGCTCGATCAACCTCACCGGCGCGCGTCTCGATGATCTCAAGCTCAAGCACTACACGGAGACGGTCGACAAAAACTCACCCAAGATCGCGCTGCTCAATCCTGAGTCGCTGCCGAACGGATATTTCGCCGAGATCGGCTTTGTTGGCGAAGACAAGGTGGGAACGCTGCCGGGACCGAAGACCGTTTGGAACGTCGACGGCAATCCGACGCTAACGCCGGCTACACCAGTGACGCTCACCTTCACCAACGACAAGGGCCTGACTTTCAAACGCTCATTCTCGGTCGACAACGACTACATGTTCACCGTTTCCGACACCGTGCAGAATTCCGGTAGCAGCCCTGTCTCGCTGTTCAATTACGGCCGCATCACCCGCTTCGACAAGCCGGCGGTCGCCAGCATCTATGTGTTGCACGAAGGCCTGATCGGCGTCACCGGCAGCGAAGGCCTGCAGGAACACAAATACGCCGATCTCGAGAAAAACAAGCAGTACACACCGAGCAAGTCCAAGGACGGTTGGCTGGGCATCACCGACAAATACTGGGCGGCGACGCTGGTGCCGACAGAGGCGCAGGAGTTTCAGCCAAACTTCGCTTATTACGAGGACGGCCGTCATCGCTATCAAGCCGACTTCCGCACGGACGCGATTGCGCTGCAGCCCGGCGAATCCAAGACCATTGAATCGGAGATCTTTGCCGGCGCAAAGGAAGTCAACAAGATCAATGCTTACGAGAAAGATCGCAAGATAAGGCTTTTCGAAAAGCTGATCGATTGGGGCTGGTTCTGGTTCATAACTCAGCCGATGTTCTCGCTGATCGACACGCTTTACAAATTCTTCGGCAATTTCGGTCTGGCGATCCTCGCCACCACCGTCATTGTCAAGGCGCTGTTCTTCCCGCTCGCCAACAAGTCCTATGCGTCGATGGCGAACATGAAGAAGGTGCAGCCCAAGATGCTCGAGATCCGCGAGAAATACGCGGACGACAAGATGAAGCAGCAGCAGGCGATGATGGAGCTGTACAAGACCGAAAAGATCAATCCGCTCGCCGGCTGCTGGCCGGTGGCATTGCAGATCCCGGTGTTCTTCTCGCTCTACAAGGTGCTCTACATCACCATCGAGATGCGGCACGCGCCGTTCTTCGGCTGGATCCAGGATCTGGCGGCGCCGGACCCGACGTCGATCTTCAACCTGTTCGGACTGATCCCCGTTACCTTGCCGCACATGCTGATGATCGGCGTCTGGCCGCTGATCATGGGTGTGACGATGTTCCTGCAGATGCGCATGAACCCGACGCCGCCGGACCCGACGCAGGCTGCGATCTTCACCTGGATGCCCGTGATCTTCACCTTCATGATGGCGGGTTTTCCGGCCGGCCTGGTCATCTACTGGGCCTGGAACAACACACTGTCGATCCTGCAGCAGGGTGTGATCATGAAGCGGCAAGGCGCCAAGATCGAATTGTGGGACAATCTGGTCGCGCTGTTCCGCAAGAAACCGTCGCCGGCGGAATAGCCGGCACTCCGACTATGCGAGACCAAAAAGCCCCGGTTCGTCCGGGGCTTTTTGCACAAGCTGCCCGCCTGGATTAAGCGATTGGTACTGCCGGACGGATCGCGCTATTTTGACCTGGCTGGCAGTTGCTCGACGGAGCTCGATATGACCGGACCCAATCCATCGATCAAGCATCCGATCCCGTTGCACACGCGCGTCGGCTTTCTGAAACCGCTGGTGACGGCGCCGAATATCGAGATTGGCGACTTTACCTATTATGACGACCCTGACGGACCCGACAAATTCGCCGAAAAATGCGTGCTGCATCATTATCCGTTCATCGGCGACAGGCTGATCATCGGCAAGTTCTGCGCCATTGCCGAGGGTGCGCGCTTCATCATGAACGGCGCCAATCACGCCATGTCCGGCTTTTCGACCTATCCGTTCAACATCTTCGGCCATGGCTGGGAAGAAGGTTTCGACCCGGCGACATGGTCGAAGGAGGTGCGCGGCGATACAATCGTCGGCAACGACGTCTGGATCGGCATGGAAGCGGTTATGCTGCCCGGCGTGAAGATCGGCGACGGCGCCATCGTCGCGGCAAAGTCGGTGGTGACGCACGATGTGCCGGCCTATGCGATCGTCGCTGGTAATCCGGCCAAGGTGGTGAAGATGCGCTTCGACGACAGGACCATCCGGCGGCTGCTGGCGCTGGCGTGGTGGCACTGGCCGGTGGAAAAGATCAGCCGCAATCTCGATGCCATTCGTGGCAGCAACATTTTTCTTCTGGAGGCAGCGGTTTGAACGCGTTGAACAAGACCACGATCGGCATCGAATTGTTCACGCGAGCCTGGATCTTCATCCGCGGCGTGCCGGCGATGAAATTCCTGCCGCCGGAGGGTCCACCCGAGATCGCCTTTGCCGGCCGCTCCAATGTCGGCAAATCGTCGCTGATCAACGCGCTGGTCAACCAAAAGGGGCTGGCGCGCACCTCCAACACGCCGGGCCGCACGCAAGAGCTCAACTATTTCGTGCCTGGCGGATTTTCGGGAGAAGGCGCCGATCTGCCGCCGATGGCGCTGGTCGACATGCCAGGCTATGGCTACGCCACGGCACCGAAGGAAAAGGTCGACGAGTGGACGAAGCTCGTGTTCGACTATCTCAAGGGCCGGGTGACGCTGAAGCGCGTCTACGTGCTGATCGATGCCCGCCATGGCATCAAGGCCAAGGACGACGAGGTGCTGTCGCTGCTCGACAAGGCGGCGGTGTCGTATCAGATCGTGCTGACCAAGACCGACAAGATCAAGGCGGCGGGGGTACCGCGGCTGATCGAGGAAACGCTCCAGAAGATCAAGAAACGCCCGGCGGCATTTCCCTTCGTGCTCGCCACGTCGTCGGAAAAGAGCGAGGGCCTCGAGGGATTGCGTGCGGCGATCGTGCTCGCCGCCAATGGCGGATAGGCCACCGACCCTGGCAGCCTGTCAGGCGGGGCTGGAGACCCGTTCCTGCTCTGCAAGCTGTTCGGTGCCGTAGGCCTTCAGGAACACATCGACGCCCGACCTGACGATGTGTTCGATCTCGGCCGCACTTGGCGCCTTGGTGCGATAGGCGAAAATGCACTGGCGGAAAAGACCGGCCAGGCACAGCTCGGTGAACTGATAGGCGGCAAGCTCGACGTCGTCGATCTTCAGCAGGCCGCGTTCGATAGCCATGTTGAGGAAAACGACGACCCTGTCATGGCCACGCTTCGGGCCGCGTTCGTAGAACCGGGCACCAAGCTCCGGGATGCGTTCCGACGCGCCGATCACCGTCCGCTGCGCTAGGATGACCCTCGCCGAAGTGATCTTCATGGACAGCACGATGCCGAACTTCACCAGCGTCTGGCGAAGGTCGCCAATCTGGTCGAGCACTTCGTACATGTTCTTGAAAATCGTGCCGCGCTCTTCCTCGATCAGCGCTTCGAACAGCTCTTCCTTGTTGGCGAAGTAGACATAGATGGTGCCCTTGGACACGCCGGCCTCGCGCGTAATGTCGTTCATCGACGCGGCTTCGAAGCCCTTGTCGATGAAGACACGGCGCGCACCGTCGATGATCTGGCTGCGCTTAACCGGGTCTTGCCCCGCGGCCGGGCGGCCGCGCGGCAGACTGTCCAGCAGATCGCACTGCTCCTTGCCGGCGCTGGACAATGGGCCTGAATCAGGCAAAGGAGCGGCCTTGGGGGCTTCGGCCATAATGTCACACCTCGTAAAATAATTCGAACCATCCGGTTCGATTGCTCTTGATATGGTCCTCTTTAAGCGCTAAGTCAACGTCGAGATCGAACCGAACGGTTCAGTCTGACAAAATTCAGCGCCAGTTAATTTTAGAGAGATATCATGTCCTCGAACGCGCCCACCAGTGCCGAAGTCCGCCCCTTCCCCAGTGCCAAGGTCCAGCCTGCGATCGAAGCGCCGGAAACCCCTCTCAAGCCCGCCGACGTCACCCCGCTGGCTCCCGCCAAGAAGAAGCGCTCGATGCGCTCGATGTTGCTGCCCATCATCGGCCTGGCCCTGCTGGGCGCCGGCGCCTGGTATGGCTATGATTACTGGACCGACGGGCGCTTCATGATCACGACCGACGACGCCTATGTCCAGGCCGACACGGCGTTCATCTCGCCAAAAATCTCGGGTTATGTCGATCAGGTCAAAGTGACCGAGGACCAGCAGGTGAAGGCCGGCGACCCGCTGCTGATCGTCGATGACGGCGACTACAAGATAGCCGTTGCCCAGGCCGAGGCGCAGATCGCCACGTTGAGCAAGACGCTCGACCGCATCGATGCCCAGACCGAGGCGGCGCGCGCCTCGCTCAAGCAGGCGCAGGCGCAGAAGACCGCCGACCAGGCCGCGGCCGATAATGCGAAGCGAGCTCAGGTTCGTGCCGCCCAGTTGCTCAAGACCCGCGTCGCTACCCAGGCCCAGTTGGACGATGCCCAGACGGCGGTCGAGCAAGCCAATGCCGCACTAGCCGGCGCCGACGCGCAGATCGCGGCGGCTCAGGCCAATATCGGCGTGCTTCAGGCGCAGCGGGCGGAATCGGCAAGCACGCTGGCCTCGCTGCAGCTTGCCCACGACAAGGCGGTGCGGGATCTGTCCTTCACCGTGCTGCGCGCACCCTATGACGGCGTGGTCGGCAACCGCTCGGTCGAGCAGGGCGACCTGATCAGCCCCGGACAGAAGCTCGCCGTCATCGTGCCAATGGACAAGCTCTACATCGTCGCCAACTTCAAGGAGACCCAGCTTGCCCGGCTGGTGCCTGGTGAAAAGGTCAGAGTGTCGGTCGACGCGATCGACGGTCAGGACATCGAGGGTACCGTGTCGTCGCTGGCCCCGGCTTCGGGAGCAGTGTTCTCGCTGCTGCCGCCGGAGAACGCCACAGGCAATTTCACCAAGGTGGTGCAGCGCGTTCCGGTTCGCATCGACGTGCCCGCGGATGTGCTGAAGACGGGCAAGCTGCGCGCCGGCCTGAGCGTCGTCGTCGCCGTCGACAGCCGCACGGCGCCTTCGGCATCGAAGTAAAGCGGAACCGGGAGCAAAGGTCATGGCGACCGCAACCCTAACTGCAGGATCGGCGCCGACGCCAGCCATGCCGGTGCCGGTTGACCACATCTCGACACGCCGCGTCATCGCCTTCCTGGCAATGGTGTTCGGCATGTTCATGGCCATCCTGGACATCCAGATCGTCTCGGCCTCGCTGGCCGAGATCCAGGCGGGCCTGAGCGCCAGTTCGGACGAGATTCCTTGGGTGCAGACGGCGTATCTGATTGCCGAGGTGGTGATGATCCCGCTGTCGGGCTTCCTCAGCCGGATGCTGTCGACGCGGGTGCTGTTCACAATCTCGGCGGCAGGTTTCACCGCGGCCAGCGCGCTGGCGGCGACCGCAACCAATATCGACCAGATGATCGTCTACCGCGCCGTGCAGGGCTTCATCGGCGGCGGCATGATCCCGAGCGTCTTTGCAGCCGCCTTCACCATCTTCCCGCCGTCGCGTCGCGCCATCGTCTCGCCGATGATCGGCCTGGTAGCGACGCTGGCGCCAACCATCGGCCCGACCGTCGGCGGCTATATCAGCCATGCCATGTCCTGGCACTGGCTGTTCCTGGTCAACGTCGTGCCCGGCATTCTGGTGACGACGGCCGCCTGGTCGCTGATCGACTTCGACAAACCCAATCTCAAGCTGTTCAGCAAGTTCGACTGGTGGGGGCTTGCCGGCATGGCCGCCTTCCTCGGCTGCATGGAATATGTGCTGGAGGAAGGTCCCAACAACGACTGGCTGCAGGATCAGGCGGTGTTCATCTGCGCCGTCATCATGACCTTCGGCGCGGTGCTGTTCTTCTGGCGCGTGTTCACCGCCGAGGAGCCGATTGTCGATCTGAGGGCTTTCAGCAATATCAATTTTGCCTTCGGCTCGCTGTTCTCCTTCGTCGTCGGCATCGGCCTCTACGGTCTGACCTATCTTTATCCGGTGTTCCTGGGGCGGATCCGCGGCTACGATTCGATGATGATCGGCGAGGCGCTGTTCGTCAGCGGCCTAGCCATGTTCTTCACTGCGCCGATCTCCGGCATCCTGTCGAACAAGATGGACCCGCGCATCATGATGATGATCGGCTTCTTCGGCTTCGCCACGGGGACCTGGTGGATGACGCATCTAACCGCCGACTGGGATTTCTATGAACTGCTGATCCCGCAGATCCTGCGCGGCTGCTCGATGATGCTTTGCATGGTGCCGATCAACAACATTGCGCTCGGAACCTTGCCGCCGGAGCGGCTGAAGAATGCGTCTGGCCTGTTCAACCTGACCCGCAATCTCGGCGGCGCCGTCGGCCTGGCAGTCATCAACACCGTGCTGATCGACCGCAATGCCTTCCACTACGCCAGGCTCTCCGAGCACGTGCAATGGGGAAGTGCCGCTGCGCAGCAGAAGCTGCAGAACATGACGCTCAACTTCGAGCAGACCGCCGGGCTCGACGCCTCCAAGGCGGCCATCTCCAAACTGTCAGGCATGGTCCAGCAGCAGGCGTCGCTGCTGTCGTTCATGGACGTATTCTTCATGCTGACGGTTTTGTTCGCGACGCTTGGGCTCTTCACCCTGGTGATCCGCAAGCCAGCCGCTCAGGGCGGCGGTGGCGGAGGCCATTGAGGCGCGCTGGATCCCCCGCCTGGCGCCCTCGCGCATGACCCCGAAATGCGATTTTCGGGGTCATGCGCAAAATCAACCATTACGAAGTCCTCTCGCGCTCCGACAAAGTCAGGGTCGCAGCCGTCCTCACGCCGTCGCCGGCTTGAAGGTCAAGGCAACGCCATTGATGCAGTGTCGCAACCCGGTCGGCGGCGGACCGTCGTCGAATACGTGGCCGAGATGGCCGCCGCAGCGGCGACAATGGACCTCCGTGCGGGTCATGCCCAAAGACCTGTCCACGGTCTTGCCGACGGAATTCGGGATTTCCTGCCAGAAGCTCGGCCAGCCTGTGCCGGAATCGAACTTGGTCTCTGACGAATAGACCGGCAGGCCGCAGCCGGCGCAAGCGAAGATGCCTTTGCGGTGCTCGTTGAGCAGCGGACTGGTGCCCGGGTATTCCGTGCCCTCCTTGCGCAGCACATTGAAGGCCGCGTCGGACAGGATGGCGCGCCACTCGGCTTCGGTCTTGGTAACCTCGAAAGTCTCAGCCGCGCCTGCATCCTGGGCTCCGCCCATGCGCAGCGCGGTGGCGCCTGCGACAACGCCAATGGCTGCCGCACCACTCAAAAGAAGCTCGCGACGGTTCATGGCCATTCCTCCTGTCATTGCTTGTGCCAAATTCGACCGCCACACGGAAATCAAAAGCCGGTGACGATCGCTGTCCTCAAAGCGGGACTCCGCGCCTATCCACATCTTGCGTGAACGGCGCGGAGTGTGCGCAGGGAGGCCCTTAGCGATATCTTCGCCGGCAGCGTGCGTTTGTTACATCTTCGGCAGGAGAACCTTGTCGACGACGTGGATGACGCCGTTGGACTGCTCGACATCGGCGATCGTCACATTGGCGACGTTGCCGTTCTCGTCGGTCACGGTGACCTTGCCGCCGTCGGCCTTGAGCGACAGTTCGCAACCACCGACCGTCTTGACCTTGTGGGTGCCGCCGTCGTTCTTCACCATCTTGGCCACGTCGGCGGCCATCGCTTTGGCGCCGATGACATGGCAAGTCAGGATCTTGACGAGCTTGTCCTTGTTTTCAGGCCTGAGCAGCGTCTCCACCGTGCCGGCTGGAAGTGCCGCAAAGGCCTCGTTGGTCGGCGCGAACACAGTGAAGGGGCCAGCGCTTTGCAGCGTATCGACCAGGCCGCCTGCCTTGACGGCAGCGACCAGCGTCGTGTGGTCCTTCGAGTTGACAGCATTTTCGACGATGTTTTTCTGGGCATACATGGCGGCGCCGCCGACCATCGGATTTTGAGCATAGGCAATGGTGGCGAGCGCGGAAATGGCGACCGTGCCGGCAAGCAAAATGGTGGCGAATTTACGCATGATTTCAATCTCCTCGGGTTATCGTTCCCCTCATTTGGGAACGCAAGGAGATACGCGATAGAAATGCTGGAGTTTCGCCCTCTCCGCAAAAAATATTTGTCGCTGCAATTTGCCCGGCGCGGATCGACAGCCGCCAACAAGCTTTGCATGCGTTTAAATCGCGGGAGATAGATTTCAGGTCTGCTTCCGGAGATGAGAAGCGGTCAGATGCTCTTCAGATCGCCCGCTGCGACCACCGGTCCAGTCGGCTGGCCGGTCGGTGAACCGCCGGCAGGCTCAACGCTGACCGCAAGCACGGCGCCTTGCGCCAATTTCTCCTGGACGGCGGGCGGGATGGCCAAATGCGCGGTCGCACCGGCCGGGATGACGCCCATCGACACCGGCGCCTTCTTGCCTTCGATCATCCACAGCTCGAAGTCCTTGCCGGCGGCCCGCTCGCCGGAAACGTGGGAAAGACCGACCTCGTGACGGGCGGCATCGTAGACGACGAGATATTTGACGTCGCTGCCTTCGGCCGCCAGCGAGGCGACAAGCCGCGCCTGCGGCGGTTCGGTGGACGGGCGGAAGTAAGGCACGGCGATGTAGATCGCCAGCGCCGCAATGGCGGCGGCGGCAAGACCGCGCCAGAAGCCAAGGCTCGACCACAGGCCGGCGCGCGGCTCTGCAGCGAACAGCCGGCGGTCCAATGCTTCCTTGACCCTGATCGGAGGCTCTGTCTCCGGATAGGCGGCGGCCATCGGCGAAAGATGCGCCTCCCAGGCATCGACAAGGCGCGCGAAGGCGGCGTCCGCATCGATGCGGCGCGACGCGATCTCGCGTTCATCGGCGGCCAGAACGCCAAGAACGTATTCGGCGGCGAACAGGTCGTCGCCCCCACGTTCCGGTCCATTGTCGTCAGCCAGCGTCATCTTTCCAGGCATTCTCTCAGTTTCAACAGGCTGCGCCGCAGCCAGGTCCGCATCGTGTTCAGCGGTACGCCATAGCGCTCCGCCAGTTCGGCATAGCTTTTGCCATCCAGATAGGCGCCCCGGACGGCCGCCGCCCGGTCCTTCTCCAATTCCTTGAGACAATGGTAAATGCGTTCGGACTCACCGCCCGCCACGGCCATGGCCTCCGGCCCCGGCGCCGGATCGGCCACGTCGAGCGCGGCATCGATATAGGCGGCAGGCTCTCGCCGCGCCCTGATCCGATCGATCGCATGATTGCGCGCAATGGCCACCAGCCAGGAGATCGGGCTCAGATCCGAAACGGCGAAACGGTCCGCCTTCGTCCATATCTTGACGAAGACCTCTTGAAGCGCCTCTTCTGCATCTCCCCGATCCTTCAATACACGAAGGCAGACGCCGAAAAGTTTCGCGCTGGTCTGCCGGTAGAGCAGATCGAACGCAGCCCGGTCCTTCATCGAAGTCCGGACAATCAGGTTGCTGATGTCCTGCGGCGTCATCCGCCGCCAAATTAGGCGATTGCAATGTATTTGCAACGACTGAAATGGTCTTGCGCACCGGCAGCGCCAGCGTCGATTGCCAATGAAATCGCCGCCCGCTAGCTTGCAATGAGCGGGAGGGCGACCATGTCGATCGAGCGGGTTCTGTGGGAGCATGACGCAACCGGCCAGGTCGCACTCGTGCACAAGGGAGAGATTACACCGCAAGATCTCGTCGATGCGGCGATCGCCCGGGCCGAGGCCACCCACCCGGAGATCAACGCCATCGCCGAACCGCTCTATGAGGCGGCGCGGGCGCGGGCGAAAACCGTCGACCGCAAGCTGCCGTTTGCCGGAGTGCCCTTTGCGCTGAAGGATCTTGGCATCGCTATGAAGGGCGTGCCGACGCATGGCGGCAGCCGCATCCCGGCCTTCACCCCCGATTTCAGCTCGGTGATGACGGAGCGCTATCTGGCCGCCGGCCTGATTCCGATCGCCACCAGCACCGCACCCGAACACGGGCTGAGGCTGGTGACCGAGTCGGTGGCTTACGGCGTCACCCGCAATCCATGGAACACCGCGCACACGACCGGCGGTTCCTCGGGCGGTGCGGCTGCGCTGGTCGCGGCCGGCGTCGTGCCGGTGGCACATGCCTCGGATGGCGGCGGCTCGATCAGGGTGCCTGCGGCTTGTACCGGGCTGATCGGGCTGAAAACCTCGCGAGGCCGCGTACCCTTGACGCCGCTCGTCACCGAAAGCTGGTACGGCTTCGTCGTCGACCATGCGTTGGCCCGCTCGGTGCGCGATACGGCCCTGCTGCTCGACCTGACCCACGGGCCTGACCCGCTGTCGCCCTACGCGGCACCCTCGCCGAACGGCAGTTTCACTGCGGCGGCTGGGCGCGATCCGGGCAAGCTCAAGCTCGCCTTCTATCGAAAATCGCCGCTCGGTCTGCCGATATCGGAAGAGACGTTGAAAGCTCTGGATGCGGCGATCGGGCTGGCGCGCGAAGGCGGACACAGCGTCGAGGAGATCGACCTGCCCTATATCGATCGCGATTTCATCGCCGATTTCGCCAGAACCGTCGCTGCGGCGGTGGCCGGCACGATGCGTGGCGAGGCCTTGCGCGTCGGCCGCTCCATCTCAGGCGACATCGAACGCGCCACGCGCGTGATGAGCCGGTTCGGTGAAATTCTCTCGGCCGGCGAAATCTATGCCGGCCTGCAGCGGCTGCACGCCACTTCGCGCCGGCTTATCGCCGAAACCGCGCACTATGATGCTGTGCTGATGCCAGTTATCGCGCACCCGCCGGTCGCCTGCGGCACCATGGACCCGAAAGGCGCCGACGAATTCATCGAGAATGTCCTGGACAGACTGCGCCTCGCCGGCCTGCTGAAGTTCAAGCCGCTATTCGGCCAGCTGATGGACAAGAGCCTGTGGTTCACCCACTGGCCGGCGATCCAGAACGTCAGCGGGCAACCGTCGATCACGCTTCCGGTTTACGTCACCGATGCCGGCCTGCCGCTCGGCGTCCAGGCCGCCGGCCGCCCCGGCGACGAGGAAACGCTTTTGTCGTTCGCTGCGCAGATGGAAAGGATCTCGGGCTGGCTGGGCCGACGGGCGCCGCTCCAGCGGCCGGCATAGGCGGTGATTTGATCGATCGTGACAGCAAAGCCGTTTGCCCCCTCGTCCAATTCCCGCTAAGACGCCGCCGTTCATGCCAAGCTGGGAACCACGCCGATGACGGATGTCGCCGCCACCGCCGAAATGCAGGCCGCGCTGCTTTCAAGGGCGCTGCCCTATATGCAGCGCTACGAGAACAAGACGGTCGTGGTGAAATATGGCGGCCACGCGATGGGCGACATCGCGCTCGGCAAGGCTTTCGCCCGCGACATCGCACTTTTGAAACAATCCGGCGTCAACCCGATCGTCGTGCATGGCGGCGGGCCGCAGATCGGCGCCATGCTCAGCAAGATGGGCATCGAATCCAAATTCGAGGGCGGCTTGCGCGTCACCGACCAGAAGACCGTCGAGATTGTCGAGATGGTGCTGGCCGGGTCGATCAACAAGGAGATCGTCGCGCTGATCAATGCCGAGGGCGAGTGGGCGATCGGCCTGTGCGGCAAGGACGGCAACATGGTGTTTGCCGAAAAGGCGCGCAAGACCATGATCGATCCGGATTCCAACATCGAGCGGGTGCTCGACCTGGGCTTCGTTGGTGAGCCTGTCGAGGTCGACCGCACATTGCTCGACCTCCTGGCGCGGTCCGAAATGATCCCGGTGCTGGCGCCGGTGGCGCCCGGCCGCGACGGCCATACCTACAACATCAACGCCGACACTTTTGCCGGCGCCATCGCCGGCGCCTGCCAGGCGACGCGCCTGCTGTTCCTTACCGACGTGCCCGGCGTGCTCGACAAGGACAAGAAGCTGATCGACGAGTTGACCGTGGCCGAGGCCAAGGCCCTGATCAAGGACGGCACTGTCTCGGGCGGCATGATCCCCAAAGTCGAGACCTGCATCGAGGCAATCGAGCGCGGCGTCGCAGGCGTCGTCATCCTCAACGGCAAGACGCCGCATGCGGTGCTGCTCGAGCTGTTCACCGAACACGGCGCCGGCACGCTGATCGTGCCGTGAGGCCGGGTGTCTGAGGGGCTCAAGCGTTTGGCGAAATAGCGGTCACGGACTGACGCGACAGGCGTTCGACAACCATCGATTCCTCTTCCTCGTCTTGCGGCGCGCCCCAGAATTCGGCGAGCGTCGGGCCATTTTTCAGGCGGCGGTCGCGGACCAGAAAGCCCCAGACTTCGCGGAACCAGACGCGGCGGCCCATTTTGGTGTACCAGCGCATCGAATGCCGTTGCTCCGGATCCTTGTGGAACAGGATGCGCGCCAGCGCCTTGGGCCGCGACTGCACGGCCAGTTCGATCAGCTTGACGGCGAAGAACAACATCCACGGCTTGAGGCGCGTCATCCGCAGCACCTGGTGCTTGTAGTCCCACAGGCGGGCGTCCAGCTGGATCACCTTGCGGTCCCTGGCAATCCTGAAGAACGGCGTCCAGCGGTGCGGCGTTACATAGAGCGCCTGGATCTGGTCGGGGTCATAAGCGATCAGCTGGCGGAAGCCGCGCCAGAGGTCGCGCAAACTTTCGTCCTCGAAACCGGCCACCCAGGTCGCCATCGACAAGATGCCATTGAGGCGCAGCAGCCGTATCGCCTCGCGGTCGGACGAGGTGCTGCCGCCCTTGCGGATCAATGCAAGCGTCTGCTCGTCGGTATTTTCCATGCCAAGCAGCCAGCGGATGACGCCGGCCTGGCGATAGAGATGCAGGCTGTCGGCGTCGCGGACGATGTCGTCGGCGCGGGTGGAGCCGACGATCAGCACCGGCACATTCTCGGCGATCATCGCATCGAGAAAGGCGCGCCAGGCTTTTTTGGACGACGTCGGGTTCTCGTCGGCAAGGTTGATCAGCTCGACGCCTTGCTCGCGGTATAGCCAGGCAATCTCCCGCGCGAACTTCCCGGGGTCGCGGTGCCGCCAGCGCGTCCAGAAGCCGCGCTGGCCGCAATAGTTGCACAGATGCGGACAGCCTCGCGAGAACTGCATGACTACTGCGCGCTTGCCGCCCCAATAGCTGTAGCGACTGAAGTCGATCAGTTCCCAGCCGATGCGGTAATCGTCGAAATTGGCGATCGTCCTTGCCGGCCGGGTGGCAAAAGGACGGCGCAAATCGTCAGGAAAAGCGATCCCCGCCACGTCCGACAGCGGCTTGCGTTTCTCAAGCGCTTCGACCAGCGCGACGATGGTCGCCTCGCCCTCGCCGCGCACGATGAAGTCGAAGACCTTCGTTTCGGCCAGTATGTCGCGCCAGTGATAGGTCGGAAACACGCCGCCATAAATCAGGATTGTCGCTGGCTCGATGTCCTTGACCATGCCGGCGATCAGCAGGGCTGTCGGATGTGCAGAGGTCGAGCCGGAATGGCCGATCAGAATGCAGTCGGGATGGTCGCTCAAGGCGTCCCAGACCAGCGTGGCAAGCGGCATCGGCCCGAATTCGGCATCGACGAGCCGCACCTCGTGTCCCGCGTCGATCAGCGGACCGCCCAGTGCCAGCAAACCGAGCGGCGGCAGATGGTCGTCCGGCACACGGCTGCCGATGGCGGTATGCGGCGGGTTGATCAGGACGATTTTCATGGCGGGCCTTATGCAATGGCGGTCCGCATGTCGTAGTCGGCGATCTAGCTCTGGAGATTGGCCAGCTTCAGCAGTTTGTGTGCAGCTTTTCCGCAGAAATGCCTATCGTCTGAGATGTGCCAGCGGCACATGGCCGGGCCCCTTGATGTTCTGCAGCACAAGCTGCGTGTGTACGTCGCGCACGCCTTCGAGCCGCATCAGCCGGTGCATGACGAAGGCATTGAGCTCGTCGACCGACGGCACCATGACATGCAGCAGGAAATCGTAGTCTCCAGTCATCGTCCAGCACGACGACACCTCGTCCATGCGCTGCACGGCGGCGATAAAGGTTTCTGGCGAGCCGTCGCTGTGGGTTACGAGGCGCACCTGGATGAACACTTCGACCATCAGCCCGACGGCGCGGCGGCTGAGCACCGCAGCAAAGCCCTTTATGATGCCCGCCTGCTGAAGGGCCTCGAAGCGCCGCGCGCAAGGTGTCGTCGACAGCCCAATCTCCTGCGCCAATTCGGAGACCGGCTTGCGCCCGTCGCGCTGCAGGATGTCGAGCATCTTGATCTCGAATTCATCAAACTGAGGCATTTTCACTCTCCCAAAGCTCGATCGTGGAGTCTTTTACCTCCAACCCCGCATTTGAGCCACCATCAAAGCTGATTTGCCTCGCGCCATCCCGCTAGAATTTCCGGCAATCCGTTGATCATGATTTCCAGGGAGAGCAAGCCATGACAATGAACGTTGCCGACTATGCCCGCGAATGCGCGGCGCGAGGCCTTCGCGGCGATTATTCGGTCTGCCGTGCCGATTTCACCGTGGCGCAGGGCTACAATTACAGCGACGAAGAACAGGCGGTGTGGCGCACGCTGTGCGACCGCCAGACGAAGCTGACCAGGAAGCTCGCCCACCACTCCTACCTCGACGGCGTCGCGGCGCTCGGTCTTCTCGACAAGATCCCGGATTTCGGTGCGGTCAGCGAGAAGCTGCGCAAGTTCACCGGCTGGGAGATCGTCGCCGTGCCGGGGCTCATTCCCGCCGCGCCGTTCTTCGACCACCTCGCCAACCGCCGGTTCCCGGTCACCAACTGGCTGCGAACCCAAAAGGAGCTCGACTACATCGTCGAGCCCGACATGTTCCACGATTTCTTCGGTCACGTGCCGATCCTGACGCAGCCGGTCTTTGCCGACTTCATGCAGATGTATGGCAAAAAGGCCGACAGCGTGATTGCGCTCGGCGGCGACGAGATGATCACCAGGCTTTACTGGTACACCGTCGAATACGGGCTGATACGCGAGCCGGGGCAGCCGCTGAAGGCTTTCGGTGCCGGGCTAATGTCATCCTTCACCGAGCTTCAGTTCGCGGTCGAAGGCGGCGAGGCGCACCATGTCCCCTTCGACCTGGAAACCGTAATGCGCACCGGCTACGAGATCGACAAGTTCCAGCGTGCCTATTTCGTGCTGCCGTCGTTCGACGCCCTGCGTGATGCTTTCGAGACCGCCGATCTTGCGGCGATCGTGGCGCGCCGCAAAGGCGAGCCAGCGCTCGACCCGGCGAGCCTATAGGCTGTCGGCTGTTTCCAACGCCTCGGCCTTCAGCCGGGCCAGTTGGTCGCGCTGAAGGTCGAGGGACGCCGTGACGAAGCGCAGGATCGTGGCGAGCTCAGTGTCGCTGAATGTGGCGATCACCTTTTCCCCCTCCTGCGCGATCGCGCCATAATAGCGCGTCGATAGTTCTCGCGTGAGTTCCGTCGCCTCTATGACCACCTTGCGCCTGTCCTCAAGGCTGCGCGTTCGTGTCAGCAGGCCGCGCGCCTCCAGCCGGTCGATCAGCGCGGTGACCGCGGCCGGCGTCAATCCTGTTGCGGCCGCGACCTCGCCAGCCGATCGCGGGCCGCCATAGAGCAGCGCCAGGCAATGGCGTTCCGCCATACTCAGCCCAAGCCTATCGCCCACTGCCTCGTCATAAGCCTGCGTCGCGTCCTGCCAGCCCATAATGGCAAGGCTGATGGCGGTCTTCATGTCGGCCCGATTCATGCTTGACGAATTTATTTCGACCATCTAACTATCAATCTGCCTAACATTACGTCCATTATAGTAATATGCTGCATCAGGCGCAAGGCAAGGCCTGTCGCAGCCTGCAAGGAGTGAAACATGAATCAGACCCCGACGCGCGGCCCACTCACACCGGCCGAGGAGTTCAAATATGCCAAGCTGGCGATGGAGTGGTATGGCTGGGGCTCTCCCATTGGCCTTGGCATCGCTCTGGTGGCGGTGGCGGCGGCCGCCCTGCTGTTCCGCATCGCCATCTTCGGATTTTGACAGTCTGGCAGCGGCGCGGTTGAATGCAGCAGAAGGCTTAGGGCCGAGCTCAGGCGGCTTCGGAAATATCGCGGTCGATGATCGACAGATTGCGGCCGCGATGCTTGGCCTCGTAGAGCCGCTGGTCGGCGGCGCGCATTAGCTCCGACACTGCGGCGTCTCTGCCGCAGGTGATGCCGCCAATACTGACTGTCAGCGGAACCGTTCGTTCGTCGACGGGCCGGAAACGGATACGCTCGACTTCACGCCGGATGCGCTCGGCGACGCGCCTGGCCTCGTGTTCGGTGGCACCAATCAGAAGGGCGCAGAATTCCTCGCCGCCGATGCGGCCAAGCACGTCGCCGCTGCGCACGCCACGCTCTATCGCGTTTGCGATCAGGAGCAGCGCATCGTCGCCGATCAGATGGCCGTAGCTGTCGTTGATGGTCTTGAAATGGTCGGCATCGACGATCAGCAATGCCCCGCGATCGGATTTGCGCCGGGAGCCGTCGAGAGCGGCAAAGAAACTTTCGCGGTTGAGCATGCCGGTCATGTCGTCGCGGCTCGCCTTTTCCGCCAAACGCCTGTGCGCGGCGGCGAGTTGGGCATGGGCGCGGGCGAGCTCGCGATGCGCGGTCTGCAACCTTTCGCCCTGCCAGAACGTATAGGCGCCGACGCTCCAGGCAAGCGCGAGCGGGCACACGGTGGATGTCAGCCAGATGGTGCGATTGATCGGAAACCCCATTGCCGGCACGACGATCAGCGTCAGCAAAAGCGAGACCGCGACGGAGGCGAAAGCGATGGCGGCAGACTTTAGAAATATGCGATTCATCGCTTGCTCCCACTGGTCCGTCTTGGTTCCAACAAAGCGCTGAATGTCACCTTTCGGCGATGCTTAAGATTTTAATCATGGCACCATTTTTACCACCCAGGGCGCGCATAGGTTGTGGATAAACCTCCTGTTAGAAAGATCGTTTCGTGCCATAAGGACGTATGACCACACTTCCCGACCCCGCCCGCTTTGCCCATGTCACCGACTGGGTGTTCGATCTCGACAACACGCTTTATCCGCATCATTCGAATCTGTTCTCGCAGATCGATGTGAAGATGACCGCCTACGTCGGAGAATTGCTGACGCTGCCGCGCGAGGAAGCACGCAAGCTGCAAAAGGAGCTCTACCGCGAATATGGCACGACGCTGAACGGATTGATGACGCGCCACGGCATCGACCCCGACGATTTTCTCGAGAAGGTCCACGACATCGATTATTCCTGGCTGGTTCCAGATCCCGTCCTAGGCACCGCCATTCGCCAGCTTCCCGGCCGTAAATTCATCTTCACCAATGGCGATCGCCGGCATGCCGAACGCACCGCGCGGCAGTTGGGCATTCTCGAGCATTTCGATGATATTTTCGATATCGTCGCAGCCGGACTGAACCCCAAGCCGGCGCGGCAATCCTATGAGAAATTTGCCGAACTCCACGCCGTTACCGGGCAAAATGCGGTGATGTTCGAAGATCTTGCCCGCAACCTGTCGGTGCCGAAATCGCTGGGCATGACCACAGTGTTGGTGGTGCCGCGCAATTTCGAGCCGACCTTCTCGGAAATCTGGGAACGCGACCCGGCCAACGAGGACGATGTGGACTTCGTCACCGACGACCTCGCCGGCTTTCTCACGGCGATCGTGGAAGTCCCTGCTTGAGGCAGCCGGCGCGCTTCAAGTCCTTGCTTGCATGTCAAAGTTTATAGAAGCGGCTGACGATCCCCCAGGCCTCGTCGGCAGTGTCGACGAAATCGATGATATCCTGGTCGCCGGGCGTGATCGTGCCTTGCTCGGCGAGGAAATCGAGGTCGATCGCCCTTGCCCAGAAAGCCTTGCCGAACAGGATGACCGGCACGCGTTCCATGCGGCCGGTCTGGATCAGGGTCAGCGTTTCGAAGAACTCGTCCATCGTGCCGAAGCCGCCTGGAAATACCGCAACGGCCTTGGCACGCATGACGAAATGCATCTTGCGGACCGCGAAATAGTGGAAGTTGAAGCAGAGTTCCGGCGTCACGTAGGCGTTTGGCGCCTGCTCGTGCGGCAGCACGATGTTGAGACCGATCGACGGCGCGCCAACATCGTCGGCGCCACGATTGCCGGCCTCCATGACGCCCGGCCCGCCGCCGGTCACCACGACGAATTCGCGAAAGTACGAGGTGGCCGATTGCTGCGAGCAGAGGCGGGCGAATTTGCGCGCCTCCTCGTAATATTTGCTGTTTTGCTCGAGGTTCTTCTTCTGCGTCTCGTTCTTGGCCGCCCAGGCTTCGCCGCCGGGCTCGGGAATGCGGGCGCCGCCGAACAGGATGACGGTCGATTGGATGCCGCGCTCGGCCAGGATCATCTCCGGTTTCAGCAGTTCGAGCTGCAGCCTGACCGCGCGCAACTCGCGCCGCGTCATGAAATCGGGATCGTTCCAGGCCAGCCGGTATGTCTCCGCGCGCGTTTGCGGCGTGTCCGGCACGCTTCTCGACCGCTCCAGATCCTCGTCCGAATGCGGCAGCGGCGTCCATCCCGTCTTTTCCATGGGAGTCATATTTGCTTTACCCGTCCAATCATTCACCTGCGCCGTCCCGTGACGCTGCCGCGATTGACCCTCCCCAAGCCTTCACATAGGGTCCGCGCGACTTTCAAACAGGTTAAGGCGCCGGCCCTTAACAGCTTGGTAATGGAGCGAATTCATGTCGAAGCCCGATCTCGCGAGCCTCGAGGAGATTATCGAGAACGCCTTCGAGGAACGCGACACGATTTCGACCGCAACCCGCGGCGAGACGCGCGAGGCCATCCAATCGGCGCTCGACCTGCTCGACCGGGGCGTCGCCCGCGTCGCCGAGCGGCAGGCCGACGGCAAATGGCACGTCAACCAGTGGCTGAAGAAAGCGGTGCTGCTGTCGTTCCGGCTCACCCCGATGGAGATCATAAAGGGCGGTCCCGGTCAGGCGGTATGGTGGGACAAGGTGCCTTCGAAGTTCGACGGCTGGAGCGCCGTCGATTTTGAGAAGGCGGGCTTCCGCGCCGTGCCGTCGTCGATCGTGCGCCGCTCCGCCTATGTCGCGCCCGGCGCCGTGCTGATGCCGTCCTTCGTCAATATCGGCGCCTATGTCGACAGCGGCACCATGGTCGACACCTGGGCTTCGGTCGGCTCCTGTGCCCAGATCGGCAAGAATGTGCATCTGTCGGGCGGCGTCGGCATCGGCGGTGTGCTGGAGCCGATGCAGGCCGGCCCAACCATCATCGAGGACAATTGCTTCATCGGCGCCCGTTCCGAAGTGGTCGAAGGCTGCATCGTGCGCGAAGGCTCGGTGCTCGGCATGGGCGTCTTCATCGGCCAGTCGACCAAGATCGTCGACCGCGCCACCGGCGAGATCTTCTACGGCGAGGTGCCGCCTAATTCCGTCGTCGTCGCCGGCTCGCTGCCGGGCAAGCCTTTTCCAAACAACGAGCCCGGCCCCAGCCTCTACTGCGCCGTCATCGTCAAGCGGGTCGACGCCAGAACCCGTTCCAAGACATCGATCAACGAATTGCTGCGCGATTGATCTTTCTCAACGAATACGGACGGAATTCGCTTGCCTGACAGATCAGACCTCATCTGGCTTTTCTTCAGAACTTCGGGCCGCGTCAGCCGCGCGGCCTATTTTCTGGGAGGACTGCTGGTGGCCATCATACAGGCCCTCCCACTCTACCGTTTCACGCTGGTTCCGGAAGGCACTACCGAGAGCAACATGTGGTCGTTCATTTTCTTCATCGCCTTCATTGCCTCGCTTTGGTCGAACGTGGTGCTGGCGGTGAAGCGGTTGCACGACCTCGACAAGCCGGGCGTTGCGGCGCTGGTGCTGTTCGTGCCGGTTGTCTCGATTATCGCTTTCCTCGTGCTTTGCCTATTTCCCGGGCAGCCGGGACCCAACCGCTACGGCAAGCGCACCAACGCACCGGCCGAACCCTGAGCGCCGATCGGATATTTCGTCATGCGCTACCGCTCGCTTGATTCGAAACTGATCCTCGAAACCGCCGAACGGCTGGAAGAGCGCGTCGCCGAGCGTTTTCCCGATGCCGGCTTGCGCGGCGTCGCCGCCGAGCTCGTGTCGCTGTCGCGCGATCTGGCAAAGGCAGCCAAGGCGCTGGAGGCGCCGATCTGGTGGCTGCGCGGCCTCATCATCGCCGCCTTCGTCGTCGGAGCGCTGATGTTCCTGTTCGTCGGCACAATCCTGCCGCTCGGCCGCATCTCGGGAAACCACGATGCCTTCCAGTCGATGCAAGGCATCGAAGCCTCCCTCAACATGATCATCCTCGCGGTGCTGGGCTTTCTGGCCCTGATTCGCTCCGAGGAGCGGATCAAGCGCAAGCGGGTGTTTCGCCAGCTCCACGGGCTGCGTTCGCTGATCCACGTCATCGACATGCACCAGCTGACCAAGGATCCGGCAACGCTTTCAGCCAGTTTCAAGCCGACTGCGCATTCGCCAGCCCGCATCACCAACGCCGCCGACCTTGCCCGCTATCTCGACTACTGCTCCGAGATGCTGTCGATCACCGGCAAGATCGCCGCGCTGTTTGCGCAGTCGGTCAATGACGCCGTGGTCATCGACGGCGTCAACGACATCGAGAACCTGGCTTCGAGCCTCTCGCGAAAGATCTGGCAGAAGATCACGCTGATCGAAACCCCTCATGGGCAGCCGGCACGTGCGGCGAAGACCTATCCCGAGCCGGGTCCGCCGCGTCGGCCTGCAGTCCGCAGACAACCGGGGCCGGCAAGCTAAAACCGGCCATCCGGCGGCAGATCCGCTAGAACGGTTCATCGTTTCGCAGAAACGCCGAACCGCTCTATCTTTTTGTTTTGACGCAATTCCGGACGGAAAACCGCTTCACACTTTTCCTGGAATTGCTCCAGAGCGGCGGAACGGGGAGTTCCGAAAGCCCGGTTTTGCGCCGGATGCTCTAAGCGAATGTTAATCACCCTGGCCCAGCATGCCGGCGAAGACTGTGTCGACCGGCACGGAGCGCTCGACTGGCAAGCGACCTATCCCTGACCACCAACGAGCCGCGCAAAACGTGGAGCGCCGCCGCTCGCCTGTTTGCCTGGTTCTCTTCGCCGATGAAATTGGAACCGGAAGCTGTCCGCGCCCGGCTTCTCGACACCACCTTCGAGCGCAAATTCGCGGTCCTGTTCGGCACCATCAGCGTTCTGTTGGTTGCGGTCAGCGCCGCTCTTGCCACCGGGGATTGGTGGCCCTACGCCTGGATTGCCGCCGACCTGATGCTTTTCACCGTCCGCGTTCTGCTGATGCGGGAATGCGAGCAGGCCCGCAGGCGCGGCTCGAAAGGGCCGCTGGCGGGCCTGATGGCAGCCAGCGGCGTCTGGTCGGTCGTTTTCGGCCTCGGCTGCTATGGCTGTGTTGCCAGCGGGAATATGGCGCTTTCCGTACTTGCCGCCTTGAATGTCGCAGGCGTCGTCGGCGTGGTGTCGTCACGCAATGCGGCGACCCCGCGCTTCGCCATATTCGTCATGTTGGCCGTAAGCCTGCCTTACGTGGTCGGTGCATTGTTTTCTGCGGCGCCCGGAATGCCGATCGTCGGAATTCAAACGCCGTTCTATGTGGCCGGCGTCATCATCGTGCTGCTTCAGAACCACGCAATCAATGCCCGCATGATCCGCGCCGAACTGGACAATCGCGACCTGGCCATCAAGGACGCGCTGACCGGCCTGCCAAACCGCATCTTCCTGCAGGAGAAATTGCGCGACATGTGCCGCGACCTTGCGGCGCCGGCCGCCAATGGCGGCAAGCCGTTTGCAGTGCTCAGCATGGATCTCGACGGTTTCAAACAGGTCAACGACCGTTTTGGCCACGCCGTCGGCGACGTGCTGCTGCGCAAGGTGGCCGAACGATTGAAGCGCGGCTTCCGTCCGGGGGACGTGGTCTTCCGTATCGGCGGAGACGAATTCGTCATTCTTTTGCCCGCAACCTCGGAGATCGAGGCCACCTACCTGGCAAAGCGGGCCATCGAAAAGGTCTCGGTCCCCTTCGACCTCGGGGTCGGCTCCGCCATCCATGTCGGCTTGAGCGTCGGCAGCGCATGCGCACCCGCCGACGGAGGCGATCCGGAAATCCTGCTCACCTGTTCCGACCATGCGCTCTACGAGGCCAAGCGCACCGGCAAGGGCCGTTACTGGGCGCCTGTGCGGGCTACGATCTGACGGTCGCGACAACGGCTTCCGGCGTCTGGCAGGGCGATCCGCGCCTCTTCTGCTCGGCCGCGCGCACCAGTGCCGTAACATGCTTCAGCAACGGCGCCGGCGTGCCGGCCTTTTCGGCCAAACGCAGGACCGCGCCTTGCAGTTCGCCGATCTCCGTCGGCCGGCGGCGCTGAAGGTCATCCCACATCGACGAACGCGCGGCAGGATCGATGGCAAGCATCCGCCGCGCCAAGAACTTGAACAGCCAGTCGGGCAGGCGAAGCACTTTCGGCAGCAGCGCGGGACGCAGGCCGGCGATGCGAGCGGGTTCGATGCCCGTCGCCATCATTGCCGCCAATGCTTCGTCGATCTGGCCGGCCAGGATCAGCCGCCAGCGGCGATCGGCAAGCTCTGCCGCCAGCGGCAGGCCGGAAAGCGCCACCAGCGCGTTGTTGAGGTTGAGCAGCAGCTTGCCCCATAGCACCGCTTCGATGTCACCATGCGTGGCAACGGCAAAGCCCTCAACGTCAAGCAGTTCGTCAAGGCCTGTCGGACCCTGTTCGATCATCACCTTGCCGCCGCTGGCGCGGTGCAGACGAAGCGGCAATTCGCCCTCCGCCGATTGGACCACGTTGAACGGCACCATGCCCGCGAGCACCCGCCGGGCGGCGAGATGGGCTCGCAACTTATCGGCATTGTCGACGCCGTTCTGCAGACTGAGTACCACCGCATCCGGTCGGGCATGGGCCGCAATAAGCCCGGCCATGTCCTGCGTCGCGCCGCTCTTGACCGTTAGCAGGATGACATCGGCACCGGGGAATGCCGCGGCCGGATCGGCGGTGACCGACAATGCCTCCGGCTTGACGGATCGGTCGCGGCCATCACGGTCGGTGATGCGCAATCCACCTTTTTGCAGCGCCTTCTCGATGCGAGGCCGCGCCAGCAGAACCACCTTTCGTCCGGCAAGTATCAGGCAGCCGCCGGCGTAGCATCCGATACTGCCGGCACCGGCGATTACGATCGTCCTGCCATGCGTGATCATGCGATGGCCCTGTCCTGGTCGAGAGGCCTGGCCGCAACTATACGGCATGAAAACCATAATGTCGGCGGCATGGCTGGCCCTTATGTCTGGCCGTGACAGGCCTTGCGCTTTCGACTATCGCTTTTGCCCATGACGCTGCCTACCGATCCGACCAGAAATCTGGCTGCTCTCATCCGCTGCGCTTCCGTGACGCCCGCCGAAGGCGGTGCGCTGAGCGCGCTGGAAGAAATGTTGAAGCCGCTCGGCTTTGCCGTCGAGCGCCCGGTGTTTTCCGAATCCGGCACACCTGACATAGAGAACCTTTACGCGCGGCGTTCCGGCAACGGCCCGCATCTGATGTTTGCCGGCCATACCGATGTCGTGCCGGTGGGCGATGAAACAGCCTGGACGCACCCGCCCTTTGCCGCCGACATCGCCAATGGCGAGATGTTCGGCCGCGGCGCCGTCGACATGAAGGGCGGCATTGCTTGTTTCGTCGCGGCGGTAGGGCGACATATTGCGCAGAAGGGCGGCCCGAAGGGTTCGGTCTCGCTGCTGATAACCGGCGACGAGGAAGGGCCGGCGATCAACGGCACGACGAAACTGCTCGAATGGGCGGCTGTCAAGGGTGAGAAATGGCATGCTGCGATCGTCGGCGAGCCGACCAATCCCGACGCGCTCGGCGATATGATCAAGATCGGCCGGCGCGGCTCGCTCTCCGGCACGGTCGTCGTCAACGGCCGCCAGGGACACGCCGCCTATCCGCAGCTAGCCGACAATCCCGTGCGCGGCCTGGTGACGCTGGTCGACGCCTTGCTTGACCCCGTCTTCGACAACGGAACAAGGGATTTCCAGCCGACCAATCTTGAGGTCACCTCCATCGATGTTGGCAACCCTGCCACCAACGTCATCCCAGCGAAGGCGGCGGCTACCTTCAATATTCGCTTCAACGACACATGGACCGTCGAGACGATCCAAGCCGAGATCCACAACCGCCTCGACCGGGCGGCGAAACGCAAGAAATACCGCGCCGGCAAGAAGACGCCGGTCGACTACGAGATCGTCTGGCGCGACGGGCCGAGCCATGTTTTCCTGACACGCGACGACAGGTTGATCGAGACGCTTGGCGGCTCGATCATGGCGGTGACCGGCAGAGAGCCGGCGCTCTCCACCTCCGGCGGCACCTCCGATGCCCGCTTCATCAAGGATTATTGTCCGGTGGTCGAATTCGGCCTTGTCGGCAAGACCATGCACATGGTCGACGAACGCGTGGCGATTGCCGACCTCGAGACGCTGACGCAGATTTATCTGCGCTTCGTTGAAGACTGGTTTGCGCAGGACATATCCTAGTGATGCTTTCAGCGGATGAAACCTACGCTTCGCTTGCCGGTGCCTGGCGGCTGATGCTCGGCAAGGCCGACGGATTTCGCCTGCTCGACCTTTCGGCGGACGGTTTCTGGAACTCCTTTTTTGCCATCGTCGTCGCGGCGCCGGCACTGATCGTCGGCTGGGTCGGTATTGCCAACGAGATCGGCGATCCCAACGCATTCGTCGGCCGTTTCAGCATGTTGATCCGCCTGGCCACCGTCGATATCGGCGCCTGGGTGCTGCCGCTCATAGGCCTCGCCCTGGTGGCGCCGCGGGTCGGCGTCGGCGGCCGTTTCGTCCATTATGTCGTGGCCAGCAATTGGGCCTCGGCGATCATCGCCTGGATGATGCTGCCATCGGCGTTGATCCGGCTTTTCCTGACGTCGGCCAACGAAGTCTCCGGACTCGTGTCGCTGCTGTTGTTCGCGCTGTCGATGGTCTTGACCTGGCGGATGACCAACGTTGCGATCGGCAGGGGTGCGGCCGCCGGCAGCGCCGTTTTTGCCGGCATGTTCGTGGCGTCGCTGATCGTCCTGTTCGGCCTGCAGGCGCTGCTCGGGATCAGCGTTCCGGATCAGCCAGGCGTCGGATAATCGACGCCGACGAGAAACAGCCCGTCGGGCGGCGCCACCTGACCGCAGGCGGCACGGTCGCGCGCCTCAAGCGCCGCCTTGAGGTCGGCAACAGTCCAGCCGCCTTCGCCGACACGTTTGAGCGAGCCGACCATCGAGCGCACCTGGTTGTGCAGGAATGACCGCGCCGAAGCGCGGACCTCAATGAAATCGCCCGCCCGGCTGACATCCAGCCGGTCGAGCGTGCGGACGGGGCTGGTGGCTTGGCACTGGGTCGAGCGGAAGGTGGTGAAATCATGCCGGCCAAGCAGCACCTTTGCCGCCTCGTGCATGGCACCGGCATCGAGCTGCTTCGGTACCCACCAGATCTTGCCCTTGTCGAGCGCCGCCGGCGCGCGGCGATTGACGATGCGGTAGAGGTAATGGCGGCCGATCGCCGAGAAACGCGCATCGAAGCCATCCGGCACGACGGCGGCCTTCAGGATGGCGATGCGCACCTTGGCCGCTTGCAGATGCGCGTTGACTGCGTCGCGCACCTTGTCGCCGGGCCATGCCTTGATCAGATCGACATGCGCCACCTGAGCGGTCGCATGGACGCCGGCATCGGTGCGGCCGGCGGCGCGCAGCGAAACCTGCTGACCACAGAACTTCTCGATCGCCTGCTCGATCGCCTGCTGCACCGATGGCTGGTTGGCCTGGCGCTGCCAGCCGGCGAAGAGACTGCCGTCATATTCGATGTCGAGGCGAAAACGCGGCATTCCCGGATCGAGGCGAAATCAGGCGGCAAGGGCTGAGCCGAAGGCCGAGGCGTAGACCAGCCTGCCGGTCTCCGGCGCCTCGCCCCAGGCAAGCGCCTGCAGGGCTTCGCCCTGATAGTCGCTGTCGAATTTCGCGGCACGGGCACGGCTGTAGCCGAAACGCCCATAATAGGCCGGATCGCCGAGCACCACGGCGAGCGTCTCGCCGGCAGCTTTCAGGCGGATATGAGCCTCGCGTACCAGGGCACCGCCGATGCCGGTGCCGTGGAACGACGGCTCGACCGCTAGAGGCGCCAGCGCCACCGCCGGGAAACTCTTGCCGCCATTCTGCACGAAGAGCCGTGAAAACAGGATATGGCCGACCACTTGCCCGTCTTCGTCCGCCACCAGTTCGACGACGGCATCACCGCCGGTGACCAGCGCGTCGACCAATCCGGCCTCCGTCTGCTGGCCGAACGCGTGTTCTTCGACAAGGCGGATCGCCTCGCGGTCCCGCGGCGTCGCCGCGCGTATGGACATCATGCTCATGACAATTTCATTCCTTTTTCGAGCTTGGCCCCGCGCAGAAACTCCTGCGCGGCAATGGGCCTTGCGCCCGCACGTTGAACTTCGACCAGCCTGATCGCGCCTGACCCGCAGGCGACCGTCAGACGGTCATCGAGAATTCCTCCCGGTTCGCCGGCGCCTTGCGAGAGCGTCGAGCGAAGCAGTTTCAGCCGTTCCACGCGGCCGCCGATTTCGGCCTCGCACCATGCACCGGGAAAGGGCGACAGGCCGCGAATCTGGTTGTGCACGTCGCCGGCAGGTCGCAGCCAGTCTATGCGAGTCTCCGATTTATCGATTTTCTTGGCGTAGGTCACCCCCACCTCCGCCTGTGTGGTAAATGTCAGCGTATTCCGCTCCAGCCGTTCGAGCGCTTGCACGATCAGCGCAGCACCGAGGACCATCAGCCGGTCGTGCAGATCGCCGGCCGTCATGTCGGGTCCAATGGGACATTTTTCAACCATTGCCACCGGCCCGGTGTCGAGGCCTTCCTCCATCCGCATCACCATAATGCCCGTTTCGGTATCGCCGGCCATGATGGCGCGCTGGATAGGGGCAGCGCCGCGCCAGCGCGGCAACAGCGATGCGTGACCGTTGAGGCAACCGAGCCGCGGCGCCTCGAGAATGGGTTTGGGTAGAAGCAATCCGTAGGCGACGACCACGGCGACGTCGGCGCGCAAGGCGCGGAACGCCTCCTGCTCCGCCTCGCTCTTCAGCGACACCGGCGACCGCACCTCGATGCCAAGCCGCTCCGCCTCGCGCTGCACCGGCGACGGCGTCAGTTCGAGCCCGCGCCGGCCGCCGGCGCGCGGCGGCTGCGTGTAGACGGCCGTCAACCCGTGCCCGGCCCCGGCAATCGCCCGCAGCGTCGGCACGGAGAATTCAGGCGTACCCATGAAGATGACACGCAGGGGCATTTCGTCGACGCCTACCCCACCATCTTGCCCGGCGCCTTGTCCCTGGCGAGCTTCTTGAATTTCTTGACCACCATGTCGCGCTTCAGCTTGGAGATGTGATCGATGAACAGCACGCCGTTGAGGTGGTCGATTTCATGCTGCAGGCAGGTCGCCATCAGCCCCTCGGCCTCGATCTCCTGCAGCTTGCCGTCGCGGTCGAGAAACTTCACCCGCACCGCCGCCGGACGCTCGACCTCGGCATAGTAATCCGGGATCGACAGGCAGCCTTCCTCGTAGACCGAACGCTGGTCGGAGCTTTCGAGGATTTCGGGATTGATGAAGACGTGCGGTGCCGGCGTCTCGTCCTCCTTGGCCAGGTCGATCACCAGCATGCGCAAGGGTTCGCCAACCTGGATCGCCGCGAGGCCGATACCGGGCGCGTCATACATGGTGTCCAGCATGTCGCCGGCCAGTTTGCGCAGATCGCCGTCGACACGCTCGACCGGTTTTGAAACCTGGCGCAGGACGGGATCGGGGAGGATGATAAGCGGCTTGATCGACATGGCGTCTCACCTAAGACCTCGCAGGAAAAGCGTCAACCGGGGCGCCTTCGGGTCGTTCACGTTTTGATCTGTGCCGGCAGACCGAATCATCTATGCTGTCGACATGAACGATCTGGCCACCATCCTGTCCGAACCTGTCGCCCGCCTCGGCGCCACCACGATCACGCTCGGCCAAGCCCTGGGTTTCGGCGCAATGCTGTTCCTCGGCCTGTTCGTGGCGCTCGTCGTTGCGCTCTGGCGATCGGCCAAGGCGCGTGCAGTGGCGGCCGCCGAAGCCGCCGACCACGCCCGCGACGCCGAGGTGCGGATGGCTGGTATCTTGGCAAGCCAGGCGGAAATGCAGGGCCGCATGGGCGCCATCGCCGAAGTGTTCGGGGCGCGCCAGGCGGAACTGACACAGTCGATCGGCCAGCGTCTCGATGCCATGACCGGCCGCCTGGGCCAGACCATGACCGAGCAGACGAGATCGACGCATGAGAGCCTCGCCAAGCTGCAGGAACGGCTGGCGGTCATCGATATCGCGCAAGGCAACATCCAGTCGCTGGCCGGCCAGGTCGTGCAATTGCAGGCGATCCTTTCCAACAAGCAGACGCGCGGCGCCTTCGGCCAGTCGCGCATGGAAGCCATCGTCGCCGACGGATTGCCGCACGGCGCCTATGAATTCCAGGCGACCTTGTCGAATGGCAGCCGGCCCGACTGCCTGGTGAAGATGCCGAACGGCGCACCGTCGCTTGCCATCGACGCAAAGTTTCCGCTCGAGGCGTGGAATGCCATCCGTGCCGCCGAAGGCGCCGACCTGCAGAAGTCCGCTGCACAGGCTTTCCGCCGCGACATCGAGGTGCATGTCCGGGATATTTCCGAAAAATACCTGATCCAGGGCGAGACGCAGGACACCGCCTTCATGTTCGTGCCCTCAGAATCGGTGTTCGCCGAAATCCATGAGAATTTCGAGGCCGTTGTCCAAAAGGCGCATCGATCGCGGATCGTCATCGTCTCGCCATCGCTTTTGATGCTGTCGATCCAGGTCATCCAGGCAATCCTCAAGGATGCCCGCATGCGCGAGCAGGCACACCTGATCCAGGGCGAGGTTATCCGGCTGATGGAAGACGTCTCCCGGCTCGACGAGCGGGTGCGCAAATTGCAGACGCATTTCGGCCAATCGGCCAAGGATATCGACGACATTCTGGTCTCGACATCGAAGGTGACCAGGCGCGGACAAAAGATCGAGGCGCTGGAGTTTGGCGTGCAGCCGGCGGAGGACACCGCTGGTTCGAATGGCAGCGGAGCAAAAGCGGAAAGCAGCCCGCGCGTCGCCGATTCGAAAACCGGGCAGTTGAGGCTAAGGGTCGTCGAAGGCGACGATTGAGAGCTACGCCGGAACCGGAGGCTTCGCCCGGGTCTGGCGCTACTGCTCCTCGATGATGGTTGTGCCTTCGAATTCCGGCAGCCAATGCAGCGCCGAGCGGTGCCAGATCTGCTTTCTCGGCACCAGTTGCTCGCGCTGCCGTGCCGTGCCGACCCTGATACCGTAAACCTTCGGTCCCTCGCCCGCCGACGTGGCGTAGAGATGCGAGCCGCACTCACCGCAAAATGCCTGGGCGCGCTTGGCGCCGCTCGAACCGGTCTTGATGTAGATCTTCGGCGTGCCCTTGGTGATCCTGTAATTGTCCTCGGACGCCGGCACGGTGACGCGAAAGGCCGTTCCGGTTAGCTTCTGACAATCGATGCAGTGACAAATGGTGGTCTTTTCCGGATCGACTTCGGCCTCGTAAGTGATAGCGCCACAATGACACGCGCCGTCGATTTTCATCTTCGTTCCTCCTGGAGCTTTTGCCCGCAATCATAACCGGGACTGCCCGATGGCGCAGCCATTTTCCTCAGGCCGGTTCCCCTCCGGACGCCGCCAAGGCCTTGCTCCGGCGTTCCCAGGTGCCGGTGGTCTGCGGCTTGACGAACAGCCGCGTCACCTCCGGCATCTCCGCTTTCAGCCGCGTCTCGAGGCGCTCGACACAGGTCTCTATCTCCGGCGCCGACAAATGATCCTCGAACTCGATGCTCAAAGCGGCGACGATCTCCTGCGGACCCATATGCAGCGTCAGCACGCCATTTGCCCGTTGCACCGCCGGGTCCTGCTGGACGATGGCCAGCACCTCTGTTTGCACCTCGGGCGAGGCCGGCTCGCCGAGCAGCAGGCTCTTGCTTTCGCGCGCCAGGAAGATCGCGGTCCCGCCCAGGATGAGCGCGATGCCGATCGACGCGGCGCCGTCGAGCTTCGGCATGTCCAGCAGTTCCGCCGCCGATATCCCGGCGAAGGCGACAACGAGGCCGAGAAGTGCCGCGCTGTCCTCGAAGAGTACGGTGTAGACACTCGGATCCTTGCTGAGCTGCACCGCCTCAAGCCAGCCGTGGCTGCCTTTTTGGTGGCGGAATTCCTTCAGCGCCACCAGCCAAGAGGTGCCTTCGAAGAGAAAGGAAAGGCCAAGGACAGCGTAGTTCACCTTGGCGTTGGCGATCGGCTCCGGCGCCATGATGTGCGTCACGCCTTCGTAGAACGATATGCCGGCACCCAGTGCAAAGACGAGGAGCGCGACGATGAAGCTCCAGAAGTACAGCTCGCGGCCATGGCCGAGCGGATGCGTGCGGTCGGCCGGCCGGGAGGCACGGTGCATGCCGTAAAGCAGCAGGCTGCCATTGCCGGTATCGACGAGCGAGTGGACGCCTTCCGAGAGCATTGCCGAGCTGCCCGTGAACAAGGCAGCGGCAAATTTGGTCAGTGCGATCGCAAGATTTCCGGCGAGCGCCGCATAGATCACTTTTTTCGACCCGCCATGCGCCGCCATGGTGTGCTGCCTTGGTTGATGCACCGAGATTGGCGGAGCGCCCGCCCACGCTCCACAGCTCTCACAACGCCCGAAGTGCCCAGTTGTTCACAAGGTCAGTTGTTAAAAAGGGCGGCGCGGGGCTATTCGACGACCTCGTCCGTCCAGACCTTGAAGCCAGCCAGCGCGCCCGGCCCAAAAATGTGGGTCAGCGGCACATCGGCGGCATCGCGTCCGGAGGCAATCAGGATGCGGCCGATGCGCGGCGCGTTATTGCGCGGGTCGAACGCGTGCCAGCGGCCGCCGAGATAGACCTCCATCCAAGCGGCGAAATCCATGTCCGACCACGGCTTTGGCAGGCCGATATCACTGATATAGCCGGTGCAGTAGCGGGTCGGAATGTTCAGGGCGCGGCAGAAGGCAACAGCGAGGTGAGCAAAGTCGCGGCATACACCACTCTGCTCGCGATAGGCCTCGGCGGCGGTGCGCGTCGGCCGTGCATTGAAATAGTTGAAGACGATGTGGTTATGGACGAAGTCGCAGACCGCCTGGACGCGCGGAATGCCGAGCGGGGTGCTGCCGAACAGCCGCCACGCTTCATTCGACAGCACGTCGCTCTCGCAATAACGGCTGGGCAGCAGGAACAGCAGCGTCTCCGATGGCAGATCGCGCACCTCGTGCTGCCACGCCGTCAGCTCGCGCGTCTCGAAGGAGCCGGGGTCGCGGATCACCGCGTCGGTGCCGAACGCAAAGCGCCCGGCCGGCGCAACGAAACGGTTGCACCAATTGCCGAAACTGTCGCGGTAGCTTTCGATCGGCACCGGCGGGTTCGACGTCAGGAAGTCCGGCCGCTCAAGATCGGATGCGCGCGAATAATGGACGTTTAGCATCGCGATCAGCGGTGTTTCCTGCGGGAAGTCGAAGCTCATCTGGCAACCGATGTGGATCCGCATTGTCGTCCTGACCGGCCTGCCTGATCATCAGCCGGCGAAACGCAAGGGCTGATGCTGCAGTGCGAAGAAGACCATGGCACGGACCGCTGCGGTTTACGAGGGAATTAGAAACCGGTTGACAGCCATCGGCCAGGGCGACTGCACGGCAGCGGCCTCTTGCAGTCGAGCGTTTTCTCTTGTTTCACTTCGCCAGACATCAACTGGAGGAACGAATCATGGCTAAGGGTGCGATGAAGGCAGGCAAGGAAGCCCGCAAGCCGAAGAAGGACGCGAAGAAACCCGCTCCGGCGCCGGCCCTGAAGGCACCGCCGGTGAAGGCGATGAAGCTGAAGGACAAGTAGGGCCGCAGCTACCGTTTCGGCTTATTTCGACCGGCCGCAAACGCGGCCGGTATGATTGTTCATTAAGCTCACGCGCATCCCCTATGGATGCGGCGAAGGCAATTTTTGCGCTTTTCAAGAAATCGGCCGGAAGCCATCGAAACGGAGCGTTCCGATGTCGTGGATTTTCCTGTTGTTCGCCGGACTGTTCGAGATCGGCTGGGCGATCGGCCTCAAATACACCGACGGATTCTCGAAGCCGCTGCCGACCGTCCTGACGGTAGCCTCGATGATCGTCAGCCTGACCTTGCTCGGCCTGGCGCTGAAGGCGTTGCCGGTCGGCACCGCTTACGCGGTGTGGACCGGCATCGGCACCGTCGGCACGGCGCTGTTGGGATATGGCTGCTCGGCGAGCCAGCGACGGCGATCAGGCTGGCCTGCATCGCGCTAATCGTCTGCGGCATCATGGGACTGAAGCTCGCGGCTTAGCCGATTCTGACGGACGAGCGCGTTCGGGGCCGCTGCAAGGCGGCCCTGATTCTTGAATTCGGCTGATCAGTGCCGGAAGGCGCTATCGCGCGGAGAAGCCGGGCGGCGTCCTGCCGGTGCGCTGCTTGCGCGCCGCATAGCGTGCGTCACGCTTAGCCTTGCGTTCGGCCTCGTCGGCAAGAAAACGGGCGATCCGCTCGTTCTCTTCAGCTTCCCGGATCTTCGCTTCGGCCTGTGCGGCTTCTTCCGCGGCGATGCGTGCCGCTTCGGCAGCTGCCTCGCGCTCGGCCTTTTCGGCCGCTTCGCGCGCCAGCTTTTCCTGCTTCAGCCTGGCCTTTTCGGCCTCGCGTATCGCGCGGGCCTCGAGGATCGCCTTGCGCTCGGCCTGTCGTGCCAGCACCGCTGGATCATCTGGCGCCGGCTTTGCCTTGAAGCGCTCCAGAAGCGCCTTCTTTGCCTCGTTTGCGGCATTGCGCCGCTCGAAAACGTCTTTTTCCCTATAGATAGCCAAGTCCACTTCCCTGAAGTCAATTTGCGAGGCTTACATACGCGCGAAAACCGAGAGTTCAAGCGCCAAAACGGTATGCCAGCCATGAAATTCTGATCTGTTGCAGCCGGGAGACGCCATTTCGATTGAATTCGGCTGAAACGGACATGCACTGTTCACCATCCGGCCCTCTGGCGGCGCGGCGGGCGGGTCGCTACCTCTAGCGCGAAAAACAAAACGCCAGGATGACACATGATGGAACTCGGTCTCTATACCTTCGCCGACGTCAGCCCGGAAACGGGGCCAGGCGCCATCGGTGCGCATGAGCGGCTGCGCAACCTGATCGAGGAGATCGAACTGGCCGACCAGGTCGGCCTCGACGTGTTTGGGCTGGGCGAGCATCACCGTCCCGATTATGCCGCTTTGGCGCCAGTCGTGGCCCTGGCCGCGGCGGCCGAACGCACCAAGCGCATAAAGCTGACCAGCGCGGTCACCGTGCTTTCCTCCGACGATCCGGTTCGCGTTTTCCAGCAGTTTGCGACGCTCGACCTTTTGTCCGGCGGCCGGGCCGAGATCATGGCCGGGCGCGGTTCGTTCATCGAATCGTTTCCGCTGTTCGGCTACGAACTCGAAGACTATGACGAGCTCTTTGCCGAAAAGCTCGAACTGCTGCTCGCCATCCGCGATCATGTCAAGGTGACCTGGTCGGGCAGTCTGCGCGCGCCGATCAACGACCGCGGCGTCTATCCGCGGCCCTTGCAGGACAAATTGCCGATCTGGATCGCCGTCGGTGGAACACCGCAATCCGTCGCCCGCGCGGGTGTGCTCGGGTTGCCGCTGGCACTGGCGATCATTGGTGGCGAGCCGGCGCGGTTCGCACCGCTGTTCGACATCTACAGGGATGCAGCCAGGCGCGCCGGCAACGATCCGGCAAGCCTTGCCACCAGTCTCAACGTGCACGGCTTCATTGCCGACACCACGGACCAGGCAGCCGACGATTTTTACGGGCCGCAGGCCGAGGTGATGAACCGCATCGGCCGCGAGCGCGGCTGGGGGCCGACATCGCGGGCGCATTTCGACCAATCGCGCGGCCCAAACGGCGCGCTGTTCGTCGGCAATCCAGAACAGGTGGCCGAGAAGATCATTGCCCAGCACAGAATATTCGGCAACGACCGCTTCCTGCTGCAAATGGCGATCGGCACCATGCCGCACGCCAAGGTGATGAAGGCCATCGAACTCTACGGCACCAAAGTGGCGCCGATCGTGCGCCGGGAAACTGCGAAGGCCGTTCCCGCCGTGGCGGCGCCGGTTGCCTGATTCCCGGTCACCTGATTCATTGCCAAGGCCGCGAGGCGGCCTTGCCGGTGACGCCAGCTAACGGAACCTTGAAGCGACAGAGGCGTTTTCGCCAACGGTCTGCACCAATCGCGGTGTGCCGCCGAGGGTCAGAATGAAAGCCGAACCCGACGCTTCGGGCGCAAGCGCTGCCGAAAGCCCGGATCCGCGCGTCGAGGCGCGGGCGGATGCGCATCTGATGCGTTCGCTGCTCGTCGGCATCTTCATCCTCATGGCGATCTACGCGCTTTACTTCGCCCGCGCCTTCTTCATGCCGGTCATTCTGGCTTTCCTGCTGGCGCTGACGCTGACGCCGATCGTTCGCTTCCTGCGCAAGCATGGCATGCCCGATGTCATTTCAGCGACACTGTTGGTGCTGCTTTCGTTCTGCCTCGTCGCCGTCGCGGGATATCTGCTCAGCGGCCCGGTCATCGACCTCATCAACAACACCTCGACGATCGGCCAGCAGCTTACCGAACGGCTGGCACAACTGCGCCGTCCGTTCGAACGGATCGTGGAGATTTCGCGCCAGATCGAGGGCCTGACACAGACATCCCAGGAGCCGGGCGTTCAGAGGGTGGCGACGGCGCCATCCGGTATTCTCTCGCAGGCCGCCGGCAATGTGCTGTCGGCCGGCGCCAGCGTTACCATCGTCTTCGTCCTGTCGCTGTTCCTGCTCGCCTCGGGCACGATGTTCTATGAAAAGATCGTCCAGTCCTTCCCCAGTCTCAGCGAAAAGAAGCGGGCGCTGCGCGTCGTCTACGACGTAGAACGTGAAATCTCGCATTATCTGCTTACTGTCACGGTCATCAATACATGTCTCGGCGTGGTCATCGGGCTCGGCCTGTGGGCGCTCGGCGTGCCCAACGCGCAGGTCTGGGGCGCGGCAGCGGCTCTGCTCAATTTCCTGCCATATATCGGGGCGCTGACCACCATCACGCTGGTTACGATCATCGCGCTGATAAGCTTCGACACGATTTCCTATGCGCTGCTGGCGCCGGCCTTCGTCCTTATGTGCGATGTCGTCGAAGGCCAGTTCGTGACGCCGACGGTGGTCGGCCGCCGTCTCGAAATCAACGCAGTGGCGATCCTCATCGCCATCGCCTTCTGGTCGTGGCTGTGGGGTTTTGTCGGCGCGCTGCTGGCGGTGCCGCTGCTGGTCGTCATCAAGGTGTTCTGCGATCATTTCGACGGTCTCAGCCATGTCGGCAATTTCCTGGCGGCGCAACACACGGCAGCGATCGAGGACGAAGAGATTCCCGAGGTGAAAAAGTAGCGGCTTAAAGGGTCAAAAGCGTCCCCCCGATGGTGCAGATCACGACCTTGCATCGGTCGCACGTCCGTTGTGCCCTCAGCGCTCCATCAACATTTTGAATTTGCCGCCTCGGCAACGGCTTCCTACATCCCTTCGGCCCACAGGAAACCCGCGCCGATGACCGTTCTTTCCGTTCTCGACCTGTCGCCGATCGTCGAAGGCAGCAACGCTTCACAGTCACTCGCCAATTCGCTCGATCTCGCCCGTCATGCCGAGCGGCTGGGTTACCGGCGCTATTGGCTGGCAGAGCACCACAATATGCCGGGCATCGCCAGCGCCGCCACCTCGGTGGTCATTGCCCATGTGGCCGGCGGCACCAATACGATACGCGTCGGCGCCGGCGGCATCATGCTGCCCAATCATTCGCCGCTGGTCATCGCCGAGCAGTTCGGTACGCTTAACGCTCTGCATCCCGGCCGCATCGATCTCGGCCTCGGCCGGGCGCCCGGCACCGACATGGCCACGGCACGGGCGCTGCGCCGTAACCTCGACGCTGGCGCCGACAATTTCCCGCAGGACGTCGTCGAGCTGATGGGCTATTTCCAGCCGGCCGAAGACGGCCAACGCATCCGCGCGGTGCCCGGCGAAGGCGAAAAGGTGCCGATCTGGATTCTCGGTTCCAGCCTCTACGGCGCGCAGCTTGCCGCCATGCTCAGCCTGCCCTACGCCTTCGCCTCGCATTTTGCGCCGGCCGAGCTCGACCATGCTCTGGAGATCTACCGCTCGCGTTTCCAGCCTTCGGAGCAGCTCGACAAGCCTTATGTGATGCTCGGCCTCAACGTCTTCGCCGCTCCTTCCGATGCCGAGGCGCGGCTGTTGTTCACCTCGCTGCAGCAGGCCTTCGTCAATCTGCGCACCGGCCGGCCCGGCCGATTGCCGCCGCCGGTCGAAGGATATGAGCGCGACCTCGATCCAATGGCCAAGACCATGCTCGGCCAAGCGCTTTCCTGCGCCGTCGTCGGCTCCCCGGAAACGGTCAGGCAAGGCATCGAGGCGTTTGTGCGCCGCACAGGGGCCGACGAGCTGATGGTCACAGCGCAGATTTTCGACCATGCGGCGCGGGTGCGCTCGTTCGAGATCCTGGCCGACGCTCACAAATCGCTGTCGGAAGCTGCCTGAGAGTTGGTTCGCCACTTGCCACTGTTGCGGGCAAGGCCGGCCTTAGGCAGGGAACATCGCGAACAGGTGTGCGAAGACATAGCGAACATTTCGCGCGTTTTACGCGGAGGTTTTCGATCCGTCATGCTCGTCCGTTAGCGGGAAACGCGGCGTCCACTAAATAACGATCACCTTGGTGCCGATTGTGGCGCGGTCATAAAGATCGATGATGTCCTGGTTCATGAGGCGAATGCAGCCCGCAGACACGGCTTTGCCGATGGACCACCATTCGGGGCTACCGTGCAGGCGATATCCAGTGTCACCCTTCTCGTTGAAAAGATAAAGCGCCCGCGCACCGAGCGGGTTCACGAGTCCGCCCTCCATATGGGCCGGTATGATGCGGCCTCGCTTCTGCTCGCGTACAATCATGGCGGACGGCGCGCTCCAATCCGGCCATTCGCGCTTCCTCGCAACGTGAGCAGTGCCATGCCACTCGAAGCCCGCCTTGCCGACGCCGATGCCGTAGCGCAGTGCCTGACCGTCTCCTAACACGTAGTAGAGGAACTTCGCTCCTGTATCGACAATGATGGTGCCCGGCGCCTCTTCAGTCGCATAAGGCACTGTCTGCCGACGGAACTTTTGGTCAACCTTGTAGATCGGAACCGGCGGAACGCGAAAACCGGCGTCGGTGAGGCCGCCATAGGCCGAGGGGAAAGTCTTTAATGCGCCGCCGGTGGTGCAGCCGAAGAATGCGACCATCCCAGCAAGTACCAGCCCGATTAGGATCGATCTCACGCGCATGACTCAAGCCGGCGCCCGTGTGGGCGATCAGCCGCATCTCGTCATATTCCTAAACCGACATGCTTCGATTGCCAAGATTTTCCTGACTGTCGGCTGGCTGATTGTTGGCCACTTGGCTCGATCGGCGCCGCGTCCTTCAATTGCTCGGTTTTCGAAAGACGAACGCCCGTAGTGGCTGCGAAGGCCCGGGGTCGGCAGGACAGAGGGAGCGCTGTCCGTCCGGCATTGCAAAGTTTCTGAACAGAGCCCAAGCGCTACGCGCTGACGCTCTGCGCGATCGCACCTGGCGGACGGCATGAATTGCGGATCATCAAGCGTCCCTTGAGCGTCAGTTTGCGCGGCGGCGCATCCCTGTTTCCGGCGAGCCGGTCGAGCAGCAGATTGGCCGCCTGTTCGCCAATCGCCTGCACCGGCTGGGCGACCGTGGTCAATTGCGGCCGGAACACATCCGACCACGGAAAATCGTCGAAGCAGGCGACCGAAATATCCTCCGGACAGGACAGGCCGATATCGCGAATGGCCTTCATGGTGCCGATCACCATCGGGTTGTTGGCCGAAAAGATGGCGCTCGGCCGGTCGTGCAGCGAAAGCAGCTGCATGGTTGCGTTGTAGCCATCGACTTCGTGGAAGTTGCCGAAGCGGACGAGTTCGGTCTCGGCCGGCAGGCCGGCGGCCTGGAGGGCCTCGCGGTATCCCGCCATGCGGTCATGCATCGGCGAGATATCGAACGAGCCGGAGATGTAGCCGATGCGCCGATGGCCGAGATCGATCAGGTAAGTGATGGCGTCGAACACCGCGCGCTGATTGTCGAGAACGACGGCATCGGTGTCGACACCCTGGCAAACACGGTCGAGCAGCACGACCGGCACATTGGCGTCGTCGACAATCCGTTTGAGGATCGCGCCGTCACCGACACGCGCGACGATCAGTCCGTCGACCATGCGGTCGAGCAGCAGCCTGATCTGGTCGTCCTGCGTGTTCAGGTGCTCGTCGGTGCAGCACAGCATGACGGCGTAGCCGGCCCTGTCGAAAGCCTGCTGGATGACCGAAACGACGTCGGTAAAGAACGGATTGGTGATGTGTGGGACGGTGAGCCCGATGGTGCGTGTGGTGCCCATCTTCAGGCTGCGGGCAATGGCGTTGCGCTTGTAGCCGATGTCGCGGATCGCCTGTTCGATGCGCTGGCTGAGCTCGGGGCTGACGGTCGCGGTGCCGTTGATCAGCGCCGATACGGTGGCCACGGAAACACGCGCGGCCTCGGCCACATGAAGCATAGTCGGAGCAGTGAATTTGCGCTGCTTTTTTCGTCCTGACGCTGTCATTTTCGAAACGTTTCACCACTCCACGGTAGCAATACGTACGGAATCTTATGATTTTGCGCAAGAATTGAAATGGAACAATCTCAGGCTCCAGATATTGCCTTGACATGATCGAAACGTTTAGATTAGCGTTTGAGGTGTTCGGTGACGACGGAGGGAGGCCGTCCTTGTCATGCAGCACGGCAATTCCATCCCTGCGCAAGGCGTTATGGCGGACGGCTCGGCTGTCGTACTGAGCGCCGAGCACATCTCCAAGTCCTTCGGCGGTATCGCCGCGCTTGTCGATGTCGGCTTCGAACTGCGGCGCGGCGAGGTCCATGCGCTGATGGGCGAGAACGGCGCCGGCAAGTCGACGCTGATGAAGATCCTGTCCGGCGTCTACACGGATTATAACGGAACGGTCAGTATCGATGGCCACCCGGTGCGCTTTACCGGCGTCCGCGAAGCCGAGCGCGCCGGCATCGCCATCATCCACCAGGAGCTGAACCTCGTCCCCGAACTCAGCGTCGCCGACAACATTTTTCTCGGCCGCGAGAAGCTGATCGCCGGACTGATCGTCGACCGCAAGGCGAGCAGCCGCGCCGCCGGAACGCTCTTGCAAAGGCTCGGCATCGAGCTCGACCCGGATGCGCGCGTCGGTGCCTTGCGCGTCGGCGAACAGCAGCTGGTCGAGATCGCCAAGGCGCTGTCGATGTCGGCGCGCATTCTGATCATGGACGAGCCGACCTCGGCGCTTTCGCCGGCCGAATGCCAGCGGCTGTTCCGCATCATCCGCCAGCTCGCCGACAGCGGCGTGGCGATCGTCTACATTTCGCACCGCATCGACGAGGTTATGCATCTGGCCAGCCGCGTCACCGTGTTTCGCGATGGACGCCACGTCCTGACGCAGGCGATGGACAAGCTCGACGAAGACGCCATAATTTCGGCGATGGTCGGGCGAAACCTGCTTGCTTCCTCCCAGGAACACCGCATTCCCGGTGGCAACACCGTCCTTTCCGTAAGCGAGCTGTCGCTGTCGAAGCCCAATCGCCATGGCTGGCGCACCGTGCTCGACGGCGTCAGCTTCGATCTTGCCGCCGGAGAAATTCTCGGTATCGGCGGATTGCTGGGCTCGGGCCGTACCGAAATCCTGGAAACCATCTTCGGGTCCAGCGGCGGCCGTGCCGGCGGTGAGATCTGGCTCGATGGCGAGGCAGTAGAAATCCGTTCGCCGCGCGACGCACGCCGGCTCGGCATCGCCCTGGTCACCGAAGACCGCAAGACGCAAGGCCTGCATCTCGAGGCCTCGATCACCGACAATGTCGCACTGCCGCTGGTCGGCGCGCTGGCGCGGTTCGGCCTGCGCTCGCTGGCCGGCGAGCAAGGGCTGGCACGGGACGCCGTCAAGGCGCTCGGAATTCGCTGCGAGACCGTCGAGCAGCCGGCCGGCACGCTGTCCGGCGGCAACCAGCAGAAGGTCGTCATCGGTAAATGGCTGGCGACGAGGCCGCGGGTGCTGCTGCTCGACGAGCCGACGCGCGGCATCGATGTCGGTGCCAAGCGGGAAATCTACGATCTCATCTTCAAGCTGGCGCGAGACGGGCTGGCAATCGCCGTCATCAGCTCGGAATTGCCGGAGCTGCTGCATCTTTCCGACCGTATCCTGGTCATGGCCGACGGCCGCCAGACGGGAATCCTGTCCCGCGCGCAAGCCAGCGAGGAGGCCATCATGCGGCTTGCGGCGCCGCGACGGACGATGACGAGGCCTGCCGCATGAGCATTTTGCATATCCTGTCCCGGACGAAGCTCTATTGGGGCCTGATCGCCATCTTCCTGATCGGCGTGCTCGGCTCGCCGATCAGCTCCAAGGGCAACAACATCTTCCTGTCCTACGGCAACCTGCTCGATGTGCTGCGCCAGGTGTCGACCACCGGGCTGATTGCCACCGGCATGACTGCGGTGATCATCACCGGCGGTATCGACCTTTCCGTCGGCTCGCTGATGGCTATCTGCACGGTCGTCTGTGCCATGCTGCTGACGGTCCCCGGCGTGACGCCGGCGGTGGTGCTGGGGGTGCCGACAGTTGCCCTGGCAGCCCTTTGCCTCGGCATTCTCGTCACTCGTTTCATCCTGCTGAACATCGAAAAATCCCGCGCCGGCGCGCAGGCCACGCACGACATCAGGTTGGACAGCGTTCGCGGGCTGGTGACGCCCGGCATTGTCGGGGTGATCCTGTGCAGTCTGGTGCTGTGGTTCCTGCTGCCGCAGGTGGGCTCAAAATTCGGCGTGCTCGGCGTGCTGCTGGTGGCGCCTTGCGTCGGCCTGCTGTTCGGCGCGCTCAACGGCTTCATCATCGTCGCCGGGCGGCTGCAGCCCTTCATCGTGACGCTGGCGATGATGGTCACTGCGCTCGGCATCGCCCGGCTGACAGCCGGCCAGAACAATGCGGTGCTGCCGGTCTACACCGGCTCGAATGCCACCGCCGATTTCGAAATGCTGCGCTCTCTGGTATTCGGCGTGATCCCGATGCCGGGCCTGTTCTTCCTCGGCGCCATCCTGATCTACGGCGCCGTGCTGCGCTTCACCCCGTTCGGCCGCTATGTCTATGCGATCGGCGGCAATGAGGAGGCGGCGCGGCTGTCGGGCATCGCCGCAGGCCGCGTGAAGATCGCCACCTATGCCGTGTCAGGGCTGCTGGCCGGCATCGCGGCGGTGCTCTATGTCGCGCAGTACCGGCAAGGCAAGCCGGACGCCGGCGCCGGGCTGGAGCTCGACGCCATTGCCGCCGTGGTCATCGGCGGCACCAGCCTGATGGGCGGACGCGGCAGCCTCACCGGGACGTTCTGCGGCGTGCTGATCTTCGGGCTGCTCTCCAACATCCTGCAACTGCACAACATCAATTCGAACCTTCAGCTGGTGCTGAAGGGGATGATCATCATCGGTACCGTGCTCGTACAGGAGCGCAGTGCCGGTGATCTTCTCTTCTATCTGCGACTGCCCGGCGGGCAAGCGCACAAGGAAACGGCCGCGGCAAAGCGGCCGTCGCAAGAGACCGCGTCTCTGAATATTGGAGGAAACAAGAAATGAAACGACGTGAATTGTTGAAGCTCGCCGGGCTGACAGCGGCACTCCTGACCACGACCGCCATGCTTGCCGGCGGCGCCCATGCGCAGGACAAGAAGTGGAAGATCGGCTTCTCGCAGGTGACGACCATCGAACCCTGGCGCGCCCAGTTCAACAAGGACATCCTGGCCGAAGCGGCCAAGCATCCGGAAGTCGAGCTGATCATCACCGACGGCGAGGACAAGACCGAGAAGCAGGTCGCCGATGTCGAAAACCTTATCCGTCAGGAGGTCGATGCGCTCTTGGTATCACCGAAAGAATCCGCCGGCCTGACCGGTGTCGTGCAGCAGGCGATCGATGCCAAGATCCCGGTCTTCGTGCTCGACCGCAACGTCGAAACCAACGACTACACGCAGTTCGTCGGCGGCGACAACAAGCTGATCGGCCGGGCTGCCGGTGAATATGCCGTCGAGCTGCTTGGCGGCAAGGGCAAGGCCGCCGGCAACGTCGTCGAGATCTGGGGCGGCATGGGCACCCAGCCGGCACACGACCGCCATGACGGCTTCCATGAATTCACCGATAAGGAGCCAGGCATAAAATACCTGCTCGACCAGCAGTCGGGCGACTGGAAGCAGGACCAGGCCTACAACATCATGGCGACGGCGTTGCGCAACAACGAGAAAATCGATCTTGTCTACGGCCACAATGATCCGATGGCCTATGGCGCCTATCTTGCCGCCAAGGACGTCGGACGTGAGAAGGACATCAAGTTCATCGGCATCGACGGCCTGCCCAATGAAGGCGTGCAGCTGGTCGCCAATGGCGAGCTGACGGCGACGTTCACTTATGTGACGCCGGGCGCCGAAGGGCTGCGGCAGGCGATCAAGTTCCTGAACGGGGAGAAGGTGGAAAAGACCATCACCCTGCCGACGCAGAAGATCACCAAGGAAAATGCCGCCCAGATCCTGAAGGACAACGGCCTCTGAGACGAGGCTTTCCTGCCGGGCGTTCAGCGCCCGGCAGGAACAACAACCAAACGCCGGCAGGCAGCAGATTAAGCCAGCTTGGCCAGCAGCTTCATGAAAATGGCCGCTTCCTTGGCGGAAAGCGGCGCCAGCGTTTCCTGCGTAATCTCACGGGCAAGCGGAATCAGCCGCTCGATCGCGTCGCGCCCCTCGGCGGTCAGATTGACCAGCAGGCGCCGTTTGTCGATTTCGTGTTTGCTAAGTTCGACAAAGCCACGCGCTTTCAGCCGGTCGATGACGCCCTTCACGGTGGCCGCATCCATGGCGATCAGGCTGCCAAGCTGGTTCTGCGAGGTCTCGCCGACGTCGCGCAATTTGGCCAAAGCGGCAAATTGCGGCGGCGTCAGATCGGCGATGTGTGCGGCGAAGATCGAGACATGGCGCTGATGCGCCTTGCGCAGGATGAAGCCGACCTGCTCCTGCAAGCGATAGTCGTTTTCGTCAGGCTCCTCGGCCTCGACCAGCTCGAGCAGATTGTCCTCGGCGCTCACCGCAGCCCATCCCATGCCTTAATGTCCTTGGCCGCCAGCCCACCCATGCGGTCGTGCACGCGCGGGCCGCAGGTCATGGCGAGGCAAAACAGGATCTCGTCGGGACGGGGGCCATCGCTAATGCCGATTTCCATGGCATCGAAATGGCTGCGCACATAGGCGGCGTTGATGTGGCCGAGCGGCACATCGAGCCGCGCGCCGAAGCCGCCGACCTTCTTCGCCGAGGGCACGATCGCCTTGGCGTCGCCGAGCCGTTCGCGCATGGCATAGCCGCCCGGCACATGCCACAGCGCGCCATGCTCCAGCTCGCCCGCCATGCCGACGATGGCGCCCTTGCCGTAACCGTCGATCTGTTTGACGTCGCCGCCCAATGCGGCAATAAGCCTGTCGGAGAGCAGCAGCCCGAGCGGCTTCAAATCCTCCATGGCGCTCTGCAGTTCCTCGACGTAACGGCCGGCGAACGGGTTCTTGACCACAGCCATTGCCGCGGCACGGCGCCGCGGCACCTTCGCCACCGGCCCGCCTTCGTGAAAAATCTCTTCGGTCAGCACGGCGATCTTGCGGATCGGAAACTCAGGCATGAGCAATTTCCCTCTCTAAAACTTTATTGGCGAGCGCCATCGGACCTGCGATGCGCGCCTGACCGCCGAGGAAAAGCGCCGCGGCGGCAATCAGGCCGCGCCGCCGAAACTCCTCGGCAACGGCAAATCCGCCTTCCAGCGCAATAGCGATTTCAGCGGCGGAAAGCAGCCCCACGCCCTGCGTCACCAAACGGTCGCCGAGATCGCTGTCAGGTGCGAGATCGCGCGCCCGTACGCGCCTAACGGCCGGATGACCGGGCAGGTCGACGGCGTTGGCGATCAAGGTCGCGGCGGCATCGGCTTCAGCACCCGTTCGCGCCAGCACCGTGACCGCGTCGGCGATGCCCAGCGAAAAGGAGCGGCCGCGCCAGCCGCTTGTCGCGACACCGCGGATCCCGTCTTCGGGGCGGATCGTGAGACGATCTACCAACCCATGACCTGTCCCGGCAATGGCAAGCGTCATCGACTGCCCGTGGCCGAGATAGATCGCGCTGTCGCCGCCATTGTTGACATAGGCGCGCTCGAGCCGGCGGCCGGCAAGCAGCGCGCCAAGCACTTCGTCGGCTACCGAGCCGGCGACGGCCGCCATCGGTGTGATGAATTGTTTCGCTAGCGGAACGACCGCCGCTTCCATGCGGCGCGCCGTCGGGCCAGCGAAAGCACGTGGCCGCGAGGCGGCCGGGCGCCGCAGTTCGGGCAACTCTTCGACCAGTTCGGGCAGGATTGTCTGGAAGCGCGCCACTGCCTGACGATATGCGGCGCTGCATTCACTCGCCTCGCCGAATGCCTCGACGATCAGGTCGATCGGCCCATGATTGAGGTGAAGCCTCCGGCCGTCCTCGAGCCAATGCGCCTGCGGGCCGTTCATCGCCCGGCCCCGTTTGCGGCCGCGCGACGCAACTGCGCCAGCGGCGGCCAGGGATTGTCACGGGGTGCGGCCGTGCCGCGGCGCGGATTGAGATATTCGCCGCCCTTGGCCAGGATATCGTCGACGCTGCGGATTTCGCCTTCGTAGCCGCCAAGCCTGACATAATCGTCGCGGCGCATGGTGAACTCGATCGGCGCCACCAGCGCCGGGGTCGGCACATAGCCGAAGGCGCCTTCCGGCACGCGGGTGACGTCGACCATCAGCGTGATGCCGCCGCCCGGCCAGACATAGACCGGCGCGCCGCCGACCGTCACATAGGTCGTCAAGCCCTGCACCGAGCGGGTCAGATTGACCGGGTTCTCGGTGACGCCGGCGCGCAGCGAGCCGCCGGCGCCGCCGACGAAAAGCACGGTGCAGAGCGCCGGCTCGCAATTGTCCTCGATCAGTTCGACCGACTTCCGCAGCCGCTCCGGGAACGGTTTCTGGACCGGCTTCAGTTCGTCGTCGAGCTCGTAATAGGCGAATTGCTCGCCGGTGGTCGAGACCATCAGCAGCGACATGCCGGGGCGCGCACCCTTTTTGGCGTTCCATTCACCAAGGATCGACAGCGGGTCGGAAATGCTGGTGCCGCCCCAGCCGAGGCCGGGCTCCGACACCTTGAAATAACGGCCCGGCGTCGAACGGCGGCCGATGATCTTGATGCCGGTATCCTGCCAGCCAAGCACCTTGCCGGCCTGATGCTCGGAGACGACGCCGGTGATGTGGTCATCGACCACCACCACCTCGTCGACAAGGCCGCGCCATTGGGTCGCGAACATGCCTATGGTAGCCGAACCGCAGCCGACGCGCATGCGCTGCTCGAGCTTGCCGTCGATGACCGGCGGCTTGCCGGCTTCGACGATGACGGTGGCGCCGCCGTCGATGACGAGTTCAACCGGTTTGCGGTTGCACAGGGCGAGCATGGCGTCGCAGGTGGCGCGCCCTTCAGCCTTCGAGCCGCCGGTCAAATGATGTACGCCGCCCAGCGACAGCATCTGCGAGCCGTATTCGCCGGTCGTGACATGGCCGATCGCCTCGCCTTGGGCACGGACCGTCGCCGTTTCGGGGCCGATATGACGGTCGGTGTCGATCTTCACCTTGACGCCGCAATAGGAGAAGATGCCCTCGGTGACGACGGTGACCAGATCGACGCCCTCGACCTCCTGGCTGACGATGAAGGGCGCCGGCTTGTAATCGGGATAGGTGGTGCCGGCGCCGATGGCGGTGACGAAGCGGCGGCCGGTGTTGACCAGTTCGCCGTCCCATGCCTCGCCTTCTTCGGCAAAGGGTACGATTGCGGCGCCGGTCTCGGCCGCGTGGTCGAGGATGGTCAGTGGATCCATCCGCACGATCCTGCCGCCAACATTGCCGTAGCGGTCGCAGGCGCCGGTGCGGCCATCGGCGATGTAGCACATGACCGGACAGGCATCGCAGCGGATCTTCTCGGCCACCAGCTTCTCGCCGGGATCGTGTGTCTCGAAGCGTTCGGCAAGCTCGCTCATCGGCGCGCCTCCTTGTCGAGGATGGCGGCGCGGATGCGGGTCGGCGTCGCCGGAATTTTGGTGACCAGCACACCGGTGGCGTGGCGGATGGCGTTGAGGATCGCCGGCGCCGTCGGGATCAGCACATGCTCGCCCAAACCCTTGGCGCCGAAGGGTCCTTCCGGATCCGGAACTTCTATCAGGATGGTCTCGATCGGTGGCACGTCGCCGATCGTCGGGATCAGATAATCGTGCAGGTTTTCGGTGCGGCCGGGGATGAATTCCTCCATCAGCGCCATGCCGATGCCCTGGGCGATGCCACCCTCGATCTGGCCCTCTGCCAGTAAAGGGTTGATGGCCTTGCCGACATCGTGAGCGGCGGTGATTTTTATAAGCTTCACGGTGCCGAGCCTGAGGTCGACCTCCAGTTCGGCGATCTGGGCGCCATAGCCATAGACGGCATAAGGCTTGCCCTGGCCCTTGGCATCGAGCGGCAGCGTCGGCGGGTCGTAGCTTTCCTCGGCGCGGAAGACAAAGCCTTCGGCGTCTACCTTCAGCGAGGAAAGATCGATGCGGCGCGTCGCTTCGCCTTCCCCGATGCTCAGACTTGTGCCGTCCAGCGCAATCGCCGCCTTTTCCGAGACATTGGCGAAACGCAAGATCTCATCGCGCAAGGCGCGGCCGGCCTTTTCGGCGGCCTTGCCGGTGACGAAGGTCTGGCGCGAGGCCGATGTCTTGCCGGCGTCGGGGGTGATCGCCGTGTCGGCGCCTTTCAGCCGCAGCTTTTCAAGCGGAAGACCCAACGCGTCGGCGCAGATCTGCGCGATGACAGTGTTCGAACCTTGCCCGATATCGACCGCCCCCTGATGCAGCACGACTTCGCCCGATGCCGAGATGCCGACCTTGATGGTCGACGGATTGGGCAGCGAGGTGTTGCCGCAGCCGTACCAGCAAGAGGCGACGCCGACGCCGCGTTTTTTTTCGCTGCTGCTACGGGCGTTGAACGCGTCGGCGTCAGTTAGGGCACGCCGCCAATGTGAGCGCAGGGCCTCGAGGCAGTCGGCGATGCCGACGCCCGACTCGAGCCGCTGGCCGGTGACTGTTTCGGATCCGTTCCGAAGGCAGTTCTTCAGGCGAAAGTCGAGCCGATCCATGCCGAGCTTGTCGGCTAGCTCGTCATAGAGGGTCTCCTGCATGATCGTCGCCTGCGGTACGCCGAAACCGCGAAAGGCGCCGGCAATCGGGCCGTTGGTGTGGATGGCGCGGCCTTCGGCGCGATAGTTCGGCGTGGCATAGGGGCCGGAGGCGTGCACCGGCACGCGGTTGGCGACCGTCGGCCCCCAGCTGGCATAGGCGCCGGTGTTGAAATCGCCGGCGAAGATCATGCCGGTGACACGGCCGTCGGCATCGGCGCCGATGCTCGCTCTCATCAGAGCCGGATGGCGCTTGGTGGTCGAGATCATCGATTCGGTGCGGCTGTAGGCGAGCGCCGCCGGCCGGCCGGTTTTCATGGCGACGAGGCCGATGAGCGGTTGCAGCGAGACGTCGAGCTTGGAGCCGAAGCCGCCGCCGGTGGCGGTCGGCACGATGCGCACCTGTTCCGGGGCAAGGCCGAGCACTTTTGCCGTGTCGTCACGGTCCATATAGGGCGCCTGCGTGCAGGCGACGACGACCAGCGTGTCGCCGTCCATGAAGGCATAGCCGGCTTCCGGTTCAATATAGGCGTGCTCGACATAGGAGGTGTCGATGGCGCCGGAAACGACGAAAGCCGCACCGGCGAGCGCGGCTTCGGGGTCGCCACGCTCGACGAAGCCGGAGGTGAGCAGGTTCGAGGGCCGGTTTTCATGGACCAGTTGCGCACCGCCGGCCTGCGCTTCGCCAGTTTCCAGAAAATGCGGCAACTCGGTCCAACTGACAGGGAAATCGGCAAGGTCGAGATCGAGGATAGCCTCGCGTTCGCCGGCGACCAGCGCCACCGCCTCACCGCGAAAGCGCGAAACCCCTTCGGCCAGCGCCGGCTGGTCGGCGAAGGGCGCGATGACGCCGAAACAATTCTTTCCCGGAATGTCGGCGGCGGTGAAGACGCCGGCAATGCCAGGACGGGATTTCACCCAGCTGCCGAGATCGCCAAAAGTGAAAGCGGCATGATAATGCGGCGAGCGGACCACCAGCACCGACAATGCGTCGGCCGGGAATGAATCACCGCCGAATTTTTCGCCGCCAGTGACTTTCGGAAGGCCATCGAGGCGGATCGGGGAGGAGCCGACGGCATGGCCAGAGGATGGCATGCGCTGATCGAGGCCGTCGGCGTGGCGCCAAGCATCCATCACCGCGGCGACGATCTTGCGGTAGCCGGTACAGCGGCAGAGCACGCCGCCCAGCGCATCCTGCGTTTCGGCCTCGCTCGGGCAAGGCGTCCTGTCCAGGAGTGCCGTTGCGGCGACCAGCAGGCCGGGCGTGCAGGCGCCGCATTGCGCTGCGCCATGTCTGAGGAACGAGGCCTGCAGCCCCGACAGCCGGCCATTGGCGAGGCCTTCGACGGTCGTCACCACGGTGCCGGAGGCGGAAGCCGCGGGAATCAGGCAGGCGCAGACCGGCTCGCCGTCGACCAGCACCGTGCAGGCACCGCAGTCGCCGGCATCACAGCCGATCTTAGTGCCGGTCAGCCGCAACTCGTCGCGCAGCACCGCGGACAGCCGCCGCACCGGCGACACACAAACGCTGACGGCGGCGCCGTTGACTTCGAAGGCGATGTCGGCGCGCTCCATGCCCATCAGGCCGCCGCCCTTTCGTCGGGAACAGCGCCCATCGCACCAAGCACGGCGCGGGCGACGATCTCGCGCGCAGCGTCCAGCCGATATTCGGCGCTGCCGCGCACGTCGCCGATCGGCGACAGCTCGTCCATCGGTGCGGATTGGATCGCAGTGGCCAGCGCGTGGCCGACGGGCCGGCCGCGTAGCGCCGCCTCGACACCCGCCAGGCGCCTGGCGACAACCGAGCAGGACCCCACGGCGACGGCCGCGTTCCTGACTATACCATCTTCGACAGCCAGGCGTGCGGCGGCCATGGCGATGGAGATGACGAGATAACGCCGCGCGCCGAGTTTCACGAAGACGGAGCTGCCGGCGGTCGCGGGTTTGGGAATGCGGATTGCCGTGACCATTTCGCCGGGCTGCAGTGCGGTGCGACGGTTGCCGAGGATGAATTCTGCAAGGGGCAGATGCCGGGTCGCCACAGCGGAACGCAGTTCGACTTCGGCATCGAGCACCAGCAGCGCCGGCACGCCGTCGGCGGCCGGCGAGGCGTTGCAGAGATTGCCGGCAATCGAGGCAACGTTCTGGATCTGCACCGAGCCGACTTCCCGCGCCGCCTGCTTCAGCGCGTCGAAAGCCGCCGGCAGAGGATGGCGGACGAGATCGGTCCAGGTGGTGCGCGCGCCGACGAGCCAGTGGTTTTCGGCTTCGGCAATGCCGCGCAATGCCACCAGGCCATTGATATCGAGGATATTGTCGCGGAAAGGCTTGCTGCCCTGTGCCGGATAGAAGTCGGTGCCGCCGGCGAGGATGCGCCATTGCCCTTCGCCCAGCAAAGCGAGGGCGTCGTCGACCGTGGTGGGTTTTGCGTAACGGATCACGCTTTGCCTTCCCAGAATGGGCTTCCCGAGAGGGGATCCTGCCGAAAGATTTTCCCGAGCATTCAAGACAGGAAATTCATTCGTATGCAAATGATATCAAGCCGGCAGGAATTGTCAAAGCCAGAGTTTGCACGGCTGTTGGCACCGGTGCACCCGGAACGCATTTGTTATGCCATGAGAGGTTGACGCAGCCGGCCATCTGGTCAAGTTTCTGCGTCCGGTCGCGTTTTCATTGGAGCCTAAGCTCAAGACCAAGAAAATAAGGAGGCTCCATGGCCGACGAAGCGCTTGTCGTTATCGACCTGCAGAACGATTTCTGCCCGGGTGGCGCCCTTGAAGTGGCCGGTGGCGACGAAATCGTGCCGTTGGTCAATGACCTGATCCGGCGGACCGAGCACGTCCTGCTGACGCAGGACTGGCACCCTGCCGGCCATTCGAGCTTTGCCTCCAGCCACCCCGGCAAGCAACCGTTCGAAACGATCGACGTGCCTTATGGCCACCAGACGCTGTGGCCGGATCACTGCATCCAGGGCAGCCTGGGATCGGATTTCCATTCGGGCCTCGCCTGGAGCAAGGCCGAGCTGGTGATCCGCAAGGGGTTCCGTCCTGCGATCGACAGCTATTCCGCATTCTTCGAGAACGACCGGACGACGCCGACCGGCCTTGCCGGCTATCTCCGGGATCGGAACATCGAGACGCTGACCCTGGTCGGCCTGGCGACGGATTTCTGCGTCGCCTTTTCGGCGCTCGACGCGGTCAAGCTCGGTTTTGAGACGTCCGTGCGGCTCGACGCCTGCCGCGGCATCGATCTCAACGGCTCCGTGGAGAGGATGCTGGGCCGGATGCGCGATGCCGGCGTGACACTGATTTGAACGTCATCCAGCCGAACCTGACAGACTTTTGAGGGGCTTCATGCGGTTTGCGGCGTTGACGGCAAGTGCTGCACTTATTGCAGCAATCTTTTCTCCGAGAGCGGTTCTCGCGGCCGAAGCGCACGAATTGCCGGGCGCCGCCATGTCGCTTTGGTGGGTGCTGCCGTTTGCCGGGCTATTGCTTTGCATCGCGACCGGCCCGCTGCTGTTCCATCATGCTTGGGAGCACCATTACGGCAAGATCGCTGCCTTCTGGGCAGCGTTGGTGATCGGGCCGCTGGCCATCGCCTTCGGCATCCCGTCCGCCACGCAGGCGGTGCTGCATGCGCTGCTCACCGAATACATGTCGTTCATCATCCTGCTGTTTGCGCTGTTCACCATTTCGGGCGGTATCTTCGTTGCCGGCAACATACACGGCACGCCGCTGGTCAATGCCGGGCTGTTGCTGGGAGGGGCGCTGCTTGCCTCGATCATTGGCACAACCGGCGCCTCGATGATCCTGATCCGGCCGCTCATCCGCGCCAACGACAACCGGCGCTTCAACGCCCATGTCGTCATCTTTTTCATCTTCCTGGTGTCCAACATCGGCGGGTCGCTAACGCCGCTGGGCGATCCGCCGCTGTTCGTCGGCTTTCTGCGCGGCGTCGATTTCTTCTGGACGACAGTTCACCTGCTGCCCGAGACGCTGTTCGTCGCCGGCGTGGTGCTGGCTGTTTTCCTGGCGATCGACATCATCATGCATCGCCGGGAGGAAGGCGCGCCGAAGATCAAGGATCCGACGCCCGACAGCAAGGTGCGCATTCGCGGCCTGGCCAACATCCCGCTGCTGGCCGGCGTAATCGCCGCGATCCTGATTTCCGCTGCCTGGAAGCCGGGAGTGAGTTTCTCTTTTCAGGGCGTCAGCCTCGAGCTGCAGAACCTGGTGCGCGACGCCGCCATCCTGATACTGGCCTTCACCTCGCTTGTCGTCTCGCCGAAGGAATTTCGCGGCGCAAATGCCTTCAGCTGGGGGCCGATCGCCGAGGTGGCGAAGCTGTTCGCCAGCATCTTCATCTGCATCGTGCCGGTCGTCGCCATATTGCGGGCCGGCCTCGACGGCGCGCTGGCGCCGTTGGTGCTGCTGGTCAGCTCGCCGACCGGCGCACCCGACAATCTCGCTTATTTCTGGCTCACCGGGGCGCTGTCGTCCTTCCTCGACAATGCGCCGACCTATCTGGTGTTCTTCGAACTGGCCGGCGGCGATGCGCAGCATCTGATGGCCGAGTTCGCCTCGACGCTGGCGGCGATCTCGGCCGGCGCGGTGTTCATGGGCGCCAACACCTATGTCGGCAATGCGCCGAATTTCATGGTCTATGCCATTGCCAGGCATCGCGGCATCAAGATGCCGAGCTTCTTTGGCTATATGGCGTGGTCGGGCGCCGTGCTGATCCCGACGTTCCTGCTTGCCGGCTTGCTGTTCTTTGCCTGATCATCCGACGCCGACATAGCGACGGACCGCCGAGGGATCGGCACGCAGTTCCTCGACATCGACCGTCTCGCGGTTGCGGCCGTTTTCGATGAAACAAACGCGGTCGGCGACCGACAGCACGGCATCGACGCGCTGCTCGACAAGAATTGTCGACACGCCAAGCGCACGCAGCTTCGATACGGTTTCGCGGATCTTGGCGATCATCGATGGCATCAGCCCTTCGGTCGGCTCGTCGAGCAGAAGCACCTGTGGTTCCAGGCACAGGGCGCGGGCCATGGCCAGCATCTGCTGCTCGCCGCCGGATAGCGTGCCGGAACGCTGCCTGAGGCGCTGGCGCAGCAGCGGGAAAAGATCGAGCACGTTTTCGCGCGTCGCCTTGCCCTTGTTGCGGGCCATCAGGCCGATCTCGATGTTTTCACCCACCGTCATCTCGGCGAACAGCCGCCGGCCCTGCGGCACGTAGGCGACGCCGGCCTTGGGCACCTCGTGCGCCGGCAAGCCGGTCAATTCCCGCCCTTCGAGCCTGATCGAGCCGGCGGCTGCCGGCACCAGGCCCATGATCGCCTTCAGCGTCGTCGTCTTGCCGGCGCCGTTGCGGCCGAACAGGCAAAGCACCTCGCCCTCGTTCAGAACCAGATCCAGCCCATAGAGCACCTGGACCTCGCCATAGAAGCAATCGAGCCCGGAAACGGTCAGTGCCTTGGACTGGACCTCAGTCATGGGTGGTCCCCAGATAAGCGTCCTGCACCGCGGCATTGGCGCGGATCTGCTCGGGCGTGCCTTCAGCCAAAATCCTGCCGGCGTTGAAGACGGTGATGCGGTCGGCGAGCCGCATGACCACCGGCATGTTGTGCTCGATCAAAAGCACGGTGGCGCTATCGGCGATCTCGCGCACCAGCTCGATGAAATTGTCGATCTCGCTGTCGGCCAGCCCTTGCGTCGGTTCGTCGAGGATCAGCAGCCGCGGCTTCAGTGCCAGTCCCATCGCCACTTCCAGCAACCGCTGGTGACCGTAGGACAATTGCCCGGCCGGCATTTGCGCGCGGTCGGCAAGGCCGGTACGCTCGAGCGCGGCCATGACGCCGGTGTGAACCGCGCCCTTCGAGCGGCCGTCGGTCAGCGTGCGCTGCACCGGCAGGGCAACATTGTCGTAGGCGCTGAGATTGGCAAAGACGCTGGTGATCTGGAACGTATAGGCGATGCCAAGGCGAACCCTGGCGTAGGCAGGCAGGCTGGTGATATCGGCGCCGTCAAAGATGATCGTGCCCGACGAGGACTGGATGCGGCCGCTGACCAGGCTGACGAAGGTGGTCTTGCCGGCGCCGTTAGGGCCGATGATGGCGCGAATCTCGCCCGGTATCAGCGCGAAGTCGACGCCGTCGACGGCACGCAAGCCCCCGAAACTGCGCGACAGGCCTTTGGTGGTGAGCAGCGGCATCATGGCAACCACCCGAGCCAGCGCTGGCGGATGCTGCCGAGAACGCCTCTCGGGAAGAACAGCACCAGCAGGATGAGCGCTATGCCGACGATCAGCAGATAGGCCGAGGTGTAGCCGCTGGCGATGTCGATGACATAATACATGAACAGCGTGCCGATCAGCGGACCGAGCGTGGTGGCGGCGCCGCCCAGCAGCACCCAGAGCAGCGGCAGGATGGAATATTGCACCGAAGCGAAGCTCGAGCCGACATAGCCGAACAGCAGCGCATAGGCCGCGCCGGAAGCCGCGCAGATGCTGCCTGAGATGACGACGGCGGCGAGCTTGTTGGAAAATGTATCGTAGCCAAGCATTTTGGTCCGCTCTTCGTTCTCGCGGATGGCGACCAGCACGCGACCGTAGCCGGAGCGGACTATCGCCAGGCTTATGAGCAGCACGATCGAGAACAGTGCCAGCGCGCTCATATAGCGCACGGTCGGGTTGGTGAGGTCGAGTGACGTGCTGCCCAGGACAAGGACACGCATCGGCTGCGGCACGACCATGCCCTGGTCGCCACCGGTCCAGGCAGCGAAATAGAGGATGACGAGATAGAATACCTGCGCGAACATCATAGTGACGATCATGAAGGCGACGCCGAAGGTGCGCAGCGCCAGCAGCCCGATCCCCAGCGCGAGAAGCGCGCCGCAGGCAAGCCCGGCTGCGAAGGCGGCCGGCACGCTCCAGCCGAGATGGATGACGGCAAGGCCGGCGCCATAGAGCCCGGCTGAAAAGAACATGGCATGGCCGAGGCTAAGCAGCCCGACATAGCCGAACAGCAGATTGTAGCCCATGGCGAAGACCGCCAGCACCATGATGCGGGCGAGCAGGCCGTGATGGTATTCCGGCAGGACGAAGCTAAGCCCGCAAAGCAGGGCGATGGCGCCGAGGTGCAGCGCATATGGCTTTGCCGGCGAAGCATCCTTCATCGCGATGTCGTCCCGAACAGGCCCTGCGGCCGGAACACCAGCACCATGGCGACGAGCAAGGTGGCGATGATCTTGGCCAGCGTCGGTGAGAAGAACACCGAGATGATGCCGTCGGAAAGGCCGATCAGCACCGCGGCGACGACCGTGCCGCGCAGCGAGCCGAGGCCGCCGATGATGACGACGATGAACGACAGCAACAGCGGGTCCTGCCCCATCAGATAGTGGGCCTGGCTGATCGGCACGATCAGCACCGCGGCGACAGCAGCCAGCATGGCGCCGAGCGCGAAAACACCGGCATAGACTCTGGTCACCGGGATGCCGAAGGCCTGCGCCGTCTCGCTGTCATATTGCGTGGCGCGCATGACGAGGCCGATTTTCGTGCGCGTCAGCACCAGCCAGGTCGCGACCAGCAGCAGCGCCGACGCGGCGATGATCGACAGCTTGTAGCCGGAATAACCGAACCACGGCAGGAGGATGCGGTAGCTGAACGGCGGCTCCACCGGCCGCGCCTCCGGGCCGTAGAAGGTCAGTGCCAATTGCTGGATGATGTAGAGCATGCCGATAGTGGCGACGATGGTGGCTTCCGGATTGTAGTTGAGCCGGCGCAGCACCAGCCGTTCGGCGAGCAGCGCGATCAGGCCGACGATCAGCGGCGCCAGCACCAGGGCGGCCAGGAAGCCGAGCGCCGGATGGCCGGATATCGCCGTTGAGATCGCCCAGGCAAGCACCGCGCCCAGCATGAAGAACTCGCCATGCGCGACATTGACGACGCGCATGACGCCGAACACCAGCGACAGGCCAAGCGCCGTCAGCGCCAGCACGGCGGAGGTGACGAGGCCTTCGAGAGCGGCGAGGAGCAGGTGAGGTCCGAAGTGCATCGGTTACACACCCATCGCAGGTGCGAGGCGCACCCCCCTCTGTCCTGCCGGACATCTCCCCCTCAAGGGGGGAGATTGGCAGTTCCCGCGAAGGCGGCCACCTACCGGCCTTTGCGATTGGCGAAAGCGCTGGTGACAGCCAATCTCCCCCCTTGAGGGGGAGATGTCCGGCAGGACAGAGGGGGGTGGGCCGAAGCGCACTGTGCTTAATGAAACCAAGCTCACAGCGTCTGCGTCGTGTAATCCCCCTCAGGCTCATAGAGGCCGTCCTCGATCTTGGTCTTGTGGACGACATTCAGCCGGCCGCCTTCGACCTTGGAGATGTTCTGGATACCAAAGCACTGGTGGATCTTGCCGTTGAAGGTTTTCGGTCCCTGCGGATGCTCGGGCCCCTCGGCGAACTCGGTCAACGCCTCGGTCGCCTCGACCAGCTTGGCGCGGTCTTCCGGGCCCTTGTAGCCGGCATCCTCCATCGCCTTCTTGACGACGTAGAGCGTTTCCCAGCAGCCGAACATGTGCGCGGCGGTGGAGACGTCCTTGGGGTCGCCGACGGCGGCACCATTGTCATCGATGCCGACGGCGGCGCGGTAGGCCTTCTGTGCGGGGGAATCATCGGGCTGCGCGTAGCGCGGCGAGCCTTCCCAGAAATGGCTACCGTCGAGGAATTCGAGGCCGGGGCTGTTGATGTCGGTGGCTTCGAGCGAATCGATGAAGCCGAACAATTGCGGCCGATTGGAGCCGTAGAACTCGCCGAGCTCCTTGACGAAGGTGAGCACCGCCGGGCCGACCATGACGTGGTAGATCACCTCGGTCTCCGCGGGGATCTGCGGGAAATATTTGGTGAAGGAGGATTCCGTCGGCGGAATCGCGATCTGCGCAATGACCTCGGCGCCTTGCGCCTTCAGCGCCGGCGGCAGGTAGTCGCGATGGTCATAGCCGAAAGCGAAATCGGGGAAGATCTGCGTCACCTTCTTGCCGGCATTGGCGGCAATCCACGGTGCCATCGACTGGATCTGGCTCTTCACATCGGTGATGCCGGGCTGGAAGACGTAGCGGTTCAATTTGGTCGAGGCGACGTGGTGGCCTTCGCTGACAACGAAATAGGGCATCTTGGCCTCGCCGGCGGCCGGCGCCGAGCCGATGACGACATGCGAAAACAGCGTGCCGTAGACGATGTCGGTCTTGTGCTGGGAGGCGAACTTGCCGACGACTTCGGCGCCCCGGCCGGGATCGGTGCCGTCATCCTCGATGATCACGTCGACCGGCCGGCCGTTGATGCCGCCGGCTTCGTTGATCGCCTTGACGGCAGCCGCTGTGGTCTTCTCGTACCAGCGGCCATAGGCGGCGCCGATGCCGGTGCGGTGCGACTGGAAGCCGATCTTGATCGGCGCCGAGCTCTGCGCCTGGCTGTAACGCACGAAACCCGGCGCGACGGCAAGACCGGCGCCGGCGGCAAGGCCCTTCAGCGCCGTGCGGCGGGTGAGAGCGGATCTGGAGAGATCGAAAAACCCATTCTTGTCAGTCACGGCAGTTCCCCTTGTTTTTGAGCTTTGACCAATGGCTGTAGCAGGCAGGCCACTCTTGTTAAGAGGGGCGAAAATTGCATGTGTACAAACTAAATCACCAAAGCTCTGACGTGGCAAGCGAGCTTTCCCCAAGGTTCGATTGGCGGGCATCGCACACCTCGTTCATCCGGCGCTCGGCGTCGCAAGCAGCCATAGGCCGAGGACGGTGTAGGCGATCATCAGCACGGTGAGCGGGAACTGGCTGAGCGCGGCGCAAGCCGGAATGGCGTGCAGCCGCCAGGCCAAGCCATGGGCGACAAGCACAGCAAGCATGTGGCCGGCTATGATGACGCCGGCCTGGAGGTTCCACAGCCACCACGCCGAACCGGCACCGGCGACGACGCCGGCTTCAATTGACATGTCGGCGGTACCGAACAGGTTCCAGCCCAGCGCAAACGGGTCGGAGAGACCGGCAATCGCATATTGGCCGTCGACCAGCAGCGCCGTCAGATAATGCGCGAAGTGGTAGGCGAGCGCGATCGGTACGATCGACCAGACCAAAAGCCCGGCGGCGTGACCGAGCGAATGCTTGCTGCCGGCAAGGTTCTGGCCAAGAAAGACGGCGAGCGCGAACACGGCCGCAAGCACGGCAAAGCTCAGCACAAGGCCGAAGCTGCCGATGCCGATCAAAGCGGTGCGTCCCGGAAACTCCAGCGGATTGATGCCGAACCAGCCTAGCCAGAAGAAGGTTTTCGACAGGCCGTCGAAGGACACCGACGACAGCGCAAGCAGCAGGAAAGCGACGCCGCTGCGCGGTAGCGGCGCGGCACCGAGCAGCTTGGCGCCCGGCCAGCAGAGTTTTAGCCGGCCGTCTGCGCTACGTTCGACGATGGCGAAGCGCGCCACCATGGAAAAGAACACGGTCAGGAACTCACCGCGCAGGGTCCAGTCGCGGTAGCCGAAGACCTGCATGGCGGCGAAGCTCAGCAGCCAGTAGAGGCCGGCGGCCCAGGCCAGCCGCGCCGGATCGTCGGGCGCAGGGTCGATCAGCTCGAACCAGGCGAAGGCGAAGAACAGCAGGAAAGCCGGCCAATAGCCGAGCCGTTGGGGGAGCAGATACGGCTGCGTTCTGCCGGACAGGCGCGAGGCGACGCGGCATGGCCCGTACCAGGGGTTGAGCCACGACCAGAGATCGCCGCCGAGCCCCTGCAACAGAGCCAGGCCAACCCAGAGAAGCGTCCATACGGTCAGCGGCATCGGATTGGAAAGCGGATCGCGGCTGCCGAACAGGCCGGCGGCAATCAGAATTGCAAAGCCGGCAAAGGATACCAGGCTGACGGCAGTCCGCGCGCCGTCGCCGAAGGTAAAAAGCGGCAGGCGTTTGCGCCAGAAGCGGTCGAGGGAGTCCGGCGGCAGTAGCGCCAGGACAAGGAAACTGGCGGCAACCGAGAGCGCGCCACCGACGACGTAGTAGCCGGTGGGGAGGAGCAGGACGTGGCCGCGGTCGGAGGCGTGGGCGAAGGCGGGCGTGGATGGGAATGCCAAGGAAGCGACGAGGCCGGGAAAGGGCCTGATTGCAGAAATGCAGCGCTCTACGGCGCCCCCCTCTGTCCTGCCGGACATCTTCCCCTCAAGGGGGGAGATCGGCGGTTCCGCCGTCGGCTCTCCTTCTGCAACTTTAGCGATTGGCGAAAGCAGCAATGAGGGCGCAATCTCCCCCCTCGTGGGGGAGATGTCCGGCAGGACAGAGGGGGGCGCGAAGGAACTCATACTACGCAAGAGTTCCCCTACCTCACACCTTCACCAACTGCTCCACGCGGTCCTTCTGGCCGAAGATGCGCAAATAGCGCTCGATCTCTTTCTCGTCGCCTGTCGACTTGGCCGGATTGTCGGAAAGCTTGACCGCCGGCCTGCCGTTGGCTTCGGTGACCTTGCAGACCAGCGAGATGGCGTCTAGCCGGTTGGTCTCGGTCGGCGCGCAGCCCTCGAAATCGTTGGTCAGGTTGGTGCCCCAGCCGAAGGACATGCGCACCTTGCCGCGGAAGTGGCGGTAGGTTTCCTCGATGGTCTCGACCTCCAGCCCATCCGAGAAGATGAGCAGCTTCTGCTTGGGGTCCTTGCCCTTTTCGCGCCACCAGGAAATGATTTTCTCGCCGCCTTCGATCGGCGGCGCGCTGTCGGGGCGGAAGCCGGTCCAGTCGGCGACCCAGTCCGGTGCATCGCGCAGGAACGCCGCGGTGCCGAAGGTGTCCGGCAGTACGATCAGCAGGTTGCCGCCGTAGTAGCGCTGCCAGTCCTGCAGCACGTTGTAGGGCGACTGTTTCAATTCCTTTTCCGAATTGGTGAGCGCGGCGAACACCATCGGCAGTTCATGCGCATTGGTGCCGAGCGCCTCGAGATCGTTGTCCATGGCGAGCAGCACGTTGGAGGTGCCAGTGAAGGCCTCGCCGATGCCCTCCTTCAACGCTTCGACGCACCAGCGCTGCCACAGGAAAGAATGACGGCGGCGGGTGCCGAAATCCGAGATGCGGATGCCGGGCAGCGCCTTCAGCCGCTCGGTCTTGGCCCACATCTTGGCCTTGGCGCGGGCATAGAGCACGTCGAGCGCGAACGGCCCGAACGCCCGCATGGCCGCGCGAGATCGAAGTTCATTGATAATTGCCAGCGCCGGGATCTCCCACAGCGTCGTGTACATCCACGGACCGCTGAAGGCGAGTTCGTATTGACCGTCGCGCTTGGAAAGCTCGTATTCGGGCAGCCGGAAATTTTCCAGCCAGGCGAGGAATTCCGGTTCGAATATCTGCTTGCGGCCATAGAAGGTGTTGCCGCCGAGCCAGATCATCTCTTTCTTAGAGAAGCGCAAGGTGCGGGCATGGTCGAGCTGCTCGCGCAGCTCCGTCTCATCGATCTCCTCGGCAAGGCGGACCGAGGTGGTGCGGTTGATCAGCGAGAAGGTGGCGTCGACCTTGGGATACATGCCCCAGATCATCTGCAGCATCAGAAGCTTGTAGAAATCGGTGTCGAGCAAGCTGCGGACGATCGGGTCGAGCTTCCAGGTGTGATTGTAGACGCGCCGCGCTATATCGGTCTTTGCCATCGCTCAATGCGCCTTCGCTGCTCGGTCTAGCTTTTGTCTAGCGCAATTCCGGACGGAAAACCGCTGCGCACTTTTCCTGGAATTGCTCCAAATGCCTCTTAGCATCGAATTTTTGAACGCGCCTCCCGCTTTGCGGGCTGGCCCGACAAAAAGAAGCCCCTGCGGCAAGCGGCGCCTACGGCAGTTTCGGCCTCAGGATGCGGTCTTGGCGCCGACCACCTTGAGCGCTGGACGCTTGCGGCGAATGCCGATGCGGCCTGCCACCGGCGCGTCGGCGCGGCGGTCGGCCTGCTCTTTCTCGGCAAACAGCCAGTCGATGAACAATTGCACGATCGGCGCCGACCGCATCTCGTTGCGGCAGACGATGTAGAAATCGTCGACGGCCGGCACGGAAAGACTGAACGGGGCGACAAGCAGGCCCCTGGCGAGCAGTCCGCTTGCCGTCACCGTGTCGCCGAGCGCCACGCCATGGCCGTGGACAGCGGCCTCGGTCGCCATGCGCGCGTCGCCAAGATGGTGGCGGCGGCCGCGCTCCAGGTCCAGCGCGTCAGCGGCGGCCAGCCAGGTATGCCATTCGCGGCCGTCGTCGCCATGCAGGAAGACGTGATCGGCGAGGTCGCGGACGGTGCGGATCGGGCGGTTGTTGATCAGCGTCGGGCTGACCACCGGGAACAGTTCGAGGCCCGACCATTTGCGCATCCAGCAGTCGGTCCAGCTGCCGTCACCATAGTGCACGCAGACATCGATATGCGGTGCGCGGACGTCCTTGGCATCATTGGATGGGATCAGCGTCAGCCTGATATCCGGATATTGCGACGTGAAGCTGCCCAGCCGCGGGATCATCCACAGCAACAGTAGCGCCGGCACGCAGGATACAGAGAGAACGCCGGTGCTGGCCGGCCTCGTCATGCGCTGCGTGGCGGCGGCAATGCCGTCGAAGGCGGTCGACACCGCCGGCAGCAACTCGGCGCCGTGTGGCGTCAGCTTCACCCGCTGACCGGCACGCTCGAACAGCTTGACACCCAACGATTGCTCGAGCGCCTTGATCTGATGGCTGATGGCGCCGTGGGTGACGTTGAGCTCAGCCGCCGCCTTGGTCAGCGAGGCGTGGCGCGCCGTCGCCTCGAAGGCGCGCAGCGGGTTGAGCGGTGGCAAACGCTTGGCCATTTGGACCCGAGGCTCTGTGAGATTTTCTCACAGATAACACACTAACAATATCAATTGATTTTTCAATGCAGCTACGGGACACTTTGCCCAGGCATTGCATCAAGACGTGAAATCTGCAGGCAGCCGACGGCTGCGGCTATCGGGACCGCTGTCCGCGCGCCGCACCAGCCATGGAGGACCGACATGGGTTACGACCGCGGCAAGCTCGAAGCGTTGCGCCGCAAATACGGCGAGAGCCATGGCGGCGAAATGTTCGACCCGAAATTCCAGCGTGTCGCCGACAAGATCTTCTCCAAGACCGGCACGCGACTGGCGCCCTATTCCGGCATCCCGACCTTCCTCGCGGCGCCCTATCGTGAAATCGCCGCCGACAATCCGGATTTCGGCGATCTGCAGGTGGCGATGATCGGTGTGCCGATGGATCTGGGCGTCACCAACCGGCCGGGCGCCCGTTTCGGGCCAAGGGCGCTGCGCGCCATCGAGCGCATCGGCCCCTACAATCATGTGCTGGAATGCGCACCGACGCATGAGCTGAAGGTCGCCGACATCGGCGATGTGCCGTTCCAGAGCCGCTACCGGCTAGAGACCAGCCATGACGACATCGAACGCCGCACCAACCAGATCGTCGACGCCGGCGTTCTGCCGCTTTCGGTCGGCGGCGATCATTCGATCAGCCATCCGATCCTGAAGGCGGTCGGCAAAAAGGCGCCTGTGGGCATGATCCATATCGACGCCCATTGCGACACCAGCGGCCTGTTCGACATGACCAAGTTCCACCATGGCGGGCCGTTCCGTAACGCGGTGCTGGACGGCGTGCTCGACCCGAGCCGCACCATCCAGATCGGCATTCGCGGCTCGGCCGAGTATCTGTGGGAGTTCACCTATGAGTCCGGCATGACCGTCGTGCATGCCGAAGAGGTGACCGGCCTCGGCATTCCCGCCATTATCGACAAGGCGCGCAGGATAGTCGGCGACGGCCCGACCTATGTCTCGTTCGATATCGACAGCATCGATCCTGCCTTCGCGCCGGGCACCGGCACGCCGGAGGTCGGCGGGCTGACGACGCGCGAAGTGCTCGAGCTGCTGCGCGGCCTGAAAGGCCTCAACATCGTCGGCGGCGACGTCGTCGAGGTGGCACCGCAGTACGACGCGACCAGCAACACGGCGCATGCCGGCGCGCAGGTGCTGTTCGAGATCCTCAGCCTGATCGTCTTCAGCCCGGCAATCACCAGCAAGGCGGGCTGACACGCTCGACCATGATCCCGAAAAGGCGGAACCGGTTTTCGGAGAAGATCATGGTCCACTAGAGAACCCAAAGGCGACCGCCGCGCTGGAGTCGGCGGTTGCACTCAAACAAACAAGCTTCCAGCAGGGGAATGACAATGACACTTCACATGAAGCTCAAATCATCCATCGCCGCCGTGCTGATGCTCGGCGCGACCGGTCTTGCTTTCACCAACCAGGCCGCCAATGCCGACGCGATCGACGACATCGCCAAGGCCGGCGCCATCAATGTCGGCATCTTTTCCGACTTCCCGCCCTTCTCCTCGGCCAGCGCCGACATGAGCATCAAGGGCTACGACATCGACGTGGCGCAATCCATCGCCGACCAGCTCAAGGTCAAGCTCAATCTGGTCAGCGTGACCGGCCAGAACCGCATTCCGTACCTGACCGACAAGCGGGTCGACCTGCTGATGAGTGTCGGCTATTCCAAGGAGCGTGAGCAGGTGATCGATTTCGCCGCCGCCTACGCGCCCTATTACATCGCAGTCATCGGCCCGGCAGCTCTTGCGGTCAAAGGCAAGGAAGACCTCGCCGACAAGTCGATCGCCGTCAATCGCGGCACGCTGGAGGATACCTCGCTGACCGAGGCGGCACCGGCCTCGGCCGACATCCGCCGCTTCGACAACTATAATTCCGTCATCCAGGCCTTCATTTCGGGCCAGACCCAATTGATGGTGGTCGGCAACGATGTCGGCGCCCAGGTGCTTGCCCGCCAGGAGGAACTGAAGCCGGAGCAGAAATTCCAGCTTCTCACCTCGCCCTCGCATATCGGCCTCAACAAGAAGGAAGACCGCCTGAAGCAGGCGGTCAATGACGCGGTTGCCAAGATGCTGGCCGACGGCAGACTGGACGAAAGCTCGAAAGCCTGGCTGAAGACGCCGCTCGATCCCGCCAATCTCAAGGATTGATGGCCGGTGAGCTATAGCCTCGACTTCGGCTGGCTTGCCGGGGCGACAGGGGCGATCGCGCGCGGCGCGGCCACGACGATCCTGTTGATCACTGTCACCACGCTGGCGGGAACGTTGCTCAGCATCCTCGGCGCCGCAGGGCGGCGGAACGGTCCGCTCCTGCTCAAGCGGGCGATCGGCGTCTATGTCGAGGTGATCCGCAACACGCCGTTCCTGGTGCAGCTATTCTTCATCTTCTTCGGGCTGCCCAGCATCGGCGTCAGGCTCGATCCGATGCTGGCAGCCATGCTGGCGATGACGCTCAACATGGCTGCCTATACGATCGAGATCGTTGGCGCCGGGCTCGACGCGGTGCCGCCCGGGCAGACGGAAGCGGCACTGGCGCTTGGGCTCAGGCCGCGCCAGGTCTTCATCAAGATCGTTCTGCCGCAGGCGCTCAAGGTGATCTATCCGGCGCTGACCAGCCAGATCGTCATCATGATGCTGGAATCCGCCGTGGTATCGCAGATCGCCGTTCGCGAGCTGACCTATGAAGCCGACATGCTGCAGGCGCGCACGTTCCGGGCTTTCGAGACCTATTTCATCGTGACGATGGTCTATCTCATCCTGTCGATTGGGCTGCGCCGGCTGCTGGTCGGCGGCGGGCGCCGGCTTCTCGGAGCCGGCGTGTCATGATCGAATTCACCTTCTGGGACATTCTGCGCAACCTGCTGCTGGCGGCGCGCTGGACGGTGCTCTTGTCGCTGGCCGCCTTTGTCGGCGGGGCCGTGGTCGGCATGATCGTGTTGTTCTTCCGGATCGCCAAGAATAAATGGGCGCGCCGGTTTGCCTCCGGCTACATCGCGCTTTTCCAGGGCACGCCGCTGCTGATGCAGCTCTTCCTGATGTTCTTCGGCTTGCCGATGCTGGGCCTGCGCATCGAGCCGTGGACCGCGGCGGTGCTTGGCCTGACCTTCTTTGCCAGCGCCTATCTCGCCGAGATCTGGCGCGGCGGCGTCGATGCACTGCCGCGCGGCCAGTGGGACGCCGGCGCCAGCCTCGGCCTGCACTATCTACAGGAACTCCGGCTGATCATCTTGCCTCAGGCGTTTTCGATCACCCGCGCACCGACCGTCGGCTTTCTGGTGCAGCTGATCAAGTCGACCGCGCTGACGTCGATCATCGGTTTCGAGGAGCTGGTGAGGACATCCAACGCGATCAACAATGCGACCTTCGAACCGTTCAAAGTCTATGGGCTGGTAGCGCTGATCTTCTTCGTCATGTGCTTTCCGCTGACGCAATACGCACGTTCGCTCGAGCAGCGGGCGGCGGCCCGCTGAGCGGGCGACCAGCAATTCAACGCCCGAATACCAGCGGCGGCGCGATCCTGTCACGCCGCAGCCAGCGCCCTAGCAAGAGCGCCGCAACCACCGCCAGTCCCGACGACAGGCCGATCCAGATGCCGACGCCGTTGAAGCCGAAACGGAAGGCCAGCAGCACGCCGAGCGGCAGCCCGACGCCCCAATATCCGATCGCGGCATAGATCATCGGCACCTTGGTGTCGTGCAGGCCGCGCAGCATGCCGCTGGCGACCGCCTGCGCACCGTCAAAAACCTGGAACAGCGCGGCAAAGGCGAGGAACGACACGGCAAGCGCCACCACCTCGGCATTAGCCGGATTGCCCAGATCGATGAAGGCGCCGATCAAGAGATGCGGCCACAGGATCATCACTAGCCCCATCAGCGCCATGAAGGAGACACCGACGACATAGGCGGTCCAGCCAGCCCGGCAGACACCTTCCGGATTGCCGGCGCCGTGGGCAAGTCCGACGCGCACCGTCACCGCCTGGTTGAGGCCGAGCGGCACCATGAAGGTGATCGAGGCGATCTGGATGGCGATCGCATGGGCGGCAAGCGAAGCCGCATCGATCAGGCCCATGAGAAAGGCCGCCGCGTTGAAGATCGTCACCTCGAACGCCAGCAGGCCGGCGATCGGCAGGCCGAGCCGCAGCAGGCCCTTGAAGCGCGGCCAATCGGCGCGCCAGAAGCGTCCGAACAGACGATAGCGCCGGAATTTCTTCTCAAGCATCACCACCGCCGCCATGCCGGCGAACATCAACGTGCTGGACAGAGTGGTGGCGAGGCCGGAGCCGGCGATGCCCATCGATTGGATGCCGAGATTGCCGAACATGAACAGCCAGTTGAAGAAGGCGTTGCAGGCGACGGCAACGAAGACGATGATCAGCGCCCAGCCCGGCCGCTCCAGCGCCGAAATGAACGAGCGCAGGACGATGTAGCCGAAAAAGGGCAACACCGCCCATTCGAGCCAGCGCAGATAGATGCCGGCCTGGTGCGCCAGCGCCGGTTCCTGACCCATGGCCAGCAACACGCTCTCGCCGTGCCAGAGAAGGGCCCATATCGGAATGCAAATGAGGATCGCCAGCCACAGACCCTGGCGCACGGTGCGGCGCAGGTCGCGCACCGAGTGCCGGCGACGGCCGAGCTCGGTCGCCATCATCGGCGAGGTCGCCAGCATCAGGCCGAGCCCGAAGATGAGCGGCATGAAGTAGAGATTGGCACCAAGCGCACCGCTGGCCAGCGTGTCCGGCCCCAGCCGCCCCATCATCATGACGTCGGTAGCGGTCATCGCGGTCTGGCCGAGATTGGTCAGCACCATCGGCCAGGCGAGCGCCAGCATCGCCCTGATTTCCCGACGCCAAAGGTTTTCCGGCGCGCGAGCGTCGGCTTCGATCGCAGACATTCTAGTTTTCCGCCTATCCGATTGCGGCACGTCGGCAAGAGCCGGAAGCCGCGTCTCAGCGCGGAAAATGGCCAAGATCGGCCGGATTCCGCATTACGACGGGTTTGTCTATCAAATGGGCACCGGTGGCAAGAGGCTGACTTGCGGAAGGGTTAAGCCAGTCGGTTCAATGCAGGCTATTGGAGAGGCTATGGAAGCCGCTATGGTCGCGGCAGAATCCATTTGAAAGGCAGCCTGATGAGCGCGTTTCCCGAAATCTATCTGGTTCGGCATGGCGAGACGGAATGGAGTGCGTCCGGAAAACATACCGGCCGAACCGACATACCGCTGACGCCGGCCGGCGAGGAAGCGGCAAGGCGGATCGCTGAGCGGCTCAAGGGCCTGTCCTTCTCGGCGGTGTGGTCGAGCCCGTCGCAGCGCGCCTTCAACACCTGTGCGCTGGCCGGCTTCGGCTCGTCAGGCGTGAAGAAGGACGATCTGGCGGAGTGGGATTATGGTGCCTATGAGGGATTGACCACCAAGCAAATCCTCGCCGAGCGCCCCGGCTGGCGTCTCTTTCGCGACGGCTGCCCGAGCGGCGAGTCCGCCACGGATGTCGGCTCGAGGGCGGACCGGATCGTCAGCCAGTTGCGCGAGGTCGGCAGCAATGTCCTGGTCTTCTCAAGCTCGCATTTCCTTAGGGTGCTGGCCGCACGCTGGCTCGGCCTGCCGCCGCAAGCCGGCGCGTTTTTCGTGCTGGATACCGCCAGCATAAGCGTGCTCGGTTATGAGCACGACCTTGACGAGCCGGTCATCCGGCGCTGGAACCAGAGATAGCAACCGATCCCGATTTATCGGATCGCGTCCAGCGCCTGCCTTTGCCTGTGCATTTCGAGAAACACGCGGTAGTCGCGATCGAACCGGCCGGCGGCAGCCGGATTGGGCTCTCGCGTCCTGCCGCCCTGTTGCATGGCGACGCAGGCAGCGTTCAAATCGGGAAAAAGCCTGGCCGCGGTGGCGGCAATCATGCCGGTGCCGAGCAGCACCGCCTCGTCCGCCAGCGGCTCGACCACCGTGCAGCCGGTTGCATCGGCATAGAGCTCCATCAACAGCGGGTTCTTGGTGTGGCCGCCGGTGACGTGCAGCGTGTCGATCAGATAGCCGTTCTCGTTCAGCGCTTCCAGCACATGACGGACGCCAAGCGCGATGCTGACGGCGGTGCGCCAGTAGAGCTTGCACAGACTGTCGAAGGAGGCATCCAGCGTCAGCCCGCTGATGACGCCGACGGCATGCGGGTCGGCGAGCGGCGAGCGGTTGCCGTGAAAATCGGGCAGTACGTGCAGCCTTGCGGCGAGGTTTTCGCCCTCGGCGGCACGCAACTCGGCGACGCGGTGGGCAATCCTGGCATGCATGGCGGCATCCGGCTCGCCGCCGGCGCCATGCCAGCGGATGATGTGGTCGAGCAGCGCGCCGGTGGCCGACTGGCCACCTTCCGACAGCCACAGGCCGGGAAGGGCTGCGCCATAATATGGGCCCCAGACACCGGCGAAAGGCTGCGGATCGGGCGACATCGCCATGACGCAACTCGACGTACCGGCAATCAGGGCCAGATGGCGGCCGATGTTCGTCGCGTCACCGGCGAAACCGCCGAGCACGCCAAGCGCGCCGGCATAGGCATCGATGACGCCGGCGCCGACCCGGCATTTTTCGGTGAGGCCAAGCTCCGTCGCGGCTTGCGCGCCGAGCGGGCCGATATCGGCACCGACCGGGCTTGCCTTTTCCGGCAGGTTGCCGTGCTCAAAGATATCGCCGAGCCCGACGGCTTCGAAGAAGTCGCGCCGCCAGCCGGTCGCTTCATGGGCTAGATAGGTCCATTTGGCGGTCAGCGTGCATTGTGAACGGGAGAGCGAGCCGCTTGCCTTCCAGGTGAGGAAGTCGGTGAGGTCGAATAGATAGCCGGCTTCGTTCCATGTTCCGGGCAGGTTGCGCTTCAGCCACATCAGCTTCGGCGTCTCCATTTCCGGCGACATGACGCCGCCGATATAGTCGAGCACAGCGTGGCCGCTTTCAGTGCATTCGTCGGCCTCGGCAATTGCGCGATGGTCGAGCCAGACAATGGTGTCCCAGCGCCTTTCACCAGTGACGGACACGCTGAGCTGGCCGCCATGCCGGTCTCGCACCACCAGCGAGCAGGTGGCATCAAAGGAGATGCCGACGATATCCTCGGCCCGCACGCCCGCCTTTTCGCGGGCAGCGCGGACGGCCATGCACACCGCCGACCATATATCCTGCGAATCGTGCTCGGCATGGTCGGCCTTCGGCTGTTGCATGGCGATCGGGTGCTCGGCGCGGCCGAGCAAGGCGCCACCGGTGTCGAGAATGCCGGCACGAGCGCTTCCGGTGCCGACATCGACCGCGCAAACGAAACTGTTGGTCAAGGTGTTCTTGCTCTCGCTCCCAGGCCTGCAATCAGATCGGGCAATTGCAGCATGTCAGCGAATATAAAGTCCGGCTCACTCGACGCAAGCCGCGCTTTCAATGCCGGGTTGCCGGTGTGCGAGCCGCCGGTGAAGGCAAGGACGCGCATGCCGGCCGCCCGCGCCGCTTCGATGCCGGCCGGGCTGTCCTCGACGACGAGGCAGTTTCGCGGGGCCGCTCTCATTTTATCTGCTGCATGGAGAAAGAGATCGGGCGCCGGTTTGCCCCGCGCCACCATGGCGGCGCTGAACAAATGCGGCTCCAGCAGCCCAAGCAACCCGGTGACGTCGAGCGCATAGCGGATGCGTTCCAGGGTGCCGGAGGAGGCGACGCAGCACGGTACGCCGAGCCTCGGCAGGACCTGTGCGATACCTGGCATCGGTTTCAGCTCCTCGCGGAATCTGCGCATCAGTTCGGAGCGCATCTCGGTCAGATGCTGGTCGGTGAGATCGAGCCCGAAGTCGCTTGCGAGGATTTCGCGGACGCTCTTCATGCTCTTGCCGAGGAAGTGCTCGTAGGCAATGTCCTCGCTGACGTTGCCGCCGGCAAGCGCGATCATCTCCAGCAATGCCGAGACGGACAGCATCTCACTGTCCACCAGCACGCCGTCACAGTCGAAAATGACCAGTTCAGGCGTCATCGCGCTGGATCGGCTTCAGAGGTCGCCGGCGAGATAGCGCGTCAGTGTCGCGCGCGCGCCGTCCGCCCACAGCAGTCTCAGCGCTTGGCCGAAGGCTTCAGCGAACGGCGGCGAGCGGCCGACATCGCCATAGATGTCCTCCATGGCAAGCCAGGCGGCAGGCATGTCCCTGGCCGCCTTGGCCGTCGCCTGCAACCGGCCCCAGTTCGGGTCGTTGGGCTCGGTGACGGCACCGGAATCCGTCGTGCCGAAGCAGTAGCGACACCAGAGCGCCGATTCCAGTGCAAGGCCGGTGACACTTTTGCCAGCCTTCAGCCGGTCGGCGATGGTCGGAATGATGAATTTCGGCTGGCGGTTGGAGCCGTCGAGGCAAAGCCGGCGTATGGTGTCGCCGATCTTCGGATTGGAGAAGCGGTGCTCGATGAGCTGGTAGTAATCTTCGAGGTCGGTGTCCGGAACCGGCGGCACGGTCGGGATGATTTCGTCATGCTCGAGCTTGTCGAGGAAGCCGCGTACCAGCGGCTCCTGCATCGCCTCATGGACGAAATGGATGTCCATCAGCCCGGCCGGATAGGCGATGGTCGCATGGCCGCCATTGAGGATGCGGATCTTCATCAGCTCATAGGGCGCGACGTCGCTGACGAACTGCACGCCGACCTTTTCCAGCGGCGGGCGGCCGTCGGTGAAACGGTCCTCCAGCACCCATTGCTTGAACGGTTCGCAAAACACCGGCCAATTGTCGTCGAGGCCGAACTCGCTGGAGAGAATGCCGCGCTCGCGGTCGGTGGTGGCCGGCGTGATGCGGTCGACCATGCCATTGGGAAAGGCAACGTTCTCGCTCACCCAGTTTGCCAAACCTTCGTCGATCAGCCGCGCAAGGCCGATGACGCCATCTGAGGTGACGTGGCCGTTATGGGGGATGTTGTCGCAGGACATGATTGTGAAGGGCACGATACCGTCGGCGCGGCGGCGCAGCAGCCCGGCGAGGACGAGGCCGAAGACGGTCTTCGGCGTCGCCCCCGGCTCAGCGTCGGCAACGATGTCGGGATGTGTCGGATTGAAGACGCCGGATGCCGGATCGATGAAATAGCCGCCCTCGGTAATGGTCAGGGAGACGATCTTGATCGCCGGATCGGCAAGCCGCTCGACGATTGCGGCCGCATCGCCCGGCACCAGGAAGTCGATCATGACGCCGGTGACGCGCGCGCTCATATGGCCGCTGTCCTGCTCGACCACGGTGGTCAGCCAGTCCTGCTCCTGCAACTTGCCGCGGCCGACCTTCTCGCCCTCGAAGACGCCGGCGCCAACAATGGCCCAGTCGTGGCCGACACCCGAATTGAACAGGTCGTCGAGATAGACGGCCTGGTGCGAGCGATGGAAATTGCCGACGCCGAAATGCACGATGCCGGCCTTGAGCGCGGCGCGATCATATTTCGGGCCGGCGACCTTGGGCGGCAGCTTGGCGAGGATGGAAGAAGAGAGTTTCACGGTCATCTGCTTTTACCCTTTAGCGGGACGGCTCTTCCCCCCGTGGAGGAGACGGGGGGAAGAGCGCCTTCGCCCCCTCAACTCATCCACTGGCCGCCATCGACATTGTAGGTCTGGGCGACGATGTACTCGGCCTCATCGCTGGCCAGGAACACCGCCATGCCGGTGAGGTCTTGCGCCGTGCCCATGCGGCCATAAGGCACGGCTTCGCCGACCAGCCTCTTCTTCTCGCCCCTCGGCCGGTTCTCGAACTTGGCGAACAAGGCATCGACATGGTCCCAATGCTCGCCGTCGACGACACCCGGGGCGATGGCGTTGACGTTGATGCGGTGTTTGATCAGGTCGAGCCCTGCCGACTGGGTGAGCGAGATGACCGCCGCCTTGGTGGCGCAGTAGACGGTGACCAGCGCCTCGCCGCGGCGCCCGGCCTGGCTTGCCATGTTGATGATCTTGCCGCCCTTGCCCCGGGCAATCATCGAACGGGCGGCGGCCTGCAACGTAAACAGCGTGCCGGCGACGTTGACCGAAAACAATTTGTCGTAGCTTGTCTTGGTGATCTCGACGATCGGCGCCAGGTCGAACAAAGCAGCGTTGTTGATCAAGATATCCAGGCCGCCGGCCCTGGCTTCGACTGCCTTGACGGCCTCATCGATAGACGCGAGATCGGTGACGTCGAGCTTTACCGCGTAGGCGTTGCGGCCGATTTCCGAAGCCGTCTTCTCGGCGGCTTCGAGATTGATGTCGCCAATCGCGACCGTCGCCCCTTCGCGCATGTAGGCTTCGGCAAACGCCCTGCCGATGCCGCGCGCCGATCCGGTAATCAGCGCCGATTTACCCCGGAGCCTCATTGCAGCATCGCCTTCCCGTCGGCGCCGAAACGATGCAGCTTGGCCTTTTCCGGCGTCAGGTAGATCGTGTCGCCGTGATGGGCGGCCAACTCGCCGTCGGCACGCACCGTCAGCTGCCCGACACCATCCGCCTGGACGTGCAAAAACGTGTCGGAGCCGAGATGCTCGGCAACCCCGACCGTCGCCTTCCAGTCGCCTGACGTCTTCGAAATGTTCATATGCTCCGGGCGGATGCCGACCGTCTTGGCGCCATATTTGGCGGCCGGCGCGCCTTCGATCAGGTTCATCTTCGGCGAACCTATGAAGCCGGCGACGAACAGGTTCTTCGGCGTCTTATAGAGCTCCATCGGCGAGCCGACCTGCTCGATATTGCCGGCATTGAGCACGACGATCTTGTCGGCCATGGTCATCGCCTCGATCTGGTCGTGGGTGACGTAGACCATGGTTGTCTTGAGCTGGTGATGCAGCTCGCTGATCTCCAGCCGCATGGTGCCGCGCAGCGCCGCGTCGAGATTGGACAAAGGCTCGTCGAACAGGAAGGCCGACGGCTGGCGCACGATGGCGCGGCCGATGGCGACGCGCTGCCGTTGGCCGCCGGAGAGCTGGCCGGGGCGGCGGTCGAGGTAGTTGGTGAGGTTCAGGATCCGCGCGGCGTCCTTCACCTTCTTGTCGATGGTCGCCTGGTCCTCGCCCGCCATCTTCAGCGGGAAGGCGATGTTCTTGGCCACCGTCATGTGCGGGTAGAGCGCATAGGACTGGAACACCATAGCCAGCTTGCGCTTGGCCGGCGCCTCGCCGGTGACGTCGCGACCATCGATGATGATGGTGCCGCCGCTGGTATCCTCGAGACCGGCGATCAGACGCAACAGGGTGGATTTGCCGCAGCCCGACGGGCCGACGAAGACGACGAACTCTCCGTCCTCGATGACGAGATCGAGGCCGGGGATGATGGACGTCGCCCCGAAGGATTTGGAGACGTTCTTGAGCGTGATGTTTCCCATGGTTTCCTCCCCCGAAGGGCTATCTTTTCGTTTTGCGTCAGGCGATGCCCGCTACTTTACCGCACCGAATGTCAGACCTCGGACCAGCTGCTTCTGGCTGAACCAGCCCATGATCAGTATCGGTGCGATCGCCAGCGTCGAGGCGGCCGAAAGCTTGGCCCAGAACAGCCCCTGCGGGCTGGAGAAGGAGCTGATGAAAGCGGTGAGCGGCGCGGCCTCGGTGGTGGTCAGCCGGATCGTCCAGAACGCCTCGTTCCAGGCGAGAATGATGTTGAGCAGCATGGTCGAGGCGATGCCGGGGACCGCCATCGGCGTCAGCACATAGATGATCTCGTTCCAGAGCGATGCGCCGTCCATGCGCGCCGCTTCCAGGATCTCGCCCGGGATCTCGCGAAAATAGGTGTAAAGCATCCAGACCACGATCGGCAGGTTGATCAGCATCAGCATGACCATCAGGCCGATGCGGCTGTCGAGCAGACCGGTATCGCGGAAGATCAGATAGATCGGAAACAGCACGGCGACGGCCGGCATCATCTTGGTGGAAAGCATCCACATCAGGATGTCCTTGGTGCGTTTGCCCGGCGAAAACGCCATCGACCATGCCGCCGGTATGGCGACGAGCAGAGCCAGGATGGTCGAGCCGACCGACAGGAACACCGAGTTCAGGAAGAATTTGAAATAGCCGTTCTGCGCCTGGACCTCGGAATAGCTCTCCGTGGTTCCCGACGGGAACAGGTTGAAGCCCTGGATAGCCTCCTGCTCCGACTTGAACGAAGTGATGATCGTATAGAGGATCGGGAAGAAGATCAGCAGCGCGACGATCCAGGCGGCCGCGGTAGCAATCGTCTTGTGCTGGGTGGTGACTGCACGTGCCATGGTCAGGTCCTCCCTATCGGCGATGTTGGCGGCAGGGTCGACCCCCACTCCGGTTTGCTGCGCAACCCACCTCTCCCCCGATCGAGGGGGTGGAGGAAGGGCGCGGTTTCGATGCAGGCCTTTCCTCTACCCCGGGCAGGGGGAGAGGTGTCCCGCGCAGCGGGACGGAGTGGGGGTGGTTCAGCGCACGTGCCATCTTATCCTCCCTTATTTATCCAGGTTCTTGCCGACAGCGCGCATGGCGAAGAAGGCAACGATGTTGGCGAGAATGACGGCAATGATACCGCCGGCGGACGCCTGGCCGATTTTGAACTCCAGCAATGCCTTCTGATAGACGAGGAAGGGCAGGTTGGTGGAGGCGTAACCCGGGCCGCCATTGGTGGTGACGAGGATCTCGGCATAGACCGACAGCAGGAAGATCGTCTGGATCAGGATGACGACGGTTATGGCGCGCGACATATGAGGCAGCGTCAAATAGATGAAGCGGCTGATGAAGCCGGCGCCGTCCATTTCGGCGGCTTCCTTCTGCTCGCCGTCGAGCGACTGAAGCGCGGTCAACAGGATCAGCGTAGCAAACGGCAGCCATTGCCAGGCAACGATGATGATGATCGCCAGGAGCGGATGCTGCCCGAACCAATCGATCGGCTGCCCGCCGAAGAAGCGCGCAATATCGGCGAAAACCCCGTACTGCGGATGCATGATCATGTTCTTCCAGACCAGTGCTGCCACCGGTGGCATGACGAAGAACGGCGAGATGACAAGGATGCGGACGATGCCCTGTCCCCACATCGGCTGATCGAGCAGAAGGGCGAGCAGAATACCGCCGATCACCGTGATCAAAAGCACGCTGACGACGATGGTGAGCGTGTTGAGGATCGACTGCAGGAATGCCGGGTTGGAATAGAACAGCGCGTAGTTCGAAAACCCGACGAAGCCGTCGCGCATCGGATTGAGCGGGTTGTATTGCTGGAAGGAAAACCACAGCGTGAATGCCAGCGGCACAATCATCCAGACCAGCAGCACCACCACGGATGGCGCCATCATGAAACGGGCAAGCGAACGGGTCTGCTGAGTAGCCATGACGGTCACCCTTCGAGGTCGGCCAAGTTTTTCAGCGGTGTGAAAGCTGGCCGCCCGAACTGGGATTCGGGCGGCCGTTGCCGGTCGCCATTGGCAACCGGCACCCGGAGGAGCTTACTTGATGTAACCGCCCTCGGTCATCGTCGCGGTGGCGGCGTCCTGCGCCTGCTTCAAGGCATCGTCGACGCTCGACTGGCCGGCAAGTGCCGCCGAGAAGAGCTGGCCGACGGTGGTGCCGAGACCCTGGAACTCAGGAATGGCGACGAACTGGACGCCGACATAAGGCACCGGCTTGACGGTCGGGTGCGTCGGATCGGCGGAGTTGATCGAGTCCAGCGTCATCTTGGCGAAAGGTGCTGCCTTCTGGTATTCGGGATTGGCATAGAGCGACGAGCGCGTTCCCGGCGGAACGTTGGCCCAGCCTTCCTTCGAGGCGACGAGCTCGGCATAGTGCTTGCTGGTTGCCCAGGCTACGAACTTTTGAGCGGCGTCGGCCTTCTGCGTGCCGGCGGGGATGGCTAGCGACCATGCCCACAGCCAATTGCCGCGCTTGCCGAGGCCATTGTCCGGCGCCAGCGCATAGCCGACCTTGTCGGCGACGGTGGAGTTCTTCGGGTCGGAAACGAAGGAGGCAGCGACGGTAGCGTCGATCCACATGCCGCATTTGCCCTGCTGGAACAGCGCCAGGTTTTCGTTGAAGCCGTTGGACGACGCGCCCTCGGGGCCGTCGGCCTTCATCAGGTCGACATAGAACTGCAGCGTGTTCTTCCATTCGGGCTGGTCGAATTGCGGCTTCCAGTTCTCGTCGAACCAGCGCGCGCCGAACGAGTTCGACATGGCGGTCAGGAAGGCCATGTTCTCGCCCCAGCCGGCCTTGCCGCGCAGGCAGACGCCGTTCACGCCGTTGGCGCGGTCGGTCATCTTGTCGGCGGCCTGCTTGATGAAGTCCCAGGTCGGTGCATCGGGCATCTTGAGCCCGGCCTTTTCCATCAGGTCCTTGCGGTACATGACGAAGGAGCTTTCGCCGTAGAACGGGGCTGCGTAGAGCTTGCCGTCGACCGACAGGCCGCCGGCTATGGCCGGGATGATGTCCTTGACGTCGTAATCGTCGCCGAGTTTGTCGAGCGGCAAAAGCCAGTTCTGCTTGGCCCAGATCGGCACTTCATAGGTGCCGATAGTCATCACGTCGTACTGGCCACCCTTGGTGGCGATGTCGGTGGTGACGCGCTCGCGCAGAACGTTTTCCTCGAGCGTGACCCACTGCAGCTGGACGTCGGGATTCTTGGCGGTGAAGTCGTCGGTCAGCTTCTGCATGCGGACCATATCGCCATTGTTGACCGTGGCGATGGTGATGGATTCGGCATGCGCGGCGAAAGCGAGCGCGCTGGCCGAGAACAGGCCTAAGGTGAACGTGCGAAGTTTCATCAAAATTCCTCCCATAAACCAAGATGAGCATTTGCCTTGGCTGTGAGCAATTACTCACTTGCGATGAATTATGTCAAGACGGATTCGTTGCTGCAGCGCAGCACGCCGGGTCTTGTGCAGCGGCAAGCCTGGGACGTTTGCGGCATGTCTGACGAAGGATTCGGCCGGGCTGATTGGGCCCGGCGCTTTGCTATCGGGCTTGCTGGGATTCAGCCTACTGGCAAGCGATTTCACTCAGGATCCAATCGCGGAAGGCGCGGATCTTCGGCACGTTGCGTCGTGCCGTCGGATAGACCAGCCAATAGGCGTGGCCGTCGTCACCGACCAGATCAAAGGGCTGGATCAGGCGGCCGTCGGCAAGTTCGGTCTTGAACAGCGCCTTGGTAACGATCGCCACGCCGTGGCCGGCAATCGCGGCATTGGCCTCGTAGGCCTGCGCGCCCATGCTGGTGCCGGGACGCCTGGCCAGATCCTCGACCGGCAGGCCGGCGGCGGCAAACCAGTCCCGCCACCAGATGTCACCCGGGTCGAGGATCGGCAGCCGCAGCAGGTCGGCCGGCTCCTTGACTCCGCCGATGCTTGCCGCGAGCTTTGGACTAAGGACCGGCGTGAAATCGGCCCTGAAAAGCATATGGGTCTCGACGCCCGGCCAGTTGCCACCGCCGGAGCGGATGGCGATGTCGATATCCTCTCTGGCAAAGTCGACAACCCTGTTCGAAGTATCGACGCGCACCGCCAGCGACGGATGCGCGACCTGGAACGAACCGAGATGCTGCGCCAGCCAATTGGAGGCAAATGTCAGCAGCGTCGAAACGCAAAGCAAGCCGTCGGCGCCGGTGCGCGCGGCGGCATAGGCGCCGCTCAACAGCGCGAACGCCTCGCTGACCGCGGGCGCCAGGCGCTGGCCGGGTTCGGTCAGCACGATCTGTTTTGGCTGGCGCAAGAACAGGGGCGCGCCGATGCGCTCCTCCAGAAGCTTGATCTGATAGCTTGCCGCCGCCTGCGTCATGCCAAGCTCCTGGGCGGCCTTGGTGAACGAGAGATGCCGCGCCACCGCCTCGAACACCCGGATCGCCTGAAGCGGAGGAAGCTGCGAAACCAGCTGTCGTGAATTGAGCTCCGGCATAAGCCCTCCTTATGGGCAGTGATCGACGTTTGATTGGCGGCACCGGCCGGTCCTACCGATATTCCGTATTGAAGATCAATTACGCCTAGGGATAGCGAAGGCTGACGATCATGACCACAATACAGGAAAAGCTGCTTCTTGCTCCAGCCCATGGCTGGTTTTCACGGTTGGCGCGGGGATTGGCAAGGCACGCGGCGCGGAAACGGGCCTATCTCGACGTCCGGGAGCTGCCGCCGCATCTGCAGCGCGACATGGGCTTTCTCGACGGCAACGATCCTTGCGGCCGGCACCAGTAGTGACGCTCGTTTTATCGGGGATTCAGATGCGTTTCGATTTCACATGATCGTTTCCGACCGCCAGCGGCTCGGAGATCATGCGCCCGCCAGCAAGGCGGCGGCGGTCCGCTCATCGGTGATGAGGCCGTTGACCAACCGCCGGTTGACGGCGGCGAAGATGCCCGGCAGCTTGCGGTCGCCCATGGCAAGCGCGATCACCAGCGACTTTTCGCGCGACGGCAGCGGCGCCGACGACACCCGATCATTGGTGATGCCCTCGATCATGCGGCCGTCACGATCGAATACCCAGCCGACGATCTCGGCGACGCCGCCGGCCTTCTGCAGCGCCTTTAATTCGCCCTCCGAAATGAAGCCGTCTTCGTAAAGCGGCGCTTTCGGGCCGAGATCGCCGATGCCGACAAAGGTGACGTCGGCCTCGGCCGCAAGCGCCAGCGTCGGCTGGATCATCGGCTGGCTGAGCAGCATCTCGCGCTCCTCGGGCGAGGAAGCGATGACCGGCAAAGGCATCGGAAACGAACGCGCCTTGACCCTGTCGGCCATGGTGAAGATGACGTTGTAGAAGGCCGCCGAGCCGTCCGGCGAGATGTTGCCGGTCAGCGACACCACTTTGTGCTGCGGGCATTCCATCGGCGGCAGTTGCTCGATCGCGGCCTTCAGCGTGCGGCCGGTGCCGATCGCCCTGACGGCGGGCCCCCGCGACCGCAGCCGCCGTTCGATCTCGGCCGCCGCCGCCTCGGCGACGCCGATGACGGTGGAGGAAGAAGAAGGGTCGCTCGGCACCACCTCGACCAGATCGAGCGCAAAGCGCGATTTCAGCCGTGCCGCAAGGTCGAGGCAATTGGCGATCGGATGGTCGACGCGCACCTTGATCAGCCCTTCGGAGACTGCGAGCGACACCAGCCGCTGCGCCGTCTGCCGCGAGATGCCAAGCGTGGCGGCGATCTGGTCCTGGGTGTTGCCTGCGACATAATAGAGCCAGCCGGCACGCGCCGCGTCGTCCAGCCTGTTGCCGCCGCTGTCCTGCCGCGAATTCAAGTTCCTGCCTCCCAACCCCGCCGAGCATAAGAGGCGGAGCGCAGTAGTTTCGCAGGGAATGAACTTGCGCGCAATTGCCTATTGTAAGAGCAATTGCTTAGTGATGAAACTTGGGTGTTTGGAGCGAAGTGACAGGTCGACCCAGTCTCGTTGCAACAGCAAGGCTGTCGAGGTCGCACCAATCACGGTTCTAAAGCGCGTTGCGTTCGATCGACCTCATGCGACGCGTTTTAGGTTCCTTTTTATGCATGTCGTCATCGCAAAACCGCTGCACACTTTGCGCGACATGCATTAGCGGGGACGCGGCGGTTTATCTCGCGCGCTAAACGCTTTAAGGAATTTTTTGAGAATGGAGCCTTGCATGACGCCGAAAGCGGTTTTCTGGGATATGGACGGCACGCTGGTCGACAGCGAGCCGCTGCACGAGGCGGCGCTGATTGCGGCGCTGCACAGCGTCGGCATCGCGCCGCCGGCCGACCTGCATGAGCGCGTGCTCGGCATCGCCGCATGGCCGGTCTACGAAATGCTGCGCGACGAGTTCGGCCTCGACCTGCCTTTCGACGACTGGATCGTGCGCAAGTACGATCACTATCTGCCGATGGCCGAAACGCTGACGCCACGCACCGGCGCGATCGAGATTTTCAATGAGCTGCTCGCGCTTGGCGTGCCGCAAGCGGTGGTGTCCAACTCCGACAGGCTGATCGTCGATGCCAATCTGCGCGCCGTAGGCCTCGTATATCCCGGCATGAAGACGGTCAGCCGCAACGACGTGCGTGAAGGCAAGCCGCATGCCGAACCTTTCCTGCGCGCCGCCTGGTTGGCCGACGTCGATCCCGCCGAGGCCGTGGCGGTCGACGACAGCGTGACCGGCGCCACGGCGGGGCTGGCAGCTGGAATGAAGACGATTTTCTGGCCAGAGGTGCCCATGGAGGGGCCGCCGGGGGCGATTGTCATCAACAGCGCCGGCGAATTGCGGGCCGAACTCGGGCTTTAAGCCAGGCCCGGCGGGACCGCGCTCAACTCCGGTAGGCAGGCTCCTGCTCGTCGAGGATCGCCTTCAGTTCGGAAAGGTGGCGCTCGGCCTGGCCGGGATAGTCTTCCTGTTCCCTTGCCGCTTTCTCCGCGATCTCATCCGACAGTACCCGCAGCGGCCGGCCGGTCCACAGCGCCTTGATATAGGTTTCGGCGGCGCGCTCGAAATAGAACATGCGGTTGAAGGTGTCGGCGACGCTGTCGCCGATGACCAGCACGCCATGGTTGCCCATCACCATCACCTTGACCTTCGGGTCGACAAGAAGCTGCGAGCAGCGCTCGCCCTCTTCCTCGAAGGCCAGCCCGCCATAATGAGCGTCGACGACATGGCGGTTGAAGAAGATCGCCGAGTTCTGGTCGATCGGCGGCAACGTCGAGTCAGCGAGCGAGGCAAGCACGGTGGCGTGGATCGAGTGGACATGCATGACGCAGCGTGCATGACGCACGTTGCGATGGATGGCACCATGCAGGCCCCACGCCGTCGGGTCGGGCGCATTCGGGCCGACCAGCGTGTCGGGATCATTGGCGTCGATCAGAAGCAGATCGCTCGCCTTGATACGCGAGAAATGCACCTGGTTAGGGTTCATCAGGAATTGCGAGCCATCGTCGTTGACCGCCAGCGAAAAATGATTGGCCACCGCCTCATGCATGTTAAGCCGCGCCGTCCAGCGGAAGGCGCAAGCCAGATCGACGCGCTCCTCATAGAACGGCAGGTTGGTCAGCACTTCCTTCTGCAGGCGCGTGATGCTCATCGTAACCTCCGTGAAAGAAGCAAGGATGCCGCGCGGCTGGAACACGCGCAACCGGTTTCGTTTGGTACAGGCGAGCGCCGTTATGCCGCCGTGCTGGTGGCCGCGCCGACCCGAAGCCCGCCATGCTCGACGATGAAATCGATCACCTCCTGCAGGCCCTTGCCGCGCGACAGGTCGGTGAAGCCAAACGGCCGTTTGCCGCGCATGCGGGCAGCGTCGCGTTCCATGATGTCGAGATTGACGTTCACATAGGGCGCAAGGTCGCTCTTGTTGATGACCAGGAAATCGGACCGGGTGATCGCCGGTCCGCCCTTGCGCGGAATCTCCTCGCCCTGGCAAACCGAGATGACATAGAGCGTCAGGTCGGCAAGGTCCGGCGAGAAGGTGGCGGCGAGGTTGTCGCCGCCCGATTCGATGAAGACGATGTCGAGATCCGGGAATTTTTTGGTCATCTCGGCGATCGCCTGCAGATTGATCGAGGCGTCCTCGCGAATGGCGGTGTGCGGGCAGCCGCCGGTCTCGACGCCGATGATGCGATCCTCGGGCAGCGCCTGAAGCCGGGCCAGCATCATGGCATCTTCCTTGGTGTAGATGTCGTTGGTGACGACGGCGATCGAGAACTCGTCACGCAGCGCCTTGCAGAGCTTTTCGGTGAGCGTCGTCTTGCCGGAGCCGACCGGGCCGCCGATGCCGATGCGAAGAGGACCGTTGGCTTGTGTCATCTAGGGAACTCCGTGATGGCAAGAATGGCGAAGCCGAGCCCGATCAACAGACAGAGCGGCGAATAGTAGCTGACATCAAGCCGCGCGAAAGGCTGTTCGGGCGCCAGCCGGCGCCACCACGGCGTGAAGCCGGCAATGCCGCGCGCCAGGAAGACCAGCGCGATGAGCAGCGCCGTGGCGGCCAGCCCGGCCTTGGGAAAGGGCGTGGCGAACACGCCTTCGAGCGCCATCGGCCACAGCGTCGCCAGGCCGAGGCAGGCGGCAACGGCGAAGCTGGCGAAGGGTGCCGGCATCTCGTCGACGCCGCGAAAGCCGATGACCGCGCGAGCGCAGGAGGCGGCGTCCCTGCCCGGCCAGATGCCGCCAATGCCCCAATAGACATGCAGTGCTGTGATCAACAGCAGGACCAGCGAGAGCGCGAAAGCGAGGACGATCATGAGCGGAACAGCCGCGAATACTGGGCTTCGTGCTTCATCGCCGTGACGTCGGAGATGAAAGCGCAGCCGCCGAGATCATCGAGGGTCGAGCCGGCAGCGCGGTCGGCCGTGGCCAGGGCAAGCGGTTCGAAGGCGGCCAGTAGCGTCATCGCGGCACTCTGGCCAACGATGCCGAGCCGGATCGCGGCCTGGACGAGATTGGAGAAGAAGGCCTGCAGAAAGGCCGCCAGGGCGTCCCGCAGCGCAATGCCGTGATCGCCGGCAACGGCGCCGACGGCAACGCAATAGGCACATTCGGCCGGCAGGCGATCCAGCACCTGGCACGGCCAGGCGAAGGCCGCCTTCAGGAAAGCAGCGCCCTGCAGCATGGTCTCGGCATGGCGCTCGCGCGAGCCTGCCAGAGCTTCGGCAAGGGCGACGATTTCATCGAGATCGCCGGTTTCGCGCCCCCTGCGCCAGCTTTCGGCAAACAGCACCGCATCATTCCAGCCCGAACCCATCTCGACCAGCGTTTCCAGCCACGCGGCGAGCTCTTTGCTGTCGGCAACCAGCCCGGCATGCACGGCTTGCTCGAGACCATGGCTGTAGGAAAAGCCGCCGACCGGGAAGGAAGGCGACAGCCACGCCATCAGCCGCAACAAAGCAATATTGGAAGGCTGGGCAACGTTGGAAGGCTGGTCAGTCATGGTCATGGTCATGCGAATGGCTGTGGGAATGCGATTCGCTATGGGTATGGGAATGCGCTTCGGCGTGGCTGTGCGCATGCGCCTCGGCATGAGCGTGGCCGTGGCCGCCATGCCCGGAATAGGCGCCGCGCACCGGCTTGAACGGCTCGGAGACGTCGCTAACGGTGGCGCCCAATCCCTCCAGCATCGCCTTGATGACATGGTCGCGCAGAATGAGGATGCGCCCAGCTTCGATGGCGGCTGCGAGATGGCGGTTGCCGATGTGCCAGGCAAGCTCTGCCAGATGGACAGGGTCGCTGGCCCGGACGTCGTAGAGCGCCTCCTCGGCCGCGATGATCTCGATGTGGCGGCCATCCTCCAGCACCAGCCGGTCACTATGGTTCAAGGTCACCGGTTCGGGCAGGTCGACCAGCACCTTGTCGCTACGGGCCGTTTCGATGGCGCGACGGCGCAGATGCCGCTCGTCATGGGCAAGCACCGCACTGTCGTATGGCGTGGTGGTTCCGGCTTCGCCCGCGGCCAGGACGGAGACGGCGCGCGGGAATTTGGTGAAGTCGGTGCGAATATCGAGCTTCATGTAAAAACTGCCTCTCCCAAAAAGCCTAGCCTATCGCGTCCGCCGCCCCAATGGGGCTCAGACGATCGTGTCGAAGAGCCGCAGGATGAACGATATCTGATAGACGAGCGCGCCGGCGACAAAGGCGATGTGAAAGCGGCGGTCGCGCAGCAGGATCGCAATGACGCAAAGCGCGACGAAAACCGGCGTGCGGATCAGATATTCGACGCCAAAATGGGCGAAATGCTCCGGCCCTTTCAGCAGCGTATCGATCACGTCGAGCAGATAGGTCGCCGCCAGCAGGCCGAAGAACCAGGCCCGGCGCGAATAAAAGAAATCCTCATAGCTGGTGTAGTCCAGCATCGAATCCGGAAACAGCAGTGCGCAGAGCAGGAACAGCGTGACGGCGTAGAAGATGATGAACAGGTATTTGCCGAAGGTCCAATTCTCGATCTGGAACAGGCCGAACTCCCACCACCAGAAATGCACCAGCATTAAAAGCACCGACGCAACCCAGGCGAGGTGCACGGGATAGAGCCGGTATTGGCCGGGATGCTGGACGATGCGGGCGACCCCCGACAGCAGGCGGGTGACGCCGAGGCCGATCACCATGCCCAGGACGATGCGGATATGCGGGAAAATGTCGTGGGCGTAGGGGAGTTGCGGGTCCATAAGCCTGGCGCGGCATGTTCTACATCGGTCGTTCTAACGCCTATGGTTCAGAACAGGAAGTAGCGTTGCGCCATCGGCAGCACGGTAGCCGGCTCGCAGGTCAGGAGTTCGCCGTCGGCGCGGACCTCATAGGTTTCGGGGTCGACCTCGACATGCGGCGTGGCGTCATTGAGCACCATCGAATGCTTGCCGATGCCGCCGCGGGTGTTTTCGACCGCGACCATCTGCTTGTCGACGCCGAGCCTGCCGCGCAGGCCTGCGTCGAGCGCGGCCTTCGAAACGAAGGTCACCGACGAATTGGTCATCGCCTTGCCGTAGGCCCCGAACATCGGCCGGTAATGCATCGGCTGCGGCGTCGGGATCGAGGCGTTGGGATCGCCCATCGGGGCGGCGGCGATCATGCCGCCGATCAGCACCATGTCCGGCTTGACGCCGAAAAAGGCCGGATTCCACAGCACGAGGTCGGCGCGTTTTCCCACCGCCACCGAGCCGATGTCCTTCGACAGACCATGCGCGATGGCCGGATTGATGGTGTATTTGGCGATGTAGCGGCGGACGCGGAAATTGTCGTTGTCGCCGGTCTCCTGCGGCAGCGAACCGCGCTGGCGCTTCATCTTGTCGGCGGTCTGCCAGCAGCGGATCGCCACTTCGCCGACACGGCCCATGGCCTGGCTGTCCGACGAGATGATCGAGAAGGCGCCGATGTCGTGCAGAATGTCTTCGGCGGCGATGGTTTCCTTGCGGATGCGGCTTTCGGCAAAGGCGATATCTTCGGGGATCGACGGCGACAGATGGTGACAGACCATCAGCATGTCGAGGTGTTCGGCCAGCGTGTTGATCGTGTAGGGGCGTGTCGGGTTGGTCGAGGACGGAATGACGTTAGGCAGGCCGCAGACCTTGATGATATCAGGCGCGTGGCCGCCGCCGGCGCCTTCGGTGTGGAAGGCATGGATGGTGCGGCCCTTGATCGCCGCGACCGTGTTTTCGACGAAGCCGGACTCGTTCAGCGTGTCGGTGTGGATCATCACCTGCACGTCGTAATCGTCGGCGACCGACAGGCAGCAGTCGATTGCAGCCGGCGTCGTGCCCCAGTCCTCGTGCAGCTTCAGCGAGCAGGCGCCGGCGAGCACCATCTCCTCGAGCGCGGCAGGCAGCGACGCGTTGCCCTTGCCCGACAGGCCGATATTCATCGGGAAGGCGTCGAAAGACTGGATCATGCGCGCCAGATGCCACGGCCCAGGCGTGCAGGTGGTGGCCAGCGTGCCGTGCGCCGGGCCGGTGCCGCCGCCGAGCATGGTGGTGATGCCCGACATCAGCGCTTCCTCGATCTGCTGCGGGCAGATGAAATGGATATGCGCGTCGAAGCCGCCGGCGGTCAGGATCTTCCCCTCGCCGGCGATGATCTCGGTGCCGGGACCGATGATGATGGTGACGCCGCCTTGGGTATCCGGATTGCCGGCCTTGCCGATCGCGGCGATACGGCCGTCCCTGAGGCCGATATCTGCCTTGACGATACCGGCGGTGGCATCGACGACCAACGCATTGGTGATGACGGTGTCGACCGCGCCTTGCGCGCGCGACACCTGGCTCTGGCCCATGCCGTCGCGGATGACCTTGCCGCCGCCGAACTTCACCTCCTCGCCGTGAAGAGTGAGATCCCTTTCGACCTCGATGAACAGCTCGGTGTCGGCGAGCCGGACCTTGTCGCCGACGGTCGGGCCGTACATCTGCGCGTAGGCGGCGCGGGTGATTTTAGCCATCAGCAATTGCTCCCGAAATACAGCCCGGAAATACCGCTTGTCGAAGCCGGGCCCCACATTGCCGCCATCCTATGGTCACGCAATGACCCGCTGAGCGACACTTTCCGATCCCATTTAGCGTTTGAGGTGGCCGGGCCACCCCAAAACGACCATTTGCCAATCGATGGAAAGGAACATCCATGCGCAAAACGACCCTTCTGGCAGCCGCCGCCACGCTGGTGCTCGCAACCGCCGCCAGCGCCCAGCAACAGCCTGCGCAGCAGCCCAGTCCGGCGCCGGCTGCGCCTGCTCCTGCCGCGCCCGGGGCGCAGCCGCAGGCGCCCACCATCCAGGCGATCAACGTCGTCGATATCAAGGATCTGCCCGCGGACACTCAAGCCAAGGTCAACGAGGTGATCGCCAAGCGCAGCGATGCCGACCTGCAGAAACTGCGCGGCTCGATCGACGCGACACCGCAGGTCAAATCCGCGCTCGAAGCCAAGGGGCTCACCTCGGCGCAGGTGATCGCCGCCAGCATGAGCACCAATGGCGCGCTGACGCTGATCACCAAGAAAGCGAGCTGACGAGACGAGGCGGCGGGCCGGCGCCCGGCCAGCCCGCCGCATCGCAAAGGGAACCTTCACGGGGGACGTTACGTTTCGGTCCTGTCGCCCTGACACGAGCCTCGAAAAGGACCCTGAGAACGAGCGATGGCGATCACCACCTTCTCCGACACCAGATGGCTGCATGGGATTGCCGCGACCGCGTTTCTGGCAGCCAGCATTCCGCACGCCGCGCTGAACGCGCAGAGCCTCGACAGCGCCGAGACCGTCAACCGGATCGTCGGCTCGGAGGTCGGCCAGGAAGAGACCCAGACAAATGCGGAAGCCGGCAAGGTCAGTTCGGCGATCGACCGCACGCGTGAAAACATCGCCGCCGTGCGCAAGACATCCAAGCTCGACAAGGTCGATATCGTGTTTCTTACCGATGCCGCGCGCACCGAAGGCGGCCCGCCGCCGGCGATCGAAAACAAGGTCAGGCAGCATCGGGACGACATCGCCGAGCTGCGCAAGGAGATCGAGGCGAACGCATTGCTGTTCAACGCCATCGATTCGCGGCGAGTGCAAACCGAGGACGTTCTGGCGGTGGAATTCGACGATCCGGGAAAGGTCGTCATCTATGCGGCGGCCAAGCCGCCCGGCTGAGCCGAAACTGCTCAACGCCTTCGATCTCACAGCGCGCCCATGATCTTCTGCTGAAATCCGTAGACCTCGCGCTTGCCGCCGAACGGCACCAGGGTAACGTCGCGCTCTTGGCCGGGCTCGAAGCGCATGGCGGTGCCGGCGGCGATGTCGAGGCGCATGCCGCGGGCCTTGTCGCGATCGAATCTCAGTCCCTCATTGGTCTCGAAGAAATGATAATGGCTGCCTACCTGGATCGGCCGGTCGCCGCTGTTGGCTACCTTCAAGGTGACCGTCGCCAGACCCTTGTTCAGTTCGATCTCGCCGCTTGCCGTGATGATTTCGCCGGGGATCATCGCGGCCTCACACGACGCCGAAAGCGAGGCCGGCGCCAATCGCGGCACAAGCGGCGCCAGCGGCGCGGGCAAGCCCGCGGAAGCGCCAGCCGAGGCCGAGACCGGCCGCGATGCCGACGGCGTGGAGCAGTGCCGTGGCAACGGCAAAGCCCGCCATATAGCCGAGTCCGCCGACATTCTCAGGCACCTCGGTGCCATGGGCATAGCCGTGGAACAGCGCGAACAGACCGATGACGGCAACGCCGGCCGAGACGGGAAGATCGACGGCGAGCGCAACCAGCAGCCCGAGCACCACGACGGACGCCAATATAGCAGGCTCGACGAAGACCATCGGCACATGCAGCATGCCGAGCGCGCCGCCGGCCAGCATGACGCTTACGAAGGCCAGCGGCCATGCCCAGATCGCTTTGTCGCCCTTGAGCGCGGCCCATAGCCCGACGGCAATCATCGCCGTCATGTGATCGAGGCCGGAGAGCGGGTGGGAGAAGCCGGCGGTGAAGGACCAAACCGTGCCGACGCCGACATGGGCATAGGCTGGCATTGCTGCCGCCAGCAGCAGGACCGCCGACAGCGTTGAGCGTTTCATCGTAGCGGTGATCATCGGCGTAGCTTCCATCTTCGAGTACCTCTCACGCCGCCTTGCGGGCCGGAGCGCAGCCCTCTGCCTTGAGGACGCGCTTGGTGGAGGCCGGATATTTCGTCAGCAGCGCTGCCGGACGGATCGGGCGGGCCGAGAAGTTGCCGCCGCAATTCGGACAGGCGCCGCCGAGCACGTTTTGTGCGCAGTCGGCGCAAAAGGTGCATTCGAAGGTGCAGATCACCGCATCCGTCGCATCGGGCGGCAGATCCTTGTCGCAGCACTCGCAGTTGGGACGCAGCTCAAGCATTTTCCTCTCCTTGGCGGTGTTATCTGATCGGCTCGTGCACAGTCACCAGCTTGGTGCCGTCTGGAAACGTCGCCTCGACCTGCACATCGTGGATCATTTCTGCAATGCCTTCCATCACCTGGGCCCGGGTGACGACATGGGCGCCGGCCTCCATCAGCTCGGCGACCGCGCGGCCGTCGCGGGCACCCTCGACGACGAAATCGGTGATCAGCGCGATCGCTTCCGGATGATTGAGCTTGACGCCGCGTTCGAGCCGCTTGCGGGCCACGATCGCCGCCATGGCGATCAGCAGCTTGTCTTTCTCCCTCGGCGTCAGATTCATGCTTTTTCCTGCGGTGGCAAAATCGAAATCAGAGTGACCATAATTTGGGCAGGCCCGCCCGTCCGTTGAGCAATTCGACAAGCGGCACCAGCCGCTTGCGGAGCTGGTAGCCGTCCTCGGCGAACAGCCTCGCAAGAAGCTTGCCAGATTTCCGCACGCTCCAGAAACTGACGCCGCCCTGGCCGCCGACTATGCCCCGGGCCGGCTCGAGCAAAGCCTCTGCCCGTGGCGACACCATCAGCAGCGTCGCCACGGCGACGGCACCGCCGGCCGCTGCGGGACGGCTCAAGGTGGCCGCAACGTCCGGCCCGATGCGGAACTCCTCTGCATGGACCAGCGCCCCGTCCTGGCGGACGCGCCAGCGGTCGTGGAAATGGCCTTGCGAAGCCCGTTCACCCATGGCCAGGCGGCCGAAGACGGTAGCCTCCAGGATCAGCGCCTCGGCTCCGGTGGCAAGCTCCACGTCAAGGCTGCGGGCAAAGGCCGAGCGGTCGAAGACGATGGTTTCCTGTGGCAGCCAGGCAATGTGGCCGTCTTCTCCGACAGTCAGCTGCACCCGCACTTCGGCGCGGTCGGATGCGGCGCGATAGATTTTCTCGCAGGCCTGCGTTGTTATGGTTGCGGAGGCGCCGGCACCGACATCGACCTCCCAGGCGAGACGGTCGCCACCGGTCAGCCCACCGGCGGTGTTGATCAGGACGGCTTCGAGCGGATCGGCCGAGACCGCCGGCATGCGGATCTTGGCCGAACCGTCCTGGTACAGACGCCGAAGACGCGTGCGGCCTCCGTTCCAGTCGCAGCCAAGCCGCGCGACGCCGGCAACACGCTGGGCCGGCGGCACTGAAGTCTGGCTATATGCGATCGTATCCACGACACCAACGTTAAGCACTGCGGCGGCTTTGTCGATATATAGCTTGTTGCTTGACAGCGTTTCGGTTTCTATAGAGGGAGCCACCTTGGTACGGTCACCGGCGCCTGGCGGGGGTAAAAGGCGACGATGACGACGTAATCGAGGACAAAAGGGGCGCTGATCAGTTGGCGTCGGGAAACGACAGAGTTGGGGAAGAAACCGAATGGCTGACCAGCTGGCAAACGATATCATCGCCAAGATCAAGGCTCATGCCGAGCCGGGCGGCGAGGAAATCACCACCAGTACCGAACTGACCGCCCTTGGCATCCATTCGCTGGAACTGACGGAGATCATCTTCGATCTCGAGGAAGAGTATGGCATCGAAATCGAGATGAACACTGTCGATGCCTGGAGCAATCTGAAGAATGTCGGCGACATGGTCGAGGCGGTTCGCGCGCTGATCGCGAAAAAAGCCTGACTGAATGCACAAGCGCGTCGTCATCACGGGCATCGGCGGATTATGCGGGCTCGGCACCAATGCACCGGCAATCTGGAATGAAATGCGCGCCGGCCGTTCGGCAATCGGCGCGATCGACAATCCGCTGCTGCATGATCTGAAGGTCAAGGTCGGCTGCGAAATCAAGGCGCTTCCCGAGCACGGCATCGACCGCAAGCAGGTCGTGTCGATGGACCGCTTCAGCCTTCTGGCGACGATCGCCGCGCGGGAGGCGGCACAGCAGGCGAGATTGAACCCGCACGCGGCCAACACCTACCGGATGGGCACCATCGTCGGCGTCGGCGTCTGCGGCTGGGAGGCAATCGAAGAGAACTATCGCGCCATCCTGCTCGAAGGCAAGAACCGCGCCGGCATCTTCACCGTCCCGAAAGTAATGCCGGGCGCTGCAGCCGGCCATGTCAGCATGAATCTTGGTCTGCGCGGGCCGGTGTTCGGCATCACCTCTGCCTGCTCGTCATCCAACCACGCCATTGCCTCGGCGGTCGATCAGATCAGGCTCGGCCGGGCCGACGTCATGGTCGCCGGCGGCACCGATGCGCCGCTGGTCTGGGGCATCCTCAAGGGCTGGGAGGCCCTGCGGGTACTGTCGCCGGACACCTGCCGGCCGTTTTCGGCCGACCGCCAGGGGCTCGTGCTCGGCGAAGGCGCCGGCATGGTGGTGCTGGAAACATATGAGCATGCCATGGCGCGCGGCGCCGCCATCCTTGCCGAAATCGCCGGCGTCGGCCTTTCCGCCGACGCCTCCGATATCGTCGCGCCAACCATCGAAGGGCCTGAGGCGGCGATGCGCTTCTGCCTCGTCGATGCCGGGCTCAATCCCGAGGACGTCGACTATCTCAACGCGCATGGCACCGGCACCAAGGCCAACGATCAGATCGAGACGGCGGCGATCAAACGCGTGTTCGGCGGCCATGCCTACAAGCTTTCGGTGTCCTCGACCAAATCGATGCACGCCCACTGCCTCGGCGCCTCCGGCGCGCTGGAAATGATCGCCTGCGTGATGGCGATCCGCGAAGGCATCGTGCCGCCGACCGCCAATTATCGGGAAGCCGACGCCGACTGCGATCTCGACATCACGCCGAACGTGGCGCGCGAACGCACCGTGCGCACCGCGATCAGCAACAGCTTCGCCTTCGGCGGCACCAATGCGGTGCTGGCGGTCAAGGCCGTGTGACCGCACCCCTTGCGGGTCCTTCACCGGGGCCGGCGAAACTTTCCATGCGCATATTGATCGCGCCAGGCGTCGCGCCTAATTCTCTGCGACCTGCCATGACCGTGCCGCTCGGCGCGGTCCCCTACCAGGAGTTTCGATGACCGATCTGTCCGCGTTTCCGATTGCCAGGCGCTGGCCGGCGAGCCACCCCGACCGCATCCAGCTTTATTCGTTTCCGACGCCGAACGGGGTGAAGATATCGATCGCGCTGGAGGAACTTGGCCTGCCTTACGAGCCGCATGCCGTCGATCTCGGCAAGAACGAGAGCTGGACCCCGGAATTCCTGTCTTTGAACCCGAACGGCAAGATACCGGCGATGATCGATCCGGACGGCCCGAGCGGCAAGCCGATCGGCTTGTTCGAATCCGGCGCCATCCTGCTTTACCTCAGCGACAAGACCGGCAAGCTGGTGCCGGCAGACGCGACGCTGCGTTATGAGACGATCCAGTGGGTGTTCTTCCAGATGGCTTCGATCGGGCCGATGTTCGGCCAAGTCGGATTCTTCCACAAATTCGCTGGGCGCGAAATCGCCGACAAGCGCCCGCTGGAACGTTATCGCGACGAGTCGCGACGGCTGATCGGCGTCCTCGAAACGAGGCTCAAGGGCCGCAGCTGGATCATGGGCGACGATTACACCATCGCCGATATTTCGATGCTTGGGTGGGTGCGCAATCTGATCGGCTTCTACGAGGCGCGGGAACTCGTCGGTTTCGACGATTTCCCCAGCGTGGGCGCATGGCTGGAGCGTGGCCTCGCCCGGCCGGCGGTGCAGAGGGGCCTCACCATTCCGGCCAGAAGCTGATCTTACATCGATTCCGCTCGGCTATTTTGCCTTGGTCCGGGGTTTTGAGCCGCCCTTGCCGACTACGGAAGCAGCAAGCGACGCCGCACCTTTGGCGGTGGCAAGCACGGCACCGGCGGCGACATTGGCCGTTGCTTTAACAGTGCGCATTGCGCTGCCTGCGATCGATCCTCTGCTGCTTGCCGATCTTTTGGGCTTGGGTGCAGCGGCTTTGGTCGCGGCAGGCATCACCTTTTTCGGCGCCGCCTTGCCAAAGCTGGGCTTTGCCGCATCCTTGGAGCGGGCCGCCGCTGCCGGGCCGGCGCTGGTTTTCACTCGAGTGGCTTTTGATCGTGTTGCCCTGCCCTTGGCGGGCGCAGGCTTTCTTGCCATGGTTTCCATCGAACGGTTCCCTCATGGGCACAATTGCCGTATCCGGGATAACGGCCTGAAACTGTCAAGGTTCCGGCCGGGCGGTTCCTTGCAAGTCAGGCCAGGTCGCCGACCACCAGGTCGGCGGGCCGCCGACGGGCAAGCACGCGGTCGATGTTCGGCATATCGTTAGAGGCGATCCAGGCGCGCGCGTCCTCGTCGGAGCGGCCGTGCTCGTGCCATCGCGCCAGCAGTCGGCGCTCGAGCTCGGCGCGCGGCACATCGACGAAGATCGAGAAGTCGAACAGCGGCGCCAGCCGCGTCCAAGGTTCTTCGTCGAGCAGCAGATAATTGCCTTCGACCAGGATGAATTTGGTCTCGGCGGCGACGATAGCAGCGGCGGCGCGCGACAGCTCCATGCTGCGGTCGAAGACCGGGATGGCGATATCCGGCTCGCCGGCGCGGATGCGCTTCAGCAACGCTTCGAAGCCGGCAAAATCAAAGGTTTCCGGGGCACCTTTTCGCGCGCGAAGGCCGCGCCGCTCGAGCATGACATCATCGTAATGGAAGCCATCCATCGGCACGACTTCCGCCGTGCCTTCCGGCAGCAAGTCGTGCAAGCCTGCCGACAATGTCGATTTGCCGGCGCCGGGAGGGCCCGCAATGGCAACGATGAAGCGCGGTGCCTTGCCGGCGCGCTTGAAAATGACAGCAGCGATGTGGGCGATTTCTGACATTGGCATCCATAAGATGGTTCTGGCGCATTTTGGCGGCAGTTTTCGAAAATTTCAAACGCCGGATTGTGCCAAGCCTTCAATCGGGCCTGGATTGACCGATCCGCAGGAAATCGCCGTCGAAGCCGATGTCGCGCACGGCACCGTCAGCCGCCAGGATGCGCATGCGGCCCGGCGAGGTCGTGACGTCGTGCGGCGGCTCGCCGGATAGCCATGGCAGTGCGCCGATGACATGGCGGAACGAAAAGCGGCGCCCTTCGGAAAGGGCAAAGGCGGTCGCCACGCCTTCGCGCTTCAGCCAATTGTCGCCGAGCGATGCGGCGTGGCCGACGGCCGTGCGGCCGTCCTCGATGCCGAGCACGCCGCGGTGGCGGCCACTCCATGGCGCATAATCGCGCCCGCCATTGCTGACCCACAGCATGGTGACCGGCAGTTCGGCCGGGTTCTTCAGCACCAGCAAGAGATCGGCTTCCGCCTGGCGCGCCAGCGCGGTCCAGCCCGGCCCGCCATGATCAGCCTCGACCAGCGTCACGAAGTCCTCACGCAGCTGGTCCATGCGATAGGTGGTCAGGTCAATCGTGCCGCCGTTGGCGGCGGGAAAGCGCGTCAGGTCGGCGGTTCGCGCCGGGTAGGCGAGCAACGAGCGGCCGCGGGCGGGATTGGGCTCCGGCGCCTCACTCGGCGTTGCGGCAAGGCGCTTGGGCGAGAAGGCCAGTCTGCCGCCGGCCGTCATCACCGTCATCGGGTGGTGGGCGACGGGAATGGCGCCGGCGCCGCCGGAAAAGACGTGTTCCTGATAGAGAAAGGGATGATCGTCGCGCAAGGTCAGGATCTTGTCGACGGTTGCGCCCATAACCGGGCGCTGCAGGCGGAAGACGGCGCGCCAGCCGTCGGCCGTTGCCGCGCTGTCGACGACGTCCCAGCGACTATTTGCCGGCCAGCCATGCAAAGGTGCCGCTTCGACGTCGCTGATCGAGAAGGGTGCGCAGAGGAAATCGCCGGACAGGTGGACCGTCCCTTCAGGCAGGTCTTTCGGCAGCATCTCGCGCGGCTCGCCGACCCAGGGCGCGCGATGCAGCGGCTTCAGCCGGCGGCCATCGATATCGATCGCCATGTCGGCGAGATGGCCGACGGCAAGATCGACCGATACCGAAATGCCCTTCGCCGTGATCGTGACCATATCCATGTGCACCTACCGATTCTGCCAGCCCGATTCTGGCGGCCCGATTCTGCCGGCGCCAGCAAAGCCCACTCGCCGCCGGTTGCGCAAACGCGGTGGCCGGCAATTCACATCAGGCGGCGCCACGTCGGCCTGTGGACAGGGCACCGTTCGAGGGCCAGACCGATATTAACCAAATGGACTGTGCCTTTGCGTTAAGATAGCTTCGCCTCGTCTCAGAAACTGCCTGCCTTCGGAACTGACTTGTCCGCCTTCCGGTTCTTTTCGTCCATCCACAAATGCGTCGCGGTGCTGGCGCTGCTGCTGTTTGCTGCCGGCTGCACGACTGTCACGCCGCCCGACAGCGTGCTGGCGGTACCGGCGCCGCCGCAGAAATATGCCGCCATGGTCATCGATGCCGGCACCGGCAAGACGCTGTTCGAGGTCAATTCGACGGCGCCGCGTTATCCGGCGTCACTGACCAAGATGATGACGCTCTACCTCCTGTTCGAGGCGCTGGACCAGGGCCGCATCAGCAAGGAGACGCAAATCCCGGTGTCGGACAACGCCGCCCGGCAGCCGCCGACCAAGCTGCGGTTCAGGCGCGGCGAGACCATCGACGTCGATTCGGCGATTCGCGCCATCGTCGTCAAATCGGCCAATGACGTGGCGGTCGCAATTGCCGAATATCTCGGCGGCAGCGAAGAGGCGTTCGCCGGCATGATGACCGCCAAGGCGCGTCAGATCGGCATGAGCAGCACCGTTTTCCGCAACGCCTCGGGCCTGCCGGACGGCGACCAGCACACCAGCGCGCGCGACATGGCGGTGCTCGGCATGGCGCTGCACGCCCGCTTCCCGCAGCATTTCCACTATTTCTCTGAAAGCGACTTCATGTTCCGCGGCAGGCTGGTGCGCGGCCACAACGACATGCTCGGCCGGGTGCGCGGGGTCGACGGCATCAAGACCGGCTACATCAGGGCTTCGGGCTTCAACATCGTCACCTCCTATAATGCGGACGGGCACAGGCTGATCATCGTGGTGATGGGCGCCGACAGCGCGCGCCAGCGCAACGACCACGTCGAGGCGCTGATCCAGCGCAGCCTGTTGCCGACCTCCGAGGCAAAGACGCGGCTGCTGTATGCCGAGGAGCAGTGACAGTTGAAGTCCGAGTGTTGACCGCGTGCGGGTTCAGGCGACAAACGCAGAGCCGCCGTTTTGCGCGACACTGCTGAGATACTTTGCCGGCGGCTTGCCAAGCGCTTTCTTGAACATGGTGATGAAGGCGGTGACCGATTCGTAACCGAGATCGGCCGAAACCTGCTGCACGCTGGCGCCGGAGGCCAGCTCGCGCATTGCGACGATCAAGTGCAGTTGCTGGCGCCAGCGCCCGAAGGTCAGCCCTGTCTCTTTCACCACGAGACGTGCGAGACTGCTCTCGCTGAGCGCGACGCGACTGGCCCATTCCGCCAGGGTACTGCGATCGGCAGGATCTTGCGCCAACGCCGCCGCGATGCGCCTCAAGCGCGGCTCGGACGAGATCGGCAAATGCAGCTGCTGGACAGGCATGCGCGGCAGTTCGGTGAGCAGAGCCCTGGTCAGGAGCTCGCCCCTCGCGTCATCGTCCTCAACGCGATCCGTCAGCTCTAAGATGAGCTCGCGCAGCAACGGCGTGATCGAAAGCGTGCAGCACCGGTCCGGCAGGTCGGCAGCTCCCGGCTCGATATAGACGAAGAAAATCCGGGCATTGGCGGTCGCGATATTGCTGTGCTCCATGTCGCCGGGAATCCACACCGCGCAATGCGGCGGCACCATCCACAGGCCGCTGGGGACGCGACATGTGACGCCACCGCCCAGTGCGAAGACGAGTTGCCCTTTGCGGTGGTGGTGGTCCGGCACCTCCGCCCTGGTTTCGGTAACGTCAACGCGCACGGCGATTGCCGGCGCGAGGACATCATCCGGATCGAAAGGCCAGGGGTAGCGGAGAGGCTGTCTCATATTGACTGATTTTAGCGATCAACTGCCAAGATATCTAAATTACTCAAACAGGAAAGTCGATAGTTTAGGGATGAGTAACTCAGAAGCCGACAGGCGGCCTTCCATTTAGTCATGCCCTGCTTGCGTTCTGAACGTCGGACCAACAAGCCCGGCGCACGAAAACAGGCTGGCGTCCGCCACGCAGCAAGAAGGGACGATAGCAATGCTCGCCTTGGTCACATCTTCCGACAGCGCCACCGGGTTGCGGCTCGCCGAGCTTGGCGAGCCCGAGCCCGCCCCGCATGAGGCGCTGGTCTCGGTCCGGGCAGTCTCGCTGAACCGCGGCGAACTGCGCCTGCTCAACATCCGTCCGAACGGCTGGGTGCCTGGCCAGGACGTCGCCGGAATTGTCGAGCGCGCCGCGGCCGACGGCTCCGGGCCGGCCGTCGGCGCCCGGGTTGCGGCTCTGGTCGACGAGGCCGGGTGGGCCGAACGGGTCGCCGTTCCGACCGACCACCTCGCCGTCCTGCCGGACGACGTCAGCTTCGTCGCCGCCGCCACTGTTCCGGTCGCGGGCACGACCGCGCTGCGGACCCTGCGCCTCGGCGGCGACCTGGCCGGCCAGCGGGTCCTGATTACCGGCGCAAGCGGCGCGGTCGGCCGTTTCCAGATCCAGATCGCCCGCCAGCAGGGCGCGTCGGTGGTGGCGGTCGCCGCTGAACGGCATGCCGACGATCTCCGCGGCCTCGGAGCCGAGCGGGTCGTCGAAACGATCGAGCTGGCCGAAGGACTGTTCTCGCTGATTACCGAATCGGTGGGCGGCGATAGCCTCGCCCACGCGATCGAACGGATCGGGCCCGGCGGGACCGTCGTCATGTTCGGCTCGAGCAGCGGCGAACTCACGCCCATCGGCTTCCGCCAGTTCGTTCCGGGTCACGAAGGCGCGCGGCTGCAGACCTTCGCCTACTACGCTTCCGGTCCGGAGGTTGGCGCCGACATCGCCTCGCTGCTCGCGCTGATCGCAGCCGGCCGGCTGGAAACGCGCGTGGTCCTGACCGTGCCGTGGCGGGACGTCGCCCAGGCTCTCGACGCGCTGCGGCAGCGCAGCATCAGCGGCAAGGCAGTGCTTACCGTGACAGAATGAGCAGGCGGTGGCGCCGGACGGGACGGTGTCTGTCTCCCCCCGGGCTGCTACGGCAACTTGAGCCCGCTGGCGATTGCCCGTTGAAGCCGGCGCCTGCTTCCGCTAAGAAGCCGTGGCTGGCCGGTTTACCGGCTGGTTCGTTTTTTGGGATCACCGATCCTGAAGGCACCCGTAGCTCAGCTGGATAGAGCGCTGCCCTCCGAAGGCAGAGGTCACAGGTTCGAATCCTGTCGGGTGCGCCAATTCTGTCTGATTTCATTTGGAATTTCTGCTCGTCGCTTGACACGGGCATACATCAAAATTGCTAACCTTGGCGCACTTAGTTTTTATGGTGATGCAACCCGCGATCGGTTATAGCCAACACGCGGCGACCGAGAAAGCTATTGATCCGTCGCCTACGGCGGGATGGAAAGATGGCTGATTTGTTGCCAGGATCGATGAGCGGAATACGCGATAACCATTCGCGAGGAAGTGTCGCAGACTTCTTGAAGTTAAGGATTTTGGATGGAAGTGCGCTGTCAGTTGTTTCAGCATACTTCACAATCCATGCCTACCAAGCCCTCAAGCCCACTCTCGATGGAATTGATCGGTTGCGGTTCCTATTCGGTGAGCCCCGGTTCATCGGATCCTTAGACCCTGAGAAAACGGAGCGGAAGCGGTTCGCTCTCGAAGACGACGGTTTGGAGCTCGCAAACCGCCTCCAGCAACGACAAGTGGCGTTCGATTGCGCCCACTGGCTGAACGAAAAGGTCGACATTCGTTCTGTTCTCGACGCAAATTTCCTCCATGGGAAAATGTATCACGTCGACGACGGCCGTCGTGAGCATGCGATCGTTGGAAGCTCAAACTTCACCCGGCGTGGATTGGGTATATCAAGCGCGCCAAACATCGAACTCAACCTGATCGTAGATAGCGACCGCGATCGCTCGGACCTGAAGGCATGGTTCGACGCAATATGGGATAATCAGAACCTCGTTTCGGATGTAAAGGAAGAAGTTCTTCGCTATTTGGAACAGCTCTACGTCAATCATCCGCCAGAGTTCATCTATTTTAAGACGCTTTACCATGTGTTTGAGCGGTTTATTTCGGGACAAGACGCGGATGCAGCACTTTTCGAGCAAACCGCGATCGTCGACACGGATATCTGGAACGCACTTTTTGATTTTCAGAAAGACGGTGTGAAAGGTGCAATCCATAAGATCAACGCGCATAACGGCTGCATTCTTGCGGACAGTGTCGGTCTAGGTAAGACGTATTCGGCTCTCGCGGTAATCAAGTACTTCGAGCTCCGAAACCACCGGGTTCTGGTGCTCTGCCCTAAAAAACTTCGGGATAACTGGACCGTTTTCCTCGCGCATAACAACAGCGATCTGAACCCGTTCCTGCGGGATCGCTTCAGCTACACGGTGCTCTCCCATACAGACCTGTCGCGCGAAACCGGGAAGGTTGACGGGATCGATCTATCAACGATCAACTGGAGCAACTTCGATCTGATCGTGATCGATGAATCACATAACTTCAGGAACAACACCAAGGGCAAGCGCGACGAGGACGGTAACATCGTCCGAAAAAGCCGTTACGAACGGCTTATGGACGATGTGATCAAGAAGGGCGTCAAGACCAAAGTCCTTTTGCTGTCGGCGACTCCTGTCAACAACGATCTTCGCGATCTTCGAAACCAAGTTTACTTTGTCACGGAAGGCCGCGACGCGGCGTTTGCTCCAGACTTGGCGATCAACAGCATCAAAGACACTCTATCTACCGCTCAAAGGACCTTCATGGAGTGGGCTCGGCGCAGCGGCGAACGAGATGCGCGCGACCTTATGGATCGACTTCCGGCAGCATTCTTTACGCTGCTCGACGAGCTTACGATTGCCAGGTCTCGGAACCACATCAAAAAGTACTACCGAGCATCGCTCGAAAAGATCGGCCATTTTCCAAGGCGCCGCAAACCGCTTTCGGTGTTTTCCGAGATCGATCTTAGGGGCAGGTTTCTGTCCTACGATCGGCTGAACGACGAGATTTCGAAATACGAACTCTCGCTATTCAATCCTTCGCGATACGTCCTGCCCTCTTTTTCGGCCGAATACGAAGAGCGGAAGATCGCGAACTTTTCGCAAGCAAATCGCGAAAGGTTCCTGATCGGGATGATCAAGGTCAACTTTCTCAAGAGGCTTGAAAGCTCGGTCCACGCTTTTGCGATCACGATGGAACGGACACTCACAAAGATTGAGGGGCTTGAGAAGCGGCTCCGCGATTACAAGCTTCACACACGGGCAACGGCCGAAGCTTTGCAGCCTGATTTATTTGCAGCCGAGGATGAAGACGACGAGGATCTGACGCAAGCCTTTCAGGTCGGCTCCAAGCTCAAATTCGAGATGGCGCACCTCGATGTAGATCGTTGGCTAAAGGACCTCGCCACGGACAAACAGCAGCTAGCGTTGCTCGCCGATGCAGCGAAATCCGTCGATAGTTCTCGCGACGCGAAATTGGCCGAAATTAAGAAGCTAATCGAGCACAAAGTCAGGTATCCCGAACGCAACACTCAAGGCGAGGAGAATCGCAAAGTCGTTGTGTTCTGCGCCTTCGCTGACACCGCCGCCTATCTTTACGACTCCTTGCAAGAATGGGCGCGTAAGACGCTTGGCGTTCACATCGCGCTTGTGTCCGGAGGCTCGAAGTCAAACCGCACGACCTTCGGAAAGGCCGAGTTTTCGCAAATTCTGGCCAATTTTTCACCCCGCGCGAAACAACGCGCAAGGATCAAATCTATGCCGCAGGATGGCGAGATCGACATTATGATCGCCACCGACTGCATTTCGGAAGGCCAGAACCTTCAAGATTGCGACTATCTCATTAACTACGACATTCACTGGAACCCGGTTCGGATAATCCAGCGCTTCGGGCGAATTGATCGTATCGGCAGCCTTAACCGCGATATCCAACTGGTGAATTTCTGGCCCACGCCCGATCTCAACAAATATATCAACCTCAAAAATCGGGTCGAAGCGCGTATGGCGCTTGTCGATATCTCGGCAACATCTGAGGACAACATCCTTCAAACCAAGGATATCGAAGAGCTAATCCAAGACGATCTCCGCTATCGAGACAAGCAATTGCTCCGCCTGAAGGATGAGGTTCTCGACCTTGAGGACTTCAACGAATCGGTTGCCTTGAATGAATTCACGCTCGACGATTTCAGGATAGAGTTGTTGGGCTATATCGAGGCGAACCGTGAACGGCTCAACGATGCACCGCTAGGACTCTATGCGGTGGTGCCGCCGCATCCTGATTATCCCACCATTCAGCCCGGAACGATCTACTGCCTCAAGCAACTGATCACGTCGACGGGAACCGAAACGGTAAACCCGCTCCAGCCATATTTTCTTGTCTATGCGCGCGAAACAGGCGAAATCCGTTACAATTTCACGGCGCCGAAGCAGGTGCTGGAAATCTTCCGTGCGGTTTGCCAGGGAAAAACCGAGCCGTATGCAAAGCTCTGCAACTTGTTCGATGAAGAGACATCGGACGGCAGGGCAATGGGGCGGTACAGCACCTTGCTTGACGCCGCCATCAGCGCCATTGCATCCCAGTCCGACAAGAAGAATATCGGAAATCTTTTCGCCGGGCGCGGCGGTAAGCTGGTCGACGATACAAAACTGCCGAAAACGGCTTCCGACTTCGATCTCGTGACATGGTTAGTCATCAAGCGGGAAACGGAAGCCCCCGATGTCTGACATGCGCGCCCAGGTTCAAGCTGCTTTGAAGGCGCTGGCGGGGCATCCCGCTAAGCAGGCCACCACGGGGCTTTTTGGTGCGCTTGGTTACGCCAGCCGCAAGACAGTTGATCTCGACGGCACGCCAGCAGCCTTCCTTCAGTTCATCGACAGGTCAGAGACACTTGCGACCAAGCGCGACGCCCAGACAGCCAAATGGAAACACGTTGATTTCTTATTCCAACTGACAAACGACGAAATTCCGATCCTTGCTCAAGGCAACCGCGATTTGTTTGCGAGCCAGCAGGATTATCGAACTTCGATCATCGAGTCCTTCGTCTTCCTGGCGATTGAACTTGAGGGTGAGGAGTGGAGCCGTGGCGCGCTGGCGGGTATCACCCGCGAGATCAACCGGCTGTTCCCGATGCCGGCCTTGATCCTGTTCAAGCACGGTGGCTTCGCTTCGCTCGCCGTCATCGACCGCCGCCCGAACAAGAAGGACGGCTCGCGCGATGTCGTCGAAAAACGCATCTCGATCGTCAAAGACATCAAACTTGCCGCGCCACATCGCGCTCATGTCGATATTCTCTGCGATATCGCGCTGGCCAATGTGAGAGTGCGCGGACGTGGTACGCCAACGAATTTTCGGGATCTCTATGACGGCTGGATCGAGGCTCTGTCGGCGCAGACGCTCAACAAGAAATTCTATCAGGAACTGGCGAACTGGTACTTCTGGTCGGTAAAGCAGGTCGAGTTCCCTGCAGCCTTCCGCGCGCGCGACAACGCGTCCGATCCGAAAGCTAAGAAGGAAGCCTTCGAGGCACAGAACCAGATAGCGGTCATCCGCCTTCTCACACGGCTTATCTTTGTCTGGTTCATCAAGGAAAAGGACCTCGTCCCCGATGCCTTGTTTGATCCGGTCGAGCTGAAAAAGCTGCTGAACGAAGACGCGGCCCTCCGACGCGAGAGCAGCACCTATTATAAGGCGGTGTTGCAAAACCTGTTCTTCGCCACCCTCAACACCGAGATGTCCGATGATCGGAAATGGAGAACCAAGGCGACCGCTGGCGGCCTCGATGGACAGTATCTGATCCACACGGTCTATCGGTTCCGGGACGCCTTCCGCGATCCTGATGATGCACTAAGGCTGTTCAAGCAGGTTCCGTTCCTGAATGGCGGGCTCTTCGAATGCCTGGATCGCGAAGTCTCGGCGCGCGATCTGGAACGCAATCCAGATCTTAGGTGGCGCCTAGTCAAAGAAGGCACGCGGGATGTCATCCGCATCGACGGCTTCTCCGAGCGCACGGAAAACCCGCTTAAGGTGCCCAACAAGATTTTCTTCGCCAAGGCCGAGAAGGTCGATCTCAACGAGGAATACGACACCAAGGGCAGGACCTATGAGGCAGATGGCCTGATCGAACTCTTCTCCCGCTACAAATTCACTGTTGAGGAGAACACGCCAGTCGAGGAAGAGGTAGCGCTCGATCCGGAACTGCTCGGCAAGGTCTTCGAGAACCTGTTGGCAAGCTACAACGCCGACACGCGCACTACGGCGCGCAAGAAATCCGGCTCGTTCTACACCCCGCGCGAAGTGGTCGACTACATGGTCGATGAGGCGCTGGTGGCGTATTTCGAGCGCCGCCTGTCGACAAAGCCCGTGGAGCCCGAGCGCGGTAAGCCGAAGCAGCAGGCGCTCGACATGGCAATGCCCGGCGAGTTCGATCTTACCGGCGCGTCGCAGTCGAACGGCGGCACAGTGGCCGACAGCGCCGATCTTGGCTCGCGCTTAAGAAGCCTCCTATCTTTCAAAGAGAGCGGCAACCCGTTCGGCAATACCGAAACAGGCACGCTGATCGCCGCGATCGACGGTTTGAAGGCGCTTGATCCGGCCTGCGGATCGGGCGCGTTCCCTATGGGCCTGCTTCAGAAACTCATACATGTGTTGCACCGGCTTGATCCGGACAACGCACGGTGGAAGGCACAGAACCGACGCCCGCTCGAAATCCGCCTGGTGGCGGCAAAGCAAACACCCGATCCTTCTCGCCGCGAAACCGAGATCGACGAGGCCGAAGCCGTCCTTGCTAAACTCGATCACGATTTCTCGGACGCTAACAAGCCGGACTACGCGCGCAAGCTGTATCTAATCGATAAATGCTTGTTCGGTGTCGATATCCAACCCATTGCCGTGCAGATCGCGAAGCTGCGCTTCTTCATCTCACTAGTGGTGAGCCAGAAGATCGACCGCGATCAGGATAACGCCAATATCACGGCGCTTCCCAATCTGGAAACCAAGCTCGTCGCTGCCAACAGTCTGATCCCGATCGAGAGGTCCACTCAAACCGATCTGTTCCGCAATACAAAGATCGCGGAGAAGGAAGCTGAACTCCAGTCCATGAACGCTCGCTACTTCAGCGCTCGCACAGCGCGGACGAAGCGCCTGCGTCGCGAGGACATCGCCCGCCTGCGCGATGAACTGGCGGACCTTCTCAAATCCGATCGCGGCCTGCCGGAAACAGATGCGAAGCTGATGGCGTCGTGGGACCCATTCGATCAAAATGCAGCCGCCCCCTTCTTCGATCCCGAATGGATGTTCGGCCTGTCCGCGCGGTTCGATCTCGTCATCGGCAACCCCCCTTATGTCCGCCAGGAGGCAATCAAGGATCAGAAGCCGCTGCTCGAAAAATACTATGGCGGTAAGGACAAAAATGGGAACCCGCTCGGCGCCTACGCGGGCACAGCGGATTTGTTTGTCTACTTCATCCAGCGCGGCGTCGAACTTCTCAATCACGGTGGCGCCTTTGCCTACATCACGTCGAACAAATGGTATCGCGCCAAGTACGGCACGAACTTGCGCGGCTGGATGAACAGGCAGACGAAGCTCCGCCGCATTGTCGATTTCGGCGACGCCGAAGTGTTCGACGCCATCGCCTATCCCACCATCATCATTGCCACACGCCGCACTGCTCTGGTCCAGATGCCGAAAGATACCGATAGCCTGCGTGTGATGAACTGGCCGGCAGATCGTGACAAATCCGAGGTCGAGGGCTTTCCGAAGCTGGTGGATGAGATCGGCTTCGACATGCCGCAGAGGGCGCTTACCACTGATGGCTGGCAACTGGAGCCGCAGGCAGAACGCGGGCTTTTGGAACGCATCCGAGCGGCGGGCATGCCGCTTGGCCAATACGTTGAGGGGTGCTTCTACTATGGCATCAAAACCGGCTTCAATGACGCCTTCGTCATCGACGGACAAACCAAGGATCAGCTGATCGCCGATCATGCGAGCTCCGCCGAAATCATCAAGCCATTTCTGCGTGGACGCGATATCAAGCGCTGGCGCGTAGAACCGCAAGACTTGTGGCTGATCTTCACGCGGCAGGGGATTGACCTTGAAGCCTATCCGGCGATAGCGGCTCACCTTGCACGCCATCAGGAGGCGCTAGCTCCCAAGCCCTCAAGCTGGAAAGATGCTCAAAATGGAGCATGGAGAGGCCGGAAGGCCGGTTCGTACAAATGGTATGAAATCCAAGACAATGTTGCGTATTGGCAGTCGTTCGAAAAGCCAAAAATATTTGTCCCTGAAATTCAAGGCAGCGCTCAATATGCCTTGGACTATGACTCATTCTACTGTGTGAACAAGGCGAGCTTCATTGTACATGAGGATATTGAATATATAATAGGAATCCTAAATAGCGCGCTCTCATGGTGGATAACGCAGCACACTTTTGCGAGCAAGCAGGGTGGTTTTTTTGAGTTTACGCAGCAATACGTTTCCCAGATTCCGATTCCGAAAGCTCCGAAATCGCAACAGGCGCTGATCGAGACGCTGGTTCTGGCAATCATAGGCAATCGTGACGACAACCGTCTTGAACAACTACTCAACGGGCTCGTCTATGAACTCTTCTTCCAAACCGATCTCCATGCCCGAGGCCTTACCCTGTTCGACGAGGCCGAACGCGCGGGTCTTGGCCAGCTCGCGGGCCTAGAAGGTGTGGTGCTGGTGAAGGCGGCCGAGGAGTTCAGCAATCGTGTGTTCGTGTCCTCGCACCCGCTATACGCGATGCTCTTCGATCTACAGGCCCTCGAGGTCGTGCGTATTATTGAGGGCAAGGAATGACCCAGGAAATCAATGTCGTACCACCTCCCGCTGGCGAGCAAGCTGCGGCGCCAAAGGCCTTGCGGATCAATACACTTTCTCTTTGCGATTTCCGTGCCTTTCCGAACCCCATCACGTTTGATCTGGCAGGAAAGAATCTGCTGGTCTATGGGGAAAACGGCGCCGGCAAGTCGTCGATCTTTCAAGCGTTGCGCCACTTCTTCGCAATGCGGCCGCCGGTAATCGCTTCGGTCAAGAATGTCTTTTCGGGCCGACCCGACACAGACTTTCGGATAGATGTTGTGTTCAACGACGGAACTCCTTCAATTCCTTGGTCGAGCACTCGGCATCCTATACGCTTGCCCGGCGCTGATGCGCGTGTAGCTGAAGCCGCATTACGGAAATCGTGCCTCGATTATCGTGCTCTTCTGGATACCAACTACATCCACGGCAACGATCGACCGAATCTCTTCGACATCTCGGTGACGGTGCTGCTCGCCGATTTTGCTGTGGCAACGGAAGGCGGCATCATGAAGACGATCGGCCAACTTTGGGCGGAAATTGAGCGTTCAAAGCCCTGGAACTACAATAGTTCGCTAGAGCCGGTTCAGAAGGCTTGCATTGCATTCAACGAAGGCTTCCGCATAGCGCTTGAGGCCCTGCATCCTCGATTAGTTAAGCTGGTTCACACAATGCTAGGTGCTTCCGTCGAGGTCAAATCATTCACATTTGGCGGGGTCACCTATCAGCACCAATGGTGGAAGCGGGACCGGATTATCACCGGACGGGAGCTATTCCCCGCGATCGCTTTCAACGGCAAGGACCTGCGTACGCCCCAGACGTTTCTCAACGAGGCGCGCCTTTCTGCTTTCGCGCTAGCGATGTATCTCGGCGGGCGCCTTGCCTGCGTGCCGGAAGGCGGCGAACGACTGAAACTGCTCGTTCTCGATGATGTTTTGATCGGCCTTGATCATGACAATCGCATTCCCGTGCTTCGCCTACTCCGAGAATATTTTCCGGATTGGCAGACTGTGATCCTTACCCACGATCGGGTCTGGTTCGATATGGCCCGTCAGTTCCACGATGGTTCAGATGCATGGACCTGGGCCGAGATCTACGCTGATGGGGATGGTGGTAGAGCCACCCCATCGGTGAAGACGCCCAACGGCGATGTGCTTCGCGCAACGCTGGACGAATGCGCGGCGCAGCTCGCGGCCAATGCAATTCCTTCGGCCGCAACATCAGCGAGAAGGGCGTTCGAGTGGGGTCTGAAGCGTTTCTGCGAACGACGCCGAGTTCAAACGGCTTTCACGATGAATCCCAAAGACAACGATTCTGAAGTCTTGTTGAATGCAATAGCTGCATGGACTGCTCTACCCGGCCAAAATCGTGCGCAGAGATTGGGGCCAATACTTAATGATCTTCGGATGTACCGCGCTGGCGTTTTAAACCCGCAAACGCATGCCAACGCACCTAGTCCCTCCAGGCAAGAAGTAGAAGGTGCGACGACAGCAATACAGGCGCTCGAGGCCGTACGAACCGACAATACGATCACCTAGCTGAACCGTGCGGCGTGGGGCTAGCGCGCCCGGCCGGCAGGCACTAGAATTTTTAGCCGCTCGGTCGACCATTGCTGCATCGCCACCTCGTAAAGCTGAACGTCGAATCAGTCCTGCCCACCGCGCTCACGTTTTATCTAACCGGTGGCCTGGAACCCAATCCGCTTCGGAAAACTTTTCTGGGTAGTTCTCGAAAGGAGCGCCCCGTGTCCGCACCGCCCGAAATGGATGTCGTCCTCGAAAAGCTGCCTTTGAGGATCGGCGCCTATATCCCCGACGACTTGCTGGAGGACTGGTTTGCGCCGGGAACCGGCATGAACCCGGTCAGCAAGGAGGCGCTTGCCGCCGCCAAGAATTACGGTTGGCGCTTCGAATGCGAGTTCAAGCACTACCCCGAACGCAAGGAAGGCGTGTTCTGGAAGTGGGTGCCGGCGATCTGACCGGCGCTGGACGGTTCATCGTTCCGCGGAAACGCAGAACCGGCCTATCTTATTGTTTGACGCAAATACCGGACGGAAAACCGCTTCACACTTTTCCTGGAATTGCTCAGCCTCCGCCTATCGGCGTCGTCACCTTGCCGGTTCCGCCGCATTCGGGGCAGGTGCGGCCGTCGATCATGCCTGACCCTGCACAGCGGCGGCAAATATTCTCGCCAGCGCCTGGAGTGCCTGCGGGGACTTCGTCCGTGTTGGTCTGACCGGCTTGCCGGGGCTTGCCCCGCAGCTTGTTTCTCAGCCGGGCGACCCAGCCTTCGTCGACCTCGAGCGGCCTGCTGCTGTCGTCCGGCAGGCCTTCGCCGGATTGGCCGATGGTTTCATTGCGCGGCCGGTCGTTCGCGCCTGTCGTGATCTTCTGAGCCATTGCGTTTGCCTTTACGCCTTGCAATTTTCGAACGCCTCAGCTCCGCAGAGGTTCCGGTTCGACCGGCAGCCTTTCAGCCGGGTTTTCGCCGCACATTATCTATCCTGAACCCGGATTTCGGCCGCGCCGGCATGCGGGCAAGCGAGACGGTCATATCCTGATCAGGCACCTGGTAGGCCATCGACCGCGTCAGCAGGCGAACCGCTTCCATGATCAGCGCGACGGTGACGGCTTCTCCGGGGCAGCGATGGGTAGTCGCCGGATCTCCGCCGCCATGCGGGATGAAGTCGAAGCCGTGGGTTTTCCAGCTCAAGCCGCGCTCCGGGATAAATCGGTCCGGCTCCACAAACAGGCGGCGATCGTGGTTGGTGCCGTGCAGGTCGAGCAGAACCCAGTCGCCTTTGCCGAAGCGGTAGCCCTTCCATTCGAAGGGGTGGCGGGCGCGGCCGCCGATGAACGGGAAGAACGGATAGAGCCGGCGAACCTCCTCGGCGAAGGCTTCCAGCCCGTTGTCATCGCCGGCGGCGAACTTATCGTACCATTGGCGGTGCTGGTGAAGCGCCAGCGCCGCAAACACGATGAAGCGGCCGATGGCGACAACCGGCCGGATGACGTTGATGATCTCGACCGCAGCACTGGCAAGATCGAGCGGCATTCCCTCGGCATCGACATATTCGCTGACCAGGCGGACCGGGCTGTTTGCCGGCAAATCAAGCGCGCCGCTTCGAACGCGCCATACAAGCTCGCCGATAGTGCGTTCGGTCCGGCGTCGCCGCCACAGCGCCAGCATGGTCGATCGCCCAATGCCGCCGGCGTTCTCGACCATGCCGCTGAGCTCGCGGCAGAGTTCGGCGCGATCCTTGTCGGCGGGGATGCCGGCCCAATCCGCTGCCGCCTGGGTCAGGACGAGGTTTACGGCGTCGAACAGGACGATCTCGTCACGCCGCTGCCAGTCTTCCAGCTGGTCGAGCCAGGCGCGACAGAAGGTTGCGCGGAGCCGCTCGATCTGGTCACCATCCAACAGGATCGACAGGAAAAGCGCCTTGCGGTGGCGGTGAGCGGCGCCGTCGAGCGCCTGGACGCTGCCCTTGTCCTGCAGCAGACGCAGCGTGGTCTGCGGCATCGCGCCAATTCGGGTAAAATGGTCGCCGCCATAGAACATTTCGGCAGCCTCGGCACCGCGGACACAGATTGCCGGCCGCAGCATCAGGCGCGTGGCAAAGATGTCGGTGTTCATGCGCCGGCAGCGGGCCGAAATGAAGTCATAGCCTTCGCGCAGCAGGGCCAAGGTGCTATCGAACGCGGCGCGCGGAATGGGTTTTGCGGCATGATTGCCGCCATCGGCATCGATCAGTTCACGTCTGTTCATGGCGTGCTCCCTGGCGTTGAAATTCCTCAACGCACGGCCGGCACTTTCGATCACTCGACTTTTTGACGGCTTTGCCGCGCCGCCCTTCGGCCGCGGCCGGCAAGGATGGTGGTCAGCGTGACCGGACGAAAATCCCAGCTGTCGACGCCGACGTCATACTGGCGCGTCACCGGGGTCAGCCTGCCGTGGGAATGGCCATGCAGGTCGATCGATTTCCTGCCGATCTGGTTCCAGGTGCGAAAAGGGTAGTGACAAAGGATCAGCAGACTGCCGTCGAGCGCCAGCTCCTTGTAGTGCTGGGTGCTCGCCCAACCTGTGGCCTCGATGGTGGCCGCAGCATCGTTGTTGCCGATGATCAAATGCTTGCTGCCATGAAGAGACGCCAGAAGCGACGACACGAACGCGGCCGATCCCCTGGCAAAATCGCCGAGATGCCAGACCTCGTCGTCCGGCCCGACAGTCTCGTTCCAGAACGCAATGAGCGACCGGTCATGTTCCGCCAGCGAGCCGAACGGGCGGCGGTCGATGCGCAAAATGCGCGGGTCGCTGAAATGCGTGTCGGCGGTGAAGTAGATCATGCGCTGGAGCCTGTTTCGAACTGCCGATCTGGGCGCGTGGCGCACCAAGTCCATGTTGCTCTCCCGATGCTTGCTCAACCCGCTCGATCGCCGGTTGTTCCTGGAAGCAGGCCTAGGCGGTTTCCGCTCGTTGGCACTTTGAAACGGGGGAACCTTGAAACGGGGGAACTTTGAAATGAGACGCAGGTTAGAATGCTTGAGGCCGATGCTCTGAAAGGACCTCGACGATGACCGACGCAGAACCTCTTGGGCGAAGCCCGGCGCAAGCGCGGGGCGATATCGATGCCGGGCGCGAAGGGGACAAGACCCCGGGCATCGATCCGGCTGCGGCTCCCATGGAGACCGACGCTGAATCAGCCGGGAACGCTCCGCCGAAGAGCCCTGCCGCGCGCCATGAAACGCCGAAGTTTAGCAACCAGGCGAGCTATGCCAATGCGATGCGCCCGCTGAAGGATGAGCCCGACGTCCAACCGAGCAGATATTGGCCGGTCCTGGTGATTGCCGCCATCGTCGTGCTGGCCGCGGCGGTTTTCATCGGCGCAGCCATGCTGCACTGAATATCTTCATCCGAGCGCTGCGGCTGGACATTTTGTGTCCGGTCCGGGACCTTGTTGTCGCGTCAGGTTCAGGCGCGACCGAGTCTGCTGCACAATGACCACCACCCATCAATTCTTTGCCCGTGACGCCACCATCGTGGCGCGCGACATGATTGGCGCCACGCTGCTTGTGCACGGCGTTGGCGGCGTCATCGTCGAGACCGAGGCCTATCGCCCGGATGACCCGGCTTCGCATGCTTTCGGTGGCAGGACGGTGCGCAACGGTGCAATGTTCGGCACCCCAGGCAGCGCGTACGTCTATCGCTCCTATGGCCTGCATTGGTGTCTCAATGCCGTGTGCCTGCCCGGCAGTGCCGTGCTTATCCGCGCAATCGAACCGCGATTAGGGCTGGAGGTGATGCGGGCCAATCGCGGCGTTGACGACCCCCGGCTGCTTTGTTCGGGACCGGGTCGCCTTTGCCAGGCGCTGGCAATCGACAAATCCCTTGACGGGCTGCCCCTGGACCTGCCGCCATTCGAATTCAGGCCGCCGGGCGACGCCGGCGCCGTTCTGACAGGCCGCCGGATCGGCATTTCCAAGGCTGTCGATGCCGAGTGGCGGTTCGGACTGCGCGACTCGGATTATCTGAGCCGCAGGTTCTGATGCCCGCGGCAGCGGCAGAGCAGCTGCCCCCGCGGCATCACTCGTCGGGTTTGCCGAGATGCATGGGTGTCGCCTGCTGGCGGGCTTCCCTGGTCACCTCGTCGGCTCCGGCAGGTGAAATCCCTCGCAACGCTTTCGCGGCTACGGTCAGCCGGCCGCGATCATTGCCAAAGCTTTTGATCAACTGACGGACCTGGTCGGCGGTGATGCCGTTCTGTTGGGCAAAATACTCGACCTCACGGTCGTCTTCCGCAGCAACGCGATCGCGGTTGCGGAAATCCCGCTTGCTCTTATCGTCAGCCATTTTTTCCTCCTGGTGGAGCTTCGCATCAATGGCAACGTGGGCAAGCGGCTTTCGTTGCCGCGACCAGGCGGACTTTTGCGCCGTCGTGCCGACTGCCCAGGAACCATGAGGCGAGCAGCCGGTTTGGCTTGGATGCAGACATATTCGGCTACAATTCATACCGATGGAGAATACGATGACGCTCGCAAGCAAAACCACCGTAATTGCCGCGGCGCTGGCCATGTTGGCCGCGCCGGCATTCGGCCAGACGAGCCCACCTGCGCCCGCCGCGCCGGCACCGGATCGTGGCGCCGAACCGTCGCCCGCAATGAGCGGGCAGAGCCAGGATGCCATGCGCGAAATGATGCGCCAGATGATGACTGAAATGCTGGAGGAGAGAATGCAGGAGGATCGCGCGCCCCGGGCAGAACGGCGAGGTCCCGACCGCTGGCATCGCGGCTACAGGATGGGCCCGCCTGACCGAGGTTGGGAGATGGGAGGCCGCGGTGACATTGCACGCGGGATGCATGGCGCGAGGATGCGCATGATGTTCGCCACAGTAGATGCGGACGGCGATGGCGCGGTTTCTCAAAGCGAAGTCCAGGATTTCGTCGGGCGAATATTCAACGCCGTCGATGAGAACGGTGACGGCAGCGTCGACATGCAGGAAATCCGGTCCTTCTTCCACGGAGGAGGCGCCGAGGATCAGGAGTAGGTCTCCTAGCGGTCGGCAATGAGGCCCCTAGCGGAGGTAGCGCCCACGTCAACCGGGGGGCGAAAACCGTCGCTTGCAGATGCATTCCCTGGCTGGCCTTGCCAAGCCGAATGCCGGGTCGGAACGGTTCAAGACAGCAGGAATTCAATGGCTATGACAGAGAAAACTCCAAACATCGCCCGTGTCTGGCGCGGCAGAACCGTGCCTGAAAAGGCGGATGCCTATGAGAGTTACAACTATCAAGCCGGCATCAAGCCGCTGATCGAGAAGGCGCTGGGCGTGCAGACCTTTCGCGAGGACACGCCGACCCATTCGGAATTCGTGACGATCTCCTATTGGGAAAACGTCGAGGCGATGGCGGCGTTCACCGGCGGCGATCCGACGAGGATCCACCATCTCGAGCGGGACGAAGAGTTCCTGATCGAGCTGCCGTCGCGGGTGCAGGTGTTGCGCATCCGATCGAGTCACGGGCGGCTGGGATAGGGCAGCGCCGCCCGGTTCGGCCCGATCTAAGAAATCGCCGTCAAGTCGATTTCGGTGATGTGCCAGCGGCCGAGATTTGCGGTGTAGAGCTTGTCGCCCTTGAAGGCGATGTTGGTGGGGTGGGCGAGCGTCGTTGCCGCCGGATCCTCGATCACCACCTCGAGCCCGCTATCCTTTCGCCAGCGGTAGATGCGGCTCGGCTCGTAGCAAGAGATGAACAGCGACCCGTCCGGTGCCAAGGCGACGCCATCGGGAACGTTGTTCACGCCCTCCACAACGAGCTGGCGAGACCCTGCCGTGCCGTCGGCACGGATCGGCACATAGCTGAGGCAGGCCGCATGGCTTTCCACGACGTAAAGCCCATCGCCACCCGGCGCCATCGCCATGCCGTTGGCGAAGGCCATGGTCTCGCGGCACCACAGGCCGCCTTCGCCGGTCTTCAAATCGTAGCGAAAAATGCCGGAGCGGTTGTCTTCGCCTACGCTGTCCGACACGTAGAGCCAGCCGCGTGTCTCGTCGATCACGGGATAGTTCGGCACGCGGATGCCGGCCGAGGCGAAGCGCGTCATATCAGCGGTCGCGGCATCCCAGCGAAAGATCGCCGAATGTCTCAAATCGCATGCAAAACAGTTTCCCGCGCTATCGAAGGCGATGCCGAGCAGAAAGCCGTCCGTGCCGCCCATGCGTTCGACCGAGCCGCCATCGGCGGCCAAGCGCAGCAGGTCGCCGGTTTCGGTGCCGCACCAGATCGAGCCGTCGCGATGGATGGCCACGCCTTCCGGATGGGCGACGCGCGGGCTGGTGAAGATGCCATCGAAGAAGACCCTCGCGGCCGACATTTCGAGCAACGGCTTTGCCATGCGCCACCCCTCTTCAATCCGGTGCAGCATGCGACCGCTGTGCGGCGATGCAGCGCTCGACCATCCGCCGGTCGGTGGCCAGGATCTCGGCGATCAGCGCGCTGCGCTCCCTGGCGCTGACGAATTCGAGGCGCCGCAGGCCGAGCGGGTCGATGCGGTTTCGCAGGATGTCGAGCGTCTCGTTCGAGGGTAGCGCAACTTGGCGGCAATCGGCATCGAATGTCAGGGCAAAGCCGGTGGCATCCTGGAGCTGCTGGCGCGTCACGCCCGGCATGGTCTCGATGACGGCCAATTGCCGGCTCTCCCCGTCGAGCCGAAACACGCAAAGGTCGGTGAACACCAATGCCGCGCCGGTCCGATAGCCCATCGGCTCGCGTTCGGCCTCAGTCAACAGGCCGCGCGCCGAGCTGGCAATCTCGACCGTCTCGACCAGCGACTGCACGGAATGGCGGGGGACGTAGAGCAGATAATCGCGATGCATGTTGGCGACGTCGGCCATGCCGCCTTGCCCGGGCAGCCGGATAAGGCTGCCGTCACGCTTGCGCAGCGCAATGGTGTTGACGCGCCCACGGCGGTCGACCTGCGCGGCACCGACGATCTCATGCGTCACCGCGCCGGCCTGGTAGTAGGTCGAATAGGTGTCGTCGCCGCCGGCATGCGCCACCGCCGTCTCGCAATCGAGGCTTTCGATCAGCGACAGGATCATCGGGCTCGGTGCTATGTCGAGATGGCCGCAACTCATGGTGGCGATGATCATGTCCGGCGCGTGCGTCGCTTTGGCCAGCCGGTAGGCGACATTGGCGAGCGGCGACACCGCGCCGGCACTGGCAAAGCTCTCATTGTCGAGCTCAGCGGCGATGCGGGCGGCGATGATCTCGTCGATGGACGCCTCCTTGTTGCCGTGCACGAGCCTGGGCATTGCGAGGACTGTTTCAGCGCGGACTTTTGCAGCGTCTTGAACCCGCTCCGGCACGCCTTCCGAAGGCATGCTCAGGCTGTCCGACAAAGGTATTTCCTTGGCCGCGAACGCCCCCGCCAACGCTTGATAATCCGTCACATAGAATGGCAGGCAGGAGGCGGGATAGGCGCCGCCTGGTGCCAGCGCGATCGCCGACACCTGGTTGCGGGTCAAAATGCTCTGCCGACCATCATGCCGCAGCGCTCCGACCGGGACGATTTCCTCGACCGTGACCAGCACCTGGCGCGCCGCCCCGGCCATGGCGAAGTCCAGCGCCCGTGGCCCGATGATCTGGACATTGCCGCTCTCGTCGGCACGCTGGGCATGGACGACGAACGTATCGAGCCGCAAGGCCGGGATGATCCCGGTCGTGATTCCCGCGATCGGATCGGGCGCGGCGATCGCACCCGGCACGCGCGCCAGCATGTCCGAACCCTCCGGAAGCTGAAACGGCATCGACGGCAGGTTCTGCTGCCCCGCCCGCAGCGCCTGGATCATCGCCAGCGCCGTCCAGTCGCGAACCGGCACGGCATTCGTCTCGGCAGCCGCGCGGAAGCGCGGCGGCAAGCCAAAAATATCGAGGCTGGAAAAGCAGATATCGACCTCCGCCACGGCATTCGCTTCGAGAAGCAGTTCGAGCGGCAGGCCGCCGGCCCAGCAGACATAGCGAAGATCCTTGACGCCCAAGCGGGCGATGGCCCGCAACAAGGCGATCGGCAGCCGGGCAAAATGATGGCCACCGACACCGAAGACGTCGCCGCCGCCGACCATCGCGGCCAGGCCCTCGACATCGGTGAAGCGCGGCCGGTTTTGCTTGACCAGGGACGTCATTTCGCAGCCTTCGGCCGCGTCGCGCTCTTTTCAGCAAATTCCTTGACGCGCCGCTGGCCGGTCTCGCTGCGGTACAGGCCACCCAGGACATCGCGCTCCATGGCAAGGCCGTCGGCCAGATCGCCCGAAACGGCATGCGCGGTCAGCGCTTTCAGCCCTTCGATCGCTGCGGCCGGTTCGGCGGCGATCATCTCGGCAAGGTCCAGCACCCGCGGCATCAGCCTTTCGGCATCGACGATCTCGTTGACCAGACCGGCGCCGACGAACTCGGAAGCCGGCACGATGGCGCCGGTCATCAGCAGAAAATTGGCGCGGTTGCGGCCGAGCTTCTGGACGCTGCGCTGGGTGCCGCCGCCGCCGGGGACCAGCCCGAGCTTGATCTCGGGCAGGCCGAGCTTCGCGAACTGGTTGGCGATGACGATGTCGCAGCACAGCACCAGCTCCATGCCGCCGCCGAGCGCAAAGCCGTTGACCGCGGCGATGACCGGCTTGCGGTTGTTCTCGACCGCCGCATACATGCGCGTGCCGGCGGCCTGGAAGGCGTCGAACTCGATAGCTGTCTGGGCAGCGTATTCCTTGATGTCGGCGCCGGCCATGAAGCCGCGCCCCTCGCCGGTCACCACGATCGCGCCGACGCCGTCATCCTGCGACAGCGCCTCGAAAACATCGGTGATCTCGCTTTGCATCAGCTGGTTCATGGCGTTGAGCTGATCGGCGCGCCGGAAGGTGACGACTGCGACGCGCCCGGATATTTCCAAGCTGAGTGTCTGGTAAACGCTCATCGTCAGACAGCATCCACGGTCATGTCGCCGGACGCCTCAAGCGCTGCAATCTCGCCGCTGGAGAGGCCGAACTCGGCCAGTATCTCGCGGCCATGCTGGCCGACCAGCGGTGCCGGCCGCTCTATGGTAGGCGGCGTCTCGCTCATCTTGACCGCCGGCGCGACCACCCTGACCTTGCCGCCGCGCGGATGATCGTAGCTGGTGATCATGCCCAGGTGCTTGACCTGCGGGTCCTCGGCTGCGCGCCTTATGTCCTTCACCTCGGCACACCAGATGTCGGCTGCCAGCAGCCGCGCCAGCAGGTCCTGCGTGGCAAACTTCCTGGTTTCGGCGTTGACCTTGTCGAACACCTCGTCGCGCCTGTCGAACAGCGTCTTCAGATCGTCGTAGACAGCAAGCTGCGGCGCCTCCAGCACTTCATACAGCGTCTTGAACGGGCTCATGGCGATCGACACATAGCCGCCGTCCTTCGCTTCATAGACACCGAACGGCGCCTGCATGCCGGGGTGGCCGATGCCGGAATTCGGGCGCACGAAATCCTCGCCGAGATTGAGCACGGCGACATATTCCTGATTGAGATGCGCCAGCATGCCGGCGAGCAGATTGACCTCGATCTTCTGGCCCTTGCCGGTCTTCTCGCGATAGTAGAGCGCCGACAGGATACCATAGACCATGTTCATGGCGCCGATCTGGTCGGCCAGGCCGGCACCGGCCGGAACAGGAGCCTGATCGCCGCGGCCGGTGTTGGAGATCAGCCCGGACAATCCCTGGATCAGCATGTCCTGGCCGGGGCGCTCGACATAGGGGCCCTCCTCGCCATAGCCGGAGCCCGAGCAATAGATGATGGCGGGATTGACCGCCTTGAAGTCCTCGTAGCCATAGCCGAGCCTGGCGAGCACGCCGGGGCGGAAATTCTGCACCACCACATCGGCCTTCTCAGCCATGTCCATGATGATGGCATGCACCTTGCGACTTTTCAGGTTGAGCGCGATGGAGCGCTTGTTGCGGTTCCAGGCGAGGAAATTCGGGCTTTCGGAGCCGCCGACCCATTTGGCGAAGAAGGTCATGCCGCGGAACATGTCGCCGGCGCCGGCACGCTCGATCTTGATGATGTCGGCGCCCATGTCGCCGAGCAGCTGCGTGGCGAACGGCCCTTGCAGCAGATGGCTGAAATCGAGAATGCGGACGCCTTCGAGGGCTTTGTTCATTTCATGTCTCGTTGGTTGTCAAAGCAGGTCGGGTACGTAGCGGGGTGCTGCGGTGAGGCCGCCGTCGACGCGCAGGTCGGTACCGGTGGTGAAGCCGGCGGCGTCGGAGGCCAGATAGACGGCGGCTTCGGCCACCTCGGACGGTTTGCCGATGCGGCCGAGCGGATGCATCTTGACCCAGGCCTTGGCGAGATTGCCGCCGATCTCCTTGACCAATTTGTCGTTCATCGGCGTGTTGATGGTGCCGGGCGAGATCGAGTTGACGCGGATGTTGAGCGGGCCGAACTCGACCGCCATCTGGCGCGTCATCGCCATCACCGCACCCTTGGCGCCGGCATAGGCGGTCCAGCCGTCGAGCCCGATATGACCTTGCGCCGAGGCCATGTTGATGATCGAGCCGGATTTCTGCGCGATCATGTGCGGCAGCGCATATTTGCAGCCGCGGAACACGCTGGTCAGGTTGACCGCGATCAGCCGGTGCCACTGCTCGTCGGTCATCTCATGGACCGGCATGCCGCCGATGGCGATGGCGGCATTGTTGACGAGAATGTCGAGATGGCCGGTCTTGCCGACGGCTGCGGCGATAAGAGCGGCGATATCGGCCTCGTCCGCGACGTCGCAATGGATGTAGTCGGCGCGGTGGCCGGCGGCGCGCAGCTCGGCTGCGAATTTTTCACCCTTCTCGTCGGCGATGTCGCCGAGGAAGACGTGCGCGCCTTCCCTTGCCATCGCCTCGCTGATCGCGTGGCCGATGCCGTCGGCGGCGCCGGTGACGATTGCGGTTTTCCCTTTGAGACGATCCATATCAGCCTCCAATGGCGTGCCGGCGCTTTGCTTCGTCGAAGGCGACGGCGGCAATGATGATCATGCCGGTGATGACCAGTTGCCACTCGGTCGGCAGGCCGAGACCGCGCAGCCCGTTGGACAGGAACTGCAGGATCAGCACGCCGAGCGCCATGCCGGTCAGGCTGCCTATGCCGCCGGCAAGGCTCACCCCGCCGAGCACGGTGGCGGCAACGACCTGGAACTCGAAATTCAGCCCGGCCGTATGCTGCGCCGAACCGACGCGGGCTGCCAGGATGATGCCGGCTACCGTCGCCAGCAGCGCGCTGATGATGAAGCAGGTGAACTTGACGCGGCGCACGTCGTAACCCGCCAGCCGTGCCACTTCCGGATTGCCGCCGACGGCATAGATCTGCCGCCCGAACGGCCGGTGCTGCATCACGTAGGCGAAGACGGCGAGCAGGACGATGGCGATGACAGCCGAATAGGGAACGACGTTGAACAGGCGGCCGTCCGACAGCGCGATGAAGCTGTCGAGCGCGGCATCGTCTGGAATAGCACGCTGGCCGGTATAGAGATAAACGCCGCCGCGCATGATGAACATCGTGCCCAGGGTCACGATCAGCGAGTTGATGCCGGCATAGGCCGTCAGATAGCCATTCACGACGCCGATGATCAGCCCGAACAGCAGCGCGCCACTGATGCCGAGCACAAGCGAGTTGGTGTCGTTCATGATGATGATCAGCGGCAGCGCGATCGTCGCCAGCAGCGAGCCGATCGAGATGTCGACCTCGCCTGATATGAAGACGATGGCGCAGCCGATGCCGGCTGTCAGCGCCAGCGAAGCCTGACCGAGCACATTGGTGATGTTGCGCACGGAGAAGAAATTCTCGGCGGTGAAGGAAAAGAACGCGATCACCAGGATGAGGCAGAGGAGCAATGCCAATTCCTGCCGCGCGACGAGCCGCGCCAGCATGGACGGCCCAGCTTTCATGGTGTCGGTGCTTGCCAGGCTCATCGCTTGGTCCCTTTGCGAAGCGTCATCGTCTTAGCCGATCGCCGCATTGAGGATGTTCTCCTGCGTGGCCTCGTCGCGAGGCATGATCGCGGTGAGGCGGCCTTCGCACATCACCGCGATGCGGTCGGCAAGCCCCAGCAGCTCGGGCATTTCGGACGTCATCATGACGACCGCCAGGCCCTCGCCGGCGAGCCGGTCGATGAGCGCAAAAATCTCCGACTTGGCGCCGACGTCGATGCCGCGGGTCGGCTCGTCGACGACGATCACCTTCAGGCCTCGCATCAGCCAGCGCGAGATCAGCACCTTCTGCTGATTGCCGCCGGACAGATTCTTGACCTGCTGGAACAGGCTGGGCGTCCGGATGCGGAAACGGTCGACATAGTCCTGCACCGCCTTGCGTTCGCTGACCTTGTCGACGAAGCCCATTCTGGCGAAGGCGCCGAGTGAGGCGAGGCTGGCATTCTGGTAGACCGGCAACTCGCCCATCAGCCCCTCGCTCTTGCGGTCCTCGGTGAGCAGGCCGATGCCGAGCCGGACGCCGGTGTGCGTTTCGTGCGGCAGCAGCCGGCTGCCATCGACCGAAATGGCGCCGGAAGTGATCGGGTCGAAGCCGACGATGGCCTTGGCGAGCTCGGTCCGGCCGGCCCCCATCAGGCCGAAGAAGCCGAGGACCTCGCCGGCATGCGCCTCGAACGACACATCCTTCAGCTTCTTGGCGGTGCTGAGCCCTTCAACGGAAAGCGCGACCTTGCTGCCCGGCGCGCCGCGCTTGCGAGGGAACAGGTTTTCGATGCGCCGGCCGATCATGTCCTGGATCAGCGTGTCGTTGGTGTGCTCGCCGATCGGCCTGGTCGAGACGTGGCGGCCATCGCGCAGCACGGTCACGGTGTCGGCGATCTCGAAGACCTCGTCGAGCTTGTGGCTGACATAGAGCACCGCGATGCCGAGCGCGGCCAGCCGGCGGATGACGGTGAACAGCAGCGAGACCTCGTTCGGCGTCAGCGAGGAGGTCGGCTCGTCCATCACCACGACGCGGGCCTCATGGGCGAGTGCGCGGGCGATCTCGACCATCTGCTGCTGGCTGACCGGCAGCGATCCCGTGCGCGCCGCCGGGTCGACATTGAAGCCGATACGCTTGAACAGAGCGGCCGCATCGGCACGGATCTTCTTCCAGTCGATCGAGCCGCCTTTGCCGGTCGGATAGCCTTCGAGGAAGATGTTTTCGGCGACGCTGAATTCAGCGATCAGCGCGATCTCCTGGAACACCACCTTGATGCCCTCTTTCAGGCTATCGCGCGGCGACTTGATGTCGGCCTCGCGGCCGCGCAGGCGGATGGTGCCGGCATCCTTGCCGTAGACCCCGGCCATGATCTTGATCAGCGTCGACTTGCCGGCGCCGTTCTCGCCCATCAGGGCATGGATTTTGCCGGGTTCCAAGGTCAGATCGACATTGTCCAGCGCCACCACGCCGGGAAAACGCTTGCCGATGCCGCGCATCTCCAGCGCCGGCACGCTTTTGTCGACGGCCGCGGTTTTGCCGGGGTGAAGGAAATCAACCGACATTGGCTCTGTTCCGGACGATGTCGAGATAGGTCGCCAGGATGATGACGATGCCAGGCACCACCATCTGCAGGTCCTGGTTCCAGCCGAGGATGATGATGCCGTTGTCGATGACCTTCAGCACCAGCACGCCCAGCAACGTGCCGAGCAGCGAACCGCGGCCGCCAAGCAGGCTGGTGCCGCCGAGGATGACGGCGGCAATCACCGTCAGCTCGAAGCCGCGGCCGGCGGTCGGCTGGCCGGCATTCATCAGCGACGACAGGATCATGCCGGCGATGCCGACGCACAGGCCGGTGACGACGAAGGCGAACAGTTTCAGCCGTTGCGAGCGCACGCCGGAGAGACGAACCGCGCGCTCGTTGGCGCCGACAGCGTAGAGATAACGGCCGAGCGTGGTGAAGCGCAGCGTTGCCGCGGCCAGCGCGAAAATCAGCGCGGCAATGACTACGGGCAGCGGGATCGCGCCGAGATAGCCGGCGCCGAGATCGGTGAAGCCGGCAAGCCGGTGGTGGTTCTGCACCGCCTCGCGGGTGAACAGATAAACGCCGCCCTGCAGCATCATCATGGTGCCGATGGTGGCGATCAGCGAGTTCACTTTGAGCCTGGTGACGACCAGCCCGTTGAACAGGCCGACGGCACCGGCAAAGGCGAGCGCCGCCAGCAGCCCGAGCGTCAGGCTGTGCGTTGAATTCAGCACGGCCATGCCGATGCAGCCGACAAAAGCCAGCGATGCACCGACCGACAGGTCGACTTCCGCGGTGATGATCAGCATCGTCATGCCGGAGGCGACGATCAGCACCAGCGCGCATTGGCGCAGGATGGCGATGATGTTGGCCTCGGAATAGAATTGCGGCGCGGCAATCGAAATGGCGATGCAGAGCACGGCCAGGATCACGCCGAGCACCAGCTGGCTGCTGCCCAGCAGCTGGCCGCCGATGAAACGCCTTGGCGCGGAGGATTGCGTAAGCTCGCTCATGTCCATTTCATTTCCGGGCCCGTATCGGTGCCGTCGCCGTCTGGAACTGCCGGCCAAAACAGGACGGTTGCCCTGTTTTGCCGTCGGCATATCCGATCCGCCACCCTTCCCGCCGTGCGGGAAGGGCTACCCGGAATCCTTACTTCTTCAGATCGGCGGAAGTTTTCATGCATTTTTCCGGTGGCTGAAGCGCATTGACGGCATCCCATTTGATTTTGCGTGTGGTGCCATCGTAGTCGTAGAACTTCTTCCAGTCGTCACCGTTCATCGGCGCGGTGGGGCTGACGATGTGTTCCGGCACCTCTTCGCCGTTGAAGAGCTTAACCGCTGCATCGATGGCGGTGTAGCCTTCCTTTTCCGGGAACATCGCGGCTTCGATGCGATAGGACGGCTCGTTCTGCATTGCATTGATGAAGGCGAGGCCTTCGCCGCCGGTGCCGACCGTCAACAGGCCGTCCTGCGACTTGCCGGCCGCTTTCCAGGCCTGAAGGCCGCCGAGCGAGGAGGAATCGTTGATGCCGTAGATGATGTTGATGTCGGCGTTCTTGGCAAGTGCCGCCGAAGAGACCTCGAGCGCGCGATCGGGATTGCCGCCACCGTCGAGGTCGTGGACCATGACCGCGTCGGGGATGATGGTCTTCAGGCCATCCATGAAACCCTGCGACCGCAGCACCGTGGCGGACAGCAGCGGCAAGCCGACATTCATCACCTTGGCTTTGCCTTCGAGCTTTTCCTTGGCGTATTTGCCGGCTTCGACGCCGGCGGTGTAGCCGGTGTCGTAGTCGCAGATCGCGACCATTGTGGTCATGCCCTTGACCGGATTGCCTTCGAGCACGACTGGAACGTTGTTGGATTTCGCCTGGCGCAGCAGCGGCACGACGCCTTCCTCGTTGACGGGCGTGATGATCAGGACGTCGACGCCCTTGGCCATGAAATCTTCGGCGGCGGAGACCTCCTTGGCAACGTCCAGATTGGCGTCCTGCACCTCGAGCTCGATACCAAGTTCCTTGGCGCGGGACTGCATGCCCTTGATGACGTTCTGATACCACTCATGCGTGGCGTAGTTGGTGACGTAGCCGATGCGCTTCGGCATGTTTTCGGCGTGTGCCGCGGCGGCGCTCAGAGCAAGCACCGCCGCCGAGGCAAACAGCATCGATTTGGACCAGTTCATGTTTCTTCTCCCTGTATTTCTTGTCAGTTGCTGAACGGATAGTCCCGCCGTTCCGGGTCGGCACGTGAAGAGGCGGCAGCTTCGCCCGCGCCCAGCGCCGCCGATATCGTCTCGGCCGCCGCCTTCGTCCGCTCGAAGACGGTGCTGCGATCGAAGCGGGCGGCCTTTTGCGGCAGGAAGGGGACGGTGAGCGCGGCAATGACGGCGCCGGTATGGTCGCGCACCGGCATCGAGATGTTGGTGCAGCCCTCGACAGCCAGCGAGGCGCGCATTTCATAGCCGAGCCTTGCGACCTCGTTCAGCCGCGCTTCGATTTCCGTCCGGCTGCCTTGGCCTTCGCCTGCGGCGACGATCCGTTCGACGATGCGGTCGCGCTCGGCGCGGCTCGAATGCGCCAGCAGCACCGCGCCGGAGCTCGTTTCGAGTATCGGGAAATGCGAGCCAAGGGCAACCGAATAACGCATCGGCAAAGGCGAATCGATCTGCAGCACGACCAGTGCGCTCTCGCCTTCGCGCACGACGAGATGGCAGCTCTGGTCGGCATTGGCGGCCAGGCCGCGCATCACCGGCAGCGCACATTCGACCAGGCGGTTTACCGGCGGATGCATATGCGCCAGCTCGAACAGCTTCAGCGACAGGCGGAAGCGGTCCGATTGCGTCCGGAAAATGTAGCCGCGCTTCTCCAGCAACAGCAGGATGCGGTAGATCTCGTGAATGGAGCGCCCCATTCCGGTGGCGATCTCGGTTTGGGTCAGCGGCTCGCCGCTGGCAGCCATGAATTCCAGTATGTCGAGCGCCTTCTCCACCGCCGGCACCCGATAGCCGTTGCGGCCGCTTTCGCCTTCGTCGACGATCTGGGCAATATCGGCGGCCATTACGCGACGCTCCGTTGCGGCTGGCCATGCCTGGTCTCGCGATAGAGCCGGTTCAGCCGATCCGCGAGCTCGGCCGCCTGCAATTCGCCGGCGATCGCCGCCGCGGCATGAGGGGCGCATTGGCGGAAGAAGCTGATGAAGCCCGGATGGGTCGGGCGCAGATAGGAGGCTTCGATCGTCGCCAGAGTCGAGGCGAAGAAGCCGCCCGAGAGCGCGTTGACCTCGGTATCCTGCCACGCCGCCAGCGACCCCGGCTGTCCGCCGGATTTCACATAGTCGCCGCGCTGATAGCCGGGCGAGCACAGAAATAGCGCATAATCGATGGCTGCCTGCTTGTCTTTCGATTGGGCGCTGACGCCGATGCCGGCGCCGCCGAGCAAGGCGCCGGCGGATCGCGGCGTCGGCACGTCGGCGAAGCGCAGATACGGCCTGTCTGCCTTAGAGGCGTAGTTCACATAGCCGAAGGCGAACGGCACGTAGACCACGTCGTCATGCGCGATCATCTGATCGTAGCAACGGATCGGGTTCCATTTCGGCGAGTTCGGGTGCGACAGCGCCGCAAGCTGGCGCAACTGCCCGACGGCCTGCTCGATTTTTTCCCCGGCGATGAACTCGTCGCCGTCTTCCCGGGGCTCACCCAGCGTCAAAAGCAGGCACATGGCGTCAGTCGGCACCAACGGCAGCCCAAGCCATTTGCCGTCCTTCAAGGCGCGCCGGCCGAGCTCCAGCACCTCGTCATGGCTGCGCGGCAGCGGCCCGTAGCGCTCCAGCAGATCGGGGCGATATGAGGCAACCTGACAGGCAGCATCGATCGGCAACGCCCATTGGCGCCCGTCCCTTGCGTAGGATTGCCAGGACGCGCCGACCGAATCCCGTTCGAAGCCGCGGCGCTGCTCGGCCGACAAATCGAACGGCACCATCAGCCCGCCTTCGGCAATATCGCCGATGAACGGATGGTCGAACACGACAAGATCATAGGCGCCGAGCACCGGACCAAGCGCGCCCTCGCCGAACTCGTAGAGGCTGCGGCGGTCCCATTCGATCTCAAGACCGGGATTGGCGGCACAATACGGCCCGATGCTGGCGTCGAGCGGACCCCAGCAGCGTCGGTGATCCCACGCGAGGCCGCGCAGTCTTGTCATGCCGAAATTCCTCCCAGAGGCGGCCATGCGCCGGCCCAGCCGATTAGTAGCAACTATTTTCACCTAGACAAGTAGTTTTTACATACGCAAAGCCAGTCCTCGCTTCTGTTTGGCGAGAAAGCCGCCCAACCATCCTTGGTGCGCATCGCGTTGCCGCCGGCCTGCAACCAAAGGCTGCGATGGATCTGGCTTTTTGGGAACTTTCGCGACGAACATTCGTTCGGTTGGCGCAGCCATCTGGAGCAGCATCACTGGGCAGCGTCACTGGATTCAGCGCCGAGTCGCGGGGAGCGGACTAAAATGGACAACGGTGGGCGCGGCCATGAACCGGTTTACCGCCTTGGCATTCGCCACGTTTCTGGCGATAACTTCGATCTGGGTCCTGTCGCTGGTTTCTTAAGATTTGGCTCTGGTTGCTTGGGATTTGCCGCTGGTTTTTAGGATTTGGAGGGGTTCTCGACAGGTCGACCGCTTAACGATGACGTCCGCCGCATGTGGTTCTGCCAGCCGGAGCCGCGTGCGTGAAGAAACTGTCGCCAGGAGCACACCGGCGCGCACATTCGGGGTTGGCAGCCACGCTGCCTGCAACGTTCCAATCGGTTTTCAGGAAACGGCGAGATCTCATGCTGCTGAGGGTGATCGTTCGAAACTGTGCCGCCATCCGTCTTGGCTGCCTCGGCGCGACGATTTTGCTGGTCGGGCTGCTTGCCGGCTGCCAGGGCGGCGTGCTCGATCCGCAAGGGCCGGTGGGGGCGGCGCAGCGGACGATCCTGCTCAATTCGGTCGCCATCATGCTGGCCATCGTCATCCCGACGATCGTGGCGACGCTCGGCTTTGCCTGGTGGTTCCGGGAAACCAACACAAGAGCGCGGTACCTGCCGGAATGGGCCTATTCCGGACGCATCGAACTGGTGGTCTGGTCGATCCCCATCCTCGTCATCCTGTTTCTGAGCGGCATCATCTGGATCGGGTCGCATGACCTCGATCCAATGAAGCCGCTGGATTCGCAGCAAAAGCCGCTTGAGGTGCAGGTCGTCTCGCTCGACTGGAAATGGCTGTTCATCTACCCCGAGCAGAATGTGGCGAGCATCAACCAGCTCGTGGTGCCGGCGGGCAGGCCGGTGCATTTCTCGCTTACCTCGGCAAGCGTCATGAACGCGTTCTTCGTGCCTCAGCTTGGCGGCATGATCTATACGATGAATGGCATGACGACGCAGCTTCACCTGCAGGCGGATCAGCCCGGCGAATTCTATGGGCGGTCGGCCCATTTCAGCGGTGACGGTTTTCCAGGCATGCAATTCGTGCTGCATGCCGTCGCAGCGGATGCCTTCGACGCGTTTGTCAATTCGGCGCGAAGCCAGGGACAGGCACTCGACAAGGCCAGCTACCAGGAACTGGCCAGACAGAGCATCGACGTGCCGCCTTCGACCTATCGCTCGGTCGAGCCGGACCTTTTCCATGAAATCGCGACGCAGGGCGTTCCGCCCGCGCCCGGTCCCCAGGCCGGTCGCCCCGAGCCGAGCGTATCGCCCGCGACAGGAGGCTGACAATGCTCGGAAAATTGAGCTGGGACGTCATTCCGTTCGATCAGCCTCTGCCGATGATCGCCTCGGCGGTCGTCGCCCTGGCAATTCTCGGCGTGCTGGCCTGGGTCTTCCTGGCCGGCCATTTCCCCTATCTGTGGCGCGAATGGATCACCAGCGTCGATCACAAGCGGATCGGCGTGATGTACACGCTGCTGGCGCTGCTGATGCTGCTGCGCGGCTTCAGCGACGCCGTCATGATGCGGTCCCAGCAAGCCCTCGCCTTCCAGGCGCCCGGCTATCTGCCGCCCGATCACTTCAACCAGGTCTTTTCCGCCCACGGCACCATCATGATCTTTTTCGGGGCGATGCCGTTCGTCATCGGCCTGATGAACCTGGTCGTGCCGCTGCAGCTCGGCGTCCGCGACGTTGCCTTTCCGACGCTCAACTCGGTGAGCTTCTGGCTCACCGCCACCGGTGCGCTGCTGGTCAACATCTCGCTGGTGATCGGCGAATTCGCCCGTACCGGATGGCTGCCCTATCCGCCGCTCAGCGAGACCGCCTATTCGCCGGGCGTCGGCGTCGACTATTATCTGTGGGCGGTGCAGATATCGGGCGTCGGAACGCTGCTCACCGGGATCAATTTCGTCACCACGATCCTGAAGATGCGGGCGCCCGGCATGAGCTACCTCAGGATGTCGATGTTCTGCTGGACCTCACTCGCCGCCAGCCTGCTCATCGTCGCCGCCTTCCCGATCCTCACCGCCACGCTCGCGATGCTGACGCTCGACCGCTATTTCGGCTTTCATTTCTTCACCAATGAAGCCGGCGGCAACATGCTGATGTTCGTGAACCTGATCTGGGCCTGGGGTCATCCCGAGGTCTATATCCTCGTCCTGCCGGCGTTCGGCATCTTCTCGGAGGTCATCTCTACCTTCTCCAGCAAGCCGCTGTTCGGCTACCGCTCGATGGTGGCCGCGACGCTCTTCATCTGCATCGTCTCCTTCATGGTGTGGCTGCACCACTTCTTCACCATGGGCGCCGGGGCCGACGTCAACGCCGCGTTCGGCATCGCCACCAGCATCATTGCTGTCGGTACCGGCGTGAAGATCTACAACTGGATGTTCACCATGTATGGCGGCCGCATCCGCTTCGCGACGCCAATGCTGTGGTCGCTGGGCTTTATGGTGACGTTCGTCATCGGCGGTATGACGGGCGTGTTGCTGGCCGTGCCGCCAGCCGATTTCCTGCTCCACAACAGCCTGTTCCTGGTGGCGCATTTCCACAACGTCATCATCGGCGGTGTGCTGTTCGGCGCCTTCGCGGGATATACCTACTGGTTTCCAAAGGCATTCGGTTTCCGGCTGCACGAGGGCTGGGGCAAGCTGGCCTTCTGGCTGACTCTGATCGGCTTCTACGTCACTTTCGTGCCGCTCTACGCTGTTGGCCTGCTCGGCATGACCCGCCGAATGCAGCATTTCGACGTGTCGGCATGGTATCCCTGGGTGCTGGCTGCCGGCGTCGGCATGTTAATCACTACCGCCGGCGTGGTCGCGCAGATCGTACAGCTCGTCGTCAGCATCCGGCAGCGCGCGGCGCTTCGCGACGCCACCGGAGATCCCTGGGACGGCCGCTCGCTGGAATGGGCCACGCCCTCGCCGCCGCCGGTCTTCAACTTCGCCGCGCTTCCGCATGTCGAGGGCGAAGAGCCCTACTGGAGCATCAAGCAGCGGGCACGCGAACAAAACCGGCTGCGCGACGAGCCTGACTACGAGCCGATCGAGATGCCGCGCAACAGTCCCACCGGGTTCATCTGCGCCTTCTTTGCGACCGTAATGGGTTTTGCCCTCATCTGGCACATCTGGTGGATGGTGGCGCTCGGCGCTCTCGGTGCTTTGGCCACCTTCGTCGTATTCGCGTGGCGCGACATCCCCGAATACGTCATTCCTGCCGCCGAAGTCGCCCGGATCGACCGCGCCAACCGAAGTGCCCGCCGCGAGGCGCTGGTTACCTACACAGGGCCAAGGCCATGACCGCGATCGATGTTCGAGAGCGTGACCCTTACCGCCTCCATGGCGGGCACGGCCATGCACCTGGCCACGGCGACGGCGGCCCGGCACCGATCCGGATCGTCGTCGGCTACGGCTTCTGGATCTTCCTCCTGAGCGACATCGTGATGTTCTCGGCCTTCTTCGCGGCCTACGCCGTGCTGGCGGGCAAGACGGCGGGCGGACCAAGCGGGGCCGAGCTGTTCGACCTGCGCAACGTCGCGATCGAGACGGCGGCCCTGCTTTTGTCGAGTTTTACCTGCGGTCTCGCCAGCCTCGCCGTGACAGCGCGGCGAAGCTCCTGGTTCTATGTCGCGATGGCTGTCACTTTCGTGCTCGGCGCCAGCTTCATCCTGCTCGAGTTGCGCGAGTTCGCGCATATGGTTGCCCGCGATGCCGGACCGACGCGCAGTGCTTTCCTGTCGGCGTTCTTCACGCTGGTTGGATGCCATGGCCTTCACGTGACGGCGGGGCTGCTGTGGCTGCTCACGATGATGGCGCAGATCTTCGCCAAGGGATTCCGTGACGATATTCTTCGGCGTTTCATGTGCTTCAGCCTGTTCTGGCACGCCCTCGACATCATCTGGGTCGCCCTGTTCACGGTGGTCTATCTCCTGGGAGCAAGTCGATGAGCAATGCGGACGATCGCCACGCGCAACGGCGCGACACCGATGGGCTGGAGCGCTACGACATCGATACGGCGCCGGGTGACGAATACCTCGGCGACACCGAAGTCGGATCCGGGCTACGCGGCTATGTGATCGGCCTCGGGCTGGCAACGCTGTTGACCATCGCCTCGTTCTGGTTGCTCGGAACCAACCTGATATGGGCACCCGGCATTCCGGTGGCGCTGGTCGTGCTTGCGATCGCCCAGATGGGCGTGCATCTCGTCTTCTTCCTGCACATCACGACGGGGCCGGACAACACCAACAACGCTCTAGCGCTTGCCTTCGGCGTGCTGATCGTAGTTCTGGTGATTGGCGGCTCGATCTGGATCATGGCCAACCTCGACCACAATTTGATGCCGATGAACGCGATCATGAACATGAACCGCTGATGCATGTCGCGCAAAAGTGTGCAGCGGTTTTGTGATAACGACATGCGTAAAAACAAGAATCTAAAGCGCGTCGCATGAGGCCGATCGAACGCGACGCGCTTTAGCGATTATTCCGGCCGTTCGCCGCAGTTCATGCGACAGCGAGCTCCGGTCTCAAGCCCGTTCGAATGTGCCGACGAGCTCGGCCTCTCCCACGACGTGCGGCGCGGCCTGTTTCAGCACGTCTTCGACGGCAGCCTTCTCGTCGAGACGCAGCGTCTCGACGTCGACCGCAAGAAGCCGGAAATGGTAATGGTGGAGCCCATGCCCAGGCGGCGGCTGGGGGCCGTCATAATGAGGATTGCCGAAATCATTGACGCCGTGTCCGAGGCTCTCGGTCTTGGCGCCGGCGGTCGTGCCTTCGGGAAGAAAGTTCCGCTGTGCGTCGATGTCGTAGACCGCCCAATGACGGAACATGCCTGAAGGGGCGTCGGGGTCCTCGACGGCCAGGACGAAGCTTTTGGTTCCTTGCGGCGCGTCCGTCCACTCCAATGGCGGCGAGACGTTGCCGCCGTCGCGGGAATAGCGCGGCGGTATTTTTTCGCCATCGAGCTTTGAGCGTGAAAGCCATGGTCTCGATCTCCCTGGCTGAGGTTCCCGCATAACAACCGCGAGCCACCGATGTTCCGGGCAGCCACCTGGTCAAACCCGCAGCCGGCCGTTGGCCGGAACATTCGCCGAGGAAGCGGGTTTTTCGGTTCGGACGCATCGCCGCGGAATGGCGGCAAGAGGCTCGGCAATGGACGAAGGGCGCGACATGACCGGGCTAAGCGGTAAGCAACCAAGCGGGGCGAAAGGTGTTGTGGTCGCATTCTCCGTGCCGGGCGGCGAGACAATCTATACCCACGAGCGGGAAACCGTCGCTGCCGTTGCGCGCACGATTGCGGCGTTGAAGGGCTTTGCCTTCCGCCAGGGCCTGCGTGACGGCGGCGGTGACAGTGGCCGACTGTATTTCGTGCCGGACGACAGCCTGCTTGCCGTCGATGCGCTCCAACTGGGCATAAACGGGCCGGACGACCTCTTCGGCGGTGTGGTGCCCTGGCGCCTCGCAACCACCAAGGCCATAACCCACGAGCTGGTGGACGGATCGGCGGCACGGCCAAAAGAATGGCACGCCGGCTTCGGCAGGGCCGTCGCCGCGGCCGTACTGCCCGGTTACACCGCATTTTCACGCCACGACGCGCTGCGCGCAGCGCAACGTCTGCTGGAGCTCGGGCTGGTCCGGTTCAAGCCACCGCGCGCTTCGCGGGGCCGCGACCAGCACACCGCCGCGACGGTCGGCGATGTCGAAAGGCTGCTGGACCAATATCCATCCTCTGACCTAAGCGAATACGGCCTTGTTCTCGAAACGCAGCTTCGCGACATCGTTACGCTGAGCGTTGGCAGAACCATGATCGACGAATTGTCGATCAGCTATTACGGCACCCAGCGGACGACGACCGACAACGACGGACAGCCCGTTTACGGCGGATCCGATCTGGTCGTCGTGCGCGGCGGATGGGAGGCGCTGGATGAGCTGCGATTATCGCCGACGCTGGGTTTGGCCGTGGCGCAGGCGAGGACCTACGACGCGGCGATGGATGGCTATCCCGGATTTTTCGCCTCACGGCGCAACTACGACATCGGCCAAGGTGTCGATTCCTCGGGCATCTGGCGATCGGGAGTGCTGGAAGCCAGTTGGCGGATCGGCGGCAGCAGCACGGCCGAGCTTGCGGCAATGGACGCCATGACGCGTGACCCCGACGTGCAGATTGTGCATGTCTCCGCCGTCAAGCAGTTCGGCAACACCGCGCAGCTGCCGCTGAATGCAGAAATCCACTTCGACGGAGAGGACCCCGAGGAGGGCCAAATCACGCGTTACACCGTCGTCACCCAGGTGATCCGAGGGCCGGTCGGGGAAGCCGGCCGATCGTCATTTTAGGTCGAAGTGAAACACGCCTTTGGCAGGGAACATCCGCGAATGGCCCGAGTTTGTTTCAGGCAGCCAGCCAGTCAGAAACCGGGGGAAAAATGATCGAGATGATTTCCGCTCCCCAGAACGTCGCCGCCTTTCGTGTCACCGGCACTGTGACAGCGGACGACTACGACAGAGTCATCCCGGCAATCGAAGCCAAACTGAGCGACCATAAGGACATCGGCGTCCTGACCGATCTTACCGATTTCGAGGACATGACGGCTGGCGCCTTGCGGCGCGACCTGCAGTATGGGCTGAGCAAACTTGGCGAGCTCCACCGCTTCAAACGTGCCGCCGTGATTTCCGACAAGCAGTGGATCAAGGCAGCTACGGAAATGACGGACGCGCTGTTTCCGCAAATCGAGGCGCGGGTGTTCCCGGAGGACGAAAAAGCCCAGGCCCTGAAATGGGTGGCAGGCGTACAATAGCGGTGTTGGAGAGTGCCATGCCGTTCGACAAACGACAGGATTCAGAAGGCCTCTGGGAGGTCTATGACAGCGAGAGCGACGAAGCCGTCGTGGTCGGCGGGTTGCCGCTTTCCGGTCTCGACGAAAGCGAAGCCGATGAAGCGATCGAAAAGCTCAATCGGGGCGATCTGACGTCGGACAACATCCCCGAGACGGTTCGGTCAGGGTGGCCTCCGACCAAGGACGGCTTGTGATGACAGCCTGACGGACGTCACCGAGGACCGGTCGCGGATCTACGACGAGGCCTTGACCCCGAGCTTGCGGGCTTTGTCCTCAAATTCGTCGCGAATATCCTCGATCGTCGGCAGATGCAGGCGCCGCAGCTGGGAGTGCAACTTTTTGGCGGCATCTGAGCTCAGGTCGCGCTTGAAATTGGTCGCGACCTCCTCGGCCGAGCCGTAATGGCGATAGCGCTCGATCTCGGTCTTCGTGGCTTGCTGGACGTGCTCGAGCGTCTTGCGTTCGGCATCGGATTTTCCGTCTGGTTTGGCCCGCACGACCGGATTGAACGCTTTGCTGATAACGAATTCGACCAGTTCCTGCTGGGCGTGAGCCATGATTGTTCTCCCTCGAAGAAGGGCTGTCCGAGCCTAGAACGGTTCATCGGGGGAAACGCTGAACCGATCTCTCTTGTTTGACGCAATTCCGAACGGAAAACCGTTTCACACTTTTCCTGGAATTGCTCTAACCGCACCGGCAATTGAAGGTTCTGTGGCTTCGGATTTCGTTATCGCTACAGGCCCAAGGCGGTTCCTCGAAGGTCACAGCCGCGCCTTGGTGGTGCGCGGCGTTGCCAGGAGCAGGCTTGTTTCGCTGCCGGTAATTCCGGGGATCAGGCGGATACGTCTCAGCACCGCGTCGAACTCGCTCAGGGTCTGGGTTCCGAGTTCTATCACCAGATCCCAGCGGCCATTGGTGGTGTGGATGGTCGAGACCTCGGAGAAGCCGCCCAGCGCCCGAATGACGCGATCGGCGGCGTGGCCTTCGATCTCGATCATCATGATGCCACGCACGCGCTGATCGACCGCGTCGGCGCGCAGAATGACGGTGTAGCCGACGATGACGCCGTCTCTTTCAAGCCGCTCGATCCGGGACCTTACCGTTGCCCGGGAGACACCCAGGCTAACGGCAAGGTCGGAAATGCTGCGCCGGGCGTCGTGCCGCAAAGAGGTGATGATCTGCTCGTCGAGGTGGTCCATGATTGCTCACAACGGAAGTAGATGCTGCCGCTATGGTAAGGCACTTCGACAAATTTGCCAATTTGACATGTTCATTCTGCCAGCGATGCCGGCTTCAATAAAGGCATCGTAATTGGCGGGGTATGACAAATGCATTGCACGATCGTTGGGGCGCCGATCCAGGCCGGCTCAGGCCGCATGGGCTGCGAGATGGGGCCGAGTGCGCTGCGCACGGCCGGCCTGGCCGGCGCACTGACCGAGCTCGGCCATACGCTGACCGACCTCGGAACGATCGTCCCTGCCGACATGCGTCCTGTCGTACACGGCAACGCGGCGGTGAAGGCGCTGCCGGAAATTGCGGCCTGGACGGCGGCAATCAGCGAAACGGCCTATGCCGCGAGCGCCGATGCGATGCCGATCTTTCTCGGCGGCGACCACAGCATTTCGGCCGGCACGCTCGCCGGCATTGCCCGCCGGGCGGCGAATGCCGCCCGGCCGCTCTTCGTGCTGTGGCTCGATGCGCACCCCGATTTTCATACGCTCGACACGACGACCAGCGGCAATTTGCATGGTGTGCCGCTGGCTTATGCCAGCGGGCAGCCCGGCTTCGAGGGCTATTTCCCCCGCCTTGCAGCGCAGGTGGAGCCGGCTCGCATATGCGCGCTGGGGATCCGCAGCGTGGACCTGGCGGAAAGGGATGCATTGCGCAGAGCCGGCGTGACGGTCCACGACATGCGTTCGATCGACGAGCACGGCATCGCGCAACTGCTTCGCGCCTTTCTCGAACGGGTGAGCGCCGCCAACGGCATGCTCCACGTCAGCCTCGACGTCGATTTTCTCGACCCGTCGATCGCCCCGGCGGTCGGCACCACCGTCCCAGGCGGCGCCACCTTCCGCGAGGCGCATCTGGCGATGGAAATGCTGCATGACAGCGGCCTCGTCACCAGTCTCGATCTGGTCGAGCTCAACCCTTTTCTCGACGAACGCGGCCGCACCGCCACGCTTTTGGTCGACCTGACCGCAAGCTTGATGGGCCGGCGGATCATGGATCGCCCAACGAGGGGGTTCTGAGCCATGACGGTCAATTTGAACATCGTTCCCTTCGTCAGCGTCGACCGCATGATGAAGCTGGTGCTTGCCATCGGCATCGAGCGCTTTCTGGTCGAGCTTGCCGCCTATATCGAAGAGGATTTCACGCGTTGGGAGCTGTTCGACAAGACGCCGCGCGTCGCCTCGCACAGCATTGACGGCGTCATCGAGCTGATGCCGACCAGCGACGGGCAGCTTTACGGCTTCAAATACGTCAACGGGCATCCGAAGAACACGCGTGACGGCCGCCAGACCGTGACCGCTTTCGGCGTGCTTGCCGATGTCGGCAACGGCTATCCGATGCTGCTTTCGGAAATGACCATCCTGACGGCGCTCAGAACCGCCGCAAGCTCGGCCGTCGCGGCGAAATACCTCGCTCCCGAGGCCGCCCGGTGCATGGCGATCATCGGCAATGGCGCGCAATCGGAATTCCAGGCGATTGCGTTCAAGGCGCTGCTTGGCGTCGACAGGCTGCGCCTCTACGATATCGACCCGGCGGCCTCGACCAAATGCATGAAGAACCTTGCCGGCATGGGTTTCGACATCAAGCTCTGCGCGTCGGCGCAGGAGGCCGTCGAAGGTGCAGAGATCATCACCACGGTGACCGCCGACAAGCGGTCGGCAACAATCCTGACCGACAACATGGTCGGGTCCGGCGTGCACATCAACGCGGTCGGCGGCGACTGCCCGGGCAAGACCGAGCTGCATCGCGACATTCTGCTGCGCTCGAATATTTTCGTCGAGTATCCGCCGCAGACGCGCATCGAAGGCGAGAGCCAGCAGCTCGATGCGGACCATCCGATCACCGAATTGTGGCAGGTGATGACAGGAAAGGCAGCAGGCCGGACGGACGCCGGACAGATCACGCTGTTTGATTCCGTCGGCTTTGCGATCGAGGATTTTTCCGCGCTGCGCTACGTCCGCGATCAGCTTCAGCGGACCGGCCTTTACGAGGAACTAGACCTTCTGGCCGATCCCGATGAACCGCGTGACCTGTTCGGCATGCTGCTGCGCGCCGAAAAAGTGGCCGGGCTGGCGGTTGCCGGCAGCTGAGCTGCGATCCTGTCGGTCAGTCCTTCTTTTCCTGGTACAGGCGCTCGGTGGCGCGGTCGCTTTCCCTGCGCTCCGCCGGGCCGCGACGGCGCTGCGTGAGCAGGGCGTAGGCGATCAGGATTGCCAGCAGCAGTGGACCGCCTGCAACAACGAGCAACCACAAACTAGTCTCAAACATCGAACCGTCTCCTTTCCTTCACAACCGGGAAGGACCAGAACCGTTCCTCCGTCTTATCGGAGGTCGCCCGCACGGCGTGGCGCGATTCAGGATTTAATGCTTCGAGCGGGGCGTTCCACGCCTTGTCTGCACTCAGGATGCCCTTATCTAGAGTCTTATCATTCGGTCACAGGCACTCTCTGCAAAGTGAAGGGAACCACAAGGGCTTTCCGACATTTGGTTGTTCAAGAGACAAACGTGCAGCCACACCGGCTCCGGGGCTAGGAATACCATGCGTGAGAATCAATCCGACGTCTTCGATCTGTTTTCCGAGGTTTACAAGAATGCGGCGCAGGAGGAGATAAGCCTCCAGCAATATCTGCTTGCCTGCCGCGAGGACAAGTCGATGTACGCCTCGGCGCCCGAGCGGATGGTCGAGGCGATTGGCGAGCCGACCTTTGTCGATACCAGCAAGGACGAGCGGCTTGGCCGTATTTTTTCGAACCGGACGATCAAGATCTATCCGACCTTCGCCGACTTTTACGGCATGGAGGATACGATCGAGCGTATCGCCGGTTATTTCCGCTATGCCTCGCAAGGGCTCGAGGAACGCAAGCAGATACTCTATCTCCTCGGCCCGGTCGGCGGCGGCAAGTCCTCGCTTGCGGAGCAGCTGAAAAGGCTGATGGAGCAGCGTCCGATCTATACGCTGAAGGTCGGCGGCCAGGTCAGCCCGGTGTTCGAATCGCCGCTCGGGCTGTTCGACCCCGACCGCATGGGCGACCTTTTGGAGGATAAATACGGCATCGCCCGGCGGCGGCTGAACGGCCTGATCTCGCCCTGGGCGGCCAAGCGCCTCGACGAATTGTCCGGCGACATCTCCAAATTCAGCGTCGTCAAGCTGATGCCGTCCAGGCTTCGCCAGATCGGCATCGCCAAGACCGAGCCGGGCGATGAGAACAACCAGGACGTTTCGGCCCTGGTCGGCAAGGTCGACATCAGGCAGCTGGAAAACTTCAGCCAGTCCGATCCGGATGCCTATTCCTATAGCGGCGGCCTGAACCGGACCACGCAAGGACTGCTCGAATTCGTCGAGATGTTCAAGGCGCCGATCAAGGTGCTGCATCCGCTGCTGACCGCGACCCAGGAAGGCAGCTACAACGGCACCGAGAATTTCGGCGCTTTCCCCTATCAGGGCATCATCGTTGCCCATTCCAACGAATCGGAATGGCTGCAGTTCAAGAACAACAAGAACAACGAGGCGTTCCTCGACCGTATCCTGGTGGTCAAGGTGCCGTATTGCCTGCGGGTCACCGAAGAGCGGCAGATCTACGAGAAGCTGTTGCGCGAAAGCGAATTGGCCTCCAGCCCCTGCGCTCCGGAAGTGCTCGATATCCTCAGCCGGTTCACCGTTTCGACCCGCCTGGCCGAACACGACAATTCGCCGCTCTACACCAAGATGCGCGTCTATGACGGCGAGAACCTCAAGGAAACCGATCCCAAGGCGAAGTCGGTCCAGGAGTACCGAAACGCGGCCGGTGTCGATGAAGGCATGACCGGCGTCAGCACCCGCTTCGCCTTCAAGATCCTGTCGCAGACCTTCAACTACGACACCGAAGAGGTGGCCGCCGATCCGGTGCATCTGATGTACATCCTGGAAGAGGCGATCAAGCGCGAGCAGTTCCCGAAGGAAACAGAGGCGGACTATCTCGATTTCATAAAGTCGGAGCTGGCGACCCGTTATGCCGAGTTCATCGGACACGAGATCCAGAAGGCTTATCTGGAATCCTATAGCGAATACGGCCAGAACCTGTTCGACCGCTACATCGCCTATGCCGATGCCTGGATCGAGGATCAGGACTACAAGGATACCGATACCGGCCAGATCCTCAATCGCGAGGTTCTGGACAACGAACTGTCGCAGGTCGAAAAGCCGGCCGGCATCGCCAATCCCAAGGACTTCCGCAACGAAGTGGTGAAGTTCACGCTGCGCGCGCGGGCCAGAAACCATGGCCGCAACCCATCATGGACAAGCTACGAAAAGCTGCGCGAAGTCATCGAGAAGCGGATGTTCGGGCAGGTCGAAGATCTGCTGCCGGTGATCAGCTTCGGCTCCAAGCAGGACAGCGTGACGGAGAAGCGGCATACCGAATTCGTGCAGCGGATGATCCAGCGCGGCTACACCGAGCGCCAGGTCCGCCGGCTGGTGGACTGGTACATGCGGGTGAACAAGGCGGGTTGAAGCCAGCCCGGGGTAACATATGCCGATCTTCATCGATCGCCGACTGAACCCGAAGGACAAAAGCCTCGGCAACCGGCAGCGTTTCCTGCGGCGGGCGCGCGAAGAGTTGAAGCGCACCATCCGCGATCAGATCCGCACCGGCAAGATCGCCGACGTGGACGCCGAGCATGCCGTTTCGATGCCGGCGCGAGGCACCGGCGAGCCGAGCTTCAAGGATGCCCGGAACAGCGGCAGCCGCCAGCACGTCCTGCCCGGCAACAAGCATTTTGCCCGAGGCGACCGGCTGCCTAAACCCGGCCAGGGCGGCGGCATGGGATCCGCCCCGGGGAGAACCGAATCGGAGGACGATTTCCGTTTCGTGCTGTCGCGCGAGGAGGTGCTCGACCTCTTTTTCGAAGACCTCGAACTGCCTGATATGGTCAAGCTCAACCTCAAGGAGATCCTCGCCTTCAAGCCGCGCCGGGCCGGCTTCGCCGCGACCGGCTCGCCGACCAACATCAATGTCGGGCGCACGATGCGCAACAGCCATGGCCGCCGCATAGCGCTCAGGCGCCCCAAGCAGGAGGCGGTCGACGCTGTCGCGCAGGAGATCGCGACGCTGGAGACGAAGCCGCAAAACGCCGAGATGCGGCAGCGCATCGTGGCGCTGCAGGAAGAGCTTGAGCGGCTGGAGCGCCGCCGCAAGCGGATCGCCTTTGTCGATCCGGTCGATATCCGCTTCAACCGCTTCGACGCCCAGCCGGTGCCGAACGCCAATGCGGTGATGTTCTGCCTGATGGACGTGTCCGGTTCGATGGGCGAACGCGAGAAAGATCTGGCCAAGCGCTTCTTCGTGCTGCTGCACCTGTTCCTGAAACGGCGCTATGACCGCACCGAGGTCGTCTTCATTCGCCACACGCACGAGGCGCAGGAGGTGGACGAGGAAACCTTCTTCTACAACACTCAGAGCGGCGGCACGGTGGTTTCCACGGCGCTCGAGGAGATGCACCGCATCGTCGAGCAACGCTATCCCAGCCGCGAATGGAACATCTATGTCGCCCAGGCCTCGGACGGCGACAATTTCGTCACCGATTCCGAGCGCTGCATCGCCTTGCTCGACGAACAGATCATGCGGCTTTGCCAGTATTTCGCCTATGTCGAGATCCTCGACGAGCGTGAGAGCCACATCTTCGGCGCCACCGACAACGGCACGTCGCTGTGGCGTGCCTACAGTGCGGTCAAGCTGAGGTGGTCGAACTTCCAGATGAGCCGCATCGCCACGGCGGCCGACATCTACCCGGTTTTCCGCCAGCTCTTCGCCAGACAGCCGGGTTATCAAAAGAGCGCTGAAAGAGGGGGCTGATGGCGAGCAAATCCGGGTTGCTGTTTTCCGGTTCCGACTGGGATTTCAGGACGCTGTCGCGTGCCTACGAGACCATCGAGGCGGTCGCCACGGAAGAGCTCCACCTCGACGTCTATCCGGTGCAGATGGAGATCATCTCCTCAGAACAGATGCTCGACGCCTATTCCTCTGTCGGCATGCCGCTGATGTACCGCCACTGGTCGTTCGGCAAGCACTACCTCTACCAGGAATTGCTCTACCGCAAAGGCGGACGGGGGCTCGCCTATGAACTCGTCATCAATTCCAATCCCTGCATCGTCTATCTGATGGAAGAAAACACCATGGCCCTGCAGGCCCTGGTGACGGCGCACGCGGCACTCGGCCATAACCATTTCTTCAAGAATAATTATCTGTTCCAGCAGTGGACTGACGCCAGCGCCATCCTCAGTTATCTGGACTTCGCCAAGGGCTACATTGCCCGCTGTGAGGAGCGGCATGGCGTCGATGCGGTGGAAGAGATCCTCGATGCCGCACATGCGCTGATGGAACAGGGCGTGTTCAGATATCACCGGCCGCCGAAACTGTCGTCGGAAAAGCAGCGCGAGGGCGTTCGCGAGCGCCTGGAATACGAGGAGCGTTCCTACAATGACCTATGGCGCACGCTGCCGCCTTCGAAGGACGGCACCAAGCCCCGCGAGACGGATACAATGGCGGAGCGCAGGAAATCGCTCAAGCTGCCCGAGGAAAACCTGCTTTATTTCCTGGAGAAGAACAGCCTGATCCTGGAACCCTGGCAGCGTGAGGTCATCCGGATTGTCCGCGTCATCGCGCAGTATTTCTATCCGCAGCGCCAAACGCAGGTGATGAACGAGGGCTGCGCCACCTTCGTGCATTACACGCTGATGAACCTTTTGTTCGACCGCGGCCTGATCGGCGAAGGCGCCATGCTGGAAGTGCTGCGCAACCATTCGAACGTGATCTTCCAGCCGGGCTTCGACGATCCGCGCTTTTCCGGCATCAACCCTTACGCGCTGGGCCTCGACATGATGCAGGACATCCAGCGCATCTCGACCGCGCCGACCGCCGAGGACCGCGACTGGTTTCCCGATATCGCCGGCAATGGCGACTGGCGCCAGACCCTGCTGGACGCCTGGGCCAACCATCGCGACGAGTCCTTCATCCGCCAGTATCTGAGCCCTACCCTGATCCGGAAATGGCGGTTCTTTGTGCTTGCCGATGCGGCCAACGATCCGCACTACGAAGTCGCCTCGATACACAATGAGCGCGGCTACGAGAGCATCCGCGCCGCACTCGCCCACAGCTACGACATCGGCGCCAGCCGGCCGGACATCCAGGTGGTGGACGTGGACCTGCTCGGCGATCGGCATCTGCGCCTGCAGCATAAGGTCAAGGACGGCATAGTGCTGGAAGGCGGCAGCCGCGACGCCACGCTGCGCCATATCCGCAAGCTCTGGGGCTACGAGGTCAGCATGGCTGCGGTCGACGCACAGACCGGCGCCACAGTCCACGAACGGTCGACCAGCCAGATCGGGGAATGACCGAACCGGACTTGCCGGCGAAGTCGGGTGTCGTTGCCTTTATAGGATCACCAACCACCCTAAGTACGCGCGCGCCACGAGGGCATCATTCAGGGAGCAGGAAAATGCGCGCATTGATGATCGCCACCCTTCTTCTGGTCGCCGTCTCGATGGCGCTCTCGCTCGCGCACGCACTGGAATTGCCCGGCAAGTTGCGCCTCAAGGAGGCCACCTACAGATCAGTGCAGGCGATCTACTATCCCGGCTTCACGATCGGCGGCTTTGCCGAGATCGGCGGCATCATTGCCCTCGCCATCCTGCTCTACCTGACGCCTTATCCAAGCGCTCGATTCTGGTGGACCTTGGCGGCGCTTGCCTTCTTGCTGGCGGAACATGCGACCTATTGGTTGATCACGCATCCCGTCAATAATTTCTGGGTGCAAGACGTTGCCATGCCGCAATCAGCCGCGACGTTTTTTTCAATGTTCTCTCGAAAGCAGACCGGCGACTGGAGAGACTTGCGCAACGTCTGGGAGGCTTCGCATGTCGCCAAGGCAGGCCTGGCGATGCTGAGCCTCGTCTCAATTGCTATCGCCGCGACATTTTTTGCTGAATAGCGCCAGGGATCAAGACGGCCCTCGTCCGCCAACTTGTCGCCACGAACGCTGCATCCGTCAGATCAGGGAACGGAACCGGCGTACTATCTTAACGTCAAGCGATCCTGCCGTTTCAGCGGTCGGTGCGATGCTTGTTGTGGGCGCTTTCCTGGTGCTCGCCGCGGATGATGTTGCGGTCGTCGGGATCGGCAATGTCCTTCGGGTCCGATCTGAGCTCGGCACCGCGCCGGAACGCCTCGCGCTCTTGCCTGGTCTTTTTCAAATCCGCTTCCGCGTCGAAATCCTTGCCGGCGTTTTTCGTGTTCTCGCGCTCTTCGATGACGCGCAATTGCTGCTCATGAGTCTTTTTTCCGGCCATCGGTGACCTCCTTCTTTTGATTTTCCACTTTCCCAGGGTCCAAATTCGCTACAGCCCGAAAGGATAGGTCTCGGGAAGGCCTGTCCCCGCATGTTCCGGCCCAAGCGGCGTCACGGCACTGGTTTCATCGAACCAGACGAAAGCATCGAACTGGCGGGCGAGCGAGGCGTCCGCATAATGGCTGTGGAGCTCGGTTTCGGGCCGGTAGATGACGCCGATAAAGCGTTCCAGCCGGCGCTCCAGAAGCCGTTCGCGCAGCGTGTCGTCGCGATCGAAATCGAGCAGGAAAGGCGAGACGCCGCTGTCGTGGCAAAGCCGCTCATAGCTGTCGTTGTGGGAAGGCCGAACCGGTTTCACTTCCATGTCGCCGTCCCAGTCGGTGGCGGCGGCCACCGTCCCGGAATGCGTACTGAGCCCGATCAAGGCAACCTCGTCGCCAAAACGCTGGCGGCAGAGCTGGCCGATATTCAGTTCGTCCCTGACGATCCCCATTTCGGTATAGCGGGCATCGCCGATATGGGAATTATGTGCCCACACCACCGCCTTGGCGTTCGGGCCGCGGGCCTGCAGCAGGTGCTCCAGCGTTTCGAACATATGGGTGTCGCGCAGGTTCCAGGATTGCGCGCCGCCGTAATACATGGTGCGGTAATAGCGCTCGGCGGAGGCGACCAGACGGGCATTCTGGCTCGCGTCGAGGAAATCGATGCCGTCCTGCTGCGCGTAGTCGAGCTCTCTGGAAAGCAGTTCCCGGCATTGCTCGAGCACGGCCTTCTCGCATTTCTGGTAACCGGAGGTGAGTGCGACACGGCCATAGGTGGCCGGGTCGTTCTGCCACGGCGTCAGGCAGCCATAGCGTTCGCGCGCGATCCTCGCCGCCTGCGGATCGACCCGGTCGAGATATTGCAGGACCGCCGCAATCGATCCACCCATATTGTAGATGTCGAGGCCATAGAACCCGGCCCGCCGGGAGGATAGCCTGATCCGCTCATTATGCTGTCGCATCCAGTCGACGAACTCGGCGACGTCGGTGTTGCGCCACATCCAGGTGGGAAAGCGCTGGAACGGCGGATCTGCGCCAGGCCGCGGCGGCCGATGGCGGACGTAGCGGTCGATCGCCGCGGCATCGGGCCAGTCGGCCTCGACCGCGACGATGGTGAAGCCATGCTTCTCGATCAGCCTGCGAGTGATCGCGGCGCGCGCACGGTAGAACTCCGACGTGCCGTGGCTGGCTTCGCCGAGCAAGACGACGCGGCGGTCGGCAAACCGGTCGAACAGCGCACCGAAGGCCGGATCGTCGAAATCCGGAAGCGGTTCGGCGGCGGCCGCGATCATCTGCGGCAGGCTGCTCCTGCGCTGATGCCGGTGCGGAAGATCGGCCGCTATCTGGCTGTCGCTGCCTGGCTCGCCCCAGCCTTGCTCGCCGATCAGCGGAACAAACCGCACGCCGCCGAAATCCTCCTCAGTGTAGGTTGCGGCGCCGGTACGGGTGACCTTGAGCAGGCGCTGCGAGTCGAATTCATCGCCGACCGGGATGACAAGCCGGCCAGCGACGTCGAGCTGTTCCTGCAGAGCGAGCGGTGCGCCGGGTCCGGCGGCCGCAACCAGGATCGCATCGAAGGGTGCCGCCTCGGGCCAGCCTTTGGTGCCGTCGCCGGTGCGGACTTCGATATTGTCGTAGCCAAGCTTTTTGAACCGCTGCCTTGCCGTTTCAGCCAACGCGGCGTGGCGCTCGATCGTGTAGACGCGTTCGACGATCCGGCTCATTACGGCAGCCGCATAGCCCGAGCCGGTGCCAACCTCGAGGACGTGGTCGCCGGCTCCGACCTCGGCCATTTCGATCATGAACGCAACGATGTAGGGCTGCGATATCGTCTGACCTTCGGCGATCGGCAGCGGCCCGTCCTCATAGGCGAATTCTTCAAAGCCAGGATCGACGAAAGCCTCGCGCGGGACCTCGCGCATCGCCTGAAGGACATTGCGGTCGCGAATGCCACGGCGGCTCAAGTGGATGTCGACCATTTGGTTGCGGGCATGGGAGAGATCGAGCATCTTTTTGCTCCTCCTATGGGCCTCCGCTACAATCGCCCAAGCTGCTCAACGCCTCCTCGGCCGGCTCGTATCTCAGGGCCTCGGCAGTCCCTTTGGATCCAAGCAATGCGGTGCATCTCCCTAACCGTTGGCAAGCCCCGAGGTTCCCCAAAAGACCGACCCGCTTTTGTCCGGCGAGGCGGGTTGCAGGATCGGCAATCGCTAGCCACGCCGCCCAAACTTATTTCAAGGCAAATCCTTTCTCCGACGCGACGCCACTCCAGATAACGACGGACGAGGGTATTCCGGAGGCATTTCCATGAACGACGAGGTCCGCACCGCTGCGCACACGACCGGCCTTGACCAGATCGATCTGATGGACCGCTACTGGCGCGCCGCGAACTACATCTCGGTTGGCCAGATCTACCTGCTCGACAATCCGCTCTTGCGCGAGCCCTTGCGGCCCGAGCACATCAAGCCGCGGCTGCTCGGCCATTGGGGCACGACGCCCGGCCTCAATTTCATCTATGTGCATTTAAACCGGATTATCCGTGAACGTGGTCTCGATGTCCTGTTCATCTGCGGCCCGGGTCACGGCGGCCCGGCAATGGTCGCGAACAGCTGGCTCGAGGGCACCTACAGCGAAATCTATCCCGAGGTCGGCGGGGACGAAGACGGCCTGCGCAAGCTGTTCCGGCAGTTCTCGTTTCCCGGCGGAGTGCCGAGCCACGCGGCTCCGGAGACGCCCGGCTCGATCCACGAAGGCGGAGAGCTCGGCTATGCGCTGGTCCATGCCTTCGGCGCCGCCTTCGACAATCCGAACCTTGTGGTTGCCTGCGTCGTCGGCGACGGCGAAGCCGAGACCGGCCCGCTCGCCGCGGCCTGGCATTCCAACAAGTTCCTGAACCCGGCATCCGACGGTGCCGTCCTGCCGATCCTGCATCTCAACGGCTACAAGATCGCCAGCCCGACCATCCTCGGCCGCATGGAAGACGAGGCGTTGCGCAGCCTGTTCCTCGGCTATGGCTACGAAACCTTTTTCGTGGAAGGCCATGAGCCTGCCCCGATGCATCGGGAGATGGCCCGCACGCTCGATACCGTGCTCGGCCGGATCCACTCCATCCAGGAGCCCGCACGAGCCGCGGGCTGGAAGGGAGAGCGGCCGCTGTGGCCGTTGATCGTGCTGCGCAGCCCAAAGGGCTGGACCGGGCCGAAAGAGGTCGACGGCAAGAAGGTCGAGGATTTCTGGCGTTCGCACCAGGTGCCGGTGTCGAATGCACGCGGCGATGCGGCGCACCGGCAGATCCTCGAAGACTGGATGCGCAGTTACGAGCCGGAGATGCTGTTCGACGAAGGCGGCCATCTACTGGCGGAGCTTGCGGCGCTGGCGCCAACAGGACCAAGACGAATGGGCGCTATCCCCTACGCCAATGGCGGCCTGCTGAAACAAGACCTGGTGCTTCCCGACTGGAAAGGCCTGGCGCTCGACGTACCGCGTCCGGGCGGCACTGTCGGGGAGGCGACGCGGACCGTCGGCAGCTATCTTCGCGATGTGATCCGCTTGAACGCCGAGGCCAGGAATTTCCGGCTGATGGGACCCGACGAGACGTCCTCCAACCGCCTCGACGACGTGTTCGAGGTTACGGATCGGGTCTGGATGGAGCGGATCGAGCCTTACGACGTCCATCTTTCCCGTGACGGCCGCGTCATGGAAGTGCTCAGCGAGCATCTTTGCCAAGGCTGGCTGGAGGGCTATCTGCTGACCGGCCGCCACGGCCTGTTCTCGTGCTACGAGGCGTTCGTCCACATCATCGATTCCATGGTCAACCAGCACGCCAAATGGCTGAAGACCTCCGGCGAACTTGCCTGGCGCAAGCCGATCGCCTCGCTCAACTACCTGCTGACCTCGCATGTCTGGCGACAGGATCACAACGGCTTCAGCCATCAGGACCCAGGCTTTGCCGATTTCGTCGCCAACAAGAAGGCCGACACGGTCAGGCTCTATTTCCCGCCCGACGCCAACACGCTGCTGTGGATCACCGACCATTGCCTGAAAACCTACAACCGCATCAACGTCATCGTCGCCGGCAAGCAGCCGGCGCCGCAATGGCTGTCCGCCGAAGACGCGGAAGCACACTGCAAGGCCGGCGCCGGCATCTGGGAATGGGCCGGGACGGTTGCCAAGGGCGAAGATCCGGATGTGGTCCTGGCCTGCGCCGGCGACGTGCCGACGCTGGAGACGCTGGCTGCAGCCGATATCCTGCGCTCGGGCATTCCGGACCTGAATATCCGCGTCGTCAATGTCGTCGACCTGATGATTTTGCAGTCGAATTCCGAGCATCCGCATGGCTTTGCCGATGACAGGTTCGACGCACTGTTCACCAGGGCCAAGCCGGTCATCTTCGCCTATCACGGCTATCCCTATCTCATTCACCGTCTGACTTACCGGCGCGCCAACCACGACAACATGCATGTGCACGGCTTTCGCGAGGAAGGCACGACGACGACGCCGTTCGATATGGTGGTGCTCAACCAGCTCGACCGCTATCATCTGGCGCTCGCCGCGATCGCGCGTGTGCCGGGGCTGGCCGAGCGGGCGAAGGATCTTGCCGCGGCGTTGCACGGGAAATTGGCTGAGCACACGGCCTATGTCCGCGAACATGGCGAGGACATGCCCGAGATCCAGAAATGGTCTTGGCCGCAGGACGGCGCGACGAGGGCCGGCGATTGATGCGACGATCGATCCTTGCGTTGAATGCCGGCTCTTCCAGCATCAAGTTCGGGCTTTACGATCTTGAAGCGTCCGCCGAACTGGATCTTGCCTCGCGCGGTTCGCTGGATCTGGGCGATGCGCCAAGGCTGACCGCGAAAGCCGCCGATGGGGAGCTGCAGTGCGATCGGCCACTTGCCGCGGACGCATCACGCGACATGGGCATCGGCCAGATGCTGCAATGGATCGAGAACGAACTTGGCGGAAGGAAATTGATCGCCGCCGGCCATCGCATCGTCCATGGCGGGCGCGAGTTCGTCGAACCTGTCCGCCTGACGCCGACAATTATCGAGGCTCTCGACAGGCTGACCCCGCTTGCGCCACTGCACCAGCCGCGCAGCCTCGCGCCGATCCGGGCGCTTGCCGCGTTGCGGCCCGACCTGCCGCAGGTCGGATGCTTTGACACCGCCTTCCATCGGACCATCGAGCCTCTGGTCAGCCGTTTCGCGCTGCCGCGCCGCTATGAGGCAGACGGCATCCACCGCTACGGCTTTCACGGGCTTTCCTACGAATATGTCGCGGGCCGACTCGAGCAGATATCGCCCGATCTGGCGGCAAAAAGAACCATCGTCGCCCATCTCGGCAATGGGGCGAGCCTGTGCGCCATGCGCGACGGGCGCAGCGTCGATACGACGATGGGCTTTTCGGCGCTTGACGGCCTGGTCATGGGCACACGCTGCGGCGCCATCGATCCGGGCGTGCTTTTGTACCTGCTGCTGGAAAGAGGCGTTTCAGGAGAGGCGCTGCAAGACATGCTCTACGAGGAATCCGGCCTGCTCGGCGTGTCCGGTATTTCCGGCGACATGCGCTCGCTGGAGGCCAGCGACGACGGCCGGGCCCGCGAAGCGGTGGAGCTTTTCGCCTTCCGCGCCGCCAGGGAAGTTGCCGCCCTCGCCAACACGCTGGGTGGCCTCGAATGCCTGGTGTTCACCGCCGGCATCGGCGAGCACTCGGCCACGGCCCGTAAAGCGATTTGCGACAGGCTTGACTGGCTCGGCGTGGCGATCGACGAGGCCGCCAACAGCTCTCATGCCGCGCTGATGAGCCAGGCGGAGAGCAAGGTGGAAGTCCGCATCGTGGCGACCGACGAAGAAGGTGTCATCGCCCGCCACACGCGCAAGGTGATCGACGGCCCCGGCTGAGGCGGATGGCCTCGAATGGCGGCGCTTGCTCGACCGGCTACGCCGCGAGGGCGGCCGATCTGTTGAACACGATGGTCACCCGCGTTCCTTTGCCGGGGGCAGAATCCACCTCGAACCGGGCTTTGGCATTTTCGGTCAGCGATTGAGCGATCAGTGCTCCGAGCTTGCCGGGTTTCGGCCAGGTCTCGCCTTCGCTCGGTTTTTTCGGCTTCGGCGGACATTCCAAGCTTTCGATGTTTTCGGCGGGGGGATTATGGTCAATATCAGGTCACTCGCCAACTGCGAAGTCCGCTCATTGCGCCGTGCGGCCAGGAATGGCGGACAGCCGAGTTCATGAATGAGAAGCGTCTGAAAGTTCAGCTGGAGTGGCTCTGCTCGATCAGGTGGTATTTGTACCGGTCGCGAATATGCTCGTTGAAGAACCGGCCTTTTGATGAGGATTTGCGGAACGCGGCGTGGACCTGCGGCGGCACGTCCTCGTAATCATAGCGGTTTCCGCTCGGGACGAACCATACGGAGAGGATCCTCGTCGCCGGTTGGTAATCGATGCTTCTGATCGCAGTTGAAGGCATTCTCAACAGGTCCAATCCACGCCGTCGTGTGAATAACCCTGCACGGAGAGCGAAGTTCCTTGCTGCCGAAGCAGCCTTGCCGCTACGGGCCGGCTTCACCAAATACGGTTGATGCCATCGCCCAAGACATCGGCTGCAGCCCGCCAGGGCGATCTCTTTGCCGCCGCCGACGACCTGCCGGAAGGATTCCGCTACCGGCCCGAACTGATCACGCCGGACGAACAAGCAGCGTTGGCGAGCCAGCTCGCAAGCCTGCCTTTTCAGGCCTTCGACTTTCACGGCCATCTGGCAAACCGGCGGGTGGTCGGTTTCGGGCTGCGTTATGATTACGACCGGCGCGAAGTCGTCGAGGCACCGCCGATACCCGGCTTTCTGCTGCCGCTCAGGGAAAAGGTTGCAGCCTTCGCCCGCCTGCCCGCCGAGACCTTCGTGCAGGTGCTGATCAACGAGTACCGGCCGGGCGCCGGTATCGGCTGGCACCGCGACAAGCCTCATTTCGAGGCCGTCGCCGGGGTTTCCCTGCTGGCCGCCTGCAGCTTTCGCCTGCGGCGGAAAAGCGGCACGCGATGGGACCGCAAGACGGTCACCGTCGAGCCAAGATCGGCCTATCTGATGACGGGTGCTGCGCGCAACGAATGGGAGCACAGCATTCCGCCGGTTGCGGAGCACCGCTATTCGATCACGTTGCGCACGCTGCGGCCGCAACGCGCTTAAAGCAGAGCGGTGAGGAAGCCCGAGCACTGCCCTAAGAACTGGGCTGAAACAAATTCATCCGTCGCCATGCCGGCCGGCAAAGTCCGCCAACATGGCGCGCTGGCCTTTCAGGATCTTGAGGTTGGCTTCAGGCAGGGAGAACCAGCCCGCTTTGTCGACTTCGGCAAATTCCTTCATCGAGCCGGACCTTGGCGGCCATTCCATGACGAAGGTGTTGCTGCTGATGGCGTCGCTGTCGAAATCCGTCTCGACGCACCATGCGATGACGAGCTTGCCGCCCGGCTGCCTGTAGCTGCCAAGGCTTTCGAAATCCCCGTCGATGGCAAGACCGAGTTCCTCTTCGGCCTCGCGTTTTGCCGCCGCCAGCTCGTCCTCGTTCTCGTCGACCAAGCCCTTCGGGATCGACCATGCGCCGTCGTCCTTCTTCGCCCAGAATGGTCCGCCCGGATGCACCAGCAAGACCTGGAGATGTCCTTCCCTTCGGCGAAAGATGAGCAATCCTGCGCTGCGTTGGGCCATTCCGCTATTCCCCTGACGAAAATGAAACAAACGTCCGGGCCGGCATATGGAACAGCCTGCCATGGCGGAACGATTTCCGCGCGCAGCCGTTCCGTCCGTTCGACAAATGAGTGATCGACATGGCGACGCCGCGAGCTGCCTGGAAGGGCTTTATGAAAGTCGGATCGGTTTCCTGTGGCGTCAAGATCATGGGTGCCGTCAGCGAGGCCGAGAAAGTGCATTTCAGGATCCTGAACCGCGAGGACGGTCTCCCGGTCAAGAGCGCCTATCTAGACGAGGAGACTGGCGACACGGTCGAGGCGGCCGAGCAGGTAAAAGGCTATGAGGTCGAAAAGGGTGAGTTCATCCATATAGAGCCGGACGAAATCAAGAAACTGAAGATGGTATCGCAGCATACGCTCGAGATCGGCGAGTTCGTGCCTGCCGCCGAAATCGACGCACGCTACCTCGAAAAACCCTACTATCTCGTTCCGGCCGACGCGCCCTCCACGGAGGCTTTCGCGGTGATCCGGGACGCCATGGCCAGGAAGAAAGTGGCAGCCCGCTCCTGCGTCGTGCTGTACCAGCGAGGCCGAGAGGTGCTGATCCAGCCGCTGGGCAAGGGCATGGTAATGACGGAATTACGCAACCACAATGAAGTGGTCGCGGCGGACGCGGTGTTCGAAGGGCTGAAGGCTCGCAAGGTCGATCCCGAGATGCTGGAAATCGCGCAATTGCTGATCGACAAGAAGCCCGCCAAATTCGACCCGTCGAAGTTCGACGATACTTATGAAAAGGCGCTGGTTGCAATGATCGAGGCCAAGCGCAAGGGCAAGAAACCGCCCAAGCCGGCACCTGAGCCCAAGACGAACGTCATCAATCTCGCCGATGTTCTGCGCAAAAGCCTGGCGCAGGAAGGCGGCAAGGCTCCCAGCAAAAAGCCGAGAACGGCCCCAAAACGCAAATCAGCCTGAATGTCCGAAAGCGGATCGAACGGAACCGAAAACGCTCGCGCGCATTTAGATGACGTAGCAATCCGTCGGCAAGCCAAGCGGAGCGGGGGACTGGTGGACGTCGTTGAACTAAGGACTGGCGGGATCCCGCAAGTTTCCTCCGCCGATCTGATGCAGGCGTTGCCTGTGGCCGTCTACACCACCGACAAACAAGGCTACATCACCTTCTTCAACGAACCCGCTGCCGATCTCTGGGGATATCGTCCGGTTATCGGCCAGGATCGCTGGTGCGGGTCATGGAAGCTTCGCCACCTCGACGGGCGGCCGATGGCGCATGACGAGTGTCCAATGGCCGTTGCGTTGCTCGAGGAGCGGGACGTTCGTGGGGGCCGAGCCATCGCCGAGCGGCCGGACGGCCAACTCATCCCGTTCAGTGCGCATCCGGTCCTGCTTCGCAATGAAGCCGGCGAGGTTGTCGGCGCCATCAACACCCTGCTCGACCTGCGCGTGCAGACGCTGGCCGACGACGCCGGCATAAGGCTCGCCGCCATCGTCGAATCCTCGATGGACGCCATCGTGTCCAAAGACCTGAACGGCATTATCACCAGCTGGAACGACGCGGCACAACGCCTGTTCGGCTATACGCCCGCCGAGGCGATCGGGCGCCCGGTGACGATCCTCATCCCGCCCGACCATCTGGATGAGGAAGCCATGATCATCAGCCGCATTCGCGCCGGCGAACGGATTCCCTCATACGAGACTATCCGGCAGCGCAAGGACGGCACCCTGGTTCCGGTTTCGCTCACCATCTCGCCGATACGCGACGGCATCGGGCGTATCATCGGCGCCTCCAAGATCGCGCGCGACATCAGCCCCCACAAGGAAAGCGAACGGCGCATCCGCACACTCATGCGCGAAGTCAACCATCGCGTTAAAAACCAGTATTCGGTGATCGTCTCGATGATCCGCGAGACCAGCAAGCTGGCGGGTACGCCAGAGGCCTTCCTTTCACGGGTCCGGGAACGCATCATGGCCCTTTCGGAATCGCACGACCTCCTGGTCGATGCGGAATGGCGTGGCGCGACCATCGGCGAATTGATCCATGCACAGACCAAGGCCTTCGCGACACAGGCCCGTCTGTCGATGAGCGGGCCGACGATCATGCTGCAGCCGAACGCCGTGCAATATCTCGGCATTGCCTTTCACGAGCTGGCCACCAATTCGGTAAAACACGGAGCGCTGTCGCACCATGACGGACGGGTCGAGGTCGAATGGACCGTGACCCCAGCCGCCGATGGCAGCGACGGCTTCCGCCTTGTCTGGCGGGAACTGGACGGACCATTGGTGGATGAAAACACGCGACGCGGTTTCGGAACGGTTGTGCTCAAACGCGTCACGCCGCAGGCGCTCAGCGGCACCGGCCGCCTGGAATTCGCCAGGCACGGCATCACCTGGACGCTGGAAGCGCCGCTGCGCTTCGTTCAGATGTCGATGGCTGGCATCGCGGCTGATTGAAGGCCGCTACACCGGCCGCGGCTTGGCGGCCGTGTGGCAACGCAATCCCTTTGGTAGCAATCAGGAGGAGCAGCGATGAGTTGGCTGGGCACCTGGCGGAATCAGTACGGGTCGGTGGTCGAACTGACCACCGAAGAGGGCGGACGGATCAGCGGAACCTTCAGGACGGCGCTAGAGGACAGCGCCTTCTTCGGCATGACCGTGCCGCTGTTCGGAGCCTGCCATGGAGACGTCATCGGCTTCACCTGCGCGGCCGAAGGGCGGGTCGGAGCCGCGGCGGTGAGCTATACCGGCATCCTCAGGAACGGGAAGCTGGAGATGCTGTGGCACACCGTTGCGGATGCCGCTCTGTCGGCGGAACAGGAAGGTGCCCCGGCCCGTGCCAGGAAACTCCCCGCCTGGCGCGCGTTTGGAACCAGCCTCGACAGTTTTGAACGCGTCTCCTGACTATCGCGCCCGCCGCCGCGGCATTCAGCTCGCAAGTGAGGCAGCAGGGTTCCCGCGGTGCATCGGAACTCGCGCTGACGATGGCGCGTTAGCCGGGACATGCGCTGTTCGTTACGGGGTCGACCCAATGAGCGTGCTTTATCGCGCAGCGAAAATCGCCGAACAGGCTCATGCCGGGCAGACGGACAAGACAGGGCGGCCTTATATCGAACATTGCCGCCGGGTCGTCGATGCCGTCGAAACGCTCGACCAGAAAGCCATCGCCTATCTTCACGACGTCGTCGAAAAAGGCGACGGCTGGAACCGCGACCGGCTTGAGGCGGCCGGGTTCGGGCCGTCCATCGTGTCTGCCGTCGACGCCATGACGCGGCTGCCAAACGAGGATGATGCCGCTTTCGTTCGCAGGGCCGCGGCCAATCCGTTGGCGTTGCCAGTCAAGCGCGCCGATCTCGCCGACAATCTATGGCAGGCACGGCAGATCGGTGCCTCGACAGCGAAATACGAAGACGGCCTGCGCATTCTCAGGGAAGAGTTCGCGAGCTGACGGACAGCTGGCGGCTGTCGCCGATGTGGGTTTACTCGGTGACGTGCGGCGTGTGCCGCTTGTCTTCCGCGGGATCGGCGTCGATCCGCGCCCTGCCGGGATCGAACGCACCATGGCGGGCGATCGCCAATGCCGGGGTGTCGGGCGTCTCGTAGGCCCACATGAAGTCTTCTGCCGACGAACCGACCGCATGAACACGCCAATAGCTTGCCGTGCCCTTCAGCGGGCCGTGGCTCGTCGTGTTCGTCTTCTCCAAGAGGTCGAAATAGATGTCCTCGAAGGGTATGTAGAAAACAGGATCATGGCCGTCTTCATAGAGCAGCTTTGCCCGCTCGCTCGACGCAATAATGGCATCGGAGAACCGGACGGTCACGGTTCCATCAAACGGGACAATCCTGAGCGGGCCTGGGCGGGGGGCGGAATCTGCGGCTAAGGACTGCATTCGACTTCTCCGTTGACTGCGCTGCCTTCCCGAAACGTGTTGTTGCCCGTCAGGGTTCCAGACCGCGGGCGCGCCGAGGCCGGGTGGTGGAACGGTTTTGCAAGGTCGTCGTTGTTTCAGACCTCCGCACGCGCCATAATCGCAATGGCCGCCACTCACCGACTCAACAGCAAATGGATAACATGCTGGATCGATCGCCTACCCTTCCAAGGTCGCTTGGCGCTGCGCTGCGAAGGGAAGTGCCGCGGTTTGCGGCACCCGGCAATGAAATTTCATGCACTACGGTCGCATCCTACAATGTGCATAAATGCGTCGGCACCGACGGCAGGTTCGATCCGGAGCGGGTCGCGGCCGTGGTCAAGGAACTCGACGCCGATATCATTGCTTTGCAGGAGGCCGACGAAAGAACCGGAAGCAGGCAGGGATTGCTGGATCTCGCAGCACTCGAGCGCGACAGCGACCTCGTCCCCACACACATCCCGGAAAACCGCCGCAGCCATGGCTGGCACGGAAATCTGATCCTGGCACGCCGCGGCGTGGTCGAAAGCGTGAACCAGATCCGGCTGCCCGGCCTCGAGCCGCGCGGTGCGGTTATCGCGGACTTGGAACTGAAGGGCGTCTCCCTCAGGATCATAGCCGCACATTTCGGCTTGCTGCGGCGGTCGCGCTCGCAGCAGGCCAACGCACTTGTCGAAGCCACGCACCCGGTTCTGCGGCCAACAATCCTGCTCGGCGACCTCAACGAATGGCGGGTCCGCAACAGGTCTTCGCTGCTGGCCCTGCTGCCGCATTTCGGTCCGATCGATGCGGTTCTGCCGAGCTTTCCGTCGCGCTTTCCGCTGTTTGCGCTCGACCGCATCCTGGCCAGGCCGCCGCACCTGATTTCCAGCATCGAGGTGCACAAGACGCCGCTGGCGCAGCGCGCCTCCGACCATCTGCCCATCAAGGCCCGCCTGAACCTTGACGCGATAAGGCAGCCGCGACTGCAACCAGAATGAACCTGGAGGGTTGTTAGTCAGATTCAGATCGTTTGCTTCGCTGATATTTGCCGGTGTATTTCATGGATACGGCCATTTCGCGGGTTGCCCGGGACAAGATCGCGGCCGGCGATAGCGGGCTGCTGCTGATCGCCGACAATTATGATGCATTTGCCGCACGAATCCTTGCCGCGCGCAGTGCCACCAGCAGCCTCGACTTGATGTACTATCTCTGGCACGACGACCATAGCGGCCGGCTGCTGATGCAAGAGGTCGTCAGGGCGGCGGAGCGCGGTGTCCGCGTCCGCATGCTGCTGGACGATATAAATCCGCGCAACAGCGACGCCGCTTACCTGGCGCTCAACAGCTACAAGAACATCGAGCTGAGGCTGTTCAACCCCAGCGGCATGAGGAACGGCAGCATCTTTCGCTCGCTGGAGATGGTCGCCCGGCTGTTTGCGATGACCCGCCGCATGCACAACAAGGCCTGGATCGCCGACGGGAGCCTGGCCATCGTCGGAGGAAGAAATATCGGCGATGCCTATTTCGACGCCGCGGAGACAAATTTCCGTGATCTCGACCTGTTGCTTCTCGGTCCTGCCGTTGGGCAGACGATGCAGATCTTCGAGGCGTTCTGGAATTGCGAGGCGGCAAAGCCGATCCAGCTGCTCAACCCGGCTGCGGTGGGCTCGCGCGCCGATTTCCTCGATAATCTCGATGCGTCGATGGACGGCCAGCTTTTGAACAGCCTCAGTGCCTGGCGCACGATCACGGAGTTCATTGCGGCGCATAACGAGGTCTGCTGGACGAAAGGCGTTCGCGTCATTTCCGATCCGCCGGAAAAGGTGCGCGGCAAGCGGCGCAGGAACTGGCTGACCAAGGAGCTGCTTCCCGCTATCGCGGCGACCAGACAGCGGCTCGAAATCGTCTCGCCCTATTTCATCCCCGGCCGCACCGGGTTGGCCATCCTGTCGAAGCTGGTGGACCGTGGCGCCGAGGTTGCAATCCTGACCAACTCGCTCGCCGCGACGGACGTCGCCGCAGTGCACGGCGCTTATGCCAAATACCGCCGCAAGCTGCTTAAAAAAGGTATCCAGCTTTTCGAATTGCAACCCTTCAACCGCCAGGCCAACATCTCCGTTTTCGGCTCAAAGGGAGCCAGCCTCCATACCAAGGCCTTCACGGTCGACGATACGCTCGGGTTTGTCGGTTCCTTCAATTTCGATCCGCGTTCGGTGTCGTTGAATGCGGAAATGGGCGTGCTTTTCCACGATGCCAATCTGGTGATGGAGTTGCGCCGGCTGTTCGAGCACGAAAAGTCGCCGCAGACGAGCTATCAACTGGTCCTGGACAAAGGCGCCGTGCGGTGGCTCGGCATCGCGGATGGCGAGATGCGGCAATGTTCGCGTGAACCGGAGGCCAGTCTCTATCGGCGTATCGTTGCAGCGTTGGTTGGCTGCCTGCCGATCGAATCGCAATTATAGAAGCGACGGATTTGTCGGAACGCAACTCTTTGTCGGAACGGAAATGCGGGACCACGAGTTGTAACCGTTGTCCGGAGCATGCCGATGAAGACCACGATATACAGTTTTCTTGCCGAGCTCTTGCCGTTCTGGATGGCGCATAAACGCAAAATGCGCGCCGACCGCGCCGCTGAGCGGCCGACACGACCGGCTGCTGCCGATGACGATGGTCGGCCGACAAGCGATCCGAATCGAGCAACACCGGCGCGTCGGCGCAACACGTCTTAGGGCGGGATGCTTTCAAATTAGATCCCGCTCCAACTGTCTGGTTAGACGCAATTCCGCGACGCCAAGTGATTCCATTTGGCTGCAGAAGCTCCAGTTCCTAAGCGATCACGCTATCGTCAAGTATCGCTACCCGAAATCCGGCGTTGCCAAGCATCCATTTTGCAACACGTACGTTAATGTGCACTACAGGGTTGCCGCTATAGGTGAGCGCCATGAGCGACAGTGCGATAGAATTCTTGCAGGACTGGATCCACGAAAACGTTCATGTGCCGCCGCCTCCGATCAAGCTTGAAAGGGAGGCGGAAATCCTCGCCAGGGAATGCAAGGAAGAGGCGGCCGACGCCGGCGTACCCATCGAAGACATCGAGGAAGAGGTTGGCGACCTCAAGGATCTGCTCGTCGCCAAGCTCGAAGACGCAGCCGAGGACGAGGCCAGGCAACTCAACGGCCATGGCCAAAAGATTTCTACGTCGGCGGCCGAGCAAATGCCGGCCCTGTAAGGCCGGTCCGAGCGCAGGCAAGGCATCACGAGGTGCGCCGCTTCGGCCTATTGTCCGATCAGCGTCAGCCCGAACAGGATCATCAGCCAAAACCCGGCAGCAGCGACCGCAAGACGCGGCAGGACGCCGTCGCTGGCCAGATGCATGAACAGGATGGCGATGACGGCGGTCTTGGCCGCGGCGATCACCAGATTGAGTGCCGAATTGAAGCCGCCGAGCGCGAGGAAGGACGAGCCGACGGTCAGGGCCAGCAAGGCTAAAAGCCCTATATAAGCAAGCGTGAGTTTGCGGAACTCGCTCATCTGTTGATCAGATAGAGGACGGGGAACAGGAAGACCCAGACGATATCGACGAAATGCCAATAGAGGCCGATTGCCTGCACGCGCCGGAACCGGCTGGCCTCGATCGTGCGTGGCCACAGCGCGAGGATGCCGCCGATGACGATTACGCCGCAAATCAGATGCAAGGCGTGCAGTGACGTCATCGCGAAATAGAGGCCGAAGAAGAATTCGGCATGAACAGTATCCGGGCCCTTATAGATGAAAGGTGCGCCGAGCACCGGCGCCAGCCCTTCGCTGAATTCCCTGGCGTACTCCGTCGCCTTGATCGCCAGGAAGACGACGCCGAGCAGCGCCGTCGCAGCCAATGCCCAGCCAGCGGCGCGCCATCGCCGCGCGGCCGTGTACATATGGGCGAGCGCCATAGCGAAACTGCTGGTGATCAGGACGACGGTGTTGGCCGTGCCCAACGGCAGCGACAGATGCTTCGCCGCGCCGGCGAAGGCGTCGCCATAACTCAACCGGGCAAACATGAAGACGAGCAGGATGGCGCCGAACAGCATCACCTCGGAGCCGATGAACACCCACATGGCGAAGCTGTCGGCTGCCGTTTCGCGAGCCGGCCGGTCGAAGGCGATGCTTGTCGTTGGTGACTTCAAACCAGATCCTCCACCGGGTCCGACCGTTTCTCGGTCAGGCCTTTCATCGGATAGTCGTAGGCTGGTCTGGTGACGGTCGGCATGCGATCGAAATTATGCGCTGGCGGCGGCGAGCTTGTTTGCCATTCCAACCCGGTCGCTCGCCACGGATTGGCCGGCGCCTGCGCGCCTCGAAACAGCGACCATGCCAAGTAGAGGAGCGGCATCAGATAGCCAATCGCCAGCACCACGGCGCCAGCCGACGACAGGATGTGCCAGAAAGCGAATTCCGGCGGATAGGTATGGTAGCGCCGCGGCATGCCCAGAAAGCCGAGCACATATTGCGGAAAAAAGGTCAGGTTGAAGCCGATGAAGGTCACAGCCGCGGCTATACGGCCCCAAACCTCCGAATACATTCGGCCGGTGAGTTTCGGCCACCAGAAATGCAGCCCTGCCATGTAGGCGGTCACCATGCCGCCTACCATGATGTAGTGGAAATGGGCGACGACGAAATAGGTGTCGTGAACGTGGACGTCGATGGCGAGCGCGGCAAGGAAAAGGCCGGCCAGCCCGCCGAAGGTGAACAATGCCAGGAAGAACAGCGCATAAAGCATCGGCGTCTCGAAGCTGATTTCGCCCTTGCGCAGCGTCAGGCTCCAGTTGAAGACCTTTATCGCCGATGGGATCGCGACGCAGAAGGACAGGAACGAAAACACCACGCCGGCATAGGCCGACTGCCCGCTGACGAACATGTGGTGGCCCCAGACGAGAAAGCCGAAGACGGCGATCGCCATCGAAGCCAGGGCGACGGCCTTGTAGCCGAACAGCGGCCGGCGGCTAAAGCAAGGCAGCACTTCCGAGACCACTCCCATGCCTGGCAGGATCATGATGTAGACGGCGGGGTGCGAGTAGAACCAGAACAGATGCTGGAACAGCAGCGGATCGCCGCCGAGGTCGGGATTGAAGATGCCGATGCCGAAAACGCGCTCCAGCACGATGAGGATCAGCGATGCTGCAAGCACCGGCGTCGCCAGCACCATCACCAGGCTGGTGGCGTACAGCGTCCAGACGAAGATCGGCAGCCGGAACCAGGTGAGGCCAGGCGCTCGCAAGGTGTGGACGGTGACGATGAAATTGATGCCGGTCATGATCGTCGAAAAGCCGACGATGAAAACGCCGAATGCCGCGGTCGAGACAAACCCGTTGGCATAGAGCGTCGACAGCGGCGTGTAGAAGGTCCAGCCGGTGTCGACGCCGCCCAAAACCACCGAGGCGAGCGCGAACAGGCTGCCGAACATGAAGACGTACCAGCTTGCCAGGTTGAGCCGGGGAAAGGCGAGGTCGCGCGCGCCGATCATCAGCGGCAGCAGGAAATTGCCGAGCGTTGCCGGGATCGACGGCACCAGGAAGAACCACACCATGATGATGCCGTGCAGCGAAAACAGCCGGTTGTAGACATCGTCGGAGACCAGGTCGCCGGCCGGCGTCGCAAGCTCGATGCGCATCAGCACGGCAAAGGTTCCGCCGAGGAAGAAGAAGGCCGTCAGCGAGACGAAATAGAGCCACGCCACCCGTTTGTGGTCTGTTGTCAGCAGCCAGGAGCGCGGCCCGGCACCTTCTGCGAGATAGCTTGCCGACGCCAAATCGCTGCTCATTGCGGCGCCTCGTTTTTTGCCGCCGGGAACGAGGGAGATTGGAGCGATAGGGATTTGAGATAGGCCATCAGCATCTGCAGTTCGGCTTCGTCAACGAGACCGTCGAAGCTCGGCATCACCGGCTGGTAGCCGGCGGCGATTTCCTTGTTCGGGACAAGGATCGAATCGCGCAGATAGCGTTCGTCGGCGATGACCGTCTGCCGGTTGGCCAACGCCACCGGCTGGCGGAAAACCCCATCGAGGCCGGGCGCCCGCACTTTGCTGGAATTGCCGTGACAGCCGGAGCAGCCGAGCGCGCGGAACAGTTTCCCGCCGCTCGTGGCAAGGCTTTCGCCTTCACCTTGACTGCCGAGCCATGATGCATATTGCTCCGGCGCCACCACCGTCACCCAGCCGCCCATCTCGGAATGCTGCGTGCCGCAATATTCGGCGCAGAACAGGTGATAACGCCCCGGCTGCGTGGCGATGAACCAGACATTGGCCGTGCGTCCGGGAACGGCATCCTGCTTGACCCGAAAGGCTGGCACGTAGAAGGAGTGGATGACGTCCTGTGATGCCAGCGACACCACCACCGCCTTGCCGACCGGCACGTGCAGCTCGTTGATCTCGCGCTGGCCGCCGGGATGGCGGAATTCCCACATCCATTGCTTGCCGAGGCCGGCGATCTCGACGGCGTCCGGTGGCGGACGGTCGCGCCGGACAAAAAGGACTGCGCCCCAGCCGAAGAAGATGAAGGCCATCACCAGGCTGGCAATGGTCCACGCCATCTCCAGCGGCAGGCTGCGGGCACGCGCCCCTGTACGGTCGGCTGCGGAGCCGATACGATATTTGACGGCGTAGCCGACAACGAGAACGGTCAGGAACAGGCCGAGCGCGACTGCGAAAGCCAGCAATGTGTAGAACAAGGCATCGACGCTGCCTGCGATGGACGAGGCTTCCTGCGGGAAAAACCGGATGCCGAAGCTCACGCCCGCCTCCCGCGCGCCAGCAGTATGGCCGTCGCCAACCCCACCACCATCACGATGCTGGCGAGCTTCAACGCAGCCCAGATCGCCGGCGTATATCGCCCCTTGGACGCATCGAAGCCGGCGCAGAGCAGGAAGACATGATCGGCGATCGAGCCGAGCCTGCCGGAAGATGCCTCGACAAGGGCAAGCTCAAGATCGCGCGGCGTGAAGCTCAGCGCCGGCAGCACCTGCGCTATCCGGCCTTTTGGCGTCAGCGCGATGACCGCGATCGGATGGGCGAATTGGTCGATCCGGGCGCGGGTGTCGAAACTGATGCCGGCTTCCGCGGCAAGGGCGCCGCCGGCGCCGTCGGCACTGGTCAGGAACCGCCACGCCGACAGGTTCCTCGCGTCGGCCGCCGCGGCGACCGTGGCTTGCGCATCGCCCGCATCTTCGGGCGTGTCGGCGGCATCGATCGAGACGAACAAAGCGCGATAGGTGTCGGGGTCGAGCGAGGTCTTTTTCAAATCCGAGGCGACCGCCTGTTGGGTCACACCACAAAGGTTCGGGCATTTGTCGTAGCCGAAAATCAGCAGCGCCGGCCGGCCGGCAAGCATTTGGCCGATCGTGCGCTGCTCGCCGGACGCATCGCGAAACACCCGGTTGAGGCTGAGCTGCGCGCCGATCTCGGGATCGAAGGCCGGGCGTGCGAAGGCCATGGCCGGCAGTGCCGCGAGAAGGGAAAAAGCGGTTAGCCAGGCCTTCACGGCCGGCCTCCCTGGGCTGGCGCGGTCCGGCAGCGAGCGGCCTGTGGCGCGCGTGGTATCTCGGCCTCGACCAATCGGCAGTCGGCGCCGGCGGCCGGCGCCGGCTGCCCCCAGTTCGGCAAACCATGGCTGACGATCGCCCACATGGCGTCCTCGATCGGAATGCGGGCAATGCCGGCGGTGCGGTCGACCCAGCCGACCTTGTTCAGCTCCTGCTCCTCCGCCTTGCGGAAGGCAGCGAGGTCGTCTTCTGGAAAGCGCTGCAAGGCTGGACTGGCCCGGTTGCCGACCGATGATGGCCCCGGCAGCGGCCCGAACGGCCTGGTGTCGAAGACGAGCCCGAGGACGATGACTGTTGCGGCCAGGAGCAGCAGCAGGCCGGCCGCGAAGGCAAGCAGCGCGCCCGGCCAGACGTCGCGCGTTTCGGGATGGCGGGCTGCCCTAGCCATGGACCGGCCTCCGGCACCAGAGGGCGATCCGGTCCGGCCGGCCAAGCACGAAAAGCAGCAGCGCAAGCCAGAGGCCGCCAGCTCCTGCCAGCGCGGCAAGATCGTACCAGAATGCGATCACATTGCCGTCCGCCAACGGCGGTCTGATCCGCCAAAGGACATCGACGTAGTGGCCAGCCAGCACGATGCCGCAGATCGACAGCAGGCCGGCATGGCTGCGCTTCAGATCCCGGCTGAGCAGCCCGGCAAAGGGGACCGCGAATTGCAGCGCAATCAGCAGCCAGAGCAGATACTGCCAGCCATTGCTGCTGCGGATGAGGTACCAACGGATCTCGTTTGGCAGGTCGCCGCCCCAGGTCACCAGCCATTGCATGAACGACAGGTAGGTCCACAGCAGCACGAAGCCGAACAGCATGTTGGCCAAATCCTCGCTGAGCGCGACATCCTCCTCGCCGCCCGCCATGACCTCGATCGAGCGGTTAACACACAGTACCGTCATCGCCAGGGCGTAAGCGCCGACGACTTCGGCCGACGCTTCCAGCAACGCATAGATGGTCGAGGAGAACTCCGGCTCCAGCGAGAGCATCCAGTCGATGGCAAAAATCGTCACAGCCAGCCCATGCGCAATCAATCCAGCGGCATAGGCCTTGCCGCGGCCGGCGCTGCCACGACCGCTATCGGTCGTTGTCCAGTCAAGCACGCGCCACGCCAGCACCAGCCAGATCGCGGCGCAGGCGGCAAAGCGCAGCAAAAAGAACGGAACGTTCAGATAAGAGAATTTCTGGCGCACCGTCTCGGGCAATGCAGCCGCGTCGGCACTCGCCCAGGGAAAGACCAGGTCGAGCCTGAGCAGAACCGGCAGCAGCAGAAGCAGCGCCAGCGGCAGCGTCGCGACGAGAGCGCGCAGCGGCTGGCGGATTGCCTCGCCCCAGCGGCCGCCGGTCAGCCCATGCACCATCAGGATGGTCAGCGCGCCGAGCGGCAGGCCGAGCAGGAAGAGCGCCGCAGGCAGCCAGCCGGCCAACATGGCTCTGAAGTCGAAGGCCAATCCCGTGGCGCAAAGCACAAGTCCGACGGCGGCCACGGCAAGCGCCGGCAAAATCAAACGTTCGGTGGCAAGCCGCATCATCGCCCGCATCATCGATCCGGCTCCGCATTGAGCTCGGCACGGAGGCTTTCCGGCAGCTCGGCAATTGGTGCATCGCGCGAATATTGCAGGGCGCGGATATAGGCGACGATCGCCCAGCGGTCGGCAGGCGGGACACGCGCCGCGTAGGAATACATGGCGCCATAGCCGTTGCTGATGACGTCGTAGAAATGCCTGTCGCTCGCCTTGCGCAACGCGTGCTGGTGATAGGTCGGCGGCGCCGGAAAGCCCCGCTCGACGATCATGCCGTGGCCGTCGCCGGCGCGGCCGTGGCAAGGCGAACAGAAGATGTCGAAGCGTTGCTGGCCTCGCCGCAGCAGCATCATCGTGACCGGATAGGGAAAAGTGTCGGGTACCGGCGAAAGATCGGCATCGCGTGCGACCGTGTCCTCGACCGGCGCCCGCGCCGACATGCCGTCGGCGAACTGGTTGCTGCTTTCGAGCGGATCGTAGCGCGGCTGGTCCTCCATGTCCTGCCGGCAGCCGGCGACCAGCAAGGCTGCCGACAGCAGGATCGTGCGCATGTTCACGCCTCCACCTCCTCGACGGTTTCGGCGCCGAGCCGTGTCAGCTGGCCCTTGGTCACGCCCTTGCGGAACTTCGGATCGGCGGCCTCGACGAGCAGATAGAACTTGCCGCCGCGCGCATAGGTGAAGCTCGTGGCGTTGAAGACCGGGTGGTAATATTCGGGCAGGCGATTGGCGGCCAGCATGCCGAAGAATGCGGCCAGCGCAGCGCCAAGTATCGCGGCCTCGAAGGCGATGACGAGAAAGGCCGGCCAGGAATGCAGCGGCCGGCCGCCGACATTGAGCGGAAAATCGATCTCGACCGAATAGAGGATCAGGCCATAGACAAACACCGCGCCGACGATGGCGCCGCCAAGGATGGTCCATGGCAAGCGCGTCTTGCGCATGCCGAGCATGTCGGCCAGCCCATGCACATGGAACGGCGAGAACGCGTCCATGCGCCGGTAGCCGCGCGCCCGCATGGTGCGGACCGCCTCGGTCAGCGCTTCGGGATCGGCGAAAGCCGCAATGACGCCGTAAAGGCTCATCTTGCGCCGCCCCTCTCCCCGGCCAGCTCCTCGACCTCGAAAATGGTGATGGCCGGCAGGACGCGGATGAACAGGAAGACCAATGCGAAGAAGGTGCCGATCGAGCCGAACAGGATGCCGAAGTCGAGCCATCTCAGTGATTGTTCGCCCCAGGACGACGGCAGGTAATCGCGGCTTGGCCCGGTGACGACGATGACGTAGCGCTCGATCCACATGCCGACATTGATGATCAGGGCAATGGCGAACAGCACTGGCATGTTGAGGCGCACCCGCCGGAACCAGAGCAATTGCAAAACAGCGCCGTTGCAGGCGAGCATGGTCCAGAACAGCGGCGCATAGGGTCCGAAGGCGCGCTGCCACATCATCGTGCGCTCATAGGTTTCGCCCGAATACCAGGCGAAGAAAGCCTCGGAGGCATAGCCGTAGATGACGATCATGCCGGCGGCGATCATCAGCTTGGCGGCATTGTCCATGTGCCGCAGCGTGATCAGATCCTGGACCGAAAACGCCCAGCGCAGCGGGATGGCGATGGTAAGCACCATGGCGAAGCCGGACAGCAGCGCGCCGGCAACGAAATAGGGAGGAAAGATAGTCGAATGGAAGCCCGGCGTGATGGCGAAGGTGAAGTCGAGCGAGACGATCGAATGCACCGAGACGACCAGCGGCGTGGCCAGTGCCGCCATCAGGAAATAGACCGTCTGGTAGCGCGCCCAATGAAAGGCCGAACCGCGCCAGCCGAGCGCCAGTATCCCGTAGAACAGCTGCGCCGGGCGCGATTTCGCCCGGTCGCGCAGGACGGCGAGATCGGGCAGCAGGCCCATATACCAGAACATCAGCGAAACGCTGGCATAGGTGGCGATCGCCGCGAAATCCCAGACCAGTGGGCTGCGCCATTGCGGCCAATGCATATGCGTGTTGGGTAGCGGCAGCAGCCAGTAGAAGAACCACGGGCGGCCGAGATGCAGGATCGGGAAAAGCCCCGCCATTGCCACGGCAAACAGCGTCATCGCCTCGGCAAAGCGGTTGATCGAGGCGCGCCATGGTTGGCGCAGAAGCAGAAGCACCGCCGAGATCAGCGTGCCGGCATGGCCGATGCCAATCCACCAGACGAAATTGCCAATCATCGTGCCCCAGACAACCGGAATGTTGACGCCATAGGCGCCAACGCCGACCGAGATCAGATAGGTAATCGAATAGAGAAAGATGAGGACGAAGACGAAGCAGGCGAAAAACGCGGTCCAGAAATAGCGCGGCAGCCTGCCGTTGAGGACGATCGCACTGATACGGCCGCTGATCTCCGGAAGGTCGTGCCGGCCGCGCAGAACGGGCAGTGCGCCCGGTTTTCCAGCAATAGCCTCAGCCATCGGCTTTCCCGCCTGGCGAGAGACGGCCGTTGATATTCCTGATCTTGCCGAGATAGGTGGTGCGGGGTCGCGTGTTGAGGTCCTCGAGCAAGGCGTAGTGTTGCGGCGCTGCTTTTTCCTGCACGACAGCGGCGCCCTTGCTGTTGAGGTCCCCGAAAACGATCGCCTGTGTCGGGCAGGCCTGCTGACAGGCGGTCACCACTTCGCCGTCGGCGATGTGGCGGTTTTCGATCTGCGCCTTGATGCGTTTTTCGGAAATGCGCTGGACGCAGTAGGTGCATTTTTCCATCACACCGCGCGAACGGACGCTGACGTCTGGATTGTGCGCGGCCTGTTCCGGTCCGGCCGCATCCTTGTCGAATTCCTGGAAGTCCAGGAAGTTGAAGCGCCGCACCTTGTAGGGGCAGTTCTGCGAGCAGTAGCGCGTGCCGATGCAGCGGTTGTAGACCTGCGCGTTCAGCCCGTCATGGGTGTGGGTGGTGGCGTTGACCGGACAGACGACCTCGCACGGCGCCTTCTCGCAATGCATGCAAGGCACCGGCTGGAAAAAGACGTCGGGATCGTCGAGCGGGCCGGAGTAGTAGCGGTCGATCCGCAGCCAATGCATCTCATGGCCGAGTGCCGACTCGTCCGGCCCGACGGTGGCGATGTTGTTTTCCGCCTGGCAGGCAGAAACGCAAGCCATGCAGCCGATGCATGCCGACTGGTCGATCGACATGCCCCAGGCTTCCTGGCTGTATTGCCAGTCGGGATAGAGCGATCCGGTTGGCGCGGGCGGGGCGCCGTCGCGCACGAAGTGTGGATTTTTGCGGAAGGCCTCGAGCGAGGCATGGCGAACGATCGCCCTGCCCTCCATCGCCTGATGGTGTTGCGTGGTGATGACCCGCGCACTGCCGTCCCGCGGCGCGACCGTGGCGCCATAGACGATCCAGGGAGCCTCGAGGCTTCGCAGCCTGTACGCGTCGTGGCCGTCGGCGAGTGCTGCCACCGAACCGAGCTTCCGGTCGAAGCCCAGAGCAAGTGTCACGGTCTCGTCGGGATGGCCAGGCATGATCCAGACCGGCGCATCGATGTCCGTGCCGTTCGAGGCGATATTGACGACCCGGGCGTTTTCCACCTGAAGCCGCCCCGCCGTCGCTGGCGATATCAGCGCTGCATTGCCCCAGACGATCTTGCTCAGTGGCCGCGGCAATTCCTGCAGCCAGGACGAGTTGGCATTGCGTCCGTCGCGCAGCCAGGGATCGGCGACGAAACGGATTTCGACGCCTTTGGCCGCTTCGACGCGCGGGTTCAGGCCGCGCAAATCCGCCGGCATCGCAACATCGACTGGAGTGCTGGCACTTCCGGATACAAAGCCGTCGCGAAGCGCCTTTCGCCACGCGGGATCGTCCAGTGCTTGCGCCCAAGTCGTTTGTGCCCATGTCCGGCGGACGAGCGGCAGCGCAGAAACAGCGAATTCACCGCCAAGCACGGCCAGGATTTCATGCACCGCCCGCCCCTGGTAAAGCGGCCTGATCAGCGGCTGCACGATCGACGCGGTTCCGTCATGGGCGCGCAGGTCACTCCAGCTTTCGAGATCATGCGCAGCAGGGACATGCCAGTGTGCGGCGAAGGCGGTTTCGTCGCGGTAGAGACCCCAGTGGACAAGAAGCTTCAGCTGCGAAAACACGTCGCGGACATCGAACCCCGCAGGTGCGGTGTGGAGAGGATTGGCGCCGAGTATGACAACGGTGTCGATATCTCGCGCGGCGATCGCCTGGCAAAGTGCAGCGAGGTCGCCCTCGATGGGCATCGCGTCGGGCGGCTCGATCAGTTCCACGGTGTTGCCAAGCGCACCAAGCCGCGCATTCATGGCAAGAGCCGCGGCATGGACGAACGGTGTTTGATGGACGCCCGGCACGATCAGCGCCGAGCGGCCGGCCGCCTTCAGATCGTCCGCAGTGGCAGCCAGCCAGGCCGGGTCCAGTGCCAAGGCGCTTGGCGCCGCTTCGCCGCCAAGCACCGCGCTCAGCGCCGCGGCGACGGCTTCGACCTCGCTCGGCCGCACCGGCCTGCGGTGATCGGCGGCAGCGCCGGTGATCGTCGGCGTCGATTCCACCGCATAGACCCGGCTCATCGTATCGTCCGCCCGGCGCACGCGACGCCGCGCGGCAAAGTCACGGGCGTAAGCGAGACGGCCGGGGCCCTCGCCCAGGAAATCCGCGTCGAGACTGACAATCGCGTCGGCGCGATCGAACCGGTAGACCGGTGCAAGCGCCCTGCCGAAAAGGGTCTGCGTGGCTTCGGCGCCGGACGGCGTTGCCAGGGGATCGTGCTGGAACAGCCTCAGCCTGGGGTAGCGCGCGCGCAGCGCCTCGAGCTGCGCCTTCATGGTGGGCGAGGTCGTCGCCTCGATCAGCAGCGCCGCGCCGGCACCGCCTGAGCCGGCCAGCCGCGAGGTGAGCTCGGCCATGTCGGCAAGGAAGTCGCCATAGGCCGCCGGTTCGCCGTGTTTCAGCGGCATGCGCGAGCGATCGGGGTCGAAAAGCGACAGCACCGCCGCCTGCATGATGGCGTCCGTCGCACCGCGCGAGGCCGGATGGTCGGGATTGCCTTCCACCTTGGTCGGCCGGCCCTCATGGCTTTCGACCACCGCACCGATACCGTAGCCATCGCTCGAAAGCGTGGTCGCGTAATAAAGCGGCTTGCCGGGAACGATGTTTTCCGGCTGGCGGATATAAGGCAGGATGTCTTCGGCCCGGCTGCAGGCGGCAAGCCCGGCCAGCGTCAGCGATGCACCCATCAGCTTCAGCAGCGTGCGCCGGTCGAGCCGCGGGATGCGGCGCTCGGCGATCGAGGGAAATTCGGCATCGACGAAGCGGCGGAATTCCGGCGTATCGGCGAGCTCGTCGAGGCTTCGCCACAGCTCCGGGCCGGGCGAAAGCCGTTCGCGCAGGCCGGCCATGTCTGGAGCCGCGATCGGTTTGTCAGCGGTGGCAGACATAACAGTCGGTCATGGTCTCGGGGTGGATATCGAGAAGGCTGATGAGTGACCGGCGGATTTCGGCGATGCCGGCCGGTGGCTTCCAGTGCATCAGGAACACGTCCTCCGGCGGACGCAAATTAGGCTCGGGATCGCGATGGCATGCCAGGCACCATTCCATCGATAGTGCGTGCGCCCGCCGCATCAGCGGCATGTCGTCGACCTCGCCATGGCACGTCTCGCAGGCGACGCCTTTAGCGATATGGATCGAATGATTGAAATAGACGAAGTCGGGGACACTGTTCACCCGCTGCCACTGCAATGGCTGCCCGGAAGCAAGGCTTGCCCGTATCGGCGCCAGCATGTCCACGTTGGTGAACAGCTGCGAATGGCAGGTCATGCACACCTCGGTCGCCGGCAGACCCGCCGATGACGAAGTCTCGGCGCCGCTATGGCAATAACGGCAATCGAGGCCGAGCTCGCCGACATGGTGCCTGTGGCTGAACGGCACTGGTTGCGCCAACGGCCGGCCAACGCCGGTGACGAAGTCCGAACGCAAGACGGCGGTACCGCCGAGAGCCGCAAAGATCGCCATGAAACACGCGCCCCACAGAGCGAAGCGTGAAATGCCGTTGGCACTCCTTGAAAAGACCTGCGGCATCCCCTCGCCGATTTCGCATCCAGCAAACCGTATTCACCCCCCAAAGTGCCTAACTAAGGCTGCGTGGGTAAGTTCCGGCTGGAGCAGCGGAGATCACAGAATGGTTACCCCGCCCTGGCCCATCAGGTCGGGGTGACCGGAAACCATCGAACCCTCCATACGTTCGGATGAGGTCACGTTCTGTTTCACCCGGATAAGCATCATGACCATCCCCCACCCCATCCCATTCGCCGCCGGTCCGGCGTTGCCTTCTGGTGGACGATGTTCGTCGGCGCGCTGCTGACGATCCTCGGCCTGCCGATCGGAGGGGGCGGTGCCTGGCTGATCGCGCTGGGCGGATCCTGGTACTATCTGCCCGCCGGGATCGCCCTGCTGGCCGCCGGCAGCCTGCTGCTTGCCGGCAATGCCGCCGGTGTATGGCTTTATGTCCTGACCTGGCTGGCGACACTTGCACCCGGCGGACACCATTTCATGGAGACCAGGATCGGCGACGACGTCATTGCCGACGTCATTGCCTACGCATTGCCTAAAAGCTGACGCCAGACGATGACGGCTTCGCGGGACGCTTCCATCCTGATCGTCGGCGCCGGCCCGACCGGGCTGACGGCGGCAGTCGAACTGGCAAGGCGCGGCATTGCACCTCGCATCATCGACCGCAAGGAAGGCCCGACGCCGCTCGCCAAGGCGGTCGGCATCAGTTCGCACAGCCTCGACATCCTTGAACCGTCCAAAGTCGCTGCCCGATTGCTCGCCGAAGGATTGAAAATTCGCCGAGCCCGTTTCTACTTCGAAGGACGAGCGCTCGGCGAGATCGATTTCTCGATCCTGCCGCACCGCCATAATTTTCTGCTGTCGCTGCCGCAGCGCGACACCGAATCGCTGATGACCGATACGCTCAAGGGATTTGGCATCGACGTCGAATGGCGAAGCACATTTGTCGGCATGGCCGAGCACAAAGGTCGGGCCGAGGTGCGGATCGAGGCGCCAGACGGCCGTGACGAGGCAAGTTTCGACCTTATCTTCGGAGCCGACGGTGCGCAAAGCACGGTGCGTGATGCCATGAGCATCGGCTTCGATGGCTACACGCATCGGCGGCAATGGAGCATTGCCGACGCCGACATCGACGATTGGCCCTATGAGCCGATGGCCGCCCACGCATTTCTTCACAGGAACGGCGACGTCGGTTTCATCATCCCGATCGGCGAGAAGCGCCATCGCGCGGTCTCCAACACCGAGGATGCGCTGGCCCGCATCCCCGGCAATTACCGGATCACGCGGTTGTTGGGGACCGACCGCTTCCATATTCCGGTACGACAGGCGCCGCGTTATCAAACCGCATGCGTCTTCCTGGGAGGCGATGCCGCGCATGTGAATTCGCCGTTGGGCGCGCGCGGCATGAATCTCGGCATCGAGGACGCCGCGTCATTCGCCAGGCGTTTCGTCGACGGCACGCTTGCCGGCTACACAAGCGAACGCCACCCGGTGGGGCAACGGTGGATCACGCTCAGCGAGCGCATCCTCTCGCTGGCCCAATCGGACAACGGCATCATGCAAGGCGTCAGGAACGCGGCCTTCAGCGTCGTCGGCCATCTGCCGCTGCTGCAACGGCCGCTGCTGGAGCGTGTCGCCGGGCTCAAGGAATGACGTGGTCGCATCAACCTTTTCGCTGGACATGCGTTGTTGGGTTTCAAGCCAGGGAGATGACCATGCAGATAAAATCGGAAATCGCCGGCGAGGCCGCCAAGCAGCGGCATATCCAGCGCCGTATCGACGAGAAGGACAAGTCCAAATCCAATGGCAAGCAAAAAGGCGCCATGCAGGCCGGCGCCCGCAAATATCCGGAGCCGCCCTTCCCCGAGCAGCACCAGCCGAAGCCGGGCCATGAATGGGCGATCGAGCCGGCGCCGCTTTACGATGCGCCATTTTATATCGGATCGAAAAAGCTCGACGGCAAAGTGGCCGTCATTACCGGCGGCGATTCAGGCATCGGCCGTGCGGTGGCCGTGCTCTATGCGCGTGAAGGCGCCGATGTGGCGATCGTCTATCTCTCGGAGGATAGGGACGCCAAAGATACCAAAAGGGCCGTCGAAGCGGAAGGCCGGCGCTGCATCCTGATCAAGGCCGACGTCAGCGAACGCAACCACTGCCACAACGCGGTGGCTGAGATCGTGCAGGAGTTTGGGCGGATCGACGTGCTGGTCAACAACGCCGCTTTCCAGATCCACTCCAGCGATTTCAGCGAGCTGACCGAGGAGCATTTCGACACGACGCTGAAGACCAACCTCTACGGCTATTTCCACATGGCGCAGGAGGCCGTGCCGCACATGAAACCCGGTTCGGCGATCATCAATACCGGTTCAGTGACCGGCATCGAGGGCTCGAAGCAACTGGTCGATTACTCCATGACCAAGGGCGGCATTCATGCCTTCACCCGCGCGCTCTCAGGCAACCTTGTCGACAAGGGCATAAGGGTCAACGCCGTGGCGCCAGGCCCGGTTTGGACGCCGCTCAACCCCTCGGACAAGGAAGCCGGCGATGTTTCGAAATTTGGCGCCGATACGCCGATGAAACGGCCGGCCCAGCCGGAGGAGATCGCGCCGGCCTACGTGTTCCTCGCCTCGCCACACTGCTCGAGCTACATCACCGGCGAGATATTGCCGATCGTGGGCGGCTACTGACGGCATGTATTTCATTGCCCTGGCCACTGACTATGACGGCACGCTGGCGCATGAAGGGGTCGTTGCCGAGAAGACGCTTGCGGCGCTTGAACGCTTCAAGAAGAGCGGCCGCAAACTCATTCTCGTCACCGGGCGCGAGCTGCCCGACCTGAAACGCGTCTTTCCCGAAGTCGCGATCTTCGACAAGGTGGTCGCGGAAAACGGGGCGCTGATCTACACGCCGGCCAGCGAGGAGGAGCGGACGATATCCCCGCCGCCCGCCCCCGAGTTCATCGCCAAACTCAGGAAACGCGGTGTCAAACCGCTTTCGGTCGGACGCTCGATCGTCGCAACCTGGGAACCGCATCAGGCTACCGCGCTCGAGGTCATCAAGAAATTGGGGCTGGAGCTGGAAATCATCTTCAACAAGGGCGCGGTGATGATCCTGCCCAGCGGCATCAACAAGGCGACCGGGCTGACAGCCGCGCTTCAGGACCTCAGATTGTCGCCGCACAACGTCGTCGGTGTCGGCGACGCCGAAAACGACCACGCCTTCCTGCGCGCCTGCGGCTTCAGCGTGGCCGTCGACAACGCACTGCCGGCAGTCAAGGATACGGCGGATCTCGTGACACGCGGCGCGCGCGGAAAAGGCGTCGAGGAACTGATCGCCAAGGTGGTCGAGCGCGATCGCGAGCTTGTGCCGAACCGCGACGGCATTCTGCTTGGCTCGGAGGATGGCAAGGAGGTGTATCTGTCGCCAACCGATACGGTGCTGATCGCCGGCAGCTCCGGCATCGGCAAATCGACCCTGGCGACTGCACTGACGGAGCGCTTCGTCGAGAGAAAGTTCCAGTTCTGCATCTTCGATCCGGAAGGCGACTATGACGGTCTCGAAGGCGCCGTCCGGCTGGGCGACGGCTCGAACGCGCCGACGAAGACGCAGTTGCTCGATCTCCTGGAGAAGCCGGACAACAATCTGGTCGTCAATGGCCTGGCGCTGCGCGTTAACGAGCGGCCGGACTTCTTTGCCGACCTGCTGCCGGGCCTTGGCGGTGTTCGCTTCCGCACGGCACGACCACACTGGCTGATCATCGACGAGGCGCATCACCTCTTGCCGAAGCGGCGCGACGACACGCCAATGGTGCTGGCCATGGAATTGCCGGGCACGATCCTGATCACGGTTCATCCGGACGCGATCTCAACCGAGGCATTGCGGCTGGTCACCGCCGTCATCGCACTCGGCCCCAAGGCGAAAAAGGTCATCAAGACGTTCTGTCACGAGACCGGCACCGAACCGCCAAAGGACAAGGACCTGAACTCTCCAAAAGACGAGCGCGTGCTGTTCTGGCGGCCGCAGGCGCGCAAGAAACCTGCCATGGTCGAGCCGATCGAACCGCGACAGTCGCTCAAGCGGCACAGCCGCAAATATGCCGAGGGCCAGCTGGACGAGAAGGGCAGCTTCTATTTCCGCGGCCCCGACAATGCGATGAACCTCCGCGCCCATAATCTGATGATTTTCGCCCAGATCGCCGAGGGCATCGACGACAGGACCTGGGAACATCATTTGCGCGCCGGCGACTATTCCGAATGGTTTCGCCACCAGATCAGGGACAAGGAACTGGCGCGCGAAACCGCCGAAGCGGAGAAAGACGGCACACTTTCGGCGCAGGAGAGCCGCAAGCACGTCCTGGACGCGGTGCGCCGCCGCTATACCGCGCCCGCGACCGCGCCGAAGGAATAGATGCAAACGGCGCCCAGCCGGTCCCAAGCCGGCTGGGTTCACCTCGTGGTCGATCTCCGTCCCACCTCGGCAGACGGCCGAGTCCCAGTCAGTTCCAACCGTCGATGGTCCATCGTGGAACCTCATCCGCCAAACGAAATTGTGTTCTATCGGGCGCCAGATCTATTCAATGCTGAATAATTGCTCGAAAGGAGACGATGGATGAGCAACGACCGGGACAAGGATGGTCCTGTCTTTTCAGCGGAACAGGCGCGGCAGGGCGAGATCATCCTGCGGACGCGGGCGCGCCGGATCATTTTCATCGCCGGCCTAGTGGGTCTCGTCTTGCTGGCATTGCTGGTGTGGTGGATTTGAATTCCTGACGGCTGGAGCGAAATCATGAAATCACAGCTTGTTGCCGAAAGCGCCGGACAGAGAACGTTCGTCGTTGTGCTTGATCCCGGCGAAGAGGCGTTTGCGCAGCTGACGTCATTTGCAGTCGACCGTGGCGTCGGCGGCGCGTCGCTGACCGCGCTCGGCACTTTCGAAAGCGCAACCGTCGGCTGGTTCGACCCTGGAGAAAGGACCTACCGGAAAATCCCCGTCCGGGAACAGTGCGAAGTGCTGAGCGCGATCGGCGATGTTGCTATCGGCGACGACGGCAAGCCCAGCCTGCACGTCCACGCAGTCCTTGGATTGAGTGACGGCACCACGAGGGGCGGTCATCTGCTGGACGGCATCGTGCGGCCGACGCTCGAGGTCACATTGGTGGAGACGCCTGGCCATCTGCGCCGCAGGCACCGTCCCGAACTCGGCGTCGCCCTGATCGACTTGGAGGCTTGATCCGAGCCGATCACTTCGTTGATTTGACTGCGGCCGTTTCGGGTACGACCTCCCAACCGAAGACGCTGCGGCCGCCGAGCAGATGCGATTGCTCGAACTCCCCGGCGACGATTTCCTTCAGGCTTGGGCCGGTGACATAGCGCTCGACCTGCCTCGACTGGTCGTCCAGCCGCCGCAACGCGCCGATCTCTTCGTCACGGCCGAGCCTGGCCTTCTGGACAGCCGACTTCAGCACGCCGATCGTCTCGTCATAGACCTTCAGCGGCACGGGGAACGGGTGCCTGTCCTTACCGCCATGCGCCAGCGAGAAACGGCCTGGATCGGAAAAACGGCACGGCGCGCCATGCACGACTTCGGCGACCAGCGCCAGCGCCCGCACCGTGCGCGCGCCGACATTGGGCACCAGGAGAAGCCCGGCGAAATCTGTCGGGCCGCGCTCGGCCGCCGCCGCGATGTTGCCGTGCAGGCGGCGCATGACGACGTCGCTTTCGCGCACATCGTGGTGCGCCGGCATCACCAGATGCGGCAGCAGCTTTTGTGCCGGCTCCGGCGCTGGCGCCGAACCCCGCTCCAAAGCGGCAAGCTCCCTCACGATGCGATCCGGTCCAAGGTCGTGCAGAAGGTCCAGTTGTCCCTGGCGCGACGCTTCAGCGCGCCGGTCGGTCAGGTTGACGATCTCGCCCTGGTTGGCGCCCTCGATGGCAGCATGCGGCTGGTCGACAAAGCTCTTCAGGCCTTCGGACAGCCAGTGATAGCGGCGCGCCACCTTGCTGTCGCCGTTCATGCCCTGCTGCACCACCACCCACTTGCCGTCGTCGGTGACGATAAAGCCGTGCAGATAGAGATCGAAACCGTCCTGGACCGCGGCGCTGTCCACCTTGGCGACAAGCCGGCTGGCAGTCGCGAGGCCTTGCCCGTCGAGGCCGACACGCTCGCCGATCAGGGCAAGCTCGTGCGGGGTCTTGCGCGAATGCGCGCCGCGGCCGCCGCAAACGTGGATGCCGAGTTCGCCGGAAATCGGCGACAGACCGCGCTTCAACGCTCCGACGACGCTGGTGGTGATGCCGGAAGAGTGCCAGTCCATCCCCATTACGGCGCCAAAGGACTGGAACCAGAACGGATGCGCCAGCCGGCGCAGCAACTCATCGCGGCCGTAATGGTGGATGATCGCCTCGCACATGACCGCGCCAAGCCGCGTCATGCGGTCGCCGAGCCATTTCGGCACGCGTCCGCCGTGAAGTGGAAGATCAGCACTTCCCGATCGCTGTGCCACGCTCTTTTGCTTGCTCCTTGAGTCCTGCCTCCACAGATAGGTATCGAAAGCGCCGCGAAGAAGCGATGGCCTGATTCCAGGCCGCGATCGTTGCGAGCCGCTAGAGCAATTCCAGGAAAAGTGTGAAACGGTTTTCCGTCCGGGATTGCGCAGAAACAAAGAGATAGAGCGTTTCGGCGTTTCCGTGAAACGATGAACCGCTCTAGCGGGCAGGCTCGCTGAGGAGATCAAACTTTTGAATCTCGCAATGCTCGCCCACCGATGCCAGCAGATCCATTGGCGGTGCGCCAGTGTCGGGCCGCCTCCAACTGATCTCGAACGAGAACACAGGGTCCTTGAGATCTGGGCGCCTCTCTATTGCGACGAGGCGTGCCTGGTAGCCAAGCGGCCCGATGAGCGCATCGATCTCCTGTCGAGCCGCGGCCTTCCACGTCAGTGCCAACTGGGCATGGTGTTCGCGCGACATTCGAAGGTCCACCCATTTCAGGACCAGCAAGGTGGCCAGCGTCAGCGCCGTGCCGGCAGCGCCCAAGCCGTATTGGCCACCACCGAAAGCCAATCCGATCGCCGTCATCACCCACAATGTGGCCGCCGTGGTGACGCCGCTGACAAGATTGCCGCGGCGAAGAATGGCGCCACCGCCGATAAAGCCGACGCCGGTCAACACGCCCAGCGGAAAGCGCAAGACGTCCATCGATGCAAACGAATCCGGGTGCTTGCCAACGGTCTCGAGCAGAATACTGGCCTGGATCATTGTGATGGCGGCGGCCAATCCGACCAGCACGGTGGTGCGTAGCCCCGCCGCGTGCCCGCGCGCCTCGCGGTTGAGGCCTATCAACAGGCCGGCGAGCGCGGTCAGAAGCAGTCGTGCCGCGATGTCCTGCCAGACCGGAACAACGAGGAGCATCGCGGTCACCCGTCAGGCCAAGCGCTGCTGGCCAGGAATAGCGCCAGGGTCAAAGCGAACAAGGGCAAGAGCGTCTTCATCGCAAATTCTTTTCGTCGATAAGCAACAAACGATGCGCTTGGATTTTGGTTGCGCCGCCGACGATTCGCCCCGGCGATGGCCGCGGCGGAACAAAACCTTCGGCCTGCGGGTTGGTGGGTTCACGCCAACGAAGGATTTGCAGTCATGGTCCGCTTGCTGCTTGCCGGAGCCGTCGCTTATCTGGCCTATCGCATCACCAAGGAGATCGGTGGGTCCGACGAGGTCGATCCGCGGTCGCCTTCACCCGACCAAACCGGCCGCAAGGTGCCGAGGCGGGAAAGCGGGGCGCAGGGGAATGGCCGACGGCGGTAGCGAATGCCTCAGCGGCGGCGCGGACCAGCCATGACCGCATTTCCGTTGCCGCTCGACCTTCGTCCGATGGAAGCCAAAGCCGCCGACGCAATTCCTGGCGGCGACGGGCTTTGGCAGTACGAACCGAAATGGGACGGGTTTCGCTGCCTCGTGTTCAAGGGCGACGATGCCGTCGATCTGCGTGCAAAATCGGGCAAGCCGCTTGGCCGCTATTTTCCCGAACTGGTCGCGGTGCTGCGCGATTTGAGGTCGCGACAGTTTGTGGTCGACGGCGAGATCATCATCGAGGTCGACGGATCGACTTCATTCGAGGCCCTGCAAATGCGCCTCCATCCCGCCGAAAGCAGGATCCGCAAATTGAGCCTCGAGACGCCCGCCATGCTTGTCCTGTTCGATGTGCTGGCCGAACCCGGCGGCAAGGTCATCATCGAACAACCGCTCAGCGCCAGGAGACGGGCGATCGAGGCCTTTGTCGCGTCGGCGGCACGGCCCGAACTGCGCCTGTCCAAATGCACGCACGATGCCGCTGCCGCCGAGCGCTGGCTGCAGGGCTCCGGCCATGGCTCGACCGACGGTGTCGTTGCAAAACTGATCGCCGGGCCATACCGGCCCGGCGAGCGCGCCATGGTCAAGGTCAAGCGGCTGCGCACTGCGGATTGTGTGGTCGGCGGCTTTCGCTATCTCGCCGGCAGCAACGAAGTCGGATCCCTGCTGCTCGGCCTCTACAACAACGAAGGCAGGCTGGACCATGTCGGGTTCACCTCGACCATCGGCAAGGACGACCGCGCGACGCTGACCAGGCGGCTGGAAAAACTGCGGGCCAAACCGGGTTTCACCGGCAAGGCGCCGGGCGGGCCAAGCCGCTGGAGCACGGAGCGCAGCGGACAATGGGAGCCGATAAAGCCTGAACTGGTGGTCGAGGTTCGTTTCGACCATGTGACAGGCGACCGGTTCCGGCACGGAACCAAGCTGTTGCGCTGGCGGCCGGACAAAGAGCCCCGGCAATGCACGTTCGATCAGATCGAGTAAGCCCGCAGCGATGCACCGCTTCAAGGCTCTAGCTGCCCGCTCTACCGTTCATGACAGACCAATGCAGAATTCACCGGTTCACCGCGGCCAACCGAGCCTTGGCAACCATTTCCGAGGCTCGGTTGCGGTTTTGAAATCAAGCGGCTTCTTGCATTGCGCGTTCGTTGACACCGCTTTCGCCGAGCTTGGAAAGCGCTTCGTCGGTCGCGACCTCTTCCTTGAGAGTTGCCCTGAGCAGCTCGACAACGTCGCTCTTGCCGAGTTCTTCCGCCCACGCGATCAAAGTGCCGTAGCGAGCGATCTCGTAATGTTCGACGGCCTGCGCCGCGCCGACAAGCCCGGCGTCGAGCGCGGGAGCACCGTTATACTCCTCGAGCACTTCCGAGCCCTCTTCGATGATGCCGTCAATCGCCGGGCAGGTCTTGCCACGGGCCGGCTTGCCGAACTTCTCGAACACCTCCTCCAGGCGGTCGACATGTCCTTCGGTTTCCATGCGGTGTTTCTCGAAGGCGGCGGTCACTTCTTCCGACTCCGCGCCCTTGGCCATTTTAGGCAGCGCTCTCAGTATCTTCTTCTCGGCGTAGTAGAGGTCTTTGAGCCCGTCGAGGAACAGATCCTCAAGGCCCTTGCTTGCCGCCTTCGCGGCCTTTTTCGTGGTCGCCATGATCCTCTCCCGAATGGTTGGTGCCGCCTCGCAAAGTAGAGGCGTCCCATAACCCTCCGACGGGAAACAAGTTCCCTGACGGTCCGGGAGCCTTGAAAATTTTTCCGACCCGCCGTGTAGTGTCGCAAGGGGCCTCGACCTGCGGCAGCAATCGGCCAGGAAAGCGCCGTCAGCGCTCGCCGATATGCTCGACCAGGCGGGTATATTCGGCCTCGGCCAGGCCGTAGCCGCCATCCGCCAGTGCGACGAGACCATCGCGATCGCGAATGATAATTTCGCCGCGGCGGGACCGGATGAGCCCTCGCCCCTCGAGCAGCTGCAGCGCGACCGTGACACCCGGACGCCTTACGCCAAGCATGATCGACAGGAATTCGTGAGTGATCGTCAGCCGGCCGCCGTCCACCCGATCGTCACACATGAGCAGCCAGCGCGCCAGCCGGTCTTCAAGTTTCGATCGCGCGTTGACCAGCGCCGTATAGCCGGTCTGGACATGCAGATATTGCACGTAGCGCAGCAAGAACAGCCGCAGCGTCGGGCTTTGCGTCAGCGCCGCCTTGAACGGCTCGGCGTCGATCCTGGCGGCTTCTCCCGCCAGCTGCACATAGCAATCATGGACCGTACGGTCGTCGCCCATTATCAGGGCCGAGCCGGTCATACCTTCCAAGCCGACAAGGCCAACTTCCGCATCGCTGCCGTTCGGCATTTTCGCAACCACCGAACCGATGCCGTCCTCGAGGAAATAAATGGCCTCGATCGGGGATCCGGACACTTCGAGCGATTGCCGTAACTCCAGTGAACAGCGCTCGATGTGCGGCTCGAGAGATGCGAAATCGCCGGCGCTCATCCGGCGCAACAGCTTGTTTCTGTATCGATTTCTATTGGAAATTGCTGGATCAGACATAGCTAGCCCCAAAACAGGGCAAGAGCTTTTTTATCTCCCAGCCGTCCGCGCCCGGTATAACCTGCGGACGATAACGCTCATATAGGCACTGAAAGGTATGGAGCCTACTAAATAAAAAAATGAATCGATGCACGACAGTTTCTCCTGCCGCTTGCCTACGAAAACATCCGACTGAAAGTTAGAGTTGGAAACGTACCAAAGACGGCTTGGTACGAAAACGACAATTGAGGTCACCGGACGCGAAAGAGCCCGTCGCGAGGGATGCAACGGGCTCCATTCGGGCGTCGTGGGCTACGCCCAATGATCCAAATGAGGGGTGGGTTGGATCGCAGCAACAATGCAGGTGCAAGGCAGTCGTTCCCAAACTGTCTGTTTGGTAATTTCCGTACATTGAGTTTGGACGAGAGCGGCGCTAATTGAATTGGAGTCGTCCACACAGACATGGCGAGTGGACGCTTGAAAGACGCTTCGCGCTTTCGCCCTTTTTCAAGGGAGGATGGCATGTCGATGCAAGGTGCAGCAACTCCAGCCGAACTGAGCGTGCTGAAAAAAGCGCTCGACGACTGCTGCCGCGAGTTGGGTGTTGCGGACGACAGTCCTGTCCGCGAGCGGTTGGCCGCCCGTATCATGTCGCTGTTCAACGAAGGCGTGCTCAGCGCCGATCTGAAAGAAGCGCTGGCCGCCGATCGCCAACACTAAGCTGCTGCTATGGTGGTGTCCTCGGTGCCGAAAGGTTCGGCACCGGGTCGCCCTTTTTAGCCAGGGATCCTGGTTGGCCAAGGATCATGGAAATCTTGTCTCCAAAACGCCCGGCGCTTGTTACCAAGCGGCAGGCGTTTTTGTCGCGAGCGTGACACTAAGGCGCGTCGCGTTCGACTGGCCTCATGCGATGCGCGCTTTAGGTTCCTGTTTTATGCATGTCGCTATCACAAAACCGCTGCACACTTTTGCGCGACGTGCATCAAATGCGCCCAAGCAGGACCAGGATAATGACGATAAGCAGCACCAGGCCGAGGCCGCCACCACCGTAATAGCCGGTGCCATAGAACGGTCCGCCGCCCAAGCCGCTGAAGCCGCCAAGCAAGGCAAGGACCAAGATTATGATGAGAATGGTTCCAAGGCCCATGATGTCTGCTCTCCTTGTTTGCGCTGCCGCCATTCGCATCAGCGCGTCGCATTGTACAAAGGTATGAACTCGCAAGAAGCATTCCTGTTCCGGCGGAACGGTAAGGCGTACGCTCATGCGGCGAGCAAAATGCCGGGCTGTGCCGTTAGAAAAGTCCACAGATGCGTGCCCGCGGAGAATGGCATGGCGGCCACCTTGAACACCTGAGAACATGCTGAATTCATAGGAAATTTGTCGGAACCTTCGCTCGCCCGAACGGTTGTTTTCGTAGTCGCAACGCGACGACCCTCGTAAAAAGGAGAAGCATCATGCTCACGAAAATTCTCGCAGCTTCGGCGCTTACGATCGGTCTGGCTACGTCAGCGATGGCGCAGAACGTCGGCGACCCTTCCGGAGCCGCTGCCGACGGTAGCGGGCGGACGATCGTAGTCCCGGATAATGGCGGCCCTGACACCGGCACGGATTCGACCATCACCAATAGCATTCGCGATTTCTCAACGACGAATTCGAATGCCGACCGGAATTGCCCGCCGGGCCCGCAAGGGGCTCTGCCCGATGCGACCGGCAAGGCTCCGGGCACGATGGCGCCGACGGTGAACGACAACCACTGCGGCAAGTAAGCGCCCGGTCATCACAGCCTGACGAGGCCGCGGAGCTTAAGCTCCGCGGCCGGCTGGTTTTGCCGTAAAATCAGCCTAGCGGCCGCGGTGGTCGAAGCTGACCGCGATATCCCGACCGTCCAGCGCCCGAACGATGAAGCCAACCAGCTCCTCGTCGGTTTGCCGGAACCAGGGAAAGCGTTTGCGCAAATCGGCTATGACGACGGTGGTCGAGAGAATGTCGCCGGAATGATAGTCGGCCATGATGGTATGAACGGCAGCGTCGGTGTCAATACCGATTCCTAGCGGCGACTTGATCTGCCCCACGGAAGCCTCCACCCATCTCTCCCAGCCAACGATAGCAAGACTGCCGCAAAGCGAAAGAGCTTGTACGATTCCGTACGATCTCGTGGCTTGCGTTGCACTTTGCAGGACGCAGCCGGCGTCTTTTGTTTTGCGTTTCCAAACCATTGTCTGGCGTGGTGGGGGTGGGCCCCCCCACGACCAGGCAACCTCGCCGCAGCTTGCGCGTTGAGCCATCGGAGGGATGACATCAGCCTCGGAGAACCCCCATGAAAACCCTTCTATCCATCACTGCGGCAGCGATGATGGCTGGCGCACCTTTGGCTGCTTTTGCCCAATCGGCGACGCTGACGCCTCTAACGACCGACACCATGAGCAAGGTTGACACCGCGACGTTCGTCAAGACCGTGCCCATCGCCAATACATTCGAAATCGAATCGAGCCGACTTGCGCAGACGCAGGCGACTGCCGACGACGTGAAGGCATTCGCGGCGCAAATGGTCACGGACCACACCAAGGCCGGCGAGGACTTCAAGGCGGCGCTCAGCAAGGGTCAGACGACTTCGGCCACCGCGCCAGCCGGCCCGTCGCTGGACACCAAGCACCAGGCGCTGCTCGACCAACTCAAGGAGGCCAGCGGGGACAGCTTCCAATCGAAATATATCGACATGCAGACCCAGGCGCATAAGGAAGCGGTGGCGCTGTTTTCCGCTTACGCGAATTCCGGCGACGATCCGGCGATGAAGGAGTTTGCCAAGAAGACGCTGCCGGTGCTGCAAATGCACGAACGTCATGTCAAGAACCTCGCTGCCGCGCATCAATGAGAGCGAAGAGTGCCTTTTGCAAACGAAAGGCCGCCCCACACACGGCCTGTGTGACGCGGCTGTCGTCCGGCCACACGGCCGGGAACAAAGCACCGAGAGTGCCGTTATTTATCCGGCTTGTTCGGGGAGGATCCAATGGAAGGCGGCATTCGCGCGGCCTCAAGGATAGTAGCGCCGGCTTTCGGCGCCGTCCTGGTCGCCGCTGTCACAGGCTGAAATCGCTTTCCGAACGGGACAGGCTGCCTTCATGCGCTACGGCGAGATATTTGCAAATGTTACGGCACTCATGTTGCTGGCCTTGATGATTGGCGGCGTCTTCGTCCTGTTTGGAGAGCCGCTGTGGCCGCGGCACTACGCGAGAATGGCGCTGGTTACGGATATCGATGCCATGACCACCGCGTCAGTCCGAACAAGCTGCGTGCCCAGTCCCTGCCTGCCCGACACCATCGATCACACAGTGCTCACTCCTCGCCCCGAGGACGGACCTTGATTTGCGATTTGCAGACGCTGGAGCCGGGTACGGAAAAGCCCGCCGCCCGAGCTGCGCGGCGGGCTTTTTTGGTGCATCAACCCACGGTAGACCGTCTGGCCACGACTAGGTCAGGATAATCACGATCTCGTAGGTATTCGGGTCGACGATGACGATCCGGCCGTCGGCGAGCACGAAATACTCATAGCCTTCGTAAGCCGGAATGATCTTGACGATGCGCGCCGGCAGGCGATGCAGCCGGACCTTCTTTCGCGGAACCTCGACACCGACAGAGATGTCGAAATCGACGCTGGAAACCGGTTGGACGTTCGTCTCCTTGATGACCTGCGTGATCTCCGTCTTCTGTTCAACGGTCACATTGTTGATGGAAGCGGTCGAACTCTGGTCTTGCGTCTGCGTCGAGGCATTGCCCTGAGTCTGCTCGGTGGTCGTGGTCCCAGTCTTGCCCTGAGCCTGCTCCTCGGTCTTCATTTTCGTGCTGCCTTGGCCCTGCTCGGTGGTGGTGGTTCCGGCCTTGCCTTGGGCCTGTTCGTCGGTCTTCATCTTGGTGCTGCCCTGGGCCTGCTGGTCAGTCGTGGCGCCAGCCTTGCCCTGAGCCTGCTCGTTGGTCTTCAGTTTCGGTTTGCCCTGGGCTTGCTGGTCAGTCGTTGCGCCGGCCTTGCCTTTGGCTTGCTCATCGGTCTTCAGCTTCTTGTTGCCTTGCGCCTGTTGATCAGTTGCAGCGCCGGCCTTGCCCTGAGCCTGCTCGCCCATTTTGGCGCCGTTCTGGCAATTGGCAGTGCCGGCTGCACAATTGGCGCCGGACTGGTCGTCGGTCGACTGCTGCGTCTGGGCAAGTGCAGCCCCGCAGCTGACGCTGATTGCTAGCATGCTGGTGATCAGAACGCCTTTCATGAGAGATCTCCTTGGAAAACGCGTCCCTTCACCGCGTAAAACTGCGGCTAAAAAACTTTGTTCCAAACTAATGGAGCGAAACGGCAAGCGATCCGAGTGGCGGAACAAGCTCCACCTGATGACGTTACCGGCCTATAGCGACCCCGCTGCGAACAGCATGACGCGGCGCAGCGCAGAGGTGGCTCACCATGAAAGGAGACGATCATGAGAATGCATCTTTCGGCAGCCGCGGCTGGGTTCTTGCTGCTTGCGGGTATTGGCGCCGCTGCCGCTCAGGACGTGGTCATCGAACCGCAGCAGGAGACGATCGTACGCGAGTATGTGAAAAAGCAGCCTCTGGCGTCCGTCCAGCTTCCCGGCGTGGAGCTCAATGTCGGCTCGACACTGCCCGATACCGTCGAGCTTCATGAGGTTCCCGACGTCAAATACCGCTATGTCGTCGTCGACAATCGGACCGTCCTGGTCGATCCTGGCACGCGCAGGATTGTAAAGGTCATCGAGTGAGCAAGCGCGTCGCTTTGAAGGGACATGCGGCGCGTCCAGCATTGTCGACATCCCACACCGCTGCCCGTGTTGGGCATTCGGACGCAGAAAGGCCCGCCGCTTCGAAGCACGGCGGGCCTCATAGCGGAGACGACGTCCGGACAATTTCTGAACCAGCATTGGCTTAGAACGCATGATCCCAGCACGCCCTGTGCTCGCCAGGCCCGAAACTTTAAGAGAATATTCCTGGCTTCGCATTTCGCGGGAAATACGGTGCTTTGATCCGACGGTCAGCATTCCCGATGATGCCGGCAAGGCTTGGCACTCCGCCTGGCCGCAACGACTTCAGAACCGACGGGATAGATCATGTCTGGGAATACCAACACTTTGCTCTCATTTCTCTCCGCAAGTATAAACCGGCGCGCCGGTCTGGCTGTACTTTTCGCGTCGGCGGTTGCGATTGTCGGCCTTGCTGCGCCGTCGTTCGCCGAAGACAAGACGGCGGTCAAGGTCGGCATCATGAGCGGCGAGGACGAGGATGTGTGGCGCGTCGTCACCGCCCAGGCGGCGGAGAGGGGGCTGACGATCGAGACCGTGGTGTTCAACGACTACACCCAGCCGAATGAAGCACTCGAGCGTGGCGAAATCGACGCCAACGCCTTCCAGCACAAGCCCTATCTCGACAACCAGATCAAGACGCAGGGCTATCACATCGTCCCGGTCGGCTATACCGGGGTCTGGCCGATCGGCCTCTATTCCAAGAAGTACACGAAGATTGCCGACCTGCCCGAAGACGCCGTCATTGGCGTGCCGAACGACCCGTCCAATGAGGGCCGCGCACTGCGCGTTCTGCAGAGCGAAGGTCTGATCAAGCTCAGGGAAGGCACCGGCATTCTGGCTACGACGACCGACATTGCCGAAAACCCGAAGAAATTAGTCGTCAAGGAGCTTGACGCCGGGATTGTCGGGCGCTCGGTGGAAGACCTCGACGGGGCCGTGGTCAACACGGATTGGGCGCTTAAAAGCGGCCTCACACCGGAGAACCGCATCGCCCAGGAGGCGGTGGCCGACAATCCCTACCGCAACTTCATCGCGGTCAAGGCCGGCAATGAAAACCAGCCCTGGGTAAAGACATTGGTCGCCTCCTACCAGAACGAAAAGGTGAAGGCCGAATTCGACCGAGTCTACAAGGGAACCGGCATCAGCGCCTATTGATACCGAGCTCGACTTGGCGCTGAAGCCCGGCATGATAAAGCGGTCCGCGCTCCAACGCGGACCGCGATCGCGTTTTGCGGGCACGAATACAGGAACTTTCATGAACCAGCATTTCGCCTCGGTCACCGAAGTCATGCATCCCGTCGGCGGCCGCTCCGCGGGACCGAACGATGTCGTGCGCCTCATCGAGCTGAAGCGCAGCTTCGGCGCGACAGCGGCGCTGGACGGCGTATCGCTCAGCGTGCGCCAGGGCGAGATCCTCGGCATCATCGGCCGGAGCGGCGCCGGCAAGTCGACGCTGATACGCTGCCTGAACGGCCTGGAGCGGCCGGATACAGGACAGGTCTTCATCGAAGGCCGCGACATCAGCCGGCTCGGCGAGCGCGAATTGCAACCGCTGCGCCGGCGTATCGGCATGATCTTCCAGCATTTCAACCTGCTGTCTGCCAAGACGGTCGAAGACAATGTAGCGCTGCCGCTCAAGATCGAAGGCCGGCCAAGGGCCGAACGCCTGGCGCGCGCTGCCGAGCTGCTCGAGCTCGTCGGCCTGTCGGAGAAGGCGAAAGCCTATCCGGCGTCGCTGTCGGGCGGGCAGAAGCAGCGCGTCGGCATTGCCCGGGCGCTTGCGGCGCGCCCGGCGCTGCTGCTGTCCGACGAAGCGACCTCGGCATTGGACCCGGAGACGACGCGCTCCATCCTCGCCTTGCTCAGAGATATCAACCGGCAGCTCGACCTGACCATCCTGCTCATCACCCATGAGATGGAGGTGATCCGTTCGATCGCCGATCGTGTCGCGGTGATCGACGCTGGGCGGATCGTCGAGCAAGGGCCGGTGTGGTCGGTGTTTGCCGATCCGAAGTCGGCGATCACACAAAGCCTGCTCGGCGGCATCCGGCCGCAATTGCCGGCGGAGATCGCAAGCCGGCTAACGCAGAACGCCGGCGTGGAGGCGATCCTCAGGATCGACGTGGCGGGTGAGGCCGCCCGAAGCCCGCTTTTGTCCGATCTTGCCTCGGCAGTTCCCGGCTCGTTCCGCCTCGTGCATGGCGGCATCGATCACGTCCAGCAGCAGCCTGTCGGTACACTGTTCGTGGCGGTCGCCGGCAGCAATGAAGCTCACCTGGCAGAGGTGATCGCGTTCTTGAAAGCCCGCCAAGCGCGGGTGGAGGTGCTTGGCCATGTCGCCGGTTCTGTTTGAGCTTCTCGCCCGTTCGATCTGGGAAACGATCCTGATGACGGCCGCCTCCGGCCTCATCTCGCTGGTTTTCGGGCTGCCGCTCGGCCTGGCGCTGGTCGCCACCGACCGCGGCGGTATCGCCGAAAACCTGTGGATGAACCGCGCGCTCGGAGCGGTCATCAACGGCTTCCGCTCGGTGCCTTTCATCATCCTGCTGGTTGCGCTGATCCCGGTGACGCGGCTGATCGTCGGCACCTCAATCGGCACCTGGGCAGCGATTGTGCCGCTGTCGATCGCGGCGACGCCCTACTATGCCCGGATCGCCGAAGTGTCACTGCGCGAGGTCGACCACGGGCTGATCGAGGCAGCACGCGCCATGGGCGGCAACCGCTGGACGATCATTCGAGAGGTGCTGGTGCCGGAAGCGTTGCCCGGCATCGTCGCCGGCTTCACGGTGACGCTGGTGACGCTTATCGGCGCCTCGGCCATGGCTGGCGCCATCGGCGCCGGCGGGCTCGGCGACCTCGCCATCCGCTACGGCTACCAGCGCTTCGAGACGTCCGTCATGATCGCCGTGGTCATCGTCCTGATCGTCCTGGTCTGCGGCATCCAGTGGGCCGGCGACCGGCTGGTCGCGAGGCTGGACCACAGGGCATAGCGGTGCGCAGCGGTCTGGGCGATATGCCAGCACCCGGTAAAACCCTCACTGCCGGTCCGGCTTCTCCACCGCGCTCAGCGCCGCCAAGCCTTGTAGCGGCGGCTCTCCGGCCTGCAGATATCGTTGGATCAGTTGCTCATCCTCTGCGCCTTTATAGGCTAACGGAATACCTCTGATTTGAGCGGGCATGTCCCAATCGAGCGGCCGATCCTCCGGCGCGAACCACTTGCATCGCCGAACCTCCACCCAATGCCGGCGAATTGACAAACAATTGCCGAGGCCGTCGTCTTCGTAGCCGAACTCCACTCCACAGCACGAACATATGATGGAGCTGGGTTCTTTGCCGTTCTCGCCCCATGGCAGATCGGGAGATTGATCGAGGCCGCAGACACGGCATTTGAATTTGTCTTGTGGATTCATTTGATCCCGAACAGGTCCCTGGCTTGCTCGGCGGTATAGTACTCTAGCCTGACGTCCCGAGCGACCAATTCCGGATCCCGCTGCAACGGATCGCCGTAGCCGCCGCCGCCCGGCGTGCTAACGCGCACGCGGTCGCCTGCCTTCAGCGCGATGTCCTGTTCCTTGGAGAGGTGCGGCGGCACATGTTCCTTGCCGTCGCGGAACACGGTGACCGTGTTGACCGCGCCGTCCTTGCCGCCGAGCGCGCCTTGCGGGCCGAAGCGGCCGTGATCCATGACGAAAGAGGCGCGGGCGTCGCCGCGCAGGATCTCGACCTCATAGGCGAGGCCAAAACCGCCGCGATGCTTGCCGGCGCCGCCCGAGCCTTCGCGCAGGGCGTAGTGGCGGTAGAGCACCGGGAAGGCCTGCTCCATGATTTCGACCGGTGGCGACTTGGAAATGCCGATGGTCGAGCAGCCATTGGTCAGGCCGTCGTGACCGGCATTGCCGCCATAGCCGCCGCCGGAGATCTGGTACATGACATAATCGCGGCCGCGGGCCGGATCGTTGCCGCCGAGCGCGAAATTGCCGCTGGAGCCGGCGGGGGCCGCCGTCACCTTGTCCGGCAGCGCCTGCACCATCGCCGCGAACACCGCTTCGGCAATGCGCTGCGAAACCTCAGCCGCGCAGCCCGATACCGGCCGCGGATATTTGGCGTCGAGGAAGGTGCCTTCCGGCCGCTTGACGATCAGCGGCTCGAAGGCGCCAGCGCTGATCGGCACGTCGGGGAAAATGTGCCGCATGGCGAGATAGACCGAGGACAAGGTCGTCGCCAGCACGCTGTTCATCGGCCCAGCGCAGGGCTTTGACGAACCGGAGAAGTCGAAGCTGAGCGTGTCGCCCTGTTTTTCGACCGCCAGCGCGATAGTCAGCGGCTCGTTGACCACGCCGTCGGAATCAACAAAAGCCTGCGACCGGTAAATGCCGTCGGGAATGGCTGATATGTTCGCGCGCATCTGTTCGGCGGCGCGGCGGCGCAGTTCGGCGATCGCACCGACGACCGTTTCATCTCCGTAACGATCCAGGATTCCGTTCAGTCGGTCTTGACCGATCAGCAGTGCCGCCGCCTGCGCCCGGATGTCGCCGATGCGCTGGTCGGCAACCCTGATGTTCGAGCAGATGATGGCGTAGATCTCAGGGTCGAGCACGCCCTTCTTGAATAATTTCACCGGCGGCAGTCGCAAGCCTTCCTGCTCGACCGCTGTTGCCGAGGCGGAAAAGCCGCCCGGCACCGAACCACCGATGTCGGGCCAGTGGCCGGTGTTCGACAGCCAGCAGAATATCTTGCCGTCCCGATAGACCGGCATGGCGAAGCGCACATCCATCAAATGGGTGCCGCCGAGATAGGGATCGTTGACGATGTAGATATCGCCTGGCTCGGGCGGCAGGCAGCGACCGTCGGCGATCATCTCGATCACCGTTTTGGTCGAATACTGCATGACGCCGACGAACACCGGCAGGCCCTGGCTGCCTTGCGCGATCAGCGAACCATCGAGCGCCGAATAGATGCCATCCGAACGGTCATTGGCCTCGGCGATGACAGGCGAGAAGGCGGCGCGCGAAAATGTCAGGTCCATTTCGTCGCAGACTTGCTGTAGCGCCGCCTGGATGACCGAAAGGGTGATGGCGTCGAGTTTTTCCATCTCAGGCCTCGCCGATATCGATGATGATGTTGCCGTCGGCATCCGATCGCGCCCGGTCACCGGGCTCCAGCACAGTCGTCGCGTCCATCTGTTCGAGGATCGCCGGACCTTCGATTGTTGCGTCGAGCGGCAACTTCTCTCTGCTGTAGACCGGCGTGTCGCACCAGCGCCCGCCATACCAGACAGGCCGGATCTCGCGCCGCGCCTCTTCGAGCGTTTTGGCGCGCCCAGCCGGGTCGATCAGCCGGGACAGATCGATTGCCGGCCGCACGCCGGTGACCGAGGTGTTGAGGTTGACCAGATTGGCGCGGATTTCCGGCAACTGGACCTTGAAGCGGGCGAAATAGGCCTTCTCGAACAGTTGCTGCAGTCCCTCGCGTGTCACCGCAGATGACGGCAGCGGCACGTTGATGATATGCGTCTGGCCGACGAACTGCATGTCGGCGGAATGCGTGACGCGGATCATTTCCGGCTTCACCGCCTCCTTGCCGATCAGCTCCTTGCCTTCGTTTCGGTGCCGTTCCAATGTCTCGTGGAGTTGGATTTCATCGAGACGGGCCACCGGCTGGTTGACCGTATTAACGAAATCATGGCGCAGATCGGCGACGACGCAGCCGAGCGCATTGGTGATGCCCGGCCGCGCCGGCACCAGCACCTTGGGCAGGCCGAGCTCGCGCGCCAGTGCCGTCGCATGCAGCGGCCCGGCGCCGCCGAAGGCGAACAGCGCGAAATCGCGCGGGTCGTGGCCGCGCGACACCGACACCATGCGGATGGCGCCGGCCATCTTCACGTTGCCGAGCCGCAGCACCGCACCCGCCGCCTCGACGCCGGACAAGCCTGTGGCGCGGCCGATCCTGTCCTCGAATATGCCGGTGACCCGTTCGACGGTGACCGGGTTTTCCACCGCGAGCAGCTTCTTCGGCGCCAGCCTGCCGAGCACCAGATTAGCGTCGGTAATGGTCGGCTCCAAGCCGCCGCGTCCGTAGCAGATCGGGCCGGGATTGGCGCCGGCGCTTTCCGGGCCGATCTGGATCAGACCGGCCGCATCGACGCGGGCGATCGAGCCGCCGCCGGCGCCGACCGTATGCACCGCCACCATCGGCACGTGGATCGGCATCGCATACTCGATCTCGATCTCGTTCGACACCGCCGGCTCGGCGTTGCGGATCAGCGCCACGTCGGTCGAGGTGCCGCCCATGTCATAGGTGACCAGGTTTTCGAAGCCGGCGCGTTTTCCCGTATAGGCGGCAGCAATGACGCCGGAAGCGGGGCCGGACATGACGGTCTTGGCCGACTCACGTGTGACAAAGCGGGCCGAGATCATGCCGCCATTGCCGTTCATGATCAGGAAGTCGCGGGCGTAGCCTTTTGACGCCAGCTCCTTGCGCAGCCGCTCGACATAGCGTTCGAGGATCGGTTGCACCGAGGCGTTGACCGAAGCGGTGACGCCGCGCTCGAATTCGCGCGCTTCCGAAAGCAGCGCATGGCCTGTCGTGATGTAGCCGTTCGGCCAAAGCTCGGCCGCGATCTCGGCGGCACGCCGCTCATGCCTCGGGTTGGCGTAGGAATGCAGGAAATGGATGACGAGGGATTCGCAGCCGGCCGCGATCAGTTGTGAAATCGCTGCCCGCATCTCGGCCTCGTCGAGCGGTATGCGCACCGCGCCCGAGGCCTCGACCCGCTCCGACACTTCGAGCCGCAGATTGCGCGGAATGATCGGCACGAACGTGCCTGTCATGCCATAGGCTTGCGGCCGTGTCCGCCGGCCAAGCTCGATGACGTCACGAAAGCCGCGCGTGGTGATCATGCCGGTTTTGGCCAGCCGGCGCTCCAGCACCGCGTTGGTGGTGGTCGTCGTGCCGTGCACGATGAGGTCGATGCCGTCGACGGGAAAGCCGGTGGCACCAAGAGCTGCAACGACGCCGAAAGCCTGGTTGTCGACCGTCGTCGGGGTCTTGGCGATATGCACCCGGCCGCCGTCACGGCCGTCGATCAGAAGCAGGTCGGTAAAGGTGCCGCCGACATCGATACCGGCGACGACGCTGCCCGTCGAATCCAGAGCTTGCGCCGAAAAATTCTGTTCCATTGTCGAAACCCGAAATGCCCGAACTGCTTACATGCCTCAGTTTGGAAAGCTGTTTTACGGCGGCGTCTTGACGCAAATATCGTTTGTATACTAATAAATTCCGGACACAAGAGCTTACCGCTTCGGAGTGTGCAAACGGCACGCTGGAACCTGACCGGTTCGGGCGCGCAGGTGAAGATTTGGCGCGGGCGCTGAGCTGGCCCGGAAGGTTAGGTTTGATGAACACCATATCCGCGTTCAACACTGCCGGCGCCCGGCCGTTGCAGTTCCCGATACCGGCCAATGTCTATGCCGAAACCGTCGTCTCGGTGAAGCATTATACCGACCGGCTGTTTTCGTTCCGCATCACCCGGCCGCAATCGCTGCGCTTCCGTTCCGGCGAGTTCGTCATGATCGGCCTGCCCAATGCCGAGAAGCCGGTGTTCCGCGCCTATTCGATCGCCAGCCCTGCCTGGGACTACGAACTCGAATTCTTCTCGATCAAAGTGCCGGACGGCCCGCTTACCTCGGAGCTGCAGAAAATCGAGATCGGCGATACCGTCATCATACGGCAGAAGTCGACCGGCACGCTGGTGGTCGACGCGCTGACGCCGGCCAAGCGCCTGTTCATGATCTCGACCGGCACCGGCATTGCTCCATTCGCCAGCCTGCTGCGCGATCCCGATACCTATGAGAAGTTCGAGCAGGTTATCCTGACCCATACCTGCCGCGACAATGCCGAGCTCACCTACGGCCAGGAACTGGTGGCCGCACTGGAGAACGATCCGCTGATCGGCGAACTGACCGGCGGCCGCGTCACGCTGTATAATTCGACGACGCGCGAGACCTCCGAGCGCATGGGCCGCATCACCGCGCTGATCGGCTCGGGCAAATTCTACACCGATCTCGGCATCGACAGGCTCAATCCCGAAACCGACCGCATCATGATCTGCGGCTCGATGCATATGCTGAAGGACGTCAAGGAACTGGCCGAAAGCCACGGCTTCCAGGAAGGCTCGCTGCATCATCCGGCAAGCTTCGTCGTCGAGCGCGCCTTCGTCGGCTGAGACGCGCAGTTCAGCGTCCACTGGTTCGAGACCCTGATTTTGATCATGCGGTCAAAAATCGGCTGCCTTGACTGTCTTTTTCCGCTATGACCGCTTGAAGGACTCGTGAAGCGCTGCTTCACGGTCTATCTTCGGCATAAGTCGCTGAACAAGGGGCAGGAGATGAGCAGCACAATCCGCGAAACCGACGTCGGCATATCGAAGGTCACGCCGCTGCCGGCACGCGCCGCCGCCAATGCACCAATCCCGCAAGCCCATGGCATTGCTCGCAATCCCGGCATGAGGCTCGATCTCGGCTTCATGGAATCGATGCGCGGCGTCAACCGCTCGGCGCTGGAACGCCGCGTCGCCAGCCTGACCAAAAGACGCTCGATCAAGGCCGATAACCAGGCCGCCTGGCTGCTGCGCGCCGTCGCCTGCATGGACCTGACGACGCTGAACTCGAACGACACGGAAGAGCGCGTGCGCCGGCTTTGTGCCAAGGCGGTCAACCCGTTCCGTCGCGACATTGCCGAGGGGCTCGGCATTACTGGTGAAAAGATCCGCCCGGCGGCGGTCTGCGTCTATCAGCCCTTCGTCGCCACTGCCGTCGAAGCGCTGCGCGGCAGCGGCGTCCATGTCGCCGCCGTTTCCACGGCTTTCCCGCACGGCCTTGCACCGCTTTCGACACGTCTGCAGGAGATCGAAGCATCGGTAAGGGACGGCGCCGACGAGATCGACGTCGTCATCCCGCGCGGCCTGGTATTCGGGGCGAAATGGCAGGAGCTCTATAACGAGATTGTCTCGATGCGCGCCGCTTGCGGCGAGGCCCATCTGAAGGTGATCCTCGGCACCGGCGACCTCGCGACGCTGCGCAACGTCATGCTCGCCTCGATGGTGGCGATGATGGCGGGTGCAGATTTCATCAAGACCTCGACCGGCAAGGAAAGCGTCAACGCGACGCTGCCGGTCGGCCTTGCCATGGTGCGCGCCATCCGCGCCTATTTCGAGGAAACCGGCTATCTCATCGGCTTCAAGCCGGCCGGTGGCATTTCCACGGCAAAAGCCTCGCTCGACTGGCTGGTGCTGATGAAAGAAGAACTGGGCCGGCCGTGGCTGGAGCCGGAGCTGTTCCGCTTCGGAGCATCGAGCCTTTTGACCGACATCGAGCGCCAGCTCGAGCATCATCTGACCGGCCACTACTCGGCCAATCATCGCCACGCGATGGCGTGATTCGGAGCGCGCCATGAACATTCTCGAACGCTATCACGCCATGGAATACGGCCCGGCGCCGGAGGCGCGCAACGAGGCCGATGCGTGGCTTGCCGCGCGGGATTTCGGCAAAGCGCTGTTTATCGGCGGCGACTGGAAGGCAGCCAGCGGAGGCAAAACCTTCGACACCAGCGATCCGTCCTCGAGAAAGCTGCTGGCCAAGGTGTCGGATGCCGGTGCCGCCGATATCGACGCGGCGGTTTCGGCCGCTACAAAAGCGCTGCCGAAATGGAGCGCCAGCACCGGTTATCAACGCGCCAAAGTGCTCTACGCCATCGGCCGCGCCATGCAGCGCCACCAACGGCTGTTCGCGGTATTGGAATCGATCGACAACGGCAAGCCGATCCGCGAAAGCCGCGACATCGACGTGCCGCTGGCCATCCGCCATTTCATCCATCATGCCGGCTGGGCGCAGGCGCTGGACAGGGATTTTCCAGGCCATAAGGGGGTCGGCGTCGTCGGCCAGATCATCCCGTGGAACTTCCCGCTCTTGATGCTCGCCTGGAAGATCGCGCCGGCGCTCGCTGCGGGCTGCACCGTGGTGCTCAAACCCGCGGAATTCACGCCGCTCACCGCGATCCTGTTTGCCGAGATCTGTGGACGCGCCGGCGTGCCGAAGGGCGTCGTCAACATCGTCCAGGGCGGGCCGGAGGCGGGTGGGGCAATCGTCAATCATCCCGGGATCCAGAAGATTGCCTTCACCGGTTCGTCCGAGGTCGGCAAGATCATCCGCAAAGCCACCGCCGGTTCGGGCAAGAAACTGTCGCTGGAGCTTGGCGGCAAGTCGGCCTTTGTGGTCTTTGAGGATGCCGATCTCGACAGCGCCGTCGAGGGACTGGTCGACGGCATCTGGTTCAACCAGGGCCAGGTGTGCTGTGCCGGTTCGCGGCTTCTGGTGCAGGAGGGCATCGCCGATGCCTTCATCGCCAAGGTCAAGACGCGGATGAGCCGGCTGCGCGTCGGCAGCCCGCTCGACAAGAACACCGATATCGGCCCGCTGGTCGATTTGACCCAGCTCGATCGCGTCAAGGGCCTGATCGCCGAGGGCGCCAAGCAGGGCGCAATCTGCTGGCAGCCGGACTCGGCGCTGCCCTCCTCGGGCTATTACCATCTGCCAACGCTGGCGACCGGTGTTTCGCCGGCTAACATCTTGGCACAGGAAGAGGTGTTCGGGCCGGTGCTCGCCACTATGACCTTCCGCAACACCGAGGAAGCGGTCGAGCTCGCCAACAACACACGCTATGGCCTGGCCGCTTCGGTGTGGAGCGAGAACATCAATCTTGCCCTGCACGTCGCGCCCCAATTGAAGGCGGGCGTCGTCTGGGTCAACGGCACCAATATGTTCGACGCCGCCTGCGGCTTCGGCGGTTACCGCGAGAGCGGCTTTGGCCGCGAAGGCGGGCGCGAGGGCATGTTCGAATATCTCTCGGCAAAACTGCCGCTCGGCCCGTTCATCAAGCCGGCAACGTCTTCGGCTCAACCTGTCGAGCAGGCGGAAGGTGCCGCCATCGACCGCACGGCAAAGCTGTTCATCGGCGGCAAGCAGGTCCGGCCGGACGGCAATTATTCCATCGCCATCGCCACCGCCAAGGGCAAGCTTGCCGGCGAGGTCGGTCTCGGCAACCGCAAGGATATCCGTGACGCTGTCGCGGCCGCGCGCGCCTGCAAGGCCTGGCCGGAGGCGACCGCCTACAACCGCAGCCAAGTGCTCTACTACCTGGGCGAAAATCTGTCCGGCCGCGCCGACGAGTTTGCCGCCCGTTTGACCCAGCTCACCGGCGCGACCGCCAAGGCGGCGCGTGACGAGGTCGAGCTGTCGATCGAGCGCCTGTTCCTCTATGCCGGCTTGGCCGACAAAATCGAGGGCCGCGTCCACCAGCCGCCGGCCCGCGCCATCACGCTGGCACTGCACGAACCGGTCGGGGTCGTCGGTATCGTCGCGTCGGACAACGCACCTTTGCTTGGCTTGATATCGCTGGTGGCGCCGGCGCTCGCCATGGGCAACACCGTGGTCGCCGTGCCGTCCGAAAAATACCCGCTGCTTGCCACCGACCTCTACCAGGTCATCGAATATTCCGACGTTCCGGCAGGCGCCATCAATATCGTCACCGGCCGTAGCGCCGAGCTTGCCGGCGTGCTGGCCAAGCATGACGATGTCGACGGGCTCTGGGTGTTCGCCGATGCCGAGACTTGCGCCAAGGCCGAGGCCGAGTCCATCGGCAATCTCAAACGCGTCTGGACCGGCAACGGCCACAGCCTCGACTGGGCGTCGAACGAAGCAGCCGGCGATGCCTTGCTGCGCCGTGCGATCGAGGTCAAGAACGTCTGGGTGCCCTACGGCGACTGAGTGCCCCGGAGAGACGTCCGGGCTTGACGGGCCAAAAGATGTTCTTTACCGAGAAAAAACATTTGGCTGGCAGGCGAATATCGAAACAGGCGGGATGGTAGTGCCCGGCTGGCACATTGCGCCCCGGCCTTGCGCCGGTAAAAGCCGGACGACCACAGACGGGCGAGGAGAAAAGCATGGCGGATCTGACAGGCAAAATCGTTGTCGTCACGGCGGCGGCGCAAGGCATCGGCCGGGCGAGCGCGCTGGCGTTCGCCAAGGTCGGCGCCGTCGTCCATGCCACCGACATTAACGAGGTGGTGCTCGCCGACCTCGGCAAGACGCCCGGTATCAAGACCCGCAAGCTCGACGTGCTGAACGACGAGGCGGTGAACGCCGCTTTTGCCGAGATCGGCGCCGTCGACGTGCTGTTCAATTGCGCCGGCTTCGTCCATTCCGGCTCGATCCTCGAGATGAAGGACGGCGATCTCGACTTTGCCTATGATCTCAATGTCCGCTCGATGATCCGCACCATCCGCGCCGTGCTGCCCGGCATGCTGGAGCGCGGCGACGGCTCGATCATCAACATGGCGTCGCTGGCCAGTTCGACCAAGGGCGTGCCGAACCGCTTCGTTTACGGGCTGACCAAGGCAGCCGTCATCGGCCTGACCAAATCGGTCGCCGCCGACTATGTCGGCAAGGGCATACGCTGCAATGCGATCTGTCCGGGCACGGTCGAAAGCCCGTCGCTGCAGGACCGCATGCATGCGCAGGGCGACTACGAAGCAGCTCGCGCCGCCTTCATCGCCCGCCAGCCGATGGGCCGCCTCGGCACGCCCGAGGAAATCGCCGATCTCGCCGTCTATCTGGCCGGCGCCACCTATACGTCGGGGCAGGCTTATAATATCGACGGTGGCTGGTCGATCTAAGAGGCCATTTGAAAACCCTACTCCGCCGGGCGCCTGACGCGGCTTTCTGCGCTTCCGGTGCTCACGTACTTTAAGTACGCTCCGCTCCGGTTCTCGAAACCCACGCCATTCGCCGCAGCGGAGCGAGTTTGCAAACGGCCTCTGGTCGCAACTGGGAGAAAACTGCATGAAACTGCTGCGCTATGGCGAGGCGGGGAGCGAACGCCCCGGCCTGCTCGATGCCGATGGAACGATCCGCGACCTCTCCGCCCGTGTCACCGACATTGCCGGCAAGGCACTTGACCCGGCATCGCTCGAGACATTGTCGAAGCTCGACCCGAAGACGCTGCCGGCGGTTTCCGGCAAGCCGCGGATCGGCGCCTGCGTCGCCGGCACCGGCAAATTCATCTGCATCGGTCTCAACTATTCCGACCACGCCGCCGAAACCGGCGCCACCGTTCCGCCGGAGCCGATCATCTTCATGAAGGCAAGCTCGGCCATTGTCGGGCCGAACGACGACGTGCTGATCCCGCGCGGCTCGGTCAAGACCGATTGGGAAGTCGAGCTCGGCGTGGTCATCGGCAAGACCGCTAAATATGTCACCGAGGCCGAGGCGCCGGATTATGTCGCCGGCTACTGCGTCGCGCATGACGTCTCCGAGCGCGCCTTCCAGGCCGAGCGCCAGGGCCAGTGGACCAAGGGCAAATCCTGCGACACGTTCGGGCCGATCGGCCCGTGGCTGGTGACCAAGGACGAGGTCAAGGACCCGCAGAACATCCCGATGTGGCTGACGGTCAACGGCAAGACGATGCAGAACGGCTCGACCAAGACCATGGTCTTCGGCGTCGCTTATCTCGTCTCCTATCTCAGTCAGTTCATGTCGCTGCACCCCGGCGACATCATCTCGACCGGCACGCCGCCCGGTGTCGGCCTCGGCATGAAGCCGCCGGTCTTCCTGAAGCCCGGCGACGTGGTCGAGCTCGGTATCGAGGGGCTGGGCATCCAGAAGCAGACGTTCAAGGCGGATTTGTAGGCGCTCTTCCTTCTCCCCTTGTGGGAGAAGGTGGATCGGCGCGCAGCGCCGAGACGGATGAGGGGTGCTGGAAGAAACGCGACGAGAAAACATCGAAGGATTTCCGTCGCTTACGCCTTCAGCGTAGCGATCCGTCCAACACCCCTCATCCGACCGAGCTTCGCTCGGCCACCTTCTCCCACAAGGGGAGAAGGGGAGTCGGCGCCTGCGCTACTTCAGCACCTTCCCATCGGCTCCAAACCGGTATGTCTTTGCCGGATCCGGCGTCGCATAGAGCGTGGCACCCGGCTCAGCGTTATAGACGCCGAAGATGCGCACTGTGATCAACCCGGCCTTCTCGCAGTCGAGATAGAGGTTGGTGTCGGCGCCAAGGTGCTCGGCATGGACGACCGTGCCTTTCCAGGCGCCGGATTTGGGATCGACGGTCAGATGTTCGGGACGGACGCCGATGGTCTTGGCCGTCTCGCCAAGCCTGGCGCCGTCGACGAAATTCATCTTCGGTGAGCCGATGAAGCCGGCGACGAATTCATTTGCCGGCGAATTGTATAGCTCCATCGGTCCGCCGATCTGCTCGATCTTTCCCGCGTTCAGCACGACGATCTTGTCGGCCAGCGTCATCGCCTCGACCTGGTCGTGGGTGACATAGATCATCGTGGCCTTCAGCCGGCGATGCAATTGCGCGATCTCCAGCCTGGTGTTGACGCGCAGTGCGGCGTCGAGGTTCGAGAGGGGCTCGTCGAACAGAAAAAGCTTGGGCTCACGCACCACGGCGCGGCCGATGGCGACGCGCTGGCGCTGGCCGCCGGAGAGCTCGGCCGGCCGCCTCGAGAGGTAGGGCTCCAGCGACAGCATCGACGAGGCGATGCCGATGCGGCGGTCGATCTCGGCCGCCGGCGTGCCCGCCTGCTTGAGGCCGAGGCCCATATTGTTCTTCACCGTCAGATGCGGGTAGAGCGCATAGGTCTGGAACACCATGGCGATGCCGCGCTTGGCCGGCGGGGTGGCCGAAACGTCCGCCCCGTCGATGACCACGCGGCCTGAGGTCGAGTCCTCCAGCCCGGCAATGACCCTGAGCAGCGTCGACTTTCCGCAGCCGGATGGACCGACGAAGACGACGAACTCGCCATCCGTCACCTCGAGGTTGATGCCCTTCAGCACCTCGACCGGTCCAAAGGCCTTTTTTACATTCTCGATGTTCAGCGAGCCCACGGCGTCGTCCCTGTTCTAGAGTTTCACGGCGAGGCCGCTGCGCACGCTCTCGTCTGCGGCAAGGCAGACGGCGAGCGACTTCACCGCGTCGTCCATGTGACGGGTCAAGTCCAGATCCTCGCGGACCGCCTTCAGCACAAACGCCTGTTCCAGGTCGCAGAGGTCCTGATGGCCGGGCTCGCCTTGCATCGACAGCATCTCGTCCGGTTTGGCGAACTTGCCGTCGGCTCCGGTCGCCGCACTGTGCAGGCGGATGGTCGAGGTCTTGGTGTGGGTGCCGATGTCGTCGGACCTGACACCCTCCTTCATGACGATCGACACGCAGCCATTGGGCGAGATCACGTCTTTCACGAAAAAAGCCGTCTCCGAAATCATCGGCCCCCAGCCGGCCTCGTACCAGCCGACCGAACCGTCGTCGAACAGCACCTGCAGATGACCGTAATTGTACATCGACGGCGCGATCTCGTCGCTCAGCCGTAGCCCCATGCCGCGCACCTCGACTGGTCTGGCGTCGGTGATCTGCAGCATCACGTCGAGATAATGCACGCCGCAGTCGACGATCGGCGACGTCATCTGCATCAGCTGCTTGTGCGTCTCCCAGGTATGTCCGGAGGATTGCTGGTTGAGATTCATGCGGAACACGTAAGGGCCGCCGAGCTTCCGCGCCTCGGCAATCAGCCTGATCCAGGACGGATGGTGGCGCAGGATATAGCCGATCACCAGTTTTTTGCCGTTGGCCTTGGCGGCGGCGACGACGCGCTCTGCATCCGCGACGGTGGTTGCCAGCGGCTTTTCGAGGAAGACGTGGCAGCCGGCCTCGAACGCCTTGACGGCATAGTCAGCATGGCTGTCGGAATAGGTGGCGATGCAGGCGACGTCGGGCTTTTCGTCGCGTAGCGCCTCGTCGAAGGAACGCCGGATGGCGTAGGTCGAAAGCCCTTCCCGCAGCGGCACATCGGAGCGGTTGACCAGCGCGGCGATCTGGAATCCCGGATTGGTGTGATACGCCAGCGCATGGCTGCGCCCCATGTTGCCGAGGCCGGCGATGACAACGCGAAGAGGTTGTTGCGAACTCACTTGACTGCTCCCGAGGTGATGCCGCGGATCAGCTGCCGTGAGAAGATGACGTAGAGGATCAGTACCGGCATGATTGCCAGCGACAGCGCCGCCAGGATGGCGTTCCAGTTGGTGACGAACTGGCCGAGAAACAGCTGGGCGCCGAGCGTCACCGTCTTGGTCTCCTCCGACGGCGCCAGGATCAGCGGGAACCACAGATCGTTCCAGATCGGGATCATGGTGAAGACGGCGACGGTCGCCATCGATGGGCGCACCAGCGGCAGCACCAGCCGGAAAAAGATGGTGTATTCGGACAGGCCGTCGATCCTGCCCGCATTCTTCAGATCGTCCGAGACCTGCTTCATGAATTCCGACAGGATGAAGACGGCAAGCGGCAGGCCTTGCGCGGTATAGACCAGGATCAGCGCCGTCAGCGTGTTGACTAGCCCGCTCGCCACCATCAATTGCAGATGGCGACGGTGGCAAGGCGGATCGGGATCATGATGCCGAGCGCCAGATAGAGCCCCATCAGCGAATTGCCGCGGAAGCGGTATTCCGACAGCGAGAAAGCCGCCATGGCGCCGAACAAAAGCACGAAGAACAGCGAGGCGACGGTGACGACAAGGCTGTTCTGGAAATAGTGGATGAAATCGCCCTGGCCGATCACCGTCGTGTAGCCGATTAGATCGAAGGTTTTTGGCGTCGGCGGCGCCAGCGGCGCACCGAAGATGGCGGCGCGCGATTTGAACGAATTCATGATGACGAGGATGACCGGAAACAACGCGATGGCGGTGTAGGTCAACAGGATCGCGTGGGCGCCAATGGTGCGGGGCAGCGAGCGGGTTGCCGTGCTCATGTCACGCCTCAGAACTGGTAGCGACGCAGGCGCGTCTGCACGAGGAACAGGTAGACGCAGACGCCGCCCAGGATGATCAGGAACATCATCGTGGCGATTGCCGCGCCCATGTTGGGATCACCGATCTGCAACTGGAAGCCGAAGAAGGCGCGGTAGAGGAAGGTGCCGAGGATATCGGTTGAATAGTTCGGTCCGGCGAGCGCCCCTTGCGCGGTGTAGATCAGGTCGAACGCGTTGAAATTACCGACGAAGGTCAGGATCGAGATGATGCCTATCGACGGCAGGATCAGCGGCAGCTTGATCTTCCAGAACTGCGACATGCCGGTGATGCCGTCGCATTCAGCCGCCTCGATCACCTCTTCGGGGATGGACAGCAGCGCAGCATAGATCAGCATCATCGGGATGCCGACGAACTGCCAGACCGAGATCAGGCTGAGTGTGGTCAGCGCGTACTGCTCCTTGCCCAACCAGGGCGTGAACAGGCTCTTGAGGCCGACCAGATCGAGCAGATGCGGCGCCACGCCCCACAGCGGCGACAGGATCAGCTTCCAGGCGAAGCCGACAATGACGAAGGACAGGATCGTCGGCACGAAGATCGCCGTTCGGTAGAAGGCGGAGAATCTCAGCCGCGGGCTCGACAGCAGCGCCGCCAAAAGGACGCCGATCGGATTCTGCACCAGCATGTGGATGATGAAGAACCAGACATTGTTCCGGAGAGCATTCCAGAAGCCCACCGACCAGTTAGGATCGCCGAACAGCGTGCGGAAGTTTGCCAGTCCCACGAAGACTTGGGACTGGTCTATGTTGCGGAACAAGGAGAGCTGCAGCGTGCCGGCCAGCGGCAGGATCATGATCGCCGTATAGACCAGCACTGCCGGCGCCAGAAAGACGCCGATGTGCCAGCGGAACGGTCTTTTCGGTGTTGCGGCCATGAGTTCGATCCCGCCGATCAGGTTCTTGCAATTGCCGTCAAAGGGCGCGGCGCCTCCCTCCCCTCGAGGGGAGTGTGCCTCGCAAAGCGAGGCGGGTGGAGTCGGCAGAGGCAGCGCGCCATCGTCGTTCGACCGTGCTTTCCAGCAGCGATCAAGCCGCAGCCTGCCTCGACCGACCCCCTCTGTCGCTTCGGCGACATCTCCCCCCTCGAGGGGGGAGACAACACTTCGCCGCACTCTTACTTCGCCGGCTTGTACCAGCTGTCGAGGCCGTCCTGCAGCTTCTTGGCGGCAGCTTCCGGCGTGTCGGTGCCGTTGATGACGTTGGCCGATTCAACCCATGTCTCGTTTTCGAGATTCGGCGTACCGCGGCCCAGGATCTGGTAAGTCGAGCGGATCGTCGACTTGCACTTGTCGCGCCAGGAGACGAATTCCTGCGCCAGCGGGTCTTCCATCTTCACCGGTGTGTTGTTCAGGCTGAAGAAGCCCGGCAGCGCGTTGGCGTAGATGGTAGCGAAGTCCGGCGAGGCGACCCAGGACAGGAAGGTCTTGGCCGCGTCGGCGTTCTTGGACGCCGCATTGAGGCCCATGCCGATGTCGGTGTGGTCGGAGATGTAACAGGTGTCGCCGGCCTTCTGCACCGGCGGCGGGAAGGCGCCCATCTTGAACTGCGCCTGCGTGTTGAACAGGCCGATCTCCCACGAGCCGGCCGGGTAGATGGCGGCGCGGCCGAGCGTGAACAGGTTCTGGCTGTCCGGATAGGTCTGCGCCTCGAAACCGTCGCCAAGATAGGGCTTCCACTTGGCAAGCTCGGCATAAGGTGCGACCCACTGAGGGTCGGTCAGCTTCTGCTCGCCCTTGATCAGTGCGGCGCGGCCTTCCTCGCCCTTCCAGTAGTTCGGGCCGATGTTCTGGTAGCCCATGGTCGCGGCTTCCCAGAGGTCCTTGGTGCCCATCGCCATCGGGATGTAGGTGCCGTCGGCCTTGATCTTGTCGAGCGCGGCGAAGAATTCGTCGCGCGTCTCCGGCACCTTGATGCCGAGCTTGTCGAAGGCGTCCTTGTTGTAGATGAAGCCATGGATGACCGAGGCCATCGGCACGCAGAATGTCGCCTTGCCGTCGTCGGTCTGCCAGGCCGACTTGGCCACCGGGGAGAAGTTCTCCATGCCCGGCAGCGCCGACAGATCGGCGAGGTTGCCCTTCTTGAAGAGTTCCAGCGACTTGTCGAACGGGCGGCAGGTGATCAGGTCGCCCGCCGAGCCGGCGGCGAGCTTGGCGCCGAGGGCGGCGTCATATTCGGTTGGCGCCGACGGCGCGAACACCACCTTGATGCCCGGGTTCTTGGCTTCGAAGGCCGGGATCAGCTTGTCCTTCCAGATGGCAAGGTCGTCGCCGCGCCAGCTTTCGATGTTGAGCGTTACGTCGTCGGCATAAGCCACCCCGGCGGAGCCGAGAATGCTGGTGCCGAGAAGAAGTGCCGTCAGTAGCTTCGTTGTCATGCTCAGTCTCCCTGTTGACCTTTTTCAGGTTCGGTTTTGATGAGAACAGAGGCATTGCGCCCCTTGCTCCCCTCGATCGCGGAAAGGGCCGGCCGCAGCTTGTGGCCGGTCCCTTCCAATATCTTCTCGGCTGCATCGGCGCTGGCGGCGCCGGCGGCGAGCAGAATAGCGGTCTTGACGACGCCGCCGCTCCTTTCGAGCAGGCGCGCCGCCTCGTCCTTGTCGCGCCCGCTGACGGCGGCAACGATGCGTGCGGCGCGGTCGCGCAGCTTGATGTTGTCGGCCATGAGGTTGACCATGTAGCCGTCATGGACATGGCCGAGATGGATGGCGGCGAGCGTCGACAGCATGTTGAGCGCGATCTTCTGGGCGGTGCCTGCGCCCATGCGCGTTGAGCCGGCAATCAGCTCCGGCGGCGTTTCGAGCAGGATGGCGATGTCGGCCAGCCGCAACAGCGGCGCATCCCTGTTGTTGGCGATGGCAATGGTCGCCGCACCGCGGCGCCTGGCGTCCTCGATCGCCCTGACTGCATAAGGTGTCGAGCCGCTGGCCGAGACGGCGATCAGGCAGTCGCCCTTGCCGATGCGGGCGGCGGCAACTGCTGCCGAAGCTTCCTCGGTGTCGTCCTCCGGCCCGCCGGCCAGTGTCTTGAAGGCCTCGTCGCCGCCGGCGATCAGGATGGCGATGCGGTCGCGTTGGATGCCGAAAGTGCCCGGCAGCTCAAGCGCATCGGCCAGTGCCATCAGGCCCGAACTGCCGGCAGCCGCATAGGCGAGCTTGCCGCCGCTTTTCAGTCTGCTTGCGATGATTTCGGCTGCCGCGGCAATGGCAGGAATGGCGCCGTGCACGGCCTTGGCGGCCTCGATCTGTGCGTTGGCCAACGAGGAAAGGATGGCTTGCGGGGCCTGGATATCCAGTCCCTCGGCATTCTGGTGAAGCGCTTCGGTGCGCGTTTCGGCCATCCGCTTTCCTCCAATCGAGAAAACCATACCAAAAAAATACCACTTGTCCACACGCATTAATGAAATCCTTGCGGCGGTGCAGGCTTGCGAACGAAATTGGCTGATTTTCCAACAAACTACGCCTTAACTTTTTTGAAACGGAAATTAATCCTTGGCTATTGGTATTTTATTGGTATTATCCGCCCGGAGGAGAAATCGCGTGAAATTCGTGCTCGGCATCGATGGCGGCGGCACCAGCTGCAGGGCGGCCCTTGCAACGGCCGACGGCAGCGTCCTCGGCCGCGCCAAAGGCGGTGCCGCCAACATCCGAACCGATCTCACCGGCGCCAGGACGAACATCGTCGACGCAGCGCAGCAGGCCTTTGTCGCCGCGGGCAGGGATCCCGCACAGATCCCGCAAACTCCGGCCGTTCTCGGTCTTGCCGGCGCCAATGTCGGCACCTACCGGCAGCAGCTCGAAGCGATCCTGCCGTTTCGCATCAGCCGTGTCGAGACCGACGCCGAGATCGCGCTGGAAGGCGCGGTTGGCTCCGGCGACGGCGCCATGGCCATACTCGGCACCGGCACCGCCTATATGGCGCGCAGACGAGGCAAGTCGCGCGCCATCGGCGGCTGGGGGTTCCAGGTCGGCGACCAGGGCAGCGGCGCCCGCATCGGCCGCGACCTGCTCGAGCAGACGCTGCTCGCCTATGACGGCATCCGCCAGGGATCGCCGCTGACGGAGACCATGCTCGCCATTTTCCGCAACAATCCCGAGGATGTGGTCGAATTCACCACCAATGCCAAGCCCGGCGATTTCGGCGGCTTCGCGCCCAAGGTGTTCGAACATGCCGAAAAAGGCGACGCCGTCGCTATCTGGATCCTCGACAAGGCGGTCGCCGATGTCGAGGCAGCGCTTGGCGTGCTCGACCTCGGCGGCGACGATCCGCTCTGCCTGCTCGGCGGGCTGGCGCCGCTTTATGCGCCGCGCCTGTCGGCCCGCTACCGGGCGCTGCTGAAACCGCCGCTCGATGACGCGCTGGGCGGCGCGGTGCAGATGGCGGTTCGGATTTTCGCAAACACGGCGGAGGCAGCTCGATGAGCGAGGCCGCCGACCAGATATTCGCGGCGCTGAAACAATCGTCGCAGAGTGGCGCGCCGCTCTATCTGCAGCTCAGGAAGAGCATCGAGGATGCGGTCAAACGCGGGCTGATCGGACCTGGCGATGCGCTGCCTTCCGAGCGCGACATCGCCAGCAAGGCCGACATTTCGCGCGTCACCGTGCGCAAGGCGGTGCAGGACCTGGTCAAAGGCGGCATCCTCGTCCAGCGCCATGGTTCCGGCACCTTCGTTGCGCCGCGCATGGAGCGCGTCGAGCAGTCGCTGTCGATGCTGACCTCGTTTACCGAAGACATGGCGCGGCGCGGCATGGCGGTGCGTTCGGCTTGGCTCGACCGCGGCCTCTATCCGCCGTCGCCCGACGAGATGATGGTGCTCGGCCTGGCGTCGAACGAATTGGTTGCGCGCGTGGCGCGCCTTCGTATCGCCAACGACACGCCGCTGGCGATCGAGCGCGCCTCGCTATCGACAAGCGTGCTGCCCGATCCGGCGGCGATTGGTTCGTCGCTCTACGCCGCGTTGGAAAAGACCGGCAACAGGCCGGTGCGGGCGGTGCAGCGCATTTCCGCCACCAACCTCGGCGATGGCGACGCACATCTGCTGGAAGTACCGCCGGGCATTGCCGGCCTGCACATCGAGCGTATCTCCTATCTGGCGAGCGGCAAGGTGATCGAGTTTACCCGCTCCATCTACAGGGGCGACGCCTATGATTTTGTCGCCGAACTCCGGCTGAGCGGGCCGGGCGAAGAGGGCCGGCCATGACCGCGACAACAACCCATATGCGGCGCGAGATCGAGGAGATCCCGGAGGCCACCGCCCGTCTGCTCGATGGCTCGGCCGCGGTGCTGACGGAAGCTGGACGCGGCATTCGCGAGCGCGACCCGAATTTCGTCGTCACCGTGGCGCGCGGCTCGTCCGACCATGCCGCAACCTTCATGAAATATGCCGTGGAGTTGACCGCCGGGCTGGCGGTTGCATCGGTCGGCCCGTCGATCGCCTCGATCTATGGCGCCAAGCTGAAGCTGGGCGGCTCGGCCTGCCTGGCGATCTCGCAGTCCGGCAAGAGCCCGGACATCGTTGCAATGGCGCAAGCGGCGAGGACCGGCGGTTCGCTGACCGTCGCCATCACCAACACCGCCGATTCGCCGCTGGCGCGGGCTTCGGACTACGCGATCGACATCCTGGCCGGACCGGAGCGCAGCGTCGCGGCGACGAAGACCTTCGTCAATTCAGCCGTCGCAGGACTCGCCTTGATGGCGCATTGCACCGGCGACGAGAAACTCCTGGTGGCGCTCGCGCGCTTGCCGGAGCATTTTCGCAAGGCGATCGCCTGCGACTGGATGGCGCTGGCTGGGGCACTCGAGACGCCGAAATCGCTGTTCATTCTCGGCCGCGGCCCGTCGGCGGCGATCGCCAACGAGGCGGCGCTGAAATTCAAGGAAACCTGCGCCATGCATGCGGAAGCCTATAGTGCCGCCGAGGTCATGCACGGCCCGCTGGCGCTGGTCGGTCCCGGTTTCCCGGTGCTGGCTCTGGCTGCTCGCGATGCGTCCGAGCCATCGGTGGCCGATGCCGCCGACAGCCTGGCCGGCAAGGGCGCTGCCGTCTTTGTGACGTCGAACAAGGCAAAGAGCGCTCAGCGCCTGCCGCATGTCGCAACCGGTCATCCGCTGACCGACCCGCTGACGCTGATCGTGTCGTTCTATGGTTTCGTCGAGGCTTTTGCCCGCCATCGCGGCCTCGACCCCGACACGCCGCCCAATCTGCGCAAAGTAACGGAAACCCTATGAGCGACCGTTTTGCCCTGACTGGCGCCCGGATTTTCGATGGCGACGACTGGCACGACAATGCGGCGCTCGTGTGCGACGGCCTCGTCGAGGCCATTGTTGCCGCCGGCGCCATTCCATCCAATGTTGCGCGTATCGAGACCGGCGGCGGCATGCTGGCGCCTGGCTTCGTCGATCTGCAGGTCAATGGCGGCGGCGGCGTCATGCTCAACGACCATCCGGACGTCGCCTCGATCGAGACCATCTGCCGGGCGCACGCACCCTTCGGCACGGCGGCGCTGTTGCCGACGCTGATCACCGACACGTCCGAGATCACCGCCGCGGCGGTTGCGGCCGGAGCCGAGGCGGCACGGAGGAAGGTGCCGGGGTTCCTGGGCCTGCACCTCGAAGGGCCGCATCTGTCGATCGCCCGCAAGGGCGCACATGACCCGGCTTTGATCCGGCCGATGCTAGACTCCGACCAGACGATGCTGATCGCCGCACGGAAAAACCTGCCCGTGCTGCTGACGACGGTGGCGCCCGAATCCGTCGAGCCCAGCCAGGTGTCGGCGCTTAGCAAGGCCGGCATTGTCGTCAGCATCGGCCATTCCGATACCGGCTATGCCACGGCTCGCGCCTTTGCCGAGGCCGGCGCAACGGTGGTCACCCATCTGTTCAATGCTATGAGCCAGATCGGTAATCGCGAGCCAGGGCTAGCGGGCGCCGCAATCGATACCGGCACATTCTATGCCGGGATCATCGCCGACGGTATCCATGTCGATCCGGCCACCATGGCCATCGCCTTGCGCGCCAAGCAGGGGCCGGGCAAGATCCTGCTCGTTACCGATGCCATGGCGACGATCGGCACCGACATGACCTCGTTCACGCTGAACGGCCGCACCATCCACCGCAAGGATGGCAGGCTGACACTTGCCGACGGCACGCTGGCGGGCGCGGATCTCGATATGATTTCCGCGGTGCGCTTCATGCACCGCGTCGTCGGCCTCGACCTCGACGAAGCCTTGCGCATGGCCTCCCTCTATCCGGCGCAGGCGGTCGGCCAGTCGCACCGGTTCGGGCGCTTCGCCAACGGTACCGCGGCCAACATCGTTTCGCTGTCGGACGATCTGGACATTAAAAGCGTCTGGATCGATGGTGCCAAGGTTTTTGCAGGCAGCCCTGCTCGTTAGGGTTAGCCGGCTTTGGACGTATAGAGGTCCTTGTAGGCTTCGCGCAGCAGGTTCTTCTGCACCTTGCCCATCGTGTTGCGCGGCAGTTCGTCGACGAAGATCACCCATTTCGGATGCTTGTACCTGGCGAGGTGCCCGGCGATGGCCTCGACGATCCCTGCGGCGCTGATGGTCGAGCCCGGCGCCCTCACCACGACAGCGGTGACGCCTTCGCCGAAATCCGGATGGGCAACGCCGATGACAGCGCTTTCGGCGACGCCAGGCAGCGCGTCGATCTCGCTCTCGACTTCCTTTGGATAGATATTGTAGCCGCCGGAAATGATCAGGTCCTTGCCGCGGCCGACGATGTGGACATAGCCGTCGGCATCGATCAGCCCGAGATCGCCGGTGATGAAGAAACCGTCGTCACGGAATTCGGCCCTTGTCTTTTCCGGCATGCGCCAGTAGCCGCAAAAGACGTTCGGGCCCTTGACCTCGATCATGCCGACCTCGCCCCGGGCAAGTGTTTCGCCGACATCGGGATCGGCGATGCGCAGGGAGACGCCGGGCAAGGGGAAGCCAACCGTGCCGGCTCGCCGCTCTTCCTCGTATGGATTCGACGTGTTCATGTTGGTCTCGGTCATGCCGTAGCGCTCGAGGATGGCGTGGCCGGTGCGCTCTCGCCAGGCTCTGTGCGTCTCGGCCAAAAGCGGCGCCGAGCCGGAAATGAACAGGCGGATGTTTTTCGCCGCTTGCCGGTTCAAACCGTCCTGCTGCAGCAGGCGGACGTAGAATGTCGGCACGCCCATCAGCACGGTGGCGCGCGGCAGCAGCGAGACGATGCGGGCCGGGTCGAATTTGGTTTCGAACAGCATCGAGGCGCCGGCCATCAGGACGACATTGGTGGCGACGAAAAGGCCATGCGTGTGGAAAACCGGCAGCGCGTGAATCAGCACGTCTGCGGCAGTGAAGCGCCAGAGGTCGACCAGCACCCGCGCATTGGAGGCGAGGTTTTCGTGGCTGAGCATGGCGCCTTTCGAACGGCCGGTGGTGCCGGAGGTGTAGAGGATCGCAGCAAGGTCGTCCGGTCCGCGCGCCACGTCGTGGAAGTCCACGGCCGCCTCAGAGGCGCGATAGGTCAACGAACCCTCGCCCTTGCTGCCGAGTGTCGCGACCGCAGCGCCCGAGGCCTGCGCCAAGGGGCCGATCTCGCCCGCTCGCGCCGGGTCGCAGACGATCAGTCGCGGCTCGGCATCCCTGAAGAAATAGTCGAGCTCGGTCAGCGTATAGGCGGTGTTGAGCGGCAGGAAGATCGCGCCGGCACGCAGACAGGCGAGATAGAGGAAAATGGCCTCCGGGCTCTTCTCGACCTGAACGGCGACGCGGTCGCCGGCTTCGACGCCCAGCTGCGACAGCACATGTGCCAGTTGAGCGGAGCGCGCCAGCATTTCGCCATAGCTGATCGAGCGCCCGTCCTCTGCCTCCATCAAAAGGCGTCCGGGCGTGGGCATCCGGGCACGGAAAGCATCGAACAGATGGTTGCTCATAAGTCCCCCCGAGCGGCTGTCTCCGGCCGAACGGCGGCGGTCAGCCGGCCGCCTTGTCCGCCGCCGCCCTGATTGCCTCGATATTTGCCCGGTAGGCCTCGACGCTGCCGCCCTTGAAGATGGCCGCACCGGCGACCAGCACGCTGGCGCCGGCGGCGGTGACCAGGGGCGCAGTTTCCGGCGAAATGCCGCCGTCGATCTCGATCCGGATCGGCCTGTCACCGATAAGCGCCTTCACCCGCTTCACCTTGTCTACGATCGCCGGAATGAAGGCCTGGCCGCCGAAGCCCGGATTGACCGTCATGATCAGGATAAGATCGAGCCGGTCGAGCACGTATTCGATCATCGTCTCCGGTGTCGCCGGGTTGAGCGACACACCGGCCTTCTTGCCAAGGTTTTTGATCGTCTGCAGCGAGCGGTCGAGATGCGGCCCGGCTTCGGCGTGCACCGTGATGCCGTCGCACCCGGCCTCGGCGAAGGCGGTCAGATAGGGGTCGGCGGGGGCGATCATCAGATGGCAGTCGAAGAAGGCCTTGGTGCGGTTGCGGATCGCCTTGATCACCGGCGGCCCGAAGGTGATGTTGGGGACGAAATGCCCGTCCATGACGTCGAGATGGATCCAGTCGGCGCCGGCGGCCGCCACCGCCTCGACCTCGTCGCCGAGCTTCGAGAAATCGGAAGCCAGCACCGATGGCGCGATCAGGGTTTTTTTGCTCATGACGCGGTCTTCCCGAACACCTCGGTTTACGGCCCCTCTGTATCGCCTGCCTAGACCATGAGTCGAGTCCGGAAAGTGGAAGCCGGTTTGTCCTTCCGCTGATGCCACGGCTTCAGGTTTTCGCTGCTCTTTCATCTGCCAGCCAAAGAAAAACCCGCCGGATCGCTCCGGCGGGGTTTTCTTGATCGAATGATCACCGTTTGAAGTTCGCGCGCGATCCTATTGCTCGAGCTGCGGCTTGCGCCTTGGCAGCTGCTGAAGAACATCTGGATTCAGCAGCAGGCTCGGTTTGCGGATCGGCTGGCACTGGCCATTAATCGGCCGCGCGCCCGGTGCGCACTCCAGCCGCCGTTTGCGGCAGGCGCCGTCGCGCAGCTCTGTCCCACGCGGGCAGACGCAGACGCCACGCTTGTTGTGGATCTGACCAGGTATCGAGCACTCCACCACAACAGGCTTCTTGCGCCTGCAGGCATTGCCTTGCACTTCCGTACCCCGCGGGCAGACACAATCGCCCTCGGCGTCGTGGATCTGGCCGCGGATGGTGCACTGCTCCGGCTTCGGCTGGATCGGCCGGCAGACATTGCCCCTGACTTCCGTACCCCGCGGGCAGACGCAATCGCCAGCGGCGTTATGGATCTGGCCCCGAATGGTGCACTGCTCGGGTTTTGGCTGGATTGGCCGGCAGGCATTGCCTCTGACTTCCGTACCTTTCGGGCAGACACAATCACCACCGCCGTCGTGGATCTGGCCACGAATGGTGCACTGCTCGGGTTTCGGCTGGATTGGCCGGCAGGCATTGCCTCTGACTTCGGTGCCCCGCGGGCAGACGCAATCGCCAGCAGCGTCGTGGATCTGGCCACGGATGGTGCACTGCTCGGGCTTCGGCTCTTTCCCCACGCAAGCGCCGTTCTCCAGTTCGGTTCCGTGCGGGCAGACGCAGCGTCCGTCTTCGGTACGGATCTGGCCTTTGAGCAGAACGCAAGGTTTTGGCTTCGGCACGATGACCGTGCCGCCGCCGGACGAGCATTGGCCGTTGCGGAAGGTCGTGCCGGGCGGGCAGACGCAGTTGCCGGCGTCATTCATGACGAAGCCTGCCGAGCATTCCTTCTTCACCTCATTCCTGATGGTGAAGGGATGACAGGCATAGGCCTTGCCGCGATCGCCCTGCACGTTGGCCGCACCGCGGGACAACACGTCGCCACCGCCTTGCACCGGCGTGTCGGGAGAGAGCACGCCGACGCAGTTCTGACCATTGACCGTGCCCTGCAGATTTGCCAGGCGACCGTCGTCGGGAAGCACCACGGTCACGTTGTGAACGTGGCTTTCCCCGGCGCCGATCGTCAAATTGGCAATGCAGGAGGCAGGCAAGATTGCCGGCGCCGGCGAGCAGCCGAAGGGCGGATCGATCGAGGTGATCGCAACGCCCTCCAGCCGGCCGAGGCCTTCGACGCCGATGGCATCGCCGATGCGAACCGGGCCGGAGAAGGCGCTCGCCCCATCGTTCGTGATGGTGATCTCGAACGAGCAGGGCTGGCCGGGCTTGCACTCGGCGTCGCCGGTCTTCTCGACGCGAATGGTCGAGGCGCCGCCGCCCTTGGCGCAGGCCTGGCCGATGGGATAGACGATGTCATCTCCCGGAGCCGGGCCGTAGGAGCCGCGTGCGCAGTTCTCGAATTCGCCGTTCGCGGCAACCGTCAGGTCGAAATGGCGGCTGGTTCCAGGCGTCATAACAGCGCCGGGAATCTGGCAGGACAGTGTGTTGGCCGGAAGCGGTCCGCAAGCCCATTCCGCGCCGTCTGGGGTGACGGTCTGGATCTGGACCGGCGCTCCGCCGGCTATCAGCGTCGCGGCATCGTTGACCCGTACCGGACCGGTCGGGGCAATGGTGCCGAGGCTGATGACGGTAATGCGGCAGGAAACGACCGCAGCACCGGCCAGCGAGGCATTGCATACCTTGGTGATGCGCAGGGCCGGCTGGCCGCCATTCGGATGACGGATGCGTTCCTTGGCGCAGGCCCTGTTGTTGGTGATGTCGTTCTCACCGGGAATAGCCTTCACCTCGGCGCAGTTCTCGACACTGTCGGGCCGGTAGTTGGCCGGCATCACCGCCCTGACGAAGATCGGCGTCGAGGCGCCAGGCAACAGCACGATTCCGGCGTTGTCGCAGCGGAACTGGCCGGGGCCGTTCGGTCCGCATGTCCATGGCGGCGTCGGGCCGAAGGTCGAGGATGCCGGCGCGCCGCCCGGATAGGTATCGACGACCGTCAGCGGCCCATTATAGGGGACGCTGCCATTGTTGATTATGTCGACCACGAAGGTGCAGACGCCATCGGCCGAACAGAATTCGGTGCGGGCGCGCTTCTTCAGGATCAGGTCGACCTTCTTTTCCACCGGCGGCCGGCAGTCGCGGTCACGATCGCCACGCCGGCAGACCGGGATCGAAGCACAGCCGCGATCGTTTTGCTGGCTGCCGAAAAGCGGCTTGCCGCTGGCGCCGTAATTGTAAGTGGCGCAGTTGCGCAAGACGCTGCCTCGCCAGCCTGCGGCCGGCTTGAAGCCGAGCTTGAGGTCGACAGAGGCACCCGGATTGAGCGTGGTCACCGGATGAGTGCAAATCATCGGGGTGGTTCCAGGCGCGCAGACCCAAGGCGGGTTCGGCCCTGAATCGAGGGTGGAGCCGGCCGGCAGGGTGACTTCGTCGAGCACGATCTTGCCGTGGTAGGGTGCATCGCCGACATTGGTGACCCTGATGGTGAAGTCGCAGCCGCCGCCCATCGTGCAACGTTGCACGTCGGCGCGCTTTTCGACTTTCAGATCCGGTTCCTGGTCCTTCGGTGGGCAGCGCTGATCACGCGGGATGACGATATCGATGGTGTGCGTACAGCACAGGCCCCAGCCCTCCCTCGGGCCGGCATAGGTTTCGATACCGGTGACGATGATGTGGATGACGTCGCCGGGTGAAGCGCCGACGATCTTCCAATTGAGCACACCGCCGCCGGCCGGCACCAATTGCGTGTCGGGAATGATGGTGATGCCGGGTGTCGTCGTCGAAAGCTGCACCCATTTGCCGGCCATCTCTGGGCCGACCGGCATGTGGTAGATGAAGGCGCCGCCGCCGGGCAAGCAATCGACCGTGCCGCGCTCCACCTTGAAGCATTCCTTGCCGGGAGGTGGAGGCGGCGGGTTGCACCTGGTGACGTCGATCTTGATCGAGGTCTTTGCACCCGTGAGATAATTGCCGTCGTCCGGCTTGCCCGGATCCTGCGACGGGATTTCGATGCCGGCGCCGCGTTCGCGGCTCACGTTGACCACGCCCTGGTTGTGAACGATCGTCGGCGACGGAAACGCCGCATGGTCGATCTTGGCGGTGATCTGGAACGTGATGACGCGCTCGTTCGCAGCGCCGATGCCGTCGAGATCGCTGGCGGAAATCCGGAAATCGGACACCGTCGCGGTATCGTCCGGGCCAGCCGAACTGCTGATCGCAGCACCGGGCAGCGGTCCGCCGGACGCATCGGTGCCGTCGCCGGTCACATGCACGCCGACGACGCGCAGGCCGTGCGGGAGCTGGTCCCTGAAATCGAGCCTGACCTTTTTCAGCATGGCGGCGAGGCCCGGGCTGGCAAAACCCTGCGGATTGCCGCGCAAGCCAAAGCTCAGCGAATATACGACATAGTCGCAGCCTCTCTGGGTGCCTTTCTTGGTGAAGAAGGGCACGATCCGGCCCGGCTCCGGATTGACGATACGAGGATTGTCGAAATCGAGCTTGGTATCGGGAATGACAGTGACCGCATCGGCAGGCTTGGTCTTGGCCGGAGCAAGGTCTTCAGCGAAGCCTTGCAGCGGGCTCAGCATGGCGACCGCGATACCGGCCGCCATCAGCCAGCGCGCGCCGCGCCTGGCGAGTGACAGGGGTTTCATGATGGTCTCCATGACGAATGATTGTTTGCCGGTTGTTTGGCTGCTTGTCGCAGGCGGGAAAAATGCGAGATTGCTCATCTTCCCCTCCTCACGGTTCGCAGCTGACGGCTGGGGTTCTGAGCCGCAAGGTCATCTTGCAGCAAGGGTAGTAGCCACCCTTGTCGCTATCGGACTGCCTGTAGAAGCAGAGCCCGACATCGACCGTATCGCCAGGGTAATGGCCGGTGATGCCGATCGTGTATGGCGCACCGGGCGCATGCGACAGAGGTGAAGTCACCCCAACGCCAGGCGTCCTGGACAGAGCCTTGATCGAATCGCCGCCAAAGCCGGCATGGTCATGGAGATAGAGATCGGCCTCGAGGCCGGAGGGCGTGCAGAGATACCTGACATCCTCGACATCGAGGCAAGGAGGCAGATTGCCGGCGGGCGGAAAGTCCGGCGGATAGAACGGTGGCAGATAGCCGCCCGGCACCTGCTCGTAATAGCCGGCACGGCCTTCGCAGGGGCGCCAGACCTCGACGTCGCCGACATGGCCTTCGACTTCGGGGTCTTCGAAATAATTGTCGAAGTCGACGAACCACGAGCCGAAAGGCGGCATGTTGGCCGGCTTGACCAGTGCCGTCGGCGTGATTTGCACGCCGTGCACGGCGAGCGGCCCGCCGGCTGCGAGTTGTTCGGCAAGCTCCGGGTTGTCGCGCAACTTGTCGCCGGTATCGACCAGCGTGTCGGTGCAGACGCCGGTATCGAGATTGCCTTCGGCATCGTAGCCATATTGCAGGTCGAGGCCGCCGGCCGACTGTCGGTTGTCTTGCGGGAAGCCGACCGCATATTCCTGCGGCACTTCCACCCAGGCCGATTCCGTCGCCGGATCGTCCGGATTTTCGCGCCAGTAGCGGATGACCTCACCCTTGCCGGAATCGGCGAACTGGCTGTAGTCGTAGCGGTTCTCCACCGGGCCGCGCTGGGCCAGGTACATGAAGCCCTCGTTGTCGAAGGCGATGTCGGTGACCGCGTAATCCTTGTCGGCCTTGACCGTCAGTTCCCAGCGCGGGTCGCCGGCGAAACTGCCGTCGCCGGCAACGCCCACCGACCAGATCTCCGCCTTATCACCGACCGAATAATAGAGCCGGCCGCCACGATAGGCGACCGACCAGACGCGGCGCTCGTCCTGCGTGTAGCCCCAGCTGTCGGGGTCCTCGCTGTCGAAGGCAGCACCCTGGATGTCAATCACCGAGCCGTCGTCGGCAAGGGCGGCAAGCCCGTGCGCCGGGCGGCCGGCTATGCCGTGGTCGAACGTGTCGAGCAGCGCGCCATTGGCGTCGATGCGGTGGATGAGGCCGGTGTCGAGATCGCTGGCGAAGAACTGGCGGTGGATATTGTCGAAAGTGACGTCGCCGATGCCGGGACCGCTATTGGCGTCGATATCGGCGAATTTCGAGACGGCGCCGGTGATGCCGTCGATCTTCCAGATCGTTCCGGAGCCGCCGCCGTTTTCGGTGCCGAACTGGCCGTCCATGAAGACCGCGTCAGCCGTGCCGCGGCGCTGCCGCTCCGGCCGGCCGTCGGCGTCGCCGTCTGGCGTGACTATGCGGATGCCGTGCAGCGACGTGGCGCCGGCATAGAGGTTTGGAATGGCCGATGGAACGCCGTCGCGCACGCCGTCGTCGTAGGTGATGCCGAACACCTGGCCGATTTGCCCGGCCGTGACCTCGAACGGTGGCGGGGTGAAGACCAATTGGCCAGACGCCGGCCCGCCCAGCCTTGAGACGTCGAAGATGCGCAAGGTCGCGCGCGCCGTGTCGATGAAGGTTTCGTCGACGGGATCGACGCCCGGCGGCAGGCCTTCCTCGAAATTGGGAATGATGGTGCCGGAGAATCCGGTCACTGCCATTGAGCCGGGATAGATGATCTGGGTTTCCTGAGCCTGGGCCGAGCCACCGAGCCAGAGCCCAGCGGCGAGCGCCAAGATCGACAATCCGCTGGCAGCCTGGATGGCGCGGCGCAAACGGCCGGCACGAGAGCGCACGAACGCGCCGTGGTCGCAAGACATGGATCTCCCCCCACAGGTCATGGGAGAAGCATCCGGTCCCGGCGCGCAAATCAGGGCAAGGCGCGGCGTTCCGGCACGTTCATCCCTGATCGAATTGTCTGCTTTCCTCAACGTCACGATACGCCTGCGTCCGCGCAGGGTCAACGGAACCAGCGAAAAGCCCAGCGCATCGACCCGGTCCCGAAGGCGATGGTCGCGCTGAGTTCCTGCTGTTCCCGGAGACCATGGAGCCTCTGGATCTGTGGTCATGGGGCTTTCCTTTCCGGGGCCGCACCACGCGGCACCTGAGCGTCAGTCGCGGGGCGAGGCGGAAAGGTTCATGGGCCGGGGGCCGGGCCGGCTGGATCACCGCCGGAAAATACGGGCCTGCCGGTCCCGAATCCGATCAACCGCGATGAAAGGTGAACGCCTTGCGCAGAATGCTTGCGCGCCACGCAGCCTGTTCTTATATACGCGCCAAGCCGTCCAGCGCCGAATGCCGGTTGCCGGAGCGGAATTTCTTGTGAACAGGGGCTTTCGTCGGAACGCCTGTACGGGTCCTGAGAGCCTGCTTAGCGGAGAGATTAGAGAAATGGCAAAAGTAATCGGTATCGATCTGGGAACAACCAATTCCTGTGTCGCCATCATGGACGGCAAGGAATCCAAGGTCATCGAGAATGCGGAAGGCGCGCGCACGACCCCTTCCATCGTCGCCATCAACAGCGACGGCGAGCGCCTCGTCGGCCAGCCGGCAAAGCGCCAGGCGGTTACCAATCCTGAGAACACCATTTTCGCGGTCAAGCGCCTGATCGGCCGCCGCTACGACGATCCGGTGACGGAGAAGGACAAGAAGCTTGTCCCCTACAAGATCGTCAAGGGCGACAATGGCGACGCCTGGGTCGAGGCCGGCGGCAAGAAGCAGTCGCCTAGCCAGATCTCGGCGATGATCCTGCAGAAGATGAAGGAAACAGCGGAGGCCTATCTCGGCGAGAAGGTCGAGAAGGCGGTCATCACCGTTCCGGCCTATTTCAACGACGCCCAGCGCCAGGCGACCAAGGATGCCGGCAAGATCGCCGGCCTCGAAGTGCTGCGCATCATCAACGAGCCGACGGCGGCCGCGCTTGCCTATGGACTGGACAAGAAGGAAGGCAAGACGATTGCCGTCTATGACCTTGGCGGCGGCACGTTCGATATTTCGGTGCTCGAAATCGGCGACGGCGTGTTCGAGGTGAAGTCGACCAATGGCGACACCTTCCTCGGCGGCGAGGATTTCGACATGCGTCTGGTCGAATATCTGGCAGCCGAGTTCAAGAAGGAACAGGGCATCGACCTGCGGAACGACAAGCTCGCCCTTCAGCGCCTCAAGGAAGCGGCTGAAAAGGCCAAGATTGAGCTGTCGTCCACCACGCAGACCGAGATCAACCTGCCCTTCATCACCGCCGATGCCACCGGCCCCAAGCACCTGACGCTGAAGCTGACGCGGGCGAAGTTCGAGAGCCTGGTCGAGGATCTCGTCCAGCGCACGATCGATCCTTGCAAGGCGGCGCTCAAGGATGCCGGCCTGAAGGCCGGCGAAATCGACGAAGTCGTCCTGGTCGGCGGCATGACCCGTATGCCCAAGATCCAGGAGATCGTGAAGCAGTTCTTCGGCAAGGAGCCGCACAAGGGCGTCAACCCGGATGAAGTCGTCGCGTTGGGCGCCGCTATCCAGGCCGGCGTGCTGCAGGGCGACGTCAAGGACGTGCTGCTGCTCGACGTGACGCCGTTGTCGCTCGGCATCGAGACGCTGGGCGGCGTGTTCACTCGGCTGATCGAACGCAACACGACGATTCCGACAAAGAAGAGCCAGGTGTTCTCCACGGCCGAGGATTCGCAGTCGGCGGTGACCATCCGCGTCTTCCAGGGCGAGCGTGAAATGGCCGCCGACAACAAGGCGCTCGGCCAGTTCGATCTGGTCGGCATCCCGCCTGCGCCGCGCGGCGTGCCGCAGATCGAGGTCACCTTCGACATCGACGCCAACGGCATCGTCAACGTCTCGGCCAAGGACAAGGGCACCGGCAAGGAGCACCAGATCCGCATCCAGGCGTCCGGCGGCCTTTCGGACGCCGACATCGAGAAGATGGTCAAGGACGCCGAGGCCAATGCCGAAGCCGACAAGAAGCGGCGCGCGCTGGTCGAGGCCCGCAACCAGGCCGAGGCGCTGGTGCATTCCTCGGAGAAATCTCTGAAGGAATACGGCGAGAAGGTTTCCGAGGCCGACCGCACGGCGATTGCCGATGCGATCGCGGCGCTGAAGACCGCTGCCGAAGGCGACGATGTGACCGAGATCGAGGCCAAGACGCAGACGCTCGCCGAAGTCTCGATGAAGCTCGGCCAGGCCATGTACGAGGCTTCGCAGAAGGAAGCCGCCGAGGCCGACGCCAAGGCTGATGCCGCCAAGGACAGTGACGTCGTCGATGCCGACTTCGAGGAAATCGACGAAGACGACGAGAAGAAGAAGTCGGCCTGAACCGCCTGACGGTACAGGTAAGGGAAAAAGCCCGGCGCACAGCCGGGCTTTTTTGCAACCCTTTGCCGGAAAAACGCTGAGCTGCCCGAAAAAATGCGGACAAAGCCTCGTAGACACTGGCATCGCGGCTCCATCACACCTAAATCGGAACAGCGTGCCGGCAAACGACGCAACGATGCTTCAAGACGTTGACTATCCGGACTGCGGGAAAACATGAAAGCTGATTTTTACGAAACGCTAGGCGTGCAAAAGGGCGCCGACGAGAAGGAGCTCAAGAGCGCTTTTCGCAAGCTCGCCATGCAGTTCCATCCCGACCGCAACCCAGGCGACCATGCCTGCGAGCACAAGTTCAAGGAAATCAACGAAGCCTATGAGACACTGAAGGACCCGCAGAAGCGCGCCGCCTATGATCGCTTCGGCCACGCCGCCTTCGAGCACGGCGGTATGAATGGCGGGGCGCAAGGCTTTGGCGCCGGCGGTTTCGCCGACATTTTCGAAGACATTTTCGGCGACATGATGGGCGGGCGCCAGCGCCGCTCGTCCGGCGGCCGCGAGCGCGGCGCCGACCTGCGCTACAATATGGAAATTACGCTGGAAGAGGCATTTTCCGGCAAGACCGCGCAGATTCGGGTGCCAGCCTCGATCTCCTGCTCGGAATGCTCGGGCAGCGGCGCCAAGCCTGGCACCCAGCCCGTCACCTGCTCGATGTGCAACGGCCACGGCAAGGTGCGCGCCACGCAAGGCTTCTTCTCGATCGAGCGCACCTGCCCGCAATGCCAGGGGCGCGGCCAGACCATCAAGGATCCGTGCCCGAAATGCGCCGGCCAGGGCCGTGTCACCGAGGAGCGCTCGCTGTCGGTAAACATCCCTGCCGGCATCGAGGATGGCACCCGCATCCGGCTGGCCAATGAGGGCGAGGCCGGCCTGCGCGGCGGCCCGTCGGGCGATCTCTACATCTTCCTCGCGGTCAAGCCGCACGAATTCTTCCAGCGCGACGGGGCCGATCTTTATTGCAAGGTGCCGATCTCGATGACGACGGCAGCGCTTGGCGGCTCGTTCGAGGTGACGACACTGGACGGTACCCAGACGAAGGTGAAGGTGCCGGAAGGCACCCAGAACGGTCGCCAGTTCCGCCTCAAGGGCAAGGGCATGCCGGTGCTGCGCCAGCCCAATATCGGCGACCTCTACATCCAGACCGTGGTTGAGACGCCGCAGAACCTTTCGCGCCGTCAGCGCGAATTGCTGGAGGAATTCGAGCAGCTTTCCTCAAAGGACAATTCGCCTCAGTCGAGCGGATTTTTCGCCCGCATGAAAGACTTTTTCGAAACGTTCGGCGAGCACTGAAGCTGATCCCTGGAAAACGCTTCCCGAGCGTCATCAACACCTTATCCGGGGATTCGACTTGTCTTGCACCTCGTAACTGTTAAGTAGCATGCGAGGGAGCGTTGAGGAGGACTTTCGATGACGCGTAGTCCCGGACTGCGAAAGACGCTGGCGGAAAAGTTCGACGACGAGCTGAAGTTCTTCAAGGGCTGGATCGACAAGCCGAAGGCGGTCGGTTCGATCGTCCCGACCAGTTCCATCACCGCAGGCAAGATGGCCTCGATCGTCGATCCGACATCCGGCCTGCCGGTGCTCGAGGTCGGGCCCGGTACAGGCGTCATCACACGCGCCATCCTCGCCCAGGGCATAAAGCCTGAGAACCTCTACGCGGTCGAATATTCCACTGATTTCGTGCGCCATCTGCGCCAGCTTTATCCAGGCGTCAACGTCATCGAGGGCGACGCCTTCAATCTCGACGCGACGCTTGGCGACAAGCGCGACCTGATCTTCGATTCTGTGATATCGGGCGTGCCGCTGCTCAATTTCCCTGTCGCCCAGCGCATCGCCTATGTCGAGAGCCTGCTCGACCGTATCCCGGCGGGCCGGCCGATCGTGCAGCTGACTTACGGGCCGCTGTCGCCGATCCCGCCGGGCCGCGGCGACTATACGGTCGAGCATTTCCATTTCGTCATCCGCAACATTCCGCCGACGCAGCTTTGGATCTACCGACGCGGGGCCGCATGAATTGAAGCGTTGGGTTTGAATAGCACTTGTCTTATACCCATCGGGTGACAAGGCAGACCCATGGCTGTGATCCCGAAAATTCTCGTCGTCGCCGGTTCGTTGCGCAGCGGCGCCTATAGCGGCAGGACCGCCGACGTGGCACAGAAGGAACTTGCCATGCAGGGCGCCGAGGTGACCCGCATCTCGCTCGCCGACTATCCGCTGCCGATCCTCGACCAGGATTTGGAAAAGGACGAAGGCATTCCCGAAAACGCCGTCAAGCTCGGCCGGATGATCGCCGCCCATGACGGGCTGCTGATCGCGACGCCCGAATATAACGGCTCCATTCCACCGCTGCTCAAGAACAGCATCGATTGGGTGAGCCAGCTGCGCAAGGATGGCGGCCGGACGTTCAGGCCGCTTGCCGGCAAGGTCGCCGGCCTCTGCTCGTCTTCCAACGGACCCTTCGGCGGGATACGCTGCATCAACCATCTGCGCGCCGTTCTGGTACGCTGCCGGATGGAGGTGGTGACACCGGAGTGTTCGGTGCCGGAGGGCGGCTACGCCTTCGACGACGAGGGCAACTTCCGGGACGAAAGACTACGCCAATCGATGGAGCACCTATGCCGAACGCTGATCGAAACCTCGCGCATGCTGTCGACGCGGATCGAGGCATGATCCCGGACGCCGCGCATGCCGACACGATGCAGGAACGGCTGATCGTCGGCCTCGACCTGCCGACGCTGAAGGAAGCCGAGAAAGCGGTGCGCGAGCTCGACGGGATCGTCTCCTTCTACAAGATCGGTTACCAGCTCGCCTTTGCCGGCGGGCTCGATTTCGCCCGCGAGCTGGCCAGCGGCGGCACTAGGATCTTTCTCGACATGAAGCTCCTCGACATCGATAACACCGTTGCCAAGGGGGTCGACAACATCGCCAGGATGGGCATGAGCATGCTGACCATCCATGCCTATCCGAAGACGATGAAGGCGGCGGTCGAGGCCGCGAGGGGCAGCGACCTTTGCCTGCTCGGGGTCACCGTGCTGACCTCGATGGACGAGCAGGACGTGATCGACGCCGGCTATGAGTATGATCCGCATACACTGGTGCTGAGGCGCTCCGAGCAGGCGCTGCATGCCGGCATGGGCGGCATCGTCTGCTCGGCCGAGGAAGCTGAGGCGGTGCGCCGCATCGTCGGCCCCGACCTGGCGGTCGTGACGCCGGGAATCCGGCCGAAGGGCAGCGACCATGGCGACCAGAAGCGGGTGGTGACGCCGGCGCAGGCGATCCGTAACGGCTCCAGCCATCTCGTCGTCGGCCGGCCGATCGTCGGTGCGGCCGACAGGCGGGCGGCGGCGGAAGCCATCCTTGACGAAATGCGCTCCGCGTAACATCCCCAAAACCATTTCGGAGAAATGCCATGCCCAAGGGATACTGGATCGCTCGCGTCGACGTGCGCGATGCGGAAGGCTACAAGGACTATGTCGCAGCTGCCAAACCGGCCTTCGACCGCTTCGGCGCCAAGTTCCTGGCGCGCGGCGGCGCGCATGAGAAGGCCGAGGGGCCGGGCCGCGACCGCAACGTGATCATCGAGTTTCCGTCGCTTGCGGCGGCGCATGACTGCTACCACTCTCCCGAATACCAGCGCGCCGTCGCGATCCGCCAGAAGGTGGCCGAGGGCGAAATCGTGCTGGTCGAGGGGATTTAGGCGAGAAGCCGGTTCGCCGCTGCCTCCGCCATCGTATCGGCGAGGCTCAAGCCCCATTGCTGGCGACAGTAATCGCGGAAATCGAAGCAGGGCAGGCCGGGGCAGACCTCGAACTCGATGAGGTGGACGCTGTCGTCGGCTTCGACCCGGAAATCGATGGAAAACACATCCCGCAGGCCAAGCCCGACCATCAGGCTTTCGGCGATGTTGCGGATCCTTGCATCAGCCAGAGGCTGGCTGCCGGCGACCGGCAGCAGCAACGGCTCGGCGTAATTTCCCGTGGCTTTGGCCGCTTCGCCGGTATTGCCGTAAAGCGCCAGGCTGTCCTGCATGGTCTGGAAATCGCCGCCTGAATCGACAAAGGCGATGCCCAGCGCCTCGACGCCGGTATCCGGCCTCAATCCGAGAAAACTGGCGCGCGCGTTGCGGCCGGCGACATAGGGCTGGACGACGACATCGTCGCGATAGGCGGCGAAGACGCGCCGGCTAAGCTCCAGCGCATGGCCGAGATCGTGGCAGCGCGAATCGGGCCAGATACCGATCTTGGCGCCGAGCCGGTTCGGCTTGACGAACCAGCCGGCGGGCGAAGCCGGCGGCGCGACCAGCCAGGCGCCGTCACGGGCAAGGCCCGCCTGCGGCACCGGCAAGCCGAACGCGCCGAGCACGGCGCCTGAACGGAACTTGTCCTGGCAGAGCGCGAAAAGCGCATCGTCGGCGCCGATCGCCTCCAGGCCGTTCAGCCGTGCCAGAGCTGGTGCCGCGCCGCCGCGGAAATAGGCGATGCCGTCGGTCAGCGTCCAGACTAGCGTGGTCTTCGGGTCCTCGCCGGCGAGAACGCTTGCGGCGTCGTCGAGCGCCACCGGCGCAAACGACGGGCCGCGCTTCTGGCAAGCGGCGGCAAGTGCGTCGAATTCAGCAGCGATATCGGTCGATTGCGCCAGATAGGAGGCAATTTCGGCGGCACGCTCCGGCACGTGGTTATCGGCAACCAGCCGATCGAAGCAAGCCTTTTCTGGCTCGTAGACAAGGATCAGCTTCGGCTTGCGGCTTGACATGATCGAACGATTTCCCGGCAGCACGATTGCTAAAGCAATTCCAGGAAAAGTGTGAAACGGTTTTCCGTCCGGAATTGCGTCAAAACAAAGAGATAGAGCGGTTCAGCGTTCCCGCGAAACGATGAACCGTTCTAGCATCGCACGGCGAATGCATTCGGCTTTCGCGGAACCGACGTCAGCCGGACGCCTGCACGACAGCAACGGCGCCATCTTCCTGTTTGACCATGATCTTTTCCGAAAACCGGTTCCCACTTTTCGGGATCATGGTCAGCCAATCAGCACACGCGGCTCGAAGCGACCATTGACTGGAATGTCGAGCATAAATGTCATGCCGGCTTGCGGGTCGAGCAGGCGCTGCTTCTCGCTCTTGCCCGACCAGGCGGAGGTGACCGCCAGCCGGTCGGCATTCCTGCCGACGAAAGCCGGACAGGAAGGCTGCGTCGCCGGCATCGCCACCGAACGGACGAGCTTGCCGTCGGGTCCATAGGCTTCGACGACGCTGCCGCCCCAGCAGGCGTTCCACAATATGCCGTCACGGTCGAGCACCGAACCATCGATATAGCCCTTGGCCGAACGGTGGTCGACGAAGACCTTCGGTTCGCCAACCGGCAGGCCGGTCGCCGGATCGCAGCCGACGCGCATCAACAGCCCGGTGCTGGTGTCGGTGTAATAGGCGATCGTCCCATCCTCGGAAAAGCAGATCGAATTGGGCACCGTGACGTCGGCATAGAGCCGGCGCAGCTCGCACTTGAAGAACCAGTAGATCGAACCGGCGGCCTTCTCCTCGCCCTTGCCCATGGTGCCGACCCAGAGGGCGCCGCAAGGGTGAACGCGTGAATCGTTCGAGCGGGTGACCGTATTGTCGGCCTCGATCGGCGTGTGCAGCGTCAGCTTGCCGGTCGCGACGTCGCGGACATGCAGACCGGTCTCGGTGGCGATCAGCTGGCGTTGGTCGTCGATGATGCAGATGGCGCTGGCCATCTGACCGAGCTCGTGGATTTTGACGGCACCGCCCGACAGGCGCTGTTCGAGGAGCTGGCCGTTGACGATGTCGAACCAGTAGAGCGTGTCGGTGGCAGGGTCATAGCTTGGTCCCTCCCCGAGTTGGCAGACATGGTCGGAAAAAACCGAAACAATGGTCTCGCTCATCATGCCACTCCAAACGCCGCGTCCCAGGCCTGAACTGCGGCTTTCGCTCGCGCTGCCACTTCGTCGACGCTCATGCCCGGCTTGAACAGGCTGGAGCCAAGACCGAAGACGCTGACGCCGGCTGCCTTGTAGCCGGCAAAATCCTTATCCGAAACGCCGCCGACCGCGCCGACCAGCACACTGGCCGGCAGCACCGCGCGCATCGCCGAAATGCCCGCCGCGCCAAGCACGCTCGCCGGGAAGAATTTCAGTGCCGAGGCGCCGAGCCGGATTGCTTGAAATGCCTCGGTCGGCGTGAACACGCCGGGCATCGTCACCATGCCGTAGTGCATGGCACGGCCCATGACCTCGGCATCGATATTGGGGCTGACCAGCAGCCGCCCGCCGGCCTTGTGCAGGCCGTCGACATCGGCGGCGCTGAGCACCGTGCCGGCACCGACCAAGGCTGTTGGAGGAAGCGCTCCGACAATGCTGGCGATGGAGGCGTAAGGATCGGGCGAGTTGAGCGGCACCTCGATCGCTTCGATACCGGCGCCGAAGATCGCCTGGCCGATCGCCACCGCCTCGCTTGGCTTGAGGCCACGCAGGATGGCGACCAGACCCCGCTCGAGCTTTGGAAAAGGTGCGGTCTCTGTCATGCGGCAACTCCATTTCCGGCGATCATGCCATTTTCGCGCGCGGCTTCGGCAAGACCGGCACGCACCGCCTCGTCGGCGTCGACCACCCTGACCGCGAGCCCGGCAAGGCCGAGCGCGTCGGCATAGAGCGTGCCAAGTGCGCCCGACGCGATCAGCACGACGGGCACGGCACTCGCCCCATAACGGCGATTTGCCGAAGCGATCTCGCCGCCGATCAGCAGGCCGGACAGGCACGCGGCGGCATCCTCGGGCTTCAGATCCTGCAGCAGGCTGGCGGCGCGGATCGAGAACAGTCTTGAACCGATGTCACCGCCTTCGGCCAACGCCTTCAGGCACCACTCCCGGAAAAATGGATTTTCGGCGGCAACCGGCTTCGGCGGCTCGCCCAGCGAATGGCGCAGGATCGAGTGCGCGGCCAGCACCGAAAACAGCTCGCCGGTCGGCCAGGTGCCGAAACCGGCAACGGCACCGTCCTCGACCAGCACCCATTTCGAATGCGTGCCAGGCATGCAGACGACATGGCGTCCCTTTGCCGGCAAACCGGCGCCGGCAAGCTGCGTCTCCTCGCCGCGCATGACATCCGGGGCGTCGGCCAGACGCTGGGCAAGGCCGGGCACGATGCGGATGTCGCGGCGCTGGCCGGGGATGCGGGCAGCGCCGGCGAGAATAGCGCCGATCGGCGCCGGCACGCTGACATAGGGCGCCTCCAGCCAGCCCTGGCGCGAACCGGCCATGCCGCAAATGATGACCGGCAGCGCCTCGGCTGCGCCCAGTGCAGCCAGATGCCCTTCAAGAATGGACGAAAATCCTTTAGCCTGGGCGGTGATCAGCCCGTCATCGCCGCGCCGCTCGGCGAGAACCTTGCCGGCGCCGTCGAGCAGCCAGACCCTCATACGGGTGGTGCCCCAGTCGACGGCCGCGACGGAAGCTGCCTTGCTCGATGAGATCACAGGAACCCCCCATCGACGATCAGCATCTGCGCGGTCAGCATGCGTGAGGCATCCGACGCCAGGAACAGCACGGTGCCGACAATGTCTTCCGGCTGCATCACCTCTTTGATGCACTGTTTGGCGACATGAGCGGCGAGCGCTTCTTCGGTGACCCAGAGCTTTCTCTGCCGCTCGGTGATCACCCAGCCGGGCGCGATCGCGTTGACACGGATGCCATCGACGCCGAGCTTGCCGGCAAGACCCTTGGTGAGACCGACGATGCCGGCCTTGGCGGCGGTGTAGGCCGGCATATCGGGATGGTTGATGAGAAACGACGTCGAGGTGAAGTTGATGATCGAGCCGCCGCCGGCCCGCTTCATGCCCGGCGCCACCGCCTGTGCGCTGAAGAAATGCGGGCGCAGGTTGATGGCATGGTTGTTGTCCCAGAACTCCACCGTGACGTCTTCGACGGCATGACGGTCATCCTGAGCGGCATTGTTGACCAGCACGGTCACGTTGCCATGCGCCTCGGCGGCTTTGGCGATTGATACCCGCAATGCCTCGATGTCGCGTATGTCGGTCTTGAGATAGAACGGCCGCCGGCCGAGCTCCTTGTCTAACCGATCGGCCAGCGCCAGGCTCGGACGGTCGGCGATATCGATGAAGGCGACCTTTGCCCCCTGGCGGACAAAACCTTCGGTCAAGGCAGCACCAATGCCGGAGCCGCCGCCGGTGATCAGCACCGAAGCGCCTTCGAGGTCGGCAAAGCGTGCCGATGGCATCATGAAATTCTCTCCCGGTCCAATGATCGCGGTCGGCCGGCGCGCATCCTATCCAGCCATGTCGGGCGGGCAAGGGCGAAAGAGTGGATTGTCAGGACTTATGTCCGACAAAAGGCCGCACGGGCCGCCGATCGATCAGTTGCCCAGCCGGACGCGGTACAATTCGACGGCGGCTCCGCTGGTCCCGGCAACCGGCTCAAGCCATTCCGGCACGCTGCCGCGCATCAGCCCGGCAAGAAAGCCTGCCGGCGCCTTGGCTGCGAGGAGCTTGCTTTCGGCGCTGCCGGGGCACAGCGCGACGAGGCCGACGTGATGATCCGCCACGACCGTCCTGGCATCGGCATCAGACCCAAGGAAGGCATCGAGCGCCAGCAGGTTGCCGGCGACATTGCGATGATAAGGCCCAGCGAAGACGCGATGTCCGGAATAGGCCAGGATAGGCGATCCGAGATTGGAAATTGCCAGTACGGTGGTGCCGGGCAGGCGGCCGAGTGCCGCAAAGGAGGCCATGCGCTGGCAAGCGACATCGGTGCCGTCGCCATTATCCGCCGTGGTGTTGCTGTCGTCGAAGGCTACCGAGGTCGCCGCGGCAGCCCCAGTCCAGACCGCATTCACCGAAACCAGCCAGACGGCAGCCATGCGCAGCGCCACCCCGCGCGACGCGCTGGCCTCGGCCCGTTGACGCCATTTGGCAATCCAGGCGGCAAGCGGGATGACGGCGAAGGCGATCGAGAATGTCGAACCGCGTACCTGCCAGGCGCTGACGATGAAGGCCACGACAAGCAGCGCGCCGACAAGGCTGTCCTGCCGCCGCCAGCCACCGCGGCCAAGGCGAAGCGCCATCAGCACGAGCGCAATGAGCGGCGTGGCATAGCGCGCCACCACCCCGGCCGGATCTTCAGCGAGCAGCTTGAACAGCGATTGCGCCTCGTCGATGTGATCAAGCCATAGCTCCTTGAGGCGCGGATCGAGGTTGGCGTAGGGCGCTGCCAGGCATTGTGGGAACAACAAGACGACGACAGCGCCCAATAGCAGGGCAAGCAGGCCAAGTGAGGCGATGCGCCGTTGGCGCGTGCGGCCGGCCGGCTCGATCGACGCTATCGCCGCAAGGCCGGTTCCGGCAATCGCCGCGACGACGAACTGCACGGTCGAAAAGGCGTCGCATTGCGCCTGACCCCAGGCAGACGGCGCAATGGTGGCGACAAAGACGAGAGCGGACACGCCGGCAAAGCCGAGGCCGAAATCCCTGGCGATCAGCCTCTCGCCATTGGCGCCGAGGGCGAACAGCATGGCGACAGAGGCGCCGATGGTGGCCACATAAGGGGCGGTCTCCATACCGACGGCCAGCATCAATCCGGCGCACAGGCCGGAGAGCAATGCCGCCGGCCTGCGCATTGGCGCTTCAAGCAATAGGCTCAGGCTGGCCATGCTCAGCATCAGCTGGATATTGTGGTGATCGAGCGCGCCAGGCGAAAAAATGCCAATGAAATACAGTGCGGCAGCGCCGACCACGACAGCGGGCAGCACGGCGCTGTCACCGGCAAAGCTGCGTGCGGCGCGGGCGGTGAAAAACACGGTCAGGCAGAAGAGCAGCGTCGGCCACAGCACTTGCGCAACATTCTCGGCAAAGGCCGCGCTGCCGGTCAGGGCCGATACGGCGATGATGATGGCGGCGATCGGCGCATCGACCAGCCGCGACCAATGCATGACGAAACCGCCTTCCAGGCCCATCCTGTACTGGTGCAGATCGAACCAGCCCTGGCTGGCCAGCATGTCGCGAACTTCGACAAGGCGCAGCAGATTGTCGTTGTCGCCGCCGGCATTGGTCAATTCCGGGAAGCCGGCAAGGGCATTGACGGCAAGTGCCGGCAACGTGGCAAGCAGCGCCAGCGCGATATCGGACCTCCAAATGGAGGCGCCATCGTCGGCTGTGCTCATATCAGGACCTTTGGAAGGAATACGGTGCGGTTTAAACCTAGCCTTAACAGCTTCAATAAATAGTAAAGCCGCCCGAGCGAGGCCGGCGCTTGAGCGGTCAGGGGCCTCACAGGGCATCCGGAGACGAAAAATGCCACAAGAAGTGCGCCATGAGCCGAGCATCGCCGTGCTCCTGCCTTGCTACAATGAGGAGCTGACGATCGGCGAAGTGGTGCGGCGCTTTCGCGAAACGCTGCCTGCCGCCGCGATCTATGTCTACGACAACAATTCGCGCGATCTGACGGCGCTCCGAGCCCGCGCCGCCGGCGCCATCGTGGTGCGCGAGCCGCGCCAGGGCAAAGGCAATGTCGTGCGCCGCATGTTCGCCGACATCGAGGCCGACATCTACCTGATGGCCGACGGCGACGGCACCTATGCGCCGGAGGACGCGCCGCAACTGATCAACACGCTGCTGACCGAGCGCTCCGACATGGTGGTGGGCACCAGGCGCGGCGTCGCCAACGACGCCGGCAGGACAGGCCACGCCTTCGGCAACCGCATCTTCAACAGCCTCTACAAACGTTTGTTCGGCTCGGACTTTACCGATATCTTCTCGGGTTACCGCGCCTTCACCAGGCGCTTCGTCAAGAGTTTTCCCGCCGTTTCCGGCGGTTTCGAGATCGAGACCGAAATGTCGGTGCACGCCTCGCAGCTCAAATTGCCGGTCAGCGAGATCGGACTCGACTATGGCCGCCGGCCGGAAGGCTCCTCGTCGAAGCTGTCGACCTTTCGCGACGGCGCGAAGATCCTGTGGATGTTCGCCATGCTGATGAAGGAGACGCAGCCGCTGCGTTTCTTCGGCGCTTTTTCGGTGTTCTTCCTGGCATCAAGCCTGTTTCTGATGGCGCCGGTGCTGATCGAGTTCGCCGAAACCGGGCTTGTGCCGCGCATGCCGACCTGGGTTCTGTCGGTCGGCCTGCTGCTGCTGTCGATGCTGGCGGCGGTGACCGGGGTGATCCTCGATTCGGTGTCGCGCGGCCGCGCCGAGCAGAAGCGCATCTTCTATCTGTCGATGCCTTCCGGTCGCGTCGAACGTGAACGTGCAAGCGCGCTCGCGACTTTGAAGGCCGGACCGCGCAAGACCCCGCGCGCGGCCTAGAGCCTAAATGGGACGCCTCGCCCGCTTCATTGTCGCCGGCGGCATCGGCTTCGTCGCCGACGCGGGTGCGCTTTGGCTGGTGCTGGCGGCAACGCCGCTTGGCCCCTTGGCAGCCCGCATCATTTCGATCGGTTTTGCGCTGTCCGCCACCTGGCTGATCAACCGCCACCTGACCTTCTCGCCTTCCAGCCGGGGCATCGCGCATGAGGGCGCCCGCTACGGCGGCGTCGGCATTGCCACCAGCGTCGTCAATTATCTCGTCTATTGCGTCATGTTGTTCGCACTGCCGATGGTGTCGCCGCTCATAGCCCTTGCGGTCGCCTCGCTGGTCGCCATGGCGCTGTCCTTCCTCGGCTATTCCAAGCTGGTGTTCGACCGCTGAAGGCACATCGCGTTGGGATCTGCGCCAAGCGAAGCGCAGCCTCATCATGACCTTGGCCGATTGGCAGAGGCCGCCGATTTCCTTATATCGCTGTCGTCGATGCATCGGCCCGAAAAATCGGAATCGATTTTCGGAAAGCACGATGCATGGATTCAAAAAATGTTGGAGCGTACTTTGTGCGTCCAAGTGGATCGCTCCAAGTGCGCCGGAGAGCTGCCATGCCCCTGAAAGTCGCCGTCCAGATGGACCACATCTCCAGCGTGTCGGTAGCCGGCGACACGTCGTTTGCGCTGTCGCTGGAAGCGCAGCGGCGCGGCCACCGGCTGTTCCACTACACGCCCGACCGGCTGTCGCTGCGCGACGGCAAGGTGTTTGCCCGTATCGAGGCGATGCAGGTTCGCGACGAGAAGGGCAATCATTATTCGCTGGGCGAAGAAGTCCGCACCGATCTTTCGGAGATGGACGTCATCCTTTTGCGGCAGGATCCGCCCTTCGACATGAACTACATCACCACCACGCATATTCTCGAGCGCATCCATCCGAAGACCCTGGTGGTCAACGACCCGGCCTGGGTGCGCAACAGCCCGGAAAAGATCTTCGTCACCGAATTTTCCGACCTGATGCCGGCGACGCTGATCACCAAGGATCCGCTCGAGGTCGCCGCCTTCCGCAAGGAGTTCGGCGACATCATCGTCAAGCCGCTCTATGGCAATGGCGGCGCCGGCATCTTCCACCTGCACGAGGCCGACCGCAATCTCGCCTCGCTGCTCGAAATGTTCGGCCAGATGTTCCGCGAACCCTACATCGTGCAACGCTATCTGAAAGAGGTGCGGGCCGGGGACAAGCGCATCATCCTGATCGACGGCGAGCCGGTCGGCGCCATCAACCGGGTACCGGCCGAGCATGATTCGCGCTCCAACATGCATGTCGGCGGCCGCGCTGAAAAAACCGAGCTGACGGTGCGCGAACGCGAGATCTGTGCCCGCATCGGCCCCGCGCTGAAGGAGCGCGGCTTCATCCTTGTCGGCATCGACGTGATCGGCGACTACATGACCGAGATCAACGTGACCTCACCGACCGGCATACGCGAAGTGCAGCGCTTCGGCGGCGCCGACATCGCCAGCCTGTTCTGGGATGCCGTGGAGGAGAAGCGCAACTAGCCTCGCTTCGCGAGCGGCCGCGTTGCAAACCATTGCCGCCGTTGCGCTCAGCTGTTCCCCAAATGTTCTTGCCTTCGCCGGAAATCTGTGGTTGTCTCGGGTGACGCCGTTCGCGGCATGATCGCAAAGGCTTGGGGCAAAAGCCTGCATCCGGGGTGAAGACATGGTGGCGCGGGTTCGCACGGTTGCTTTCCAGGGCATCGAGGCCGTGCCGGTCGACGTGCAGGTGATGATCGCGCCGGGCAAGGTCAACATGCACATCGTCGGGCTGGCCGACAAGGCCGTAGCCGAAAGCCGCGAGCGGGTGCAGGCAGCACTTCATGCATCCGGCCTGTCGATGCCGTCGAAGAAGGTCACCGTCAATCTGGCGCCCGCCGACCTGCCCAAGGAAGGCAGCCACTACGATTTGCCGATCGCGCTCGGGCTGATGGCGGCGCTCGGCGCCATTCCGGGCGACATGCTGGCCGGCTATGTCGTGCTTGGCGAATTGTCGCTCGACGGCACCATCGCCGCGGTGGCTGGCGCGCTGCCGGCGGCAATCGGTGCCAATGCCGAAGGCAAGGGCTTGATCTGCCCGTTCGCCTGCGGGCCGGAAGCGGCCTGGGCCGGCAAGGATTTCGACATATTGGCGCCGCGCAGCCTGATCGCCATCGCCAATCATTTTCGCGGCACGCAGGTTCTGTCGCGGCCGGAAGCCGGCATCCATGCCTCGGCGCGCGACCTGCCCGACCTTGCCGACATCAAGGGCCAGGAGACCGCCAAGCGGGCGCTGGAGGTGGCGGCGGCCGGCGGCCACAATCTTCTGATGGTCGGACCGCCGGGGTCGGGAAAGTCGATGCTGGCGCAGCGGCTGCCGTCGATCCTGCCGCCGCTGGCGCCCAGGGAATTGCTCGAAGTCTCGATGATCGCCTCGGTGGCCGGCGAACTCGGCGAAGGAAAACTCACCGACCGGCGGCCGTTCCGCGCGCCACATCATTCGGCCTCGATGGCGGCGATGGTCGGCGGCGGTCTGCGCGTGCGGCCGGGCGAGGCCTCGCTTGCCCATCACGGCGTGCTGTTCCTCGACGAGTTCCCCGAATTCTCGCCGCAGGCGCTCGATGCACTGCGCCAGCCGCTCGAGACCGGCGACTGCATGATCGCGCGCGCCAATCATCGCGTCACCTATCCGGCGCGTATCCAACTGGTCGCGGCGATGAACCCGTGCCGTTGCGGCATGGCCGGCGAGCCGGGCTATCGCTGTCTACGCGGCGATCGCTGCCGCACCGACTACCAGGCGCGCATTTCCGGCCCGCTGCTCGATCGCATCGATCTCAGGATCGAGGTGCCGGCGGTCTCGGCCAGCGATCTGATCCGGCCGGACCGGGCGGAGAAAAGTGCCGCCGTCGCACTACGTGTTGCCCGCGCCCGTACGATCCAGCGCGAGCGCTTCGAGCGGCTCGGCGCGACCGCCACCACCAACGCCCATTGCTCGCCGTCAGTCATCGAGGAGATCGCCATGCCCGATGCCGCCGGCCTGTCTCTGCTCAGGGACGCCAGCGAAAAGCTTGGCTTTTCCGCGCGGGCCTATCACCGCGTCCTGAAGGTGGCGCGGACCCTGGCCGATCTCGAGGCCAGCGAGACGGTCGGCCGCATCCATCTGGCCGAAGCGATTTCCTACCGCATGAGCTCGGAACGGATGGCACAAGCGGCGTAGCGTTTTTCCCTCCCCCTCGAGGGGAGGGTGGCCGCGAAGCGGCCGGGTGGGGTCGCCGGTGAGACGCTCGGCCTGTCGCATTTCGAAACCGGCCGAGGTGCGGAGCGTTGCGATGCTCCTCCTAGGGCGCACCGTCAGAATTGGGTTGGCGCACTGCATTGGCGACCCCACCCGGCCCTTCGGGCCACCCTCCCCTCAAGGGGGAGGGGGACGCCGGCGCTTACCCTTGGCCTGCGTGCATCGTGCTTTCGGTTCAGCCGTTATCCCGCGCCTTCAGCTCCAGCCGCCGCGCGTGCAGCACTGGCTCGGTGTAGCCGTTGGGTTGCACGCGGCCTTTGAAGACCAGGTCGCAGGCGGCGAGGAAGGCGATGGACTTGTCGAAATCCGGCGCCATCGGCCGGTAGAGCGGATCGCCTTGGTTCTGGCGGTCGACGATCGCCGCCATGCGTTTCATCGTCTCCATGACCTGCTCGGGCGTGCAGACGCCGTGATGCAGCCAGTTGGCGATGTGCTGCGAGGAGATGCGCAGCGTGGCGCGGTCCTCCATCAGACCGACGTCGTTTATATCCGGCACTTTCGAACAGCCGACGCCCTGGTCGATCCAGCGCACGACATAACCCAGAATGCCTTGCGCATTGTTGTCGAGTTCCTTCTGGATGTCTTCAGGCGACCAGTTCGGCCGCCTTGCTACCGGCACCGACAGGATGTCGTCGAGCTTCGCCTTCGGCCGGTTCTTCAGCGCCGCCTGGACGGCATGGACATCGACCTTGTGGTAGTGCGTGGCGTGCAGTGTCGCCGCCGTCGGCGACGGCACCCAGGCGGTATTGGCGCCGGCCTTGGGATGCACGATTTTCTCGGCCAGCATCGCCGCCATCAGGTCGGGCATCGCCCACATGCCCTTGCCTATCTGGGCGTGGCCGGCCAACCCACATTCCAGCCCGATGTCGACGTTCCAGGCTTCGTAGGCGGCAATCCAGGCGGCCTGCTTCATGTCGCCCTTGCGGATCATCGGGCCGGCCTCCATCGAGGTGTGGATCTCGTCGCCGGTGCGATCGAGGAAGCCGGTGTTGATGAAGACGACGCGTTCTTTCGCGGCGCGGATCGCCTCCTTGAGGTTGACGGTGGTGCGCCGCTCCTCGTCCATGATGCCCATCTTGATGGTGTTTTTGGCCATACCGAGCAGCGCTTCGACGCGGTCGAAAATCTCGACGGCGAAGGCAACTTCGTCGGGCCCGTGCATCTTGGGCTTTACGATGTACATCGAGCCGGCGCGAGAATTGGCGCGGCGCCCGTTCACGCCGATGTCATGCAGCGCGATCAGCGCCGTCAGCGCCGCATCCATGATGCCTTCCGGCACCTCGTTGCCGTCGCGGTCTGATATCGCCGGATTGGTCATGAGGTGGCCGACATTCCTGACCAGCATCAGCGAGCGGCCCGGCAAGGTCAGCGTGCCGCCATCGGGCGCGGTATAGGAGCGGTCTGGGTTGAGCCTGCGGACAAAGCTCTTGCCGGCCTTGGTGATCTCCTCCGCCAAGTCGCCCTTCATCAGGCCGAGCCAGTTGCGGTAGACCAGCACCTTATCTTCGGCATCGACGGCCGCCACCGAATCCTCACAGTCCTGGATGGTGGTCAGTGCCGATTCCAGCACGACATCGGCAATGCCGGCCGGATCGGTGCGGCCGATCTGGTTGTTGCGGTCGATGACGATTTCAATGTGCAGGCCGTTCTTGACCAGCAGGACGGCTTCGGGGTCGGCGGCATCGCCGCGATAGCCGGCAAACTGTCTGAGGTCGGCAAGCGTGGTGGCGCCGGCACCCTCGCCCAGCCGCAACATGCCGTTGGCGACCGAAAGCCCGTTGACGCCGGCCCATTTGCCTGTGGTGAGCGGCACCGCCTCGTCGAAGAAGCTTTTCACCCAGGCGACGACCTTGGCGCCGCGCGCCGGATTGAATTTGTTGCCTCGCTCGGCGCCGGCCGTCTCCGGGATGGCGTCGGTTCCGTAGAGCGCATCGTACAGCGAGCCCCAGCGCGCATTGGCGGCGTTCAGCGCATAACGCGCATTCATCACCGGCACCACCAGCTGCGGCCCGGCGACCGAAGCGATTTCCGGGTCGACATTTTCGGTCGTCACGCTGAAGGCCGGCCCCTCGGGCAGCAGATAGCCGATCTCGCGGAGGAAGCTCGTGTAGGCCTCCATGTCGACGGGCGCGCCGTTGTCGCGATACCAGCGGTCGAGCTTGTCCTGCATGGCATCGCGCTTTTCGAGCAGCGCCCGGTTTTTTGGCGAGAGATCATGGACGATCGCCGAAAAACCGCTCCAGAATGCCTCCGCTTCAATGCCGGTGCCCGGCAGCGCCTCGTTCACGACAAAATCATGAAGCGCGCGGGCAATCCGCAATCCGGCGATCTCGACGCGATCGGTCATCAGGGCTTCTCCAAGGCGAACGGCTAGGCCGGGCCTTTGGCATGTCACGGTGGCAGGGTCAATTCAGCTTAGGGTGAAGGTAGGGCGTTTTCGCTGCCGATCTCCCCCTTTGTGGGGGAGATGGCCGGCAGGCCAGAGGGGGTCGCCTCGCGTGGAGTGCAACCTCTTCTTTGCACCAAATCGCGTCGCGCTTCATGCGAGGCGACCCCCTCTGTCGCCTTCGGCGACATCTCCCCCCTCGAGGGGGGAGATTACGCGCTCACACCGCAATCCTTGGCCGTCCCGACGCCACCGCCACGACATGCGCCTCGATGAACATGCGCTGGCCCTCTACGGTGGAGACGCGGTATTCGCTGGCGATTTCGATCTCGGCGCTGTCGGTGCCGGCATCCTTAGCCCGCCCGGCGGCAATCGCCCGCACATCTTTCTCCGCCGCCGCGATTGCCGCCGCCTCGTCGTTGAAATCGCGCACGCTTTCGCCTGAGGCGACGCGGAATAGCCCTTCCTTGGGCTGGCTGACCCGCGCCTCGGCCGATACCCGGACCTGGCCGACGACGGCGCCGAGCGCGTTGGCGACATCGGTATCCTGCGGCACCACGCATCGATTGCCGACCAGCTCGGCCAGGCCGGCATAATGCAGCGGCGCCGAGGCGCCGAGGCCGATGACCGGACGGTCGAGGGCGACGCTCAAGCGGGCGATGCCGGGATGCGCGTCGACGGCGCGCTGGACCAGGGCATGGGCGACGGTCGCCGCGCCATCCAGCCCGTCCTCGGCAAAGGCGGTTTCGAGGATGACTTCGGCCGACAGGCGGGTCAGCGCGGTCAGCACCCGTTCCGAGATCGCCTCCGGCGAGGCGGCGATGAACTGGCCGCGGCCGTCACGCCTGCGCGCGAACAGCTCGGCACCCAGACGCGCCGCGGCCGCATCCCAATTGGCCTGGCTGCCCAGCACATGCGCGGCGTCCGACGGCGTGAAGCCGGCGACATGCACCAGCCCGCGCGACACCAGCCGGTTCAAGGTGGCGTTCTGGGCGTTCGAGGTCAGCAATCTGTCGAGAGCCTGCGGCACGGCGCCGATCAGCTCGTAGAGCTTGACTTCGGCACCGGTCAGTCCGGCCGCCAGCCGCTCCGGCACGCCGGTGCGCACCGCCAGCCGGCCATCCATGCGGCCGGGGTTGGGCGCGCGCAGCTGGCGTTCGAGCTCCGCCGTGACGGCATCGCCATGGATCATGCCGGCCAGCGCCAGCGGCACCAGGCGGCGCGGCCCGAGCAGGATTCTCGGATTGAGCGCGCCGTCCTCCAGCGCCACTTCGGAATCGCCGCCGAGGCCAAAGGTGCGCATGGCGACGGCCTCGACCATGGTGCGGAACCCGCCGACGGTGGCGCCTTCCGGATCGAGCCGCGGCCGGCCCTTGTCGAGCACGGCGACGTCGGTGGTGGTGCCGCCGATATCGGAGACCACAGCATCGTCGAGGCCGGTCATGTGGCGGGCACCGACGAGGCTGGCGGCCGGGCCGGACAGGATGGTCTCGATCGGCCGCTGGCGGGCAAAGGCGGCCGAGACCAAAGCGCCGTCGCCGCGCACCACCATCAGCGGGGCGGCGATGTTGCGCGCGGCCAAAAAACCTTCGGTTGCCGCGACCAGCCGGTCGATCATCGAGATCAGCCTGGCGTTGAGCAATGTCGTCAGCGCCCGGCGCGGGCCGCCGAGCTTGGCCGACAGTTCGTGGCTGGCGGTGACCGGCAGGCCGGTCCTGTCGCGGATCAGGTTCCGCGCGCTTAGCTCATGCGCCGGGTTGCGGGTGGCGAAATAGGCGCAGACGGCAAAGCCGGACACCGACTTTTCCAGTTCCGGCAAAGCTGCCTCCAGCGCGGAAAGATCGAGCTTTGCCGCATTGCCATGGACATCGTGGCCGCCGGGGCAGAACACCACCGGGTCGGTGCCGAGCGCCGCCTTCAGCCCGTCGCGGGCAAGGTCGCCCTCGGCAAAGCCGATCATCACCAGCGCCACGCGGCCGCCCTGGCCCTCGACCAGCGCATTGGTGGCTAGCGTCGTCGACATAGACACCAATTTGATCGCTGCCGGGTCGGTGCCGGCCTTTTGCAGCACCGCATCGACCGCGCCGGAGATGCCGACCGCCAGGTCGTGCCGTGTCGTCAGCGCCTTGGCCTTTGCCAGCACTTTGCCGTTAGGGCCGCCGGCTTCCGACCACAGCACGGCATCGGTATAGGTGCCGCCGGTGTCGATGCCGAGGAACAGGGGTGAGGGTTTGGGCTTGGCGGTCATTGGCGGGTCCGGAGAATTCTCTTGCCCCGCCCTTAGCCGATATGAACGGGCCGATAAAGGCACGAGCGCTGGGCCAAGGCAGCGTAATCTCCCCCCTCGAGGGGGAGATGGCCGGCAGGCCAGAGGGGGTCGTCTCGCGTGGAGCCCCGGCATTCTCTGGCCGCGATGGCATTGGCGTCAGGACGTACCGACCCCCCTCTGTCGCCTTCGGCGACATCTCCCCCTCAAGGGGGGAGATCGCTAGGCTACCCCACAAACCCCACGCGCTTGTGCGAGCCATCGCAGAACGGCTTGTTGGCGGAGTGGCCGCAGCGGCAGAGGAAGGTGCGTTGCGTACGGTCGACCGTGTGGCCGGTGCCGGTGACGATTTCGACATTGCCTTCGAGCTTGAGCGGGCCGTTGGTCGTCGGTGTGACGGTCAGCGGGCCATTCCGCACCTCCAGCGCCGGCGTGTCCTTCAGCGCCGGCTCGCCGGTGGCGGTGAAGCCCGATTTGGTGTGGCTACCATCGCAGAACGGCTTGTTTTCCGAGGCGCCGCAGCGGCACAGCGTGGCGCGGTAAAACGTTTCGCCGCCCAACACGATCTCGGCATGGACGGCAAGCGGACCGTTTTCCCTTATGCGCACAATGTTGACCACCGGCGGCTGTTCCTGCGGCCCGCCATCCTTGCGGATATAGGTGATGGCGCCGGACGGGCAGGCTTCGGCGAGCGCCACAATCTTCTCGACGCTGGCCGCATCCGGATGGATCCACTGGCCGGGCGCGTTGGGCACGAAAACATGCGGATCGCCAAGCACGCAGTTGCGCGAATGGATGCAACGTTTTCCCGAAAAGCCGATGTCGATCTTCTCGCCTTCGACCACTGCCATGGGTGGGTCTCCTGTCGGACTACGCTATGGCGACAGTCAGGACGACGTCAAGGCAGCATTCTCCCCCTCGTGAGGGCCGACCTCGGGCGCGGCGGTAAGGGAATTCCCATTTTTTGCTCGCAGCACCACATTTTGTTCTTGCTTTGTGCCGGCAGCTATGCTACTAATTTGCGTATGGTGCCAATTGGCTCCAACGACCCGCCTGCCGAGGCGGGTTTTTTGTTTCAGCTTTGAATTCCGGCGTTGCCGGCCGACGTTGGCGGGACGCCCCTGCCCGCTTTGCGCTGGCTTCTCCCCCACAAGGATGGAGCAATCGCCTATGAAGTCCCCCGGCCGCGGAGCCTGCCCTCGGGCTTGCGGAGGCAAGACTCGTGGGCGGCCACCTTCTTCCCGCCGGGGAGAAGAGCCTGGCGCAGCGCAGGCGACCTCCTCTCCCCTCGGGGAGAGGTCGGATCGCCCCGAATTGCCCTTCGCAATTCGGTTGGCAATCCGGGTGAGGGGGCACTTGCCTATACGCGATTGCCCCAACAAGAGGGAGACGGGCAACTCACGGAACCAGATCGATTTCCTCGGTCTCGCCGCCACTGCAGGTGTAGCAGCAATCGTCGCACTTTTCCGTATTGCCGGGGCCGACGCCCCAATAGGTATTCTCGTCGCCATCGACCCAGGCGCCGTAGCAGATCGATTCGCCGTCACTGCAGGACAGCGGGATCGCCTTGGTCTCGCCGTCGTTGAGATAGTAATCCTGATTGTTGCCCGGCCAGACATGATCGCGGTCCTGGCTGTAGAGCTCGACGCGCATGGCGTTGGGATGGCTGTTCTTGATCTCGAAAGTGACATCGCCGGCATGCGCGACGGGCGCAAACAGTGCGGCAAGGCAAAGCGCCGCGACGGCGCGGCGCGCGAAAGCATAGGACAACATTGCAATTTCCCCCGGAATGAAGCGGCCTGCCCGACCGCGAGGGGGAACATGGCATGGCGGCGGGATGGGTGGAAGGGGGTGCGCCATTTGCACATCGCGAAAGCGCAGCGTTGCCAAGGAAGACCCCTCTCCGGTTTGCTTCGCAAACCACCTCTCCCCACTTCGTGGGGCAAGGAAATGCCAATCGCCGAAGCCTCACAAGACCTGGGTTCCTCGCCCCCACAAAGTGGGGGAGAGGCCGGAGCGGGGGCGGTTCGACCGGGCTCAACGGCCAGGCTTCAGCAGCGTCCAGATCCAGCCGATGAATGTGAGCACCAGGAAGGGATATCCGGCAGCGGGCAGCGGCTCCGAGGTCGGCAGCAGAGGCGTACCCCACAGGATCAGGCCCGCCGACGCAACAAACAGCAAGGCGGCCACGACAGCGGTAAGCCGCATCCACAGCGCGAAGGTTTTCGGCGCACTGACCATGACCAGCGCCGCCGCCCAAAGCGAGATACCGCCGACATAGGAGGGTACGCTGGCCTCAAGCCCGGCCGCATTGCCGGCCAGCAGCAGGCTCTCGCCGGCGAGAAAGGTCAGAAATCCGGCCGCCACCCAGTCATTGCCCTGGCGCTGATATTTCATCGTCAGCAGCGCGGTCGCCACCACGAGCGCCACGCCGTCGATCGTCCAGAGCGTTTCGCGGAGCGGGGCGCTCGCCACGAAGGTGCCGGCGAGGCCGAAGGCGCCACCGATGGCGAGGCCGATTGCAGCGACGATGTCCAAAGTGGAACGCATTTGATATCTCCTCACGCCGCGAAGAGGATACGTCAGCGTGGGGCGTCCTCAAAGCGCACGTCGAGGGGAACGCCAGGAGGACGGGGACGAGACAGCCGAGGCCAGTCAGCTCACGATTGGCTTTATCTAGCGGATTCTCCCTAGTGCTTCGTGCAGGGTTCTTAGCCGGCGCGATATAGTCTCCGACCGAGACCGCCTCTCGCCCCTCTGAAATGCCCTATGTCCAGCGACGAGTTCGAGCAGCCTTGCTTTTGGGATCGCCGGAGCGAGAAACCATGAAGATAAAGCGGCCCCAGAACTAAGGCCAAGTGCCAGCAGGCCGGCGCGGATCAACTTGTCAGGTTCAGACGTTGGCAAAGTGACGAAACCGATCAGGACGCCGATGGCCATACTAAAAACAGAGCCGATCACGAAAAACTTGCCTGTGGATACCCGTCGAAAAAACGACGCTACGTCGTCAAGAACGGCCTCTATAGTATCCTTGTCCTCACTGGATGGCCTTCGTACATTTCTGCCGAGAAATTCGGAGATTCTCCGCATAGACAAAAGGAGGTTTATGGTTGCAATCTCTAGCAATAGAACCACTCTAACCGGCACATCCTTGAACCAAGTAAAATCTTCGCCACAAACCGCTGAAAAGTACGCAGCCGAGTTCGGCTCTTTCAAAATAAAACGAGCAATTACCGTGTCGTTCTTTTCATTCTCAATAAGAAGCAATCTTGTTGTGCTCGACTTCTTCGTAGCCGCAAAAGCCGACTCAGCAATGATATATTCATAGTATTGCTTGTGCGGAAGCATCAAGTTGCTTACTCCGCCTGCAGGATCGCTGACGAATAGCCCAGCGCTCGCTACCTCGTTGGCAATCATCTCCGATAACTCCTGCGGACTATGATCCGCATACTTAGCCTCAAGGCGCCGAATTGCTTCTACAGTATCGACACTTGAGCCTGAAGTCTGAAAGATATTGAATACTTTCTTGTAGCTATCGAACACCACCTTATCCAAACGGGCCCGCGTTATCGTGTTCCTTGTATCGCGAGCGACCATGTCCCAGACAAGCAGCCTTGTGAAAGTTTCTCGCAATTCCCGCCGCAGCATCAGATACGTTGCTCCTATTGGTGCACCCGTCGTGCGTTGATAATTTTCGATTTCCGTCTCTTTTCGTTGATAGGCGGCGTCAAGATAGCGCTGAATGAGAACCGCGTCCGTTAACTGCTGTCCTTGTTTTTGCAGGTGTTCGATTTCGGGCCAGATTGTTGCCACCACAGGTAGCATTGATGGCCTAGAAACAATGTCGCGAAAGTTTCTATATTGATTTGCTGCGGCTATGACGGACGTCGCTAGCTCAATGTCAAATCCAGAAAGAGCTTTCATCACTTCGCCCGGCGTAAGGCGGTCAATTTCCCAGAGATCTGTATAGGCATTACCTGCAGCTCCTTTCGAGCCATCGACTCGAAGCGTTCTATTCTTCTCAGCTTCATCTATGAAGAAATTTGGCCTCCCGGTAAAAACGAGTTTTGTACCCGGATAAGCTAGTCGCCAAAGCGCATTGAAGTGCTCATGCCGATCAAAGGCCCGCCCTGCATTCCGGAGTTCGTCAAACCCTTCAAAAATTAAGACAGCCTCCCCAGCCTGGATCAGATTGTAGATCCGACGGGCGTCCAGCCCAAACCGAATTGCCCACGGCGCCAAAAAAGATGCAGGGTCCGTTTCTGCCGGGCTCTGACTTCTCAGTTCCATTAGCAACGGAACCGGCCCCGAAGATGCTTTCCTCTTGAGGTAGGCGCGTGCCCACTCCACACACAAGGCCAACATTGCCGTGCTCTTTCCTTGTCCGTACTCACCGACAATTGCCAAATGCCTGCGCGAGTTCTCTCGAATCCACGCTTCATACACCGCGGCAAGATCGTACCGCTGATGTGAATGTCTGTCGCGCAATACGTGAGTACCCACGTAGGTGTCCGAGAGCGTTGACTGCGTCCCGCCTAAGGTTTCGTGGTCAAAGCGGTGAATTAATTCCCTAGCATACGAATCAAAATTCAATCCCTTTCGTAGTAACGAGGACCGTCCCCAGACCTCTATTTTCCTCCCTTTTACAAACACATTTTTATGAAGGTCGTTCTTTGTATCGAAAATGGCAAAAATGCGAACCGCACCTAGTTCGTATTTTTCATAGCCAACTGCATCAAGCCTACTTACTATTTCGGCGCGATTAAATTCACCGCTGAATACTAATACTATTACATTCTGCTTATCGTTATTTGCGGCTAGATACATGAACCCCAGCCAGGCAGAAATCCTACCCCGCCATCCGCCGCTTTCAATGATGATCTCCGAAAATGCACCGCACAGAAGACTCCTTGCCAAATCGTTCCATTTTGGTGGAGCTGGCGCCTCGGCGATTCGTTGTTTCCAATTAATTGCGGCATCGCTCGCTATTAGATCAGGCTGCCCCTTTGCAATTCGGGCGGCTTCTGCCAAAGCCAGAGAAAAAAGATTATTGTCCCGATTTTGTTTCGCTAGTTCGCTGACCGTAATAGTCGGCTTTGCGTCCCAATTGACCATCGCTCTGTCTCCAAAGCGCCAGATAGCCATCATCGCAACGAATGCTAAGCCTGAACCAAGAAGGCCATAGATTGAGGGGGGTCCTGGCGGGAGATCTCTTACAATCTCACGACCAGCTAGATCGTTAATTACTGACAGAGCAAGTGAGGCAATTTCAAAGAAAAAGGAACCAGACAAGAAATTAAGCAAAGTCGCAAGACACGTAATAATCGAAAAGACCACAAAAAAGGCAAAGCGCGCCTTAGACGCGGTCATTCTATATCTCAGGTATGCTATGTAAATAACTGAGCAAAGAAAAGAAATCCCTAAGAATAGCGACAAAGCGTTGTCAAACAACTTTGCTATCATTTGAAAGCCCCCAAGCCGTTACCTTATTGTTGTTTCCGGCAAATAGCAAGAGTGGAGGATTGGCGGTCGTATACACAACGATCCGCAAAATATTCTCAACTGCGGATATTTGGCGGACGCAGACTGAACAACTACCCAAAGAGTCCTGCTGGCAGCCCTGATGGCGCTTGCGCCCCATCTCCACCCTGCCGCTTCAGCGTCGCGCTGGCGGGGGGCCCGCTGCCTCCGGCAGCTCCCCCGCTTTCGAAGCCTGCCATCGATTCACTGGATCGATGGCTTGGCGCTGTGCGCGCCAACCGGCTTCTCAATCCCCCATCTTCAAGGCCTGGATAAACGCCTCCTGCGGGATGTCCACCTTGCCGAACTGGCGCATCCGCTTCTTGCCCTCTTTCTGCTTGTCGAGCAGCTTGCGCTTGCGTGATACGTCGCCGCCGTAGCATTTGGCGGTGACGTCCTTGCGCAGCGCCGAGATGGTCTCGCGGGCGATGACCTTGCCGCCGATCGCCGCCTGGATCGGGATCTTGAACAGATGATGCGGGATCAACTCCTTCAGCTTCTCGCACATCTGGCGGCCGCGCTTTTCCGCCGCCGTGCGGTGGACCAGCATCGATAGCGCGTCGACCGGCTCCTCATTGACCAGGATCGACATTTTGACCAGGTCGCCCTCGCGATAGTCGGTCAGGTGATAGTCGAAGGAGGCGTAGCCCTTGGAGATCGACTTCAGCCGGTCGTAGAAGTCGAAGACGACTTCGTTGAGCGGCAGGTCGTAGATCAGCATGGCGCGCTTGCCGACATAGGACAGGTCGGCCTGGATGCCGCGCCGGTCCTGGCAGAGTTTCAGGATGCCGCCGAGATAGTCGTCCGGGGTGAGGATGGTGGCGCGGATCCACGGCTCCTCGATGGCCGAAATCTTGACCACGTCGGGCATGTCGGCCGGGTTGTGCAGTTCCTTGACCGTGCCGTCGTTCAACAGCAGGCGGTAGACGACGCTAGGCGCGGTGGCGATGAGATCGAGATTGAATTCGCGCTCCAGCCGCTCCTGGATGATTTCGAGATGCAGCAGGCCAAGGAAGCCGCAGCGATAGCCGAAGCCAAGGGCGGCACTGGTTTCCATTTCAAAGGAGAAGGAGGCGTCGTTGAGGCGCAGCTTGCCGACGGCGGCGCGCAGATCCTCGAAATCGGCGGCGTCGACCGGGAACAGGCCGCAGAACACCACCGGCTGCGCCGGCTTGAAGCCGGGCAGGGCCTGTGCCGTCGGGCGCTTGTCCTCGGTGATGGTGTCACCGACGCGAGTGTCGGCGACTTCCTTGATCGAGCCGGTGAAGAAGCCGAACTCGCCGGGGCCGAGCTCGTCGACATTGATGCGGGCGGGCGTAAAGACGCCGGTGCGCTCGACCAGGTACCTGGCGCCGGTGCCCATCATGCGGATGGTCTGGCCCTTCTTCAGCACGCCGTCGATGATGCGGACCAGCACGATAACGCCGAGATAGGCGTCGTACCAGCTGTCGACCAGCATCGCCTTCAGCGGGGCCGCGATGTCGCCCTCGCGCGGCGGCGGCAGATCGTTGACGATCGCTTCGAGCACGTCGGGAATGCCGAGGCCGGTCTTGGCCGAAATCAGCACGGCGTTGGAGGCGTCGATGCCGATCACCTCCTCGACCTGTTCGCGGATGCGCTCGGGCTCGGCGGCGGGCAGGTCGACCTTGTTCAGCACCACGACGATCTCGTGGTTGTTGTCGATCGCCTGGTAGACATTGGCCAGCGTCTGCGCCTCGACGCCTTGCGAGGCGTCGACGACCAGCAGTGAACCTTCGCAGGCGGCGAGCGAGCGCGACACTTCATAGGCGAAGTCGACATGGCCGGGCGTGTCGATCAGGTTGAGGATATAGTCCTCGCCATTGTTGGCGCGGTATTTCAGCCGCACCGTCTGCGCCTTGATGGTGATGCCGCGCTCGCGCTCGATGTCCATCGAGTCCAGCACCTGCTCCTTCATGTCGCGCAGCTCCAGCCCGCCGGTCGACTGGATCAGCCGGTCGGCAAGCGTGGATTTGCCATGGTCGATATGGGCAACGATGGAGAAGTTGCGGATGTTTTTGATCGGCGTGGTCATGCGGCGCGCTTTAGCAGGGGCACGCTACATCGGCAAGCGGCGGGGCGCGGGTGCGGCGGCGGGGCGGCAAAGTCGTTAAACTTTGATCCATGAGATTAGAGCATAGTTCGCGCCCGGCGTGATAGCCCACTGGCCATCGCCGTTTCGGGGGGATCGGAATGCCGTTGTCAGCACGCAAATTTCTCAGATCGGTGAGCGGCTCGTTCGCGCCATTGCTCGCCATCTTGCTTATCCCGATGGTTGCCGCATTGGGTTTTTCCATCGACTATACCTCTGCGGTTTCAACCAGGGCATCGATGCAGAACGCCCTCGATGCAGCGTCGCTGTCGATCACGACGCTTTCGACGGACACCTCACTGGCGGACCGCCAGGTAAAACTGCAGGAGGCATACCTGGCCAATGGCGGGCAAGGCACGGCCAAGCTCGACAGCTTCGTCGTCGCCACCGACGGCGCCGCCAGCATCAAGGCTTCGGCCGGCTTTGCCATGCCGACGAATTTCATGCAGATCGCCAGGATCAACACGGTGCAGATCGGCGTTGCGTCGGCAGTGACAAAGCGGCCGGCATTGGTGCAAGCCACGTTCAAGGTCGACAAGATCTCTGGCTGGTGGGACAAGACGGTGACGCTCTACGGCACCAAACCAGGTGACGCGGCGGCCAACAAGCTGATGAGGATCTCCTACGCGTACAACAGGTTTGGCGATCCCAAAGGCTACGGGACGTCCTCTGTTTACACGATCAACGGAACGACGGAGACGCTGGTCCAGAAACAAGTATGCACGACCGTCACGGTGACCAGCTTCTATGGCTTGCCCACCGGCACAATCACTCAGATCAGCGGTACCAGGAAATACGCAACCACCTGCGTCAACACGATGTATCCCGCGACCGGCGCCGGTGCGGTGATCGACGTGAAGGACATGGATAACCTGTCTCTGGAGATGAAGATTCCGAATCCCAATCCTGGTCTTGGCGGCGGCTATCTGGCCTCGGGCACGAAAGAAACCCTGCGATCGGACGATCCGGCCACGTCCGACCGATTGTTTATCGACAAGGTCAAGACGCTGGCCAATACGACTGTCGACATCTTTGAGGCCGTGCCGTGCGGCATCACCAGCAGTCAAGCGTGGGAAGATGGCGGATCACTTACCAACAACACCATAGACGATGCCGATTTTTCCTATTTTGTGACCGGCAAGTGCGCGTTCAACAAGCGGCCTTCGGAAACCGTGCTCACACAATAGGGGCGACTTGAGTGCCGATCTCCCCCTTGTGGGTCCTCAAGGGGGGAGATCGGACATCCCCTCGGCTCTCGCTAATGCTCTAGGAACTCGGACTTCTCCTCAATCACGAAGCGGTGATGCTGTAACGAACCGTGTGTCGGCGGCGAAGTGTGGACATGGAACCGCACAGGAGAACAGCGATGACCGGATCGGAACGAAGCACAGCCCTGATGGGGCTCGCCGCGGCACTGTTTTCCGCGACTGTGCTGTCGGCAACCAGCGCGGCCGCCGGCCAGACGCTGACCGTCGTAGAGCTGTTCACCAGCCAGGGCTGCTCGTCCTGTCCGCCGGCCAACGCCAATCTGATCAAGGTCAAGGACCGGCCCGGCGTGCTGGCGCTGTCCTTCAACGTCACCTACTGGGACTATCTCGGCTGGAAGGACACATTCGGCAAAGAAGAATTCACGCAGCGCCAGGTCCGCTATGAACCGTCGCTCGGCCGTTCCGGCCCGTTCACGCCGCAAGTGGTGGTCAACGGCAGGGCCGATGCCGTCGGCGCCAGGCCGGGCGAGATCGAGCAGTTGATTTCGAGTGGCGGCCACGGTGACGGACCTTCGTTGTCGCTCGCCGGCGGGAAGGTCAGCATCGGCGCCGGTCCGGTGCCCGGCGGCAGGGCCGATGTCTGGCTGGTGCGTTACGACAAGGGCGTCGTCGAGGTGCCGGTGGCGCGCGGAGAAAACACCGGCCGCACGCTGCCGCACGCCAATGTCGTGCATTCGCTGACCAGGCTGGGCAGTTGGACCGGCGACGCCACCGCACTGCCGCTGCCGGCGGCGACGGGCGGCCTCAGCACAGCGGTGCTGGTGCAGGTGCCGGGCGGCGGGCCGATCCTCGCTGCCGCAGCGAATTAGAACCCGTTCCGAAATTTGCGCAACGCCGCAGCGGCGCCGCTGCATGCCGTCAACCCCTGCCAAACCCTAGGAGATCATCATGACCAATCCTTTGACCAATCGCCCGACCCTGGCGGCACTCGCCTTCGCACTTTGCTCGACGGCGCTGTTCGCAGGAGGCGCGGCGCGGGCCGAAGATGCGATGAAGCCGGCGAACGCCATGGCAACAAACGCCATGAAACCGGCAACGGACGCAATGAAGCCGGCCGGCGCCATGGCGGCTGACGCGATGGCCACGACCGCGATGAAGGCGACAGATCCGATGAAGGCCGACTGCATGGCCAAGGCCGCCGCCGAGACGGACGCCATGAAGAAAGCCGAAGCGACCAAGGCCTGCGATGCCATGGCTCCGGCCAAATAGGCGATGCGCACAGCAATGTGAGAGCCCGGCGGACCTATCCGTCGTATAATCCACACCAGCATCATGGGAGATCAGACATGACGGGAGCCCTGAAACGATCGTCGATTTTCGCAAAAGCAGCACTTGCCGCGCTCATCCTCACGGCCGCCGCGGCCGTGCTCTGGCAGACGCCGGCAGTCTCGGCCGAAGACGCGGTGGTGATCCCGCCGCCGGCATTGGACGAGAAGGCCACCGCCGGCACCGAAAAGGCGGTCTTCGCCGGCGGCTGCTTCTGGGGTGTGCAAGGCGTGTTCCAGCACGTCAACGGCGTCACCAGCGCCGTTTCCGGCTATGCCGGCGGCGACAAGGACACGGCCGTCTATGAAATGGTCGGCACCAACCGGACGGGCCATGCCGAATCCGTCGAGATCACCTACGAGCCGTCCGAGGTGACCTACGGCCAGCTGCTGCAGGTGTATTTCTCGGTCGCGCACAATCCGACGCAGCTGAACTACCAGGGGCCGGACAGCGGCACCCAGTACCGTTCGACGATCTTTGCCGAAAACGACACGCAGAAAAAGATCGCCGAAGGCTACATCGCCCAGCTCGACAAGGCCAAGGTGTTTCCCAAGCCGATCGTGACGACGCTGGAGACCGGCAAGACCTTCTATCCGGCCGAGGACTATCACCAGGACTTTCTGACGCTCAACCCGACCTATCCCTATATCGTCTACAACGATCTGCCCAAGGTCGAGAATCTGAAGCGGCTCTTCCCCAACCTCTACCGCGAAAAGCCGGTACTGGTGCTGGCCGCCAGCAAGAGCTGAGTTTTGCGGCGGGGCCTGCTGATCTCCCCCCTTGAGGGGGAGATGGCCGGCAGGCCAGAGGGGGTCGGTTCGGTTGGCGCGACGCGGTCCGGCATATCGAGGAAGACGAAGTTGGCACTCCACGCGCGGCGACCCCCTCTGTCGCTTTCAGCGACATCTCCCCCTCAAGGGGGGAGATCAGCAGTTTCCGCGCTTCGCACTACTCCCCCTTTTTCCAGGGCAGGCTCCAGCGCACCTTCTCCAGCGTCGCCTTTGCCTCGGCCGAGTCCGGGTCGGGCTCTGTCTCGCGATAATGCGCCGAGCCCTCAGGCGGGTAGGCAAGTGTGTTGTTGAGGGCGAATTTGTCGATCTGGCTGAAGTCGGGGAAAGGCAGGTTTTGCGCCTCGCGCCAATCGCTGACCCTTTTCTCCGCGGCGATGCGTTTTTCGTCGTCGACCGGAAGGTCGGTGGCTCTGTATTCCAGTGACGAAGGGAAGGCGAACTGCGCGCCGGCATCATCCATGATGTTGATCATGGACAACAGGATGTCCTCGCGGATGGCTTGAAAATCGGCCACGTCGGCGGTTTTGATATAAGTGAACACGTCGATATCGAGCGAATAGGCGCCGAAGCCGGCAAAGCGCACGCGGCACGGCTCATCGATGACGCGCGGATGGGCAATCAGCAACTTGCGCAGCTCGGCCAGGACGTAACGTAGCTGATCGGGCGTCGTTTCGTAGCGCAGCTGCAGCGTCGTCGCGAACCGGGTGCGGTCGCGATGCGCGTAGTTCTCGATCTGCATGCCGGCGAAATCCGAGTTTGGCACCGAGATGATCGTGCGGTCGAGCGACCGGATGCGGGTGGAGCGCATGCCGATATGCTCGATCGTGCCGGACTGGTCGCCGAACTTGCAGAAGTCGCCGACGCTGACCGGCCGGTCGGCATAGAGCGTCAGGCCGGAGAGGAAGTTCTGCAGCGTCGGCTGCGCCGCCAGCGCCACCGCCAGACCGCCGATGCCGAGACCGGCAATGACGCCTTCGTAGGGGATGGCGAGCACTTCGGCCAGCAGCAGGAAGGCGACGACCAGCACGGCGACGCGCGCCACGCCGGTGGACAGCGAAATCAGCGTGTCGTGATAGCCGGGCACCTGCCACAGTCCACGGTAATGGTCGGCGACCTTGCCGATCAGGTGCCAGACCACCGGCACGGCGCCAATCACGACCAGGCTCCAGGCGATTGCCTTGACCGGGGCGGCGACCACTTGCGGCAGACCGAGCGGGCGCAGCGTCAACAGCAGGAAGAGGCCAAGCACGATCGAGCGCACCGCCCATTCGACAATGCGGAAGAAGGCCGGGCTGTCCGTCCTTCGCACAAACAAGGAAATCAGCGCATTGGCGATGAAGCCGAAGACGATGCCGGCCAGTGCGGCAAGGCCGAGCATCCACCATTGCCAGTGCTCCATCGGGCCGGCGCGGGTGAGCAGGCCGGGGCTGATCTCGCGGGCGAGGCCACGGGCGATGAAGAACGGGTCGGTGCTGGCGAAGGCGGCGAATTCCGGCGCCACCGGCATGTCTTCGACATCGGCGTAGAGCGCGCGGATGTGGGCGAGCGTCTCGGGCGTGAACTGCCAGATCTTGCCCTTCTCAGTCTCGACTGGGCCGATGACGATGTTGCCGGCGGGATGCTCGAAATAGACGAAGGGGGTGTTGCTCTTCGGATCGTCGGGGATCTCCTGCCAATAGACGTAGCCGATGCGGTCGATGACCTTTTTGAGATAGCGCTCGAGCAGGAACGCCTCGTCGCCACGCACCGCCTGACTGTAGTTGCGCAGGTCGAGCGCCGCCTGGGCCGGGTCGCCGGCTTCGGTGAGGCCGCTCAACAGTACCTTGAACGTGTCGCGCGGCGAGGCGAGCCTGCTCGGATCGTCGACCATGTCGACGGCTTCGCCACGCGCTTCCTGGAATTCGGCGAGCTTTGCCTGGAGTTGGCCAAGTGGCGGCCCGACGATGAACCAGTCGCCATTCTTGCGGCGAAAAGTGACGGCGAAGGAGACCCTGGTGCCGTATTGCGGCAGCGTCGCCGTCACCTCGTCTCCGGAAATCGCATCATGCGGCAGGCTCCACAGACGGAACGTCGCGTTGTCGATGACGGTGAACAGAAGCTTGGTGTAATCGGGCATGTTGAGGCCGCCGCGGTCGGCCTCGGTGACGTCGACGAGACCCGCTGCCAGACCGGCAAGACCCATGCCGCCACCGGTGGCGCGCGGCACGTTGTCGGCGCCGCTCTCGTTCATCGTCTGCAGGAACGAGCGCATGGTGCTCATCGGGCTCGACTGGTCGACACGGACGTCCTCGACGGCGCTGACGCGCACACCTGTCCACCATTCGGCGGTGGCGGCATCGAAGCGGCCCATGAAGCTGCCGCCGTCAGGCGATTGGACGAAGGTGAAGGCGCCCTGGCGGTCGCCTTCGAACCAGTGGCCGACAAGCTTGTCGCCTTCGGCCTTGGCCTCGATACGGCCGTTATAAAGCGGGTACACGCCCTTTACGTCAGTGCCCGTCTGCTCGAACTTGATCTGGGCGCCGCCGCCGCGCCACTTCGTGTCCCACACGCCCGTCCAGTTGGCCGCGTCCTGGGCATGCGCCTGCGGCATGGCCGGCAGCAGGCCGGCAAGCGCGAGTGCGCCGATCAGCGCGACCGTCCGGATCAGCAAAAGCAGCAGCCGATCCTGTCCTGCCGCAGAAAAGGGGTTCATTCTGTTGCCCTTCTTCTTGCCGGCGATTCTGCTGGGCCGGCCAGAGAAGGTTATTCCGCTTGAAGATGAATATTCTGTTTCAGGCGACGGCGATACCGGTCAGTCATAGGTCAGATCCGTCGCCTTGCCGGCGAACACCCGGTAGGCAAAGAACGAATAGAAGATGATGATCGGCAGCACGACGACCGTCCCGACCAGGATGACGGCCAGGCTTTCGGGTGCCGAAGCAGCCTGCCAGATGGTCAGCCGGTCGGGCACCACGAAGGGGTAGAACGACCAGGCGAGGCCGGCAAAGCCGAGCGTGAAGATCGCGGCCAATGTCAGGAACGGGAGCAGCGCGTGGCGGTCGTCGGGCTTCGGCAGATGGAAGGTCTGGCGCCACAGCCACAGGAACAGCACTGCCGACAGGATCGGCAGCGGCGACAAATAGAGCATGGCCGGCCAGACGAACCATTTGTCGAAGATGCGCGCGCTGGCAAAGGGCGTGGCCAGCGATACCGCGACCATGCCGAGCGCGGTCAGCACCAACGCCGTGCGCAGCCACAGCACCGCCTTCTTCTGCAGATCGCCTTCGGTCTTATAGATGACCCAGGCCGCGCCCATCGCCGCGTAGGCCGCGGCAAGGCAGAGCGCCACCAGCGCGCCGAACGCCATGCCGCCAGGGCCGACGTCGAGGCCGAGCACATAGACGCCGAGCATATAACCTTGCGCCAGCGAAGCGATGACCGAGCCGAGGAAGAAGATGCGGTTCCAGCGGTGCTTCCTGCCGGCCGGCACCTTGGCGCGGAAATCGAAGGCGACGCCGCGCAGGATCAAGCCGACCAGCAGCACGAAGACCGGAATGTAGAGCGCCGTCAGAATGGTGCCGTGCGCCAATGGAAAGGCGACCAGCAGCAAGCCCACCGCCAGCACCAGCCAGGTCTCGTTAGCGTCCCAGAACGGGCCGATGGCGGCGATCATCGTATCCTGTTCGGTGTCTTCGGCTGCGGCGAACAGGATGCCGATGCCGAGATCGAAGCCGTCGAGGATGACGTAGATCAGGATAGCGAGGCCCATCAGGCCGGCGAAGATCAGAGGCAGCAGGGTCGGCCAGTCGAAGCTCATGATGTTTCTCCTGGTTGCGCAACCGGCTGCGACAGCGGCCTGTTCATGACGCCCGGTAGCGGCGAGGTGTCACCATCCTTCGCCGCCTTCAATGCCAGATGCACCAACACGCCGAGATAGGCGATCAAGAGCAGCACATAGAGGATGAGATAGACCGCGAGCGACAGCGCGACATGGCTGCCGGCGACCGGCCCGACAGCATCGGCGGTACGCAGCACGCCGGTGACCAGCCAGGGCTGGCGGCCGATCTCGGTGGTGTACCAGCCGGCCAGCGTCGCCAGCCAGCCGGACAGCGCCATCGGCACCATGACAAGCGCCAGCGGCTTGGGCAGGCCGTGGCGGCGCTTGAGGAAGAAGGCCGCCGACCAGGAGACGGCGAGCATCAGGAGGCCGGTGCCGACCATGATGCGAAAGCCCCAGAACACCGGAAATACCGGGGGATGGTTGCCGGCATAATCGTTCAGCCCCGGTACGACGCCGCCGGCGCTGTGCCTGAGGATGAGGCTGGCGCCATCGGGAATGGTGAGCTCGAACCTGTTCTCCTTGGCCGCTTCATCGGGAAGCGCAAACAGCACCAGCGGCACGTTGGGACCGGTGTTCCAGTTGGCCTCCATCGCGGCGATCTTCTGCGGCTGGTGTTCCAGCGTGTTGAGGCCGTGCTGGTCGCCGGCAAAGATCTGGATGGGGATCAGGATCGCGGCGGTGAAGACGCCGGTGCGCAGCGCCTTCCACATCGATTCCGAGCGATCGCCGTAGAGATAGCGCAGCGCCGACAGGCCGGCGACCAGGAACGAGACGGTCAGGCCCGAAGCAAGCAGCATATGGACGAGCCGGTAGGGCATGGACGGATTGAAGACAACGGCCCACCAGTCGGTGGCGTGCGCAACACCATCGCGCATTTCGAAGCCGGCCGGCGTCTGCATCCACGAATTGAGCGCGATGATCCAGAAGGCGGACAAGGTGGTGCCGCCGGCCACCAGCACCGTCGCCAGCGTGTGGACGCGGTTCGAGACACGGCGGAAGCCGAACAGCATGATGCCGAGGAACGCCGCCTCGAGGAAGAAGGCGGTCAAGATTTCGTAGGCCAGCAGCGGGCCGGCAATGTTGCCGACCGTCTCCATATAGCCCGGCCAGTTGGTGCCGAACTGAAAACTCATGGTGACGCCGGAAACCACGCCCATGGCGAAGGACAGCGCGAATACCTTAACCCAGGTGAAATAAGCGCGCATCCAGGCGGAATCGTTTGTCGCGTTGTAGCGGAGCTTGAAGAACAGCAGCACCCAGCCGAGCGCGATGGTGATCGCCGGGAACAGGATGTGGAACGAGATGTTCGCGCCGAACTGTATGCGCGACAGAATGAGCGGGTCCATGGCGGCTCCGGCTGCTGCTTGTTTGTTGAAGGATAGGCTTGATGCACCGGACGGTCAAAGCGGCGTCCCGCCGCGAGGCGGAACGCCGCAGTGCGGTTAATCTGCTTTTGCGTGGAATTTGGCTGGACGACCGGGCAGGTGTTGCCTATTCCGGCGAACCTCGATGGTCCAGAACTGTCAGGAGCGCCATTGACATCCGGATTTGCGAACCGACATTCAGCGGATTAAATCAACAACTCTGTTTCAAGCAGTCGTTTTCAGCCATGCAGCCGATCATCTCGATTTCCGGGGTCACCAAGACCTACGCCACCGGCTTCAAGGCGCTGAAGGAGATCAATCTCGACATCGTGCGCGGCGAGATCTTTGCGCTGCTCGGGCCGAATGGCGCCGGCAAGACAACGCTGATCTCGATCGTCTGCGGCATCGTCAACCGCTCGTCGGGTTCCGTCACCGTCGACGGCCATGACATCAACCGCGACTACCGCGCCGCGCGCAGTCTGATCGGGCTGGTGCCGCAGGAACTGACCATCGACGCCTTCGAGAGCGTGTGGGCGACGGTTAACTACAGCCGCGGCCTGTTCGGCAAGCCGGCGGACAGGGCGTTCGTCGAAAAGGTGCTGCGCGACCTGTCGCTCTGGGACAAGAAGGACGCCAAGGCGATCACGCTGTCCGGCGGCATGAAGCGCCGGCTGATGATTGCCAAGGCGCTGTCGCACGAGCCGCGCATCCTGTTCCTCGACGAACCGACGGCAGGCGTCGATGTCGAACTGCGCCAGGACATGTGGGCGATGGTGCGCCGGCTGCGCGAAGACGGCGTCACCATCATCCTGACCACGCATTACATCGAAGAAGCCGAGGCGATGGCCGACCGCGTCGGCGTCATCAACCGCGGCGAGATCGTGCTGGTGGAGGACAAGGCCGAGCTGATGCGCAAGCTTGGCCGCAAACGGCTTGTGCTGGAACTGCGCAGTCCCCTGGCCACCGTTCCCGATGCTTTTTCGCACTACGCGCTGGAGCTTTCGCCGGATGGCGGACAGCTGACCTATACTTATGACAACCAGAGCGAACGGCCGGGCGTCGCCTCGCTGATCCGCGAGCTCGAGGCGGCCGGCATCCAGTTCCGCGACATCGATACGGAAAACAGCTCGCTCGAGGAGATCTTCGTCAATCTGGTGAGGAAACCGGCATGAACCCGCGCGCGGCCATGAATCTTCATGCGGTATGGGCGATCTATCGGGTGGAGATGGCGCGCGCCCTTCGCACTGTGCTGCAGAGCATCGTTTCGCCGGTCATTTCGACGTCGCTCTATTTCGTCGTCTTCGGTTCGGCCATCGGCTCGCGCATCACCGAGATCGACGGCATCAGCTACGGCGCCTTCATCGTACCGGGGCTGATCATGCTGTCGCTGCTGACGCAATCGATCTCCAACGCCTCCTTCGCCATCTATTTTCCGAAATTCGTCGGCTCGATCTACGAATTGCTGTCCGCGCCGGTGTCCTATCTGGAGATCGTCATCGCCTATGTCGGGGGCGCGGCGACAAAGTCGATCGTGCTTGGCCTGATCATCCTGGCGACGGCCTCGCTGTTCGTGCCGCTGACGATCGAGCATCCGTTCTGGATGCTCGCCTTCCTGGTGCTGACGGCGGTGACCTTCAGCCTGTTCGGCTTTATCATCGGCATCTGGGCGAAGAGCTTCGAGCAGCTGCAGCTGGTGCCGCTGCTGATCATCACGCCGCTGACCTTCCTCGGCGGCAGCTTCTATTCGATCAACATGCTGCCCGGCATCTGGCGCACGGTGACGCTGTTCAACCCGGTGGTCTACCTGGTCAGTGGGTTCCGCTGGAGCTTCTACGGCAAGTCCGACGTTTCGGTCGGCGTCAGCCTCGGCATGACGGTGGTCTTCCTGCTCATCTGCATAGCGATCGTCGCCTGGATCTTCAGGACCGGCTACCGGCTGCGCAACTGATCGAACGGGCCTCGTCCAGGCGAATCAGCCTTATCGATCGACCTTTCCTTGCCGAAGGCGACATACGCCCGATGCCTGGAACCCGCGCTTGAATGCCTCGATCTTGCTTTTCATGCATTGTTATATATCATGTTATCGATGTTCATGGGATGAATTGACCTATGGAAGACGTCATACGATCGCTTGGCTTCCTGTGCCTGGGCAGCAGGCTGAAGCGTATAGGCGAGCAACTGCAAGCGGAGGCGCAGCGCCTGCTCGACAGGCTGGATGTCCCGGTTCAGGCGAGCCAATACCCGCTGCTGGCCGCGCTCGACAGACTGGGTCCGCTGTCGGTCGGGGAACTGGCGCAATCCCTTGGCATCGCGCAGCCAGGCGTAACGCGAAGCGTCTCGCTTCTGGCCGGATTGGGACTGCTCGAGGTCAGTCCGTCGACCGATGACCAGCGGCGCAGGATCGTCTCGCTTACTCGGGACGGCCGGCGGCTGGTCGATGTCGCAAAGCGCGACGTCTGGCCTTGCATCGAGAACGTGGTTGCGGATTTGTGCGCAGGTTTTTCGGGGCCGCTTCTTGAGCAGCTGGCTGCCATCGAGGACGGCCTCGCCGCTGCCCCTCTCGACCGTCGTGTAAATAAGCCTGAGGGTGCCGCGCAATGAGACATCTGCTCGACCGCCCTATCTGGAGCGCGCTTCAGACGCGACATCGGGCCTTCGCGGAGGGTGACAACCTCGCCATGCGATATCGGCCGTCGATCGTCCCTTTCGCCGCCACTGGCGCGGACGACCCGGAAAGCCTGCGGGCGCTCGAAAACCTTGTCTCCCCGGGCGAGAGTGTGATCCTGCTTCAAGCGGACGCGATTGCTCTGCCCACGGTGCTTTCCGCGACTTCGACCGCAGCCGGGGTTCAGATGATCGCCGAGCAGCCATTGCAGATCGTCTCCGACCCGCGCGTGCATCGTCTGACCCGAGACGATGCTGCTGAGATGCTCGCCCTGGCATTGCTCACCAAGCCTGGCCCATTCACGCTCGAAGCCTTGAGCCTGGGCGATTTTTGGGGTGTGAAAATCGAGGGCAGGCTTGCGGCAATGGCCGGTGAGCGCACGAAGCAACCTGGCTATACCGAACTCAGCGGGGTGTGCTCACATCCGGAATTTCGCGGCGGTGGCCTGGGCAAGCTGCTGTCCCTATTCGTGGCAAACCGGATAGTGGCGCGCGGCGAAGTTCCCTATCTCCACGCCTATGCCAGCAACGCCGCGGCCATAGCGTTATACGAGTCCATCGGCTTCAGGTTGCGAAGCACAATGAATGTCGCCGTGGTTCAGCGCACCGAATGATTAGTCGGCGCATGATGCGCAGCATGGATGCATCCCGTATCTCAAGGAAGGATTTCGTGTCGCCGAAATCCTTCCTCGAGATGCAAGAGCTGGCTGCGTGTCAGACCGCGATCTTGCCGCCGCCTTGCCTGGTGATGGCAACGACCGCCGGGCGCACCGGCATGTCCGGCTTGAAGTCGGGCCAGCGCGTCGACAAATCCTCATAGTAGGACGGACGGCCGAAAGCCTCCCAGTCCTCGCCGCCGTCGCCCGGATGCTGGACGGCAACGAAGGCGGTCTGGTCGTCCGGCGCAAACAGGGGACCGCACATTTCGGCGCCGATCGGCACGCGGAAGAACAGCTTTGATGTCGCCCGTGCCTTCCCCTCCGTATCGACAGCCCACAGACCATCGGTGCGGCCGGTGGCTTTCGGGCCTTGGCCGTCGGTGGCGACCCAGAGGCGGCCGGCCGAATCGACCGCGCAATTATCCGGCATGCCGAACCAGCCATTGGCGGTGGTTGCGGTCGAGAAGGTGGCGCCGACGTCGGCCACAGCGGGATCGCCGCATTTCAGCAGGATTTCCCACCTGCCCTTTGTCGCGGTGAAATCACCGCCGTCCTCGACGATCTCGATGATGTGGCCAAAGGCATTTTCGGCACGCGGGTTGGCGGCGTCGACCTGGTCGGCCTTGCGCTTCGAATTGTTGGTCAGCATGACATAGACCCTGCCGTTGGTGGCATTGGGCTGGATGTCTTCCGGACGGTCCATCTTGGTGGCGCCGAGCAGGTCGGCGGCGCGGCGCGTCTCGATCAGCACGTCGGCCTGGCTGGCAAAGCCGTTCTCCGCCGTCAGCGGCCCTTGGCCGAAGACGATCGGCAGCCATTCGACCGAACCGTCCTCGGCGAACTTGGCGACATGCAAGGTGCCGTCGTCGAGCAAATCCATGTTGGCGGCGCGGTTGTCCGGATCGAACTTGCCTGTGGTGACGAACTTATACACATAGTCGAAGCGCTCGTCGTCGCCGAGATAGAAGACGACACGGCCATCCTTGGCGACGATCGATTCGGCGCCCTCATGCTTGAAGCGCCCCATCGCGGTGCGCTTCCTCGGCGCCGAAGTCGGAGCCTGGACGTCGACCTCGACGATCCAGCCGAAGCGGTTCGGCTCGTTCGGCTCCTTGCCGATGTCGAAACGGTCGTAATGCGCTGCCCATTCATAGGCACCTTCGGGAATGCCGAGGCGCTTGTAATTGGCGGCTTCCTTATGCCCCTGCGGCAGCTCGCCCGAGAAATAGCCGTGGATGTTCTCCTCGGCCATGACATAGGTGCCCCACGGCGTGACGCCGCCAGCACAATTGTTGACGGTGCCGATGACCTTCGTGCCGGTCGGATCGGCGCTGGTCTTGACGCGGTCGTGGCCGGCGACCGGGCCGGAGAGCGCGATCTCGGTGTTGGAGGTGATGCGGCGGTTGAGCTTGCCGTCGCGAACGACCTGCCATTTGCCTGATACCTTGCGTATCTCGACGATAGTGCCGCCATGCGCCGTCATCTCGACGTCGACTTGTTCCTTGCTGAGGGGCGCCTGCTTGGCCTTGCCGTCGACGATGGTGACGAGGCCCGGAAACATCAGGTGCGGATTGGTGTATTCGTGGTTGACCACCAGCAGGCCGTGCTCGGCCGAGCCGTCGATCGGGATATAGCCGACATAGTCGTTGTTGTAGCCGAATTGTCTGGCCTGGGCTTCCGCCGACTGTTTTCTCGGATCGAATTCCGGCGAATCGGCGAACAGCGGATCGCCCCAGCGCAGCAGTACATCGGCGTCATAGCCGGGTGCGACGTGATGCTTGTCGTCGATGCCGGCCTCGAGCTCGTCAAAAGCGAAGGCGGAGCCTTCGGCGGCGCGGGCGTTGTCGGCGGTGATCAGCGCCAGCGGGCTGACGGTAGCGGCTATGGCCGAGACGGCAAGCGAGCTCTTGAGGAAGCCGCGGCGCGAGAACCGCGCGGCGATGATCTCACCCATGGTGCGGTTGTCGGTGAGATTGGCTCCTGGCCCGTCGTTTTCCTCGAGCAGGCTGGTTCGGAAATGGGCGTCAGGGGTGCGATGTTCGGTCATAGGGCCTGCCTCTGGCTGGATGGATTGCTGGAGCGTGTTGCCTGGCCAGTCCGGTATCGCCGGCAGGTCACAGTTTGATGACATGCCGGCTAATTGCCACCTGCGATTTCGTATCCAACATCGGCCCCGCTTGACCGCGACCGTCGCTTCGGAAACAAGAGCTGCGGCAGGCGCGTAGGGACACATCGGGAGAGAACAAAAGTGAGTTTCTGGGGACTTGGGCAGCTCTGCGTTTCGACGGTGATCTTCCTGCTGGCGGCGATGGCCGCAAAACAGTGGGGGCTGGCGCCGAGCCTCGGCAAGATTGTGCTGACGTTGGCGCTCTATTCGCTGGGCAATCTGATCATGCTGAGGCTGATCCGTGAATTCGGCATGTCGGTGTCGTTCAGCCTGTCGGCGGTGATCCAGCTGGTGTCGGTGAATGTGGTGGCGCTGGTCTTCTTCGGCGAGCGCGTCAATGCCTTACAGGCAACCGGCATCGTGCTTGCCATCGCAGCTGTGGCGCTGATCACGCTCGGGCCCTATCTGCAAAGGCTGTAACTGCGATCGGGCCGATGAAGAAGATTGCAAGCAGACTGCGCAACTGGCTGGAGTTCCCGGTTCTGCTTGCCGGGCTGGTCATTGCCGGCGGGCTGTGGGGGTTCGAGGAGCTGATGGAGCTGGCGCGGGCCACCACGCCGCATGCCTTCGACACCGAAATCCTGCTTGCCTTCCGCGAGGCCGGGCAGCCCGACAATCCGATCGGACCGGCGTGGCTGGAAGGGGCGATGCGCGACATCACCAGCCTCGGCAGCGCCAGCGTACTGGTGCTGATCACGGCAGCAATGATCGTCTATCTGCTCCTTATCCGCAGGCCAGGCGCGGCGCTTCTCATGTTCGTCGCGGTAGCGGGCGGCCAGCTCCTGTCAAGCGTGCTGAAATTCGATATCGACCGACCGCGCCCTGATCTGGTCTCGCATCTCGCCGATGTGGCATCGCTTTCGTTTCCGAGCGGCCACGCCATGCTGTCGGCGGTGACATATTTGACGCTGGGCAGCATGGCGGCGCGGTTTTTGCCCGGGCGGACAACGAAGATCTATGTACTCGGGCTGGCGGTGCTGACGACGGTGGTGGTCGGCATCAGCCGCATCTATCTCGGCGTCCACTGGCCGTCCGACGTATTGGCCGGCTGGTGCGCCGGCTTTGCCTGGGCGATGCTGTGCTGGCTTGCGGCACGGTTCCTGCAGCGATGGCTTGGGCGGGCCGACGGCACCTGACTCAAATCAGCCTATTGATCAGGCCATGACCGCAGCCTGCCAGCAGGAAAACCATCGACAGCAAGCTGTCGAGGTCGCCAACGCTTTGAATATCTTCACCCGCTCATCCTTTTGAAGTCGTGCCTGTGCATTCGGGATCGCAGTGGATGTCCCGCCAAACGATGCCGAGGTTTGTAGCATGACAGCGCATCGGCTGGCAAAGAGTGCTGCATGTTTGGAGGCAGACCATCAATCCTTGGTGCAGGAAGACCTCGCCGACCGCGCCAGCGCCGGAACTTCATCCTCGACTGTTCGGCGGTGCCGTTCTTCGATTCGACGGCAGCAAATGTCATCGAGGGTGCGGCCCACAAGGCGAGCCGCGCCGGCGTTCGCTTCATTATATCAGGCGCTTCACCGCAGGATACGCCGCATGCTGATCAACCACGGTGTCAAGCGGCCGCTGGTGACTTATGCCGCCTCGATCACGGATGCGCGGGCGCAGCTGAGGAAAGCCGCGCCCGCCGCCTGAGCCGGCAACTGCCGGCTTAGTCGAGGCCCAACGCTGAGACCTCGCCCTCGTTCATCAGCGGCACGAAGATTGTCGACCTGCCGTCGGTGCCGATGTCGGCGCTGCCCGGTTTGAACGTCGCAACCACTTGCGGCGTACCGCCGGCTTTGTAGCGGTAGAGCGTGCCGGTCATATAGGCAGTGGCGTAGATGCTGCCGCCGATGGCAACGACGCCATCGAGGTTGGCAAACTTTTCCGCGCCAGCCAGTGGCGAAACGGCCTTGGTAGCAAGATCGACCGAGAGCAGGCCGCCCGGCTCCGCGGTGCTGAAGTCGGGCTTGATGCCCTTGCCCCACGAAGCGACGATCAGCCGGCCGCCATCGGCGAAGATGCCATTCGGCGAAGCAAGCGCCGCATCCCTGACGAACAGTTCGGGCCGGCCGCCGTCGATGCGATAGATCGTATCGGCAAGCATATCCGTGACGTAGACCTTGCCGGATGCATCAGCGGTCATGTCGTTGAGAAAGACCGCGTTCGGCACGTCGATCGTCGATGTTAGCTTGCCGCTTGCGAGGTCGACGACGCGCACATGGGTGAGGTCGGCGACGTAGAGTTTGCCGCCGACAATCGCCATGCCCTTGGGCGCGTCCATGCCGCCGGTCCAGTGTTGCGTGACTAGCTTGCCGTCCATCGACAGGATCGACAGATAGCCGTTGCCGTCGGCTTCGCCGGGATTGCCGACGATGTTCGAGACGATAACGCGCTGGCCGGCGGCGTCGAACAGCGCCGATTCAGGCTGCTCGAGGCCGCCGGTGCGCCAGAGTTCAGCGGCCTGAACTGCTGGCGCGGCCGCGATGCCGACCAGGGCGAGAAGTATCGAGGTGAAGAGGCTCTTCATGGCTAGTCTCCTGTAATGGACTGGCGGAGAGCTAGGCCTTTCGATACTTTTCGGGAAGATCTATCAGGACTAGTACCGAAGGCTGATACCAAATCGTGCAAAAGAGGTGCATCCCATGAACGGCCTGATCTTCGAAGCGCTGAAGCGGACGCTTAAGGCAAAGGGCATCACCTATCGCGTCCTTGCCGAGCGGATGGGTGTTTCCGAGCCGACGGTGAAGCGCATCTTCCACGAGCGCAACTGCAAGCTCGACCGGCTGATGGAGATCTGCACTGCCGCCGGCGTAGAGTTGGAGAACGTGCTCGGCTCTATGAACAGAGGACCAGGACCCGCCAACCAGATCGCGCCGGAGATCGAGCGGAAGCTCGCCGGGCGGCCGGCACTGCTGTTCGTCTTTGTCATGCTTTCCGAGAAATTCACGCCCGAAGGCATCATGCGCTCACAAGGGCTGAGCGAGGCTTCGATGTTCCTCTATCTGCGCGAGCTCGAGGAACTCGGCCTGGTTGCGCTCGGTCGCGGCCTGTCGGCAAGGCTGCTCGTCGAGGCGCCGATCCAGTGGAACTTCGACGGGCCATTGCGGCCGCTGTTCGAGATGACCAACAAGAATTTCATCGGCTGGGCCATCACCCATCTTGAGCGCGAGTCGACATTCGTCAGCTTCTCCAGGCGGATGCGGCCGGAAACGGCGGAAATGGTCAGGCGCGAGGCGGAGGAGTTGGCGGAGCGCGCCAAATTGCTTGCTCATCACGACCAGCACACGACGCCCGAGGACCGGCTGGTTGGTTACAAATGGACGTTTGCGTTCGGCGCAACGCCGTTCCCGGTGATCATGCCGATCGGGCCGCATCCGCGCGACGCAGGCGCACGGACGGACGATCGAGTTGCGGCTGCCGCAAACGGACGACGTCTGCCGGCCTAGGTCAAAATGCAGAACGACCGAGTCCTGGCTGTTGGCGGCAGCCAGTCTGACTGAGCTTCTCACCCCTGAGTATCGGCCGCAAACCGGTTCTCAGAGCGTCCCTTGCTCAACCACAAGATCGAGCGGCTATTCCGCGGTCTTGTTCGCCGCCACCTTGTCATCCCAGACCATCTGCCGGTAGTCGAAGCCGTATTCCAGCGTCGGCTTGACGATGCGGAAATAGGGCGACAGGTCAAAGTCGCGCGGCGTGTAGAGCGAGTGGTGGCGGATGTGCAGGATTTCCTTGCGCGAATAGCTCGACTGGGCCGAAGCACGGCCGGGCGCCCGGGTAATCTCGGGCAGGATCGGGTAGCGGATCCGGCCGTATGCCTCGGCGATCAGCGACGAGCAGATGGCGCGCGTCGGGTCGCCGGAACCGAAAGCCAGCATGCGGCGGCGCCAACGCACCGGCACCGGCGGCGTCGGCAAGAAGTAGCGCAGCATGTCGAATATGTTCTTGAGATCGTATCTGAGACCGAGCCTGCCGATCATGAAGGCGACGACCGTGTCGCGGTCTTCGGGAGCCAGGCCGCTCGCCCGGCAGATGCGGGTGTTATAGCTGCGGTAGCGCGACAGCGGCACGGCGGTGCAGCCATCGCCAAGCGTGACCTCGATCAGGCGCCGCCGCTCCGAGCCGTCCTCGGGTTCCGGCAATGCATCGCCGACATAGAAGGCGGCATGCGACCAGGTCGACTGGGTGAGGTATTTGATCGCCGCCGAGATCTTCTGGTTGCCTTCGATGAGCAGGATGTCGCCGGGCTCGAGCGTGCGGCGCAGCGTTTCAGCGTCCGACGGCGTGTAAGGCTCGTAGCCGGACGATTCCTCCTGCAGCCGGCCGGCAAGCCAGCGGCCAAGTCGGTCCAGAAGCGTGTCGCCGGGCTCGGTCATGCCAGACGGCGATTACCACAGGGCGGCAAATTAGACCATGATCAGCCCACGCCAGGCGCGCCGGCGTCTTCGTGCTGCGGTGCCGCTGTGAGATCTTCGCGCACCTTGCGGGCGAGCTTCCTCGTCGAGCGCTTCGGACTGTCGCCGAAAAGCTCGGCCGCCTCGGCGAGGCAGGTCTTTTTCAGGCCCTTTTCCGAGCGCTTCAGCAGCTTGGCAAGCAACCGCGTCTCCTCAGGGGGGCCGAGCGGTTGGTCCTCGGCATCTATAAGCGCGCGCATGACGAACACATCGTGGAGCTCGCCAAGCCGCTCGCCCAATTCGTCGACGGCCTTGCGCCGCGTCTTGATCGGCGTCGGCCACAGCCTGCCAAGCAGCGACAGGTGCATGCCATGCGTCTTGGCCGCCTTGCGCAGATCGTGAAAGTCATCGGCTTCGCCGCGCGAAGCCGCCTTGTCCAGCGCTTTCCTGGCGCGGCGCAAAGTGGTGCGCGCGCCTTCGGCGAGCACGTCGGCAGCCTGCTCCGGCTGGTCGGGCAGAGCGAGCTTGTCGATCCGGGCGACACCTTCCTCGCAAGCGGAAATCGCCGCGCCTATCGCAGCATCGAGGCCTGCTCCGCCATGCAGTTCATGCTGGCGCGCGACGAGCCTGTCACGCACGGCACCGAGGCCATCGCCGGCACTTTGCTCGGGAAAGCTTGCCGCCAGCCGGTCGATTGTTTCCACCAGTGCGGTCGCCTCGCGCGGGCCGGCAAGCAGGGCCGCCACCTGGCGGTAGCACTGATTCTCCGTCACGCAGAATGTTTCATCTCCGGAACGGACAAGGCGCAGCAAGGCGCGGACGTTCTTCAGCCGTTTGCGGCATTTGTGCAGCCCCTGTTCGGGCCTGTCACGCGCGGCGTCCAGATGGACAAGCGCCTTGCCGATCTCCTCGGCGAAGATGCGCCTGACCTCTCCGGTCAGCGACATGCGCGGATCGATACGAAAGCTCATGCGACGATCTCCGGAATCCCCCCAAGGGCGAGCGACGCGTTGTAAAATCTTGGCTCGCCGGTGACTTCACGGCCGAGCCAATGTGGCAGCATTTCGTCCTGTACATCATCCGGCGTCTCGAGCTCGGCGATCACCAACCCCGCAAGCGTCCCGCCGAAGACATCGACTTCGTAGCGATAGCCGCGGTGTCTAACATGGTGGCGTGTCTTCTCGATGACATGTCCGATGGCAAAGGCCTGCATCTCCTGCGCCTCCGCCAAAGGTACCGGATATTCGAATTCATCGCGCTCGCGTGCCTGGCTGCCGAACTTGAGCGTCAGCTTGGCGGCCGCATCGTTGCTGATGCGCACACGCACCGTGCGGCTGGGTTCGGCGACTAGGTAGAATTGACGGATATGAATGTCCGCCTCGACCATTGCCCGCCATTCGTCACCTGAGACCAGGAACTTACGCTCGATTTCCTTGCCCATGGCCAGGCACTAAAGCGCGCACGGCCAGAGTTGGCAAGCCGCTTGACCGCACTTGACTTTAATCATTCGATTGATTAAATTGTTGGCCATGATCAAATCGCCCAGCGCCAGCGGCCTTCCTCATGAGGCGCCCAAGACCGCCGCGGATATGACGCGGACGGCACTCGTGCGCGCGGCGCTGAAGCTGTTCGGACGCCAGGGTTTCGACGGCACGTCAACGCGCCAGATCGCGGCTGAGGCCAAGGCCAATATCGGCTCGATCGCCTATCATTTCGGCGGCAAGGAAGGGCTCCGCAACGCCGCGGCCGACTACATCGTCGACACCATCCAGACCGTTGCCGGCCAGGCGATCGGCAATCTGCAAGCGCCGGCCGCGGCATTGGCGGACACCGAGGCCGCGCGGGCACATTTGGCCGTCGCACTGGAGCGGATGGTCGCCTTCATCGCGGCAAGGCCGGAAGCCGGCGAGATTGTACAGTTCGTCCTGCGTGAGCTGTCGCATCCAACCGCCGCGCTCGACCGTATCTATGATGGCGTGTTCGAACCGGCGCATCACCGACTCTGCCTGATCTGGGAACAGGCGACGGGCGAGCCGGCCGAGAGCGAGCGCACTAAACTCACCGTATTTACGCTGATCGGCCAGGTCGTCTATTTCCGCATCGGCCGCGAGGCAGTTATGCGCCGGATGGGCTGGCGCGAGATCGGCGACGACGAGGCCGGCAAGATCGCGGCAACAATAACCGACAATCTCAGCGCGATTTTAGCTCGGCGCGATTTGGCTGTCCGGAAGGATCGTGGATCATGAGCCTGCTCTGTTCTTTGCCGTTTGCCGCCCAGCTTTTCAGCGCCTGCGCGCCGGCAGCACCGCTCGCCGTCGGCTACGTCGAGGGCGACTACGTCCTGCTCGCGCCGATCGAGGTGGCGCAGGTCGAGACGATTGCGGTCAAGCGCGGCGACCGCGTCGCGCCCGGCACGCCGGTGGTGACGCTGGAAAACGCCGACGCCAAGATCGCCATCGCACAAGCCGAGGCGGCCCTTGCGCAGGCCCAGGCGCAACTTGCCGACCTACAGGTCGGCAAGCGGCCGGAAGAGATTGCGGTGCTCAAGGCGCAGGTCGACATGGCCAAGGCGCAAGCCGCCGACGCCAAACGCCGTTACATCCGCGCCAGCGATCTGTTCAAACGCGGCACCGGCACACAGGCCGACTACGACACGGCTTCCGCGACGCTGGAGACGGCCAACGCGCAGGTCGGCCAGGCGGAGGCCAATCTCGCGGTCGGCGGCCTGCCGGCACGGCCCGAGACTATCAAGGCCGCCGACAATCAGGTCAGGCAGGCGCAATCGGCGCTGGAGCAAGCGCAATGGCGGCTGTCGAAGCGCGTGCTGACGGCGCCTTCGCCCGGCCGGGTCAACGACGTGATCCGCAATCCCGGCGATACGGCCGGGCCGACGGCACCGGTTATCTCGATACTGCCGGACGGCGCGGTGAAGCTCAGCGTCTATGTGCCGGAAAGCGCGTTCTCCTCGGTCGACGTCGGCACGCTGCTCAACGTCCATTGCGACGGCTGCGGGTCGGGCGTGAAGGCACGCGTCAGCTATGTGTCGCCCGATCCGGAATTCACGCCGCCGGTGATCTACTCGCTCGAGACCCGGCAAAAGCTGGTCTATCTGGTCGAAGCGCGGCCGGAGGGCGACGCCAGCGCCTTGCAGCCCGGGCAGATCGTCGACGTCGATCTGGCGGACATCGGAAAATGAACGTCATCGACGTGCACGGCCTGGTCAAACGCTTTGGCGACAAGACCGTCGTCGATCATGTGACTATGGCTGTGGCCGAGGGCGAGATCGTCGGCTTCCTCGGGCCGAACGGCTCGGGCAAGACGACGACCATCCGCATCATGTGCGGCTTGCTGACGCCGGATGAGGGCGAAGGCACGGTTCTGGGCTTCGACATCCGCACCGACAGCCTGCGGATCAAACGCGAAGTCGGCTACATGACGCAGAGATTCTCGTTCTACGAAGATCTGACGATCGGCGAGAATCTCGAATTCGTGGCTCGGCTGTACCGGCTGAAGCCGCTCGACGAGCACGTGGCTAAGACGCTTGAGGAGCTCGGCCTGACATCGCGCAGGAACCAGTTGGCCGGTACCCTGTCCGGCGGCTGGAAGCAGCGGCTGGCGCTGGCCGCCTGCATCATGCACAAGCCGAAACTGCTGCTGCTCGATGAACCGACGGCGGGCGTCGACCCGAAAGCGCGACGCGAATTCTGGGACGAGATCCACCGGCTGGCGAGCGGCGGCCTGACCGTGCTGGTCTCCACCCATTACATGGATGAGGCCGAGCGCTGCCATCGCATCAGCTACATCTCCTACGGCAAGATGCTGGCCACCGGCACTGTCGAGGACGTGGTGAGGAATGCCGGGCTGACCACCTTCGTCCTGCAAGGGCCGCGGCTCGATCAGGTCGCTGCCGCACTTCATGGCCGCCCCGGCGTCGACCAGGTGGCGCCGTTCGGCGCGACGCTGCATGTCGTCGGCTCCGACAGGACGGCACTTCAGGCAGCGCTCGCCGATGTCGAGAAAGAGCACGAGGGCGTTACGGTGACGCCCGGCGAGACCAGCCTGGAGGATGTGTTCATCCAGTTCATGTCCGGTTCGAAGGACAACATGGGATGAAAAATGGGATAAACAGCATCTTTTCGTTCGCCAGGCTAGGCGCGCTGCTGATCAAGGAGTTCATCCAGATGCGGCGCGACCGCATCACCTTCGCCATGATGCTCGGCGTGCCGTTGATGCAGCTGGTGCTGTTCGGCTATGCCATCAACAACGATCCGAAGAGCCTGCCGGCAGCGCTGGTGGCGATGAGCAGCGATCCTTACACACGAGCCATGGTTTCGGCGCTGCAGACCACCGGCTATTACCGCTTCGACCACGTCGCGCAAAGTGCCGCCGAAGCCGAATTCCTGATGGCGCGCGGCGACGTCGCCTTCGTCGTCACCATTCCCGCCGATTTTGCCCGGCGGGTCGAGCGCGGCGACAGCCCGCAGATTCTGATCGAGGCGGATGCGACCGATCCGGCCGTCGCCAGCGGCGCCATCTCGACGCTCGGCACCGTCGCCAACCAGGCGCTGCTCAGGGCACGCGGCATGCAGGAAACGGCGGCCGAGGCTGCCCGGGGCCAGCTCCAGGTGGTGGTGCACCGGCGCTACAATCCGGAAGCCGTCTCGCAATACAACATCGTGCCCGGCCTGCTCGGCGTCATCCTGCAGATGACGATGGTGATGATGACCTCGATCGCGCTGACGCGCGAGACCGAGCGCGGCACGATGGAGAACCTTCTGGCGATGCCGTCAAGCCCGCTCGAGATCATGCTGGGCAAGGTGCTGCCCTATCTGGCGGTCGGCGCCGTGCAGGTGCTGGTGGTGCTGGCAGCCTCGAAGCTTCTGTTTGCCATCCCCTTCACCGGGTCGATGTCGCTGCTGTTGACGGCGGTCCTGATCTTCGTCTTGGCGCTGGTGCTGCTCGGCTACACGATCTCGACGATCGCCCGCACGCAAATGCAGGCCCTGCAGCTCACTTTCTTCTTCTTCTTGCCGTCGATCATGCTGTCCGGCTTCATGTTCCCCTATCGCGGCATGCCGGACTGGGCGCAGGTCTTTGGCGAGGTGCTGCCGCTGACGCACTTCCTGCGCATCATCCGCGCGGTGATGCTGAAGGGCGCCGAACTGCCGGCGGTGGCAACGGAAATCGGTTGGCTGGTGGTGTTCGTGGCGCTGTTCGCCGGTATTGCGCTGGTGCGGTTCCGCCGGACGCTGGATTAGGGTCGAACTCGATCCGCTTGTGCAAATGATCGAGATTCACACGGACTCGGCCTGGCCCGGGACCGGTGTCAATTCAGGCGCATTGAGCCCTTCGAAGGGATCGCGCCAGGCGTCGATTTCTTCGAGTTGAAGATACCAGCGACTGACAGAGGGATAGTCATCGAGCGGCAATCGGGCGACATCGTTGAAGGGCAGAAACGTCGCCATTCGAAAGTCGGCGTAGGAAACCGAATTGCCGACCAGCCAGTCGCGCTCAGAAAGCTCGGCATCAAGTATTGCAGCGGCGGTACTGAAGTCCCTCAGGCCCTCCTCAACCCGCGCCTGATCTATCGGGCCGAGCCCATAGCGCTGTTTGGTCCCGCGTTCGAAATGCACGACATCGCAGGCTCGTGCGAAGTTCTCTTTCCCCCAACTCAGCCATCGGATCATCTCGGGCTCGTCGTCGCCAGCGCGCCAGAAATCCGAATGCATATCGCGCGAAAGCCGACAGGCTATGGCGTCGGCCTCCCAGAGGCTTTTTCCCGAACCTATAAGGATGGGCAATGAAAGATTAGGATTGAGCGGCCGAAATCGCTCGGCCTGGCCCGGAGCGAAGGGAGAGGCGAATTCAAACTCGACCTTGGCGTTGAGATACCGTGCCACCGCGACCGCGAGGCGAGGATTGGGATTGCGGCTGAAGAACAGTTTCATTGATCTCAGTCTTTGAAGGGTACCGGTTCGACCGGGTGCAACGGACGCTTGAGCACCTCGAATCGGCACATGAGCTGGAACTGGTTGCTATCCTAGCCGGCAGCAATGATCTCGGCATAGGTGCTGAGATCGACATTGCCGCCGGAGAGCACCACGGCAATGCATTTGCCGGCAAGGTCGATTTCGCCTGACGACAGCGCGGCCAAGCCGACGCAACCGCCAGGTTCGACCACCAGCTTCAGACAAGCCATCGCGTCGCGCATCGCCTGTGTCACCGCGCTGTCGGAAACGGCGATGGCGCCGGCGAGATTCTTGCGGTTGATTTCGAAAGTGATCGCGCCGGGCTCGGCGACGAGAAGGGCATCGCAGATCGAGGTGTGGCCGGGCGCGTTCGACACCCTGGCGCCTTTGATCAGCGAGCGGCGTGTGTCGTCGAAATGCTCGGGTTCCACGGCCAAGACGGCGGTGCCCGGCGAGGCGTCCTTGACCGCGATCGAAATGCCGCTGCTCAACCCGCCGCCGCCGCAGGGAACCACTACCGCATCGAGGCTGACGCCAAGCGCTCTTGCTTGGCGCATCAATTCGAGGCCGATCGTGCCCTGGCCGGCGATGATGGCCGGATCGTCGTAGGGCGGCACCAGGACCATGCCCTTTTCCACGTAAGAACGGACGACGGCAGTGCGATCGTCGCGGACCCGGTCGAAGGTGATCACTTCGGCGCCCATCTTCCTGACATTGCCGACCTTCATCGCCGGCGCGTCGGTAGGCATGGCGATTACGGCCTTGACGCCGAACATCGCCGCCGCGGCGGCGACGCCTTGCGCGTGATTACCCGACGAGAAGGCGACGACGCCGCGGGCGCGTTCTTCCGCCGAGAGCGAGGAGAGCTTGTTGTATGCACCGCGGAACTTGAACGAGCCGGTGCGCTGCAACGTCTCGGGCTTGAACAGGATCCTGGCGCCGAAGCGCTTGTTCAACTCCGGCGATTCGATCAGCGGCGTTTCGACGATCAGTCCGGACAATCGCGCTGCTGCGCTGTGAATATCGGCGATGCCGGGAGGGGTGGTCATGGCTAGGGTCCTGCAAGAGATGAGACCGCCTATGCTGCACGGAAAGGGAGGCGGCGCACCAATGAAAAAATGTGACCGTTACAATTCGTCCTTGGAGGCAGGAGAGTGGGGCGTGAATGTCCCCACCGCCTCCTCGGCCCTCTGCCATGCATTCGTCGCTTCAGTCGACAAATCGTTGTCGATTGACCGGCATAGCCTGCCGCTCCTCACCCCAACAGCGTCTTTTGCCGTTTGGGGCCGCCCATCTTGCGCCAGGTGTTGAAGCGGTGGGTGGCGGCGGCGAAGGAGATCTTCATCTGTTGGGCGACCGAATAGCGCGACTTGCCCTCGTCGAACAGCCGATAGCAGCACTCGACGCCCTCCTCGGTCAACTTGCCGTCGGGAGCCTTGTTGTGCGGATTGGCGGGATCGAATTTTTCGACCTGCTGCTCGACTAGGCCTTTCAGGCGCTGCAGATCCGCCTCAATATTAGCGATAAGGTCGAGAACCGGTTTGGGATCAAACAGCTGCTGTTTTTCCGGCATCTGCGGCGTTCCTTTCTCTTGGTTGAGATTCGGTTATATAAGTGAACGTTTGCCGATAGCAACGGCGATGTGTTCGGGATTTTGAAGCCTGTACCTTTTGAGCATGAGTGGAGCGCACACGATTGACCGGCGACGTGCGAGGTCATAGTTTAGAACTATTCTAAACTAGGGTGAATTTCTCATGCTTTCCCGCGTTTTCGGCTTCGGCCGCCGTCCCTTTGAATCGCTCTCGGAACAGGAGATCCTGGCGCTCGCCATCTCCTCCGAGGAGGATGACGGGCGCATCTATCGCGCCTATGCCGACGGGCTGGCGGAGAGCTTTCCGCAATCGGCCAAGGTGTTCGAGGAGATGGCGGAGGAGGAGGACGGCCATCGCGATTCGCTGATCGAGCTTTACCGCAAGCGTTTCGGCGAGCGCATACCGCTGATCCGGCGCGAACATGTGAAGGGCTATTACGAACGCAAGCCGGACTGGCTGGTGAGGCCGCTCGGCATCGATCATGTGCGCAGCCAAGCCGAGGCCATGGAGCGGCAGGCCTACCTGTTCTATATCGAGGCGGCCAAACGCACAGGCGATGCGTCGACGCGAAAGCTGCTCGACGACCTGGCGATCGCAGAACAGGGCCACGAGACACTGGCGCAGCGGCTGGAGCAAAAGCATGTGCCGGGCGCGGTCAAGGACGAAGAAACGGCAGCCGAGCAGCGCCAGTTCATCCTGACCTATGTCCAACCGGGGCTGGCCGGGCTGATGGATGGCTCGGTGTCGACGCTGGCGCCGATCTTTGCCGCCGCCTTTGCCACGCATGATACGTTCCAGACCTTTCTGGTCGGGCTTGCCGCCTCGATCGGCGCTGGCATCTCGATGGGTTTCACCGAGGTGGCTTCCGACGACGGCAAATTATCGGGCCGCGGCTCGCCGGCAAAACGCGGGCTGACCGTCGGCGTCATGACGACGCTGGGCGGGCTCGGCCATGCGCTGCCCTATCTAATCCCGCTTTTTTGGACGGCGACCATTGTCGCCGCCGTGGTGGTTTTCTTCGAGCTGTGGGCGATCGCCTTCGTGCAGAACCGCTACATGCAGACGCCATTCTGGCGCGCCGCCTTCCAGGTGGTGCTGGGTGGCGCGCTGGTGTTTGCGGCAGGGGTGCTGATCGGGAATGCCTAACAGTCCTTAACCATTTACCGCCTGGCTGTCCTGAGGCGCCTCGGCGCGTTCGGTCAGGCCGTAATCGCGCACGACATGGGCGATGCGCAAACGATAGTCCGCAAAGATACCGCCGCGCCCGGCCTTCTGCGCCTGCCGATGTTCCTGCGTGTTGTGCCAGGTCTTCACCGCGTCCTCGTCGCGCCAGAAGGACAGCGACAGGATGCGGTTCGGATCGGCAAGGCTCTGGAAGCGCTCGATCGACAGGAAACCGTCGATGCCGTCGAGCAGTGGGCGCAGGTCGGCGGCGATGCCGAGATAGGCATCGCGCTTGCCCGCCGCCGGCTCGACCTCGAAGATGACGGCGATCATGGCTTCACCGAAGGAGCATGCGGCCCGGAGGCCAGCTTGAGGAAGATGCGGTCCTCCTTCAGAATGAATTTTTCCCGTCGGGCGAACTCGTAGTTCGCCTTGCCGGCGGGATCGGCGGCGAGCCGGGCGCGGTAGGCTTCGTAGGCCGCAAGACTGTCGATGTTGTAGGCGGCATAAGCCGTGGTGGCCGAGCCTTCGTGCGGCGCGAAATAGCCGATCAGATCGGCGCCGCAGCGCGGGATCGCCTGCCCCCAATTGCGTGCATATTCCTCGAATGCCGCCTTGCCGAACGGATCGATCTCGTAGCGGATGAAGCAGGTGATGGTCATTTTCGCCTCCTTGGCGGTGGATGTTTTCTGGCGGTCACAGTTCGAGCCGGGTCGAAACGTTCCGAAGATCGATATGCTAGGCAAATTCGCTGGCCGGTCAGGTTTGCCAGAAGGATTTCGCGCACTCGCGACGGACGTCTTCGGGTGTCAGGCCAAGGTCACGCAGCAGATGATCGTCGATCTCGGCGAGGTCGAGACGCTGCAAATGACGGTCGTACCACCGCTTCAGGAGCCGCAGCCGCAAGCGGCGCAAGACGATGAACGGGAACGGCCGGCGAGCAGGCGCGGCGCTGAGAATGGTCCTTGCAGGCATCGTTGTCTCCTTGATTTGCATCGAGACTAATGCTTTATCTGACGAGGATGCTTCGATGAGGAACGAACTATGCGCGAAGGACCTGACATAGCCCGCATTGCCAGCCTGGTGGGCGATCCGGCGCGGGCAAACATGCTGTCCGCACTGATGGGCGGCACGGCACTGACGGCGAGCGAACTGGCACTCGAAGCCGGGGTGTCGCTTCCGACAGCGAGCTCGCATCTGTCGAAGCTGATGGAAGGCGGGCTGCTGACACTGGCGAGCCAGGGGCGGCACCGCTATTACGGCCTCGCCGGCCCGCAGGTGGCGGGAATGATCGAAGCCATCACCGGCGTTGCCGCTGCGGTCGGACCGCAGAGGGTGCGACCCGGCCCTCGCGACGCGGCCATGCGCGTGGCGCGGGTCTGCTACGATCACCTCGCCGGCGAGCAGGCGGTGGCGATGCTGGACCGTCTTGTGGCTCGACAAGTGCTCCTGCGCGACGACGAGGTGATCCAGCTTGGGCCGTCGGCCGCCTCGCATTTCGCCGCGATCGGCATCGACATCCATACCAAAGCGCGGCGACCGGTGTGCCGCGCCTGCCTCGACTGGAGCGTGAGGCGTTCGCATCTTGCCGGCGCGCTGGGCGCCGCCATTCTCGACAAGGTCCTCGCCGAGAAATGGGCACGGCGCGAGAAGGACAGCCGTGCCGTGATCTTTTCACCGGTAGGCAAGCAGGCCTTCGAGAAGACGTTTCTCGCCTGACGGCGCGCTTCGATGCGCGTTCGGCGTTTCACGGGAACGCCGAACCACTCTATCTTTTTGTTTTGACGCAATTCCGGACGGAAAACCGTTTCACACTTTCCTGAAATTGCTCTAGCCGCGCTTGAGCGGCTTTGCCTGCTTGAAAAAATCCGCCCAGGGATCGGCTTGCCCGAGCCGCTTCAGCGTCGTCTTGTCGCCGATCGGAAAGGCGTTCGGCGGCAATCCGGCCTCGATCTCCGCCCAGGTCACCGGCATCGATACCGTGGCTCCCTTTTTGGCGCGCGACGAATAGGGCGCAACCGTGGTGGCGCCGCGGCCGTTGCGCAGATAATCGACGAAAATCTTGCCGGTGCGCGCCCTCTTCGACAGCGTCGCCGTGTAGCGGTCGGGCGCGGCCTGTTCGAGCGCTCGGGCGAACTCATGGGCGAAGCCTTTGACCTCGTCCCAATCCGCCGACGGCTTCAGCGGCACGACGACATGATAGCCCTTGCCGCCCGAGGTCTTGACGAAATTCGGCAGGGACAGTTCGTCGAGCCGGCCGCGGATATCGAGCGCCGCGGCACGCACCGCCTTCACGTCGACGCCCTCGTCCGGATCGAGATCGAAGATGATCTGGTCGGGTTTTTCCAGCTCGTTGGTGGTCGAGCCCCAGATGTGGATCTCGACGACGCCCAGTTGCACCAGCGCCGCGACGCCGTCGAAATCGCGGATGAACAGGATTTCCTCGCCGTCCGTCGGATCCTTCATCACGGCTATTTTTTCACTCATGCCGGCCGAGGCATGTTTTTGGAAGAACCGTTGGCCGCCAACGCCGTCCGGCGCCCGCACGAGGCTGAGCGGCCGGTTGATGACGAATTGCTTCATGCGCGGCCAGACCAGCGCGTAGTGATCAACCAGATCCTGCTTCGATACGTTCTCCTCGGGCCACAGAAGCTTGTCGGGGCGGGACAGTGTAACCGAGGTTTTCGCCGCGCCGGCGGGTTCGGCGGGCTTTGGCCTCGGCTCGGCCGTGGCTGAGCGTGCTTTCGGTTTCTCCTGCACGACTTCCTCCGCCGGCTTGTCCTCGCGCAATCCCTGGAACGACGCGTGGCGTATTATACGGTCCGACGTCCAACTGCGAAACTCCACTTCGCCGACAAGTTCGGGCTTGACCCAGACCAGCCCCTTGCCCCTTGGCACCGCCCTGTCGAAGGGCGAGGTTGTCGTCTTCAGCGCATCAAGCCTCTTCTTCAGCTCGTTGGTGCTTTTGGCCGTGAAGCCGGTGCCGACGCGGCCGGCATAGCGCAGCTTGCCGCCCTCGTGATAGCCAACCAGCAGCGAGCGCAGGCCGCGCCCGGTCTTGTCCGACGGCATATAGCCGCCGATGACGAATTCCTGGCGCGCCGTGCATTTCGACTTCACCCACGAGGGAACACGACCGCTGCGGTAGGGCGCATCGGCACGCTTGGAGACGACGCCTTCGAGCCCCAGCCGGCAAGCATGCTCCAGCATGATCTTGCCGGGCTCGGCAAAGTGGTCGCTGAAGCGCACGGCCTGATCCTCGGCCTGTCCGGCGAGCAAAGTGCGCAGCCTTTCCTTGCGCTCGACCAGCGGCTCGGAACGGATATCCTCACCGTTGAGACGCAACAGGTCGAAAACGTAGTAGATGAAACGATCCGTGCGGCCCGCCGACAGATCTTGCTGCAGCAGCGAGAATGACGAGACGCCGTTATCCGCCAGCACGACGATTTCGCCGTCGATGATCGCATCGGTGCATTTCAGGCCGCCAAGTGCCGCGACAATTGCGCCACCGAATTTGTCGGTCCAGTCGAGGCCGGCGCGTGTCAAAAGCCGCACCTCGGTGCCGGCAAGCTGCGACTGCATGCGATAGCCGTCGAACTTCACCTCATGCAGCCAGTCCTTGCCGGGCGGCGCGTCCCGCTCCAGCGTTGCGAGCGCCGGTTCGATGAATTCGAGCCGCCTTGCCGCGACTGCCTTCTTGCCGGTAGCCGGCCTGTCGGACTGCCAGACCCTTGGCTTCTTGCCGTCGGCGGTCTTGCCTTCGCCGACCTCCTCGATGGTCAGGCCGGATTTCACCGATTGCGGCGCCTCCTGCAAAATGTCCTCGCCTGGACGCGCGGCGGCATCGTCGGATTTGATCAGCAACCAGTTGTCACGCTTTTCGCCCGGACGCGGCTTCAGCCGCACCAGATGCCATGCGCCATGCAATTTGTGGCCATGCAGTTCGAAACTGATATGGCCTTTCTTCATCGCCTTTGCCGGGTCGCCATCGGGGACCCAAGTTCCCTCATCCCAGACAATGACCGAGCCGCCGCCATATTGGTCCTTCGGGATGGTGCCTTCAAACGGCGCATAGTCGATCGGGTGGTCCTCGACATGCACGGCGAGCCGCTTTTCGTGCGGGTCGAGGCTCGGGCCTCGCGTCACCGCCCAGCTCCACAGCACGCCGCCGTGCTCGAGACGAAGGTCGTAGTGAAGCCTGGTGGCGGCATGCTTGTGGATGACGAAGATGCCACCCGGCACGGCTTTCTTGCCGCGCGAAACCTTGCCGGCTGGTTCGGCCGTCTTCTTGAAATTGCGCTTGGCGTGATACTGCTCGAGGCTGGCCATGGGCGGATCCTAAGCAGATTTGCGCCGGGCGGCTTTGGACTTGGCGCCTTTTGCCGGGCGTCCGGTCTTTGCCGGCGCACCGGCTTCCGACGAAAGGCTCTTCTTCAGCGCATCGAAGAGGTTGACGACGTTGGAGGGCCGTGGTTCCGCCTTGGTCTTCGGTGCCTTCTTGCCGGCCTTCTTGGCGCGGACCAGCTCGATCAGGGCGTTTTCGTATTTGTCCTCGAATTCGGAAGGATCGAACTTCGCCTGTTTGTCATCGACGATGTGTTCGGCCAGCCTGATCATCTCGGCGTCGGTCTTCACCGGCTTGATGTCGCCGAACACCATCTCGGGCCTGCGAACCGTATCGCCATAGCGCAGGGTCGTCAGCAGCAGACCCTTGCCCAACGGCTCAATGACCACCGGACGTTCGCGGCGATAGAGCACAATGCGGGCTAGCCCCGCCGTCTTCTTGGCGGCCATGGCGTCGCGGATGACGGCGAAGGCCTCTTCCGAGACCTCGTCCGCAGGCGTCACATAATAGGGCGCATCGAGATAGATCTGCTGGATCGAGGATTTTTCGATGAAACCATCGAGGCTCATCGTATGCGAGGAGTCGATCAGCACGGCTTCGATCTCCTCCTCCTCGATTTGGACGAAGTCGCCGTCGCCGATCTCGTAGCCCTTGATCTCGTCGCCTTCATCGAGCGGCTTGCCGCTTGCCGAATCGACATAGACGCGCTTGACGGTATTGCCGGTCTTGCGGTTGAGCACGCGGAACGAGACTTTCTCGGCCTGGGTGACGACATTGGTCAGTTCGACGGCGCAAGTGACCAGCGAAAGCTTGAGATACCCTCTCCAGGCCGGGCGCGGCGCCATGACAAACTCCCTGCGCGACAATGTTCAACCGAGAACGGGCAAAGTCCGTTCCGGTTCCGGCGGCGCAAAAGGCAAGTCCGGGCTTTCAACCCAGCCTTGCCTTGTTCTCGCTCACTGCCCTACTCGGCGGCTTGCAGGTTGACCTTGCTTTCCGCTATTTCGGTAAGCTTGCGGTCGGTTGCCTGCTCCTCCTTGAGGTTGTTGGCCAACACATTGGCGCAGTCGCTGCGGCCCAGTTGCTTGGCCCAAGCAATCAGGGTGCCGTAACGGGTCATCTCATAATGCTCGACCGCCTGGGCGGAGGCGATCAGCGCAGCGTCGAGGACCTCCTTGTCGGCGATGTCGCCGCTGACGTCGTCGGCTTCTTCGAGAATGCCGTCGATGGCCGGGCAGTCGACCTGCTTGGCCTTCACGCCGTGCAGTTCGAACACCTGCTCGACACGCTGGATATGACCCTTGGTCTGAGCGAGATGTTTCTCAAAGCCGGCTTTCAGCTGCGGATCACTCGCCTTGTCGATCATCTTCGGCAGCGATTTTTCGATCTGTTTTTCAGCGTAATAGATGTCGCGCAGCGTGTGCACGAAGAGGTCGTCGAGGGTTTTGATATCCTTCGAAAAGAAACCCATGGCCTTTGCCTTTCCATTGCTCTTGCAGTTTCGCATTTTTTGGCTGCGGCCCACCCGAGCACCACAGCCTGCGGAGCCAGTTCGTCCCGGCACTGGGAAATCAACGTGCGGCTGACGGGCCGGTTCCTGGTTTTCCGGCCGCGTGCACGGAAATTTCGCGGTCCGGCAAAACCTGAAACAAAACCGCGCCTCTGCGACATTCAGGCGAAACATATGTGATGCAAAAGTCACACTGGACGAAATGCCGACGGACTGCATGGAAACACCGCGAATCAGCCGCATTCCAGCCATGAACAAAGGCATTTTCGACCAGAGATTAACATCGCGTTCACCGACTATTCACGCCTGGACGCTATGATCCCCGCAATTCGGAAGGGACATCCGAAACGGGACAGGGACCGAGTAAAATGAGCTTCTGGAATCAAATCGCCGGCTATGCCGCCGCCATCCGCGAATTCGTCGCGCCGACCTATCGGCCTGAGCGCTATTATATGCGCGGCCCAGGCCCCGCCTGCGCGCGCCGTGGCAACACGCTTGGGATCAGCGTGCGCTGATGATGAGCATGGAGAGCCGTCACGACAGCCGTATCTGCCGGCCCGACGCCGACAATCGGTCAACGACTTATCGCGCCGAGCGCCCTGCGCTGACCGACAGACGGCGTGCGACAACGCCAAGCCTTCAGCATTCCGGGCTTTGATCCAGCCGCCGGCAGGCCTAGTGTCGCCTGACACCAGCTGCCGGGCGTCACGTGATCGTCAAGCCGAACCATTCTCCTGAGCCGCCAGAATTCGAATCAAGTCGCCCGTTGATCGTGTTCGACGGTATTTGCGTGTTGTGCTCGGGCTTTGTGCGCATGGTGGTGAAGCTCGACCGCAAGGGCCGCTTTCATTTCGTAACGGCGCAGTCGCCCTTCGGCGAGATGCTGTTCAAGAAATACGGGCTGCGGACGGATCGCTACGAGACCAATCTCGTCATCGTCGATGGCGCGGCTTTCACCCGCCTGGACAGTTTCGTTGCCGTCATGGCCGAACTCGGCTGGCCGTGGCGGGCGGCGCGGATCCTGCTGCTGTTGCCGCGCCCGCTTCGCGACTGGCTCTACGACCGCATCGCAAAGAACCGCTACGCCCTGTTCGGCAAGAAGGACAATTGCGAAATCCCTTCCGCTGAGGTGAGGGCAAGATTGATCGGCTAGGTTCGTTGCCGTGGCCGGGAGCGGGCGGGGCATTTTGGGGGAACTGCGGATGAAGGTTCTTGTCGTCGGCGGCTATGGCACCTTTGGCGGTCGCACCGTCGAGCTTTTGGAGGGCGAGCCGCATCTGATCCTCTTTGTCGCCGGGCGCTCGCTCGCCAAGGCTGACGCGTATTGCAAGAAGCGCGCCCCGACAGCAGCCCAGCTGGTGCCGGCACTGTTCGACCGTGACGGCGATCTCGCCGCGCAACTCGCTGCATTTGAGCCTGATATTGTAGTCGACGCGAGCGGTCCGTTCCAGGCCTATGGCGAGGGACGCTATCGCCTGATCGAGGCCTGCATCGCCCGGCGCATCAACTATCTCGATCTAGCCGACGGCTCGGATTTCGTCGCCGGGGTCTCTGCGTTCGACGAGGCGGCGCGAAACGCCGGCGTCTTCGTGCTGTCCGGCGTCTCGAGCTTTCCGGTGCTGACGGCGGCGGTGGTGCGTCGCCTGTCTTCGGACCTGACGCGGGTCGACGGCATTCGCGGCGGCATCGCGCCTTCGCCCTTTGCCGGCGTCGGCGGGAACGTCATCCGGGCTATCGCCGGTTATGCCGGTCGGCCGGTGCGGCTTGTTCGCAATGGCCGTCCCGAACAAGGCCGTCCGTTTACCGAGCAGCTGCGCTACACTATCGCGCCGCCGGGCCGGCTGCCGCTTCGAAACACGCTGTTTTCTCTGGTCGACGTTCCAGACCTGCGCGCCTTGGCCGCGCTTTGGCCGGAGGCGAGGACCATCTGGATGGGAGCCGGGCCGGTACCCGAGGTGCTGCACCGCGCCCTGATCGGCCTCGCCTGGCTGGTGCGCGCCGGATGGATCGGTTCGCTTTCGCCGCTGGCGCCGCTGATGCATGAGGCAACGAACCGGCTGCGCTGGGGCGAGCATCGCGGCGGCATGTTCGTCGAGGTCGAGGGATCGGACCGGGCGGGCGCCATCGTCAAGCGCTCGTGGCATCTCTTGGCCGAGGGCAATGACGGGCCGCTGATCCCGTCGATGGCGGTCGAAGCACTGGCCCGCAAAGCGCTGGCCGGACATCAGCCCGCGCCGGGCGCACGGGCGGGGGTGCGCGATTTGGAGCTCCGGGATTATGAAGCCCTGTTCGCCGGGCGGACAATCTACACCGGCTTCAGGAACGGGGCGGCGGACGAGGACAAGCCGCTTTATGCCGAGCTGCTCGGTGCCGCCTGGCAAGGCCTTCCCGAGGCAATTCGGTCAATGCATGACCGTACGATCACGGCCGCAGGCCGCGCGCGCGTCGAACGCGGGCGCAATGTTCTTGGCCGGCTAATGGCCTGGACGGTCGGCTTCCCCGGGGCAAGCGAGGACATCCCGGTTCATGTCCGCTTCGACACCGACAAGGACGGCGAGACCTGGACCCGGACATTCGGCAAGCACAGTTTTTCGAGCCTACAGTCCGCAGGCCGGGGTCGATCGCAGCGCTTGCTGTGCGAACGCTTCGGCCCGCTGACCTTCGCGATGGCGCTGGTTGCCGAAGACGGCCGGCTGGCGCTGGTCTTGCGCCGCTGGAGTTTTTTTGGCCTGCCGCTTCCGATGTGGCTCGGTCCACGCTCGACTTCCTACGAAACGGTGAAGGATGGCCGCTTCCGCTTCCATGTCGAGATCTCGCATCCGCTTGCCGGCATGATCGCCCGCTACCGCGGCTGGCTGGAGCCCTCCGGCCCGCACGGCTCCAACGAGATCGGGCCGCCTGCCAGCTTGCCCAGTTCGCGACAGTCCTGCGCCGTGCACAGCGTCCAGCCCTGACCCGTGGCGCCCGAGGCGGCGAGCGCGAGGCGCCGCTGTGGCCCGACCTTGGGCGCATAGACCCACCAGCCGTTTCTCAGCACCGAGCCTTGCGGCGGCTCCACCCCGGCGCCCGATCCCTTGATGCGGGCCTCGACCAGCTGCAGGCCGGACGGCAGCACCTTCCAGTCTTCCTGCCACTGGGTCTTCTCCACCGAATGCACCCAGGAGAGCGTGAAGGCAGCAACGGCGAGCGTCACCGTCTTGCCGGCCGCGACGATGCAGAGGCTCATGCTGAATTAGCCAGCGAAGCCTGCCGCGCGCGCCAGCAGTGCCAGCCGATCCAGGCAAGGGACAGCGCCCAGCCCGCCTCGTCGGTGAGCGGCAGCGCCGCAACCAGCAGCACGCCGGCGGCGAAGGCGACGAGGCGTTCCCACCACGCCATGCGCCGGGCGAGAAATCCGACGGCCGCGGCGCCCCACAGGACGATACCCATGCAGGCTTTGATGACGATATAGGCGACCTCGACGGGATAGCCGAACTGGGCGGCGATCGGGCCGGGGTCCTGCAGCATCAGCGCCGGGGTATAGACCGCCATGAACGGCACAACGAAGCCGGCAATGGCAAGCTTGGTGGCCTGGATGCCGATCTTGAGGCCGCTTTCCTTGGCCATGGGCGCGGCGGCGAAGGCGGCCAGCGCCACAGGCGGGGTGAGATCGGCCATGATGCCGAAATAGAAGACGAACATATGGCTGACCACCAACGGCACGCCGAGCGACAGCAGTGCTGGCCCGGCCAGCGACGAAGTGATGATGTAGTTGGGAATTGTCGGTATGCCCATGCCGAGCACCAAGCAGGTGAGCATGGTCAAAAGCAGCGACAGGAACAGATTGTTCTCGCCGATCGAGATGATCCAGCCGATGAAGGTCGAGGCGATGCCGGTAAGCGTCAACGTGCCGATGACGATGCCGACAATGGCGCAGGCAATGCCGACCGGCAGCGCGTTCTTCGCTCCTTCGGCAAGGGAATCCACGCATATGCGCAGCGTCTCGCGCCCGCCCTTGAAGGTGAGGCAGGCGGCGACCAGCACGGCGATGACCAGGCTGAGGATGTTGACGCCGAATTTCATGAAGGAAGCCGCGGCAAGCCCGAGCGCCAGCCAGAAGACGATGCGGAAGGCGAGCGGCCCGATCGATGCTGCCAGCGGCGTGCCGAGGATAAGCACAATGGTCAACGCCAGGCCCATGGTGCCGGCGAAGACCGGCGTATAGCCGGCAAACAGCAGGTAGATCAGCGCTGCCAGCGGCAGCACCAGCGGCCAGTGTTGTTTCACCGCATCCCACGGATTGGGCAGGTCGGCCTTGGCCATGCCGTGCAGGCCGGCCTTGCCAGCTTCCAGGTGCACCTGCCAGAAACAGGCGCCGAAATAGAGCAGCGCCGGAATGATCGCCGCCTTGACCACCGCGGCATAGGGGATGTTCAGGGTCTCGGCCATGATAAAGGCAACCGCTCCCATCACCGGCGGCATGATCTGGCCGCCCATCGACGAGGTCGCCTCGACGGCGCCAGCGAAAGCCGAGCGGAAACCGAAGCGTTTCATCAGCGGGATGGTGAACTGGCCGCTGGCCACCACATTGGCGACGCCGGAGCCGGAAATGGTGCCCATCAGCGCCGAGGACAGCACGCAGACTTGCGCCGGGCCGCCGCGCCATGAGCCGACCAGGCCAAGCGCAAAATCGTTGAACAGCGCGATCATGCCGGCGCGCTCAAGAAAGGCGGCGAAAACGACGAAGATGAAGATGTAGGCGGCCGAGACATAGATCGGCGTGCCGTAGATGCCTTCGGTGCCATAGGCGAAGGTGTCGACGAGCTGGGCGAAATCATAACCGCGATGGATGAACGGCGGCGGCAGATGATTGCCGGCAAATGCGTAGGCGAGAAAGATGAAGGCAATGACGGCGAGCGGCAGCCCCATTAACCGCCGCGCCGCCTCGAAGACCAGCACGACCAGCACCGCGCCGACGATCAGGTCAGGCGTGGTGAGAAAGCCGGAGCGGCGGATGAGGTCGGCATAGAACACCCAATTGTACAGACCGGTGGCGAAACCAAGCAGGCCGAGCGTCCAGAACACTGCTTTCGCCGGGACGCTTTTGGCGCGCAGATTGGCGATTAGGGCAAAGCCGAGCAGCAGCAGGAAGCCGACATGCATGGCGCGTATGACCTGGCTCGGCAGGCTGCCATAGGCGGCGATGTAGATTTGGAAGATGGAGAAGGCGATGGCGATAAAAAAAGCCGCCTTGCCGGCGATGCCTTCGCCGAAGCCAGGCGGCAATCCTTCGACAGGAGCTTCCGCTGTGGGGGAAAGAACGGTCGGGGTTACGGTCATTAGCGGGGTTCCTGGCGGGGCGGTCCCCTCCTCGAGGGGAGGGTGCCGAGCGAAGCGAGGCGGGTGAGGTCGGTGCGGCAGTGCGCGGCCTCAACCGACCCTACCCGTCCATTCGCCTTCGGCAGCTGTTCACCTTCTCCTCAAGGGGGAGGGATGGCTCCTTACTTCACCAATCCCTTTTCCTTGTAATACCTCTCGGCGCCTGGATGCAGCGGCACCGGCATGCCGTCGAGCGCCTTGGCCGGGTCGATCGCCTTGGCGGCGGCGTGGGCAGCGGTGAGCTGGTCGAGATGCTCGAACAGCAGTTTCGTCATCTGGTAGGCGGTCTCGTCGGAGACATCGGCGCTGGTGATCAGGAAATTGCCGACGGCGGCGGTCGCAACATCCTCGGTCTGGCCCTCGTAGGTGCCCTTGGGGATGACCACGGAAAGATAGGGCGAGCCGATCTTGGCGACGTCCTCCGCCGGCACGGCAACGACGTTTACCGGCACTGAGGTGGCGAGGTCACGGATCGACGCGACCCCAAGGCCAGCCGACTGCAGCGTGGCGTCGAGCTGGCGGTTCTTGATCAGCTCCACCGATTCGGCGAAGGGCAGATATTCGATCCGCCCGAGGTCTTCGTATTTCAGCCCGGCAGCGGCAAATATCGTGCGGGCGTTGAGCTCGGTGCCTGAGGCCGGCGCGCCGACCGAAAGGCTCTTGCCCTTGAGATCGGCGAGCGTCTTGATGCCGGATTCCTTGCTGGCGACGATCTGGATGTAATTGGGATAGATGGCGGCAATGCCGCGCAGCTTGTCGAGCTTGCCTGGGAAGCCTGCTTCGGTATTGCCTTCGGCGGCCAGCTTGACGGAATCGCCAAGCGCGAAAGCAATCTCGCCCTTGCCCTGCTGCAAGAGATTGAGGTTTTCGACCGACGCTTTCGTCGCCTGCACCTGGGTGCGCGCGCCTTCGATGCCCTTGCCGTAGATTTCCGACAGGGCGACGCCGAGCGGATAGTAGACGCCGGACGTGCCGCCGGTCAGCACGTTGATGAATTCCTGTGCCTTGACCGATGCCGCGCCAAGGCCAAGCGACAGCGCCAGCACGCCGGCTGCAACAAATTTCGTCCTGAAATTGAGCATGCGATTTCCTCCCTGAAAATTCGCCGCCGTGCCCTCCTCGGCGGCACGAAGCGAAGCGAGTTTAGACAGCGGGCGGGAAATGCCAACCCGCAATAGCAGCGATTAGACGAACGGCTAAGCAGTGCCGCAACACGTTGGCGCTTGCGCGAGGTCGCATCGCGGCAGAAAGATTTTTCCAGCGCTTGTCGAAATCCGGCAGGGCCGCGCGACATAAGTCCGGCTCGCAACGATGCGGCCTTCGAGAAACGGGAGAAGACCATGCGATACATGCTTTTGATCTATGGAAACGAAGCGGGGATGGCAGCCGCGCCAGCAGATGCGGTGACACAGATGTCGAGCGCGTACGTCGCCTACACCGAAGCGTTGAAGAAATCCGGCGCCTGGCTCGCCGGCGACCGGCTGAAGCCGACGCAATCCGCTACCTCGGTGCGGATGGCCAATGGCAAGACCAACGTGCTCGACGGCCCCTATGCCGACACCAAGGAGCAGCTTGCCGGCTTCTATATGATCGAAGCGGAGGACGTCGACGCCGCCATTGCCTGGGCGGCGCGCTGCCCGGGCGCCAGCACCGGCACGGTAGAGGTGCGGCCGATCTGGGAACTCACCATGTGATGCCGGAATTGCCCGATACTGCGCGGGCGGCGGCGGAAGCGGCCGCCCGGCAAAGCTACGGCAAGCTGGTCGCCTATCTCGCCGCACGCACGCGCGACGTGGCCGCTGCAGAGGACGCATTGGCCGATGCCTTTGCAGCGGCGCTCGAGCGTTGGCCACAGGCGGGCGTGCCCGACAAGCCGGAAGCCTGGCTGCTGGCGGTGGCACGCAAGCGCCGCGTCGACGCGGTCAGACGGCGGCTGACACGCGAGGCGGGCCGCGACCACCTGAGACTGATCGCCGAGGAGATGGAGGCGCGCATGGCCGAGGAAGACCTGCCGGACGAGCGGCTCAGGCTCATGTTTGCCTGCGCCCATCCCGCGATTGAGGCCGGCGTGCGAGCACCGCTGATCCTGCAGACGGTCCTGGGCTTCGACGCAGCGACCATCGCCTCGGCTTTTCTTGTCTCGCCAGCCACGATGAGCCAGCGGCTGGTGCGCGCCAAGACGCGAATTCGCGAGACAGGCATTCCGTTCCGCGTGCCGGAGCGGGCCGAGCTCGGCGAGCGGCTGGGCACCGTTCTGGAAGCGATCTACGCGGCGTTTGCCGAAGGTTGGTCCGACCCGGCCGGCACCGAAACGCGGCGCCGCAATCTCGCGACCGAAGGCATCTGGCTCGGCCGTCTGATCGCCTCGCTGATGCCGGATGAGCCGGAAGCACTCGGCCTGCTGGCGCTGATGCTGTTCGCCGAGGCGCGGCGTGCAGCCCGGCGCAATGCGGCGGGTGACTATGTGCCGCTGGCCGAGCAGGATCTTGCATTGTGGGACGACACCCTGATCGATGAAGCGGAGGCGCTGCTCGGGCGCGCGGCCGCCGAGGGTGTTGTCGGCCGCTACCAGCTCGAGGCCGCCGTGCAATCCGCCCATACGACACGGCGGCTGACCGGTTGTACCGACTGGGTCGCGATCAAGGAGCTCTACGACGCGCTGTCGGTGATTGCCGGCTCGCCGGTGGTGTCGATCAACCGTGCGGTGGCGATTGCCGAGGCCGAAGGTGCTTCAGCAGGATTGGGCGCGCTTGATCAACTCAGCGGCGACAAGCGGCTGTATGACTATCAACCTTACTGGGCCGCCCGCGCGGGCCTGCTGGCCAGACTCGGCAAAGTTCCGCAAGCGAGCGAGGCCTATGACCGGGCTATCGGCCTCGAACGCGATCCGGCCGTGCGCCGGTTCCTGCAGGAACGACGGGCATGGCTCGGCCACGCGGAAAGACACTGAGACAAGGCGGAGTGCTTAGGCCGGCCACATGTCGTGGGAAGCATTCAGCCTCTTTATCACTCGATGTTCCCGCAAATTGGCCCACAGGCGTTCGATATTCGGCCAAGCGGTTGGAACCTTCGCGACCTCCGGATGCCAGGCCACCAACATGACGAGATAGATGTCGGCCAGCGAGAGCCGGTCGCCGGCCAGCCAGTCATGGCCTGCGAGGGCGGCATCGAGAATGGCGAAGCTGCGATCCATTTCCGAGACCGCCGCCCGTTTGACAGCGTCCACGCCGCGGGGATCGGTCGTGTAGCGATGAGCGTAGAAGAACCGCAGGTCAGCCGAATAGATGACGGAGGACATGAAAAACATCCAGCGCAGGAAGTCGGCACGGTCAGCCGAACTTGCTGCGGGCGCCAGTCCTGCTTCCGGGTGGCGCTCGGCCAGCAGGATGCAGATCGCCGCCGATTCGGTCATCGAGCGTCCGTCCGGCAAGATCAGGACCGGCACCTGGTTCAAGGGGCTGATATCTAAAAAGGCCTGGTCGGGTCGGCCCTTCGGAACGTCGATCTGGTCGAAAGGCACGCCCGCCAAAGCGAGCGCCGCCTCGATGACAAAGCCGCCGGTATTGGCACGCGTATAGAGCTTGTACATGAAGTCCTCCACCTGCCGGGCAGCGACGATTTGATACGGAAGGGACCCGCCGCTCAAGCGAACGACGCCCGCCACAGGTGGTTTTTCAGCGGTCCACGCCGACGCGTGATACAGAGTATTTGATGTCGGAGGGCATCGCGAAGGATCGCTACTGACCGGTCAAAAACGCTCGTGTCTAAGCGCCCAATCCCTCGAACAGGATCGTCGAGAGATAGCGCTCGGCGAAAGAGGGGATGACGACGACGAGGTTCTTGCCCTTGTTCTCGGCCCGCGAGCCGACGACGATCGCCGCTTGCAGGGCGGCACCCGACGAGATGCCGACCGGCACACCTTCGAGCCGAGCGACGAGCCGTGCATTGGCAACCGAATCCTCGTTCGAGACCTTGACGATTTCGTCATAGATCGTCGTGTCGAGGATTTTTGGCGCGAAGCCGGCGCCAATGCCCTGGATCTTGTGCGGGCCTGGCTGGCCGCCCGACAGCACCGGCGAGGCTTCCGGTTCGACGGCGACGACATGCACCGAGGGCTTACGCTTCTTCAGCACCTGGCCGACGCCGGTGATGGTGCCGCCGGTCCCGATGCCGGCAACGAAGATATCGACTTCGCCATGGGTGTCGTTCCAGATTTCCTCGGCCGTGGTGCGGCGATGGATTTCCGGATTGGCCGGGTTTTCGAATTGCTGCGGAATGACAGCGTCGGGCAGCGTTGCCGCCAGCTCGTCCGCCTTGGCGATGGCGCCCTTCATGCCTTTCGGCCCTTCGGTCAGCACCAGTTCGGCACCGAGCAGAGCCAGCATCTTGCGGCGTTCGACGGACATGGTTTCCGGCATGGTCAGGATCAGCTTGTAGCCCTTGGCAGCGGCGGCAAAGGCGAGCGCGATGCCGGTATTGCCCGAGGTCGGCTCGATCAGGGTGGTCTTGCCGGGCGTAATCCTGCCCGAAGCCTCCAATGCCTCGATCATCGACACGCCGATGCGGTCCTTGACCGAGGCGATCGGGTTGAAGAATTCGAGCTTGGCCAGCAGATTGGCGACGACGCCCTTCTCCCTGGCGAATTTATCAAGCCGCACCAGCGGCGTGTCGCCGATCGTCTCGGTGATCGAATTGTAGATGCGGCCGCGGCCGGGCACGTGTGCGGGGGTGGCGGGCTTGTTCATTGATTTCCTCCCAGAGGTCAAGCGGCAAGAGTCGGGCGGGGCCTAGGATAGAGCCATCCGCCGCGCAAGATAGGCTGTCGATCGAAAAATATCCGAGTGAAGTTCGTGCTGAGTACCCCCGCCCTTGCAAGGCGTGGCAATCCTTGGGCGGATTGGCGAAGGAGATCTATTGGCGGGCGGCAATTGCCGCCGCCGCACCGACCATGAAGCCCGCGGCGGTGCGGTTGAGTGCCCTCAGCGCCCGCGGCGACTTCAGGAACCAGCGCGCCTTGGCCGCCAGCGCCAGATAGGGCACCAGCACGACGAGCAGGACGACGATGGTGAGCGCGACGAGGATGCCGTAATCGGCCAGCGTGATCGTCTTCAGATCGACGATGGTCGGGGTGATGGCAAGATAGAAGATCATCGTCTTCGGATTGCCGAGCGTGACGGCGAGGCCGGCTACAAAGCTGGATGCCAAGCCGCCCTTGCCTTTCTTCGCCTCCACCGTCTCCGGCGTGATGCCGCTCGTCCAGAAACGCCAGCCAAGAAAGGCGAGGTAGGCGACGCCCAGCCATTTGATGGCCAGGAAGACCATGCCGAAAGTTTGCGCGACGAAAGCCAGGCCGAGCACCACGGCAGTGAGATAGGTCAGGTCGCCGAGCATCAGCCCGAACGACATGGCCAGCGACGAGCGGAAGCCGGAACCCAGCGCACGCGCAACGAGCGCGGTGACGCCGGGGCCGGGGATGGCCGCGGCGATGCCGAGGGCGGCGCTATAGGCGAGGAACCCGGTGAGTGTCATGATTGGCGCTTGTCGCACAATGTTGAAGTTGGGTGAATTCCCTCGGGCCGAATTCGATTGCGCCAGCGCAGCAGGCGACACCGCCGTTCAGGAGCGGCCGTCTTCGTAGGTAATGCGCCAGATGGTGCCGTTGCCGTCCTCGGTGACGATCAGCGAGCCGTCCTTGGCCATCGCGACACCGACCGGTCGGCCCCAGACGGCGTCGTTCGAGATGACGAAGCCGGTCATGAAGTCCTCATATTCGCCTGTCGGCTTGCCATCCCTGAATTTGAGCCTCACCACCTTGTAGCCGGTCCTGGCGCCACGGTTCCACGAACCATGCATGGCGACGAAGGCGTCACCCTGATAATCCGCCGGGAAGTTCTTGCCGTCGTAGAAGGCTATATTCATCGGCGCCGAATGCGCCTGCATCAATACATCGGGGACAGTGGCCTTGCCGGCGAGGTCTGGCCGCTCGCCCTGATGGCGCGGATCCTCGTTATTGCCGATGTAGTACCAAGGCCAACCATAGAATCCGCCGTCCTTGACCGCTGTTGCAAATTCGAACGGCACATTGTCGCCGAGTTCGTCGCGCTCATTGACGACGCACCACAATGCGCCGGTGGCGGGCTGCACGGTCATGCCCGTACAGTTGCGCAGGCCGGTGGCGACAGTTCGGGGATTTTTCCCATCCGGGTCAAAGGCGAGCACATCGGCACGGCCGTCCTCGGAGCCCCAGGCCGCCCCGAGCGGCTTTGATTTGGCCCAGGCGTCGAGGCCGCTATCCGGCTCCTTACCTATATCCTCGGCGACGTTCGAGGCGGAGCCAACCGACAAATAAAGCGTTTTGCCGTCCTGCGAGAAGGCGATGTCGCGGGTCGTGTGACCACCCGACGGGATTTGGGCGACAATGGTTTCTGGTTTGCCGGATGTCTTCAGGTCGCCATCGCGATAGGGGAAGCGGACGATGCTGTCGCTGTTCGCGACATAAACCCATTGCGGTTTGTCTCCTGGCGGATAGAAGGCGATGCCGTAGGGATAATTGAGCCCCTTGGCGAAGATCGCTTTCTCGATGGGCTTGGCGCTGCCCTCGGCGAGACGATAGACGCGTATTTGGTCGGCATGGCTGTTGGCAACAAACAGGTCGCCATTCGGAGCGACGCGCACGACACGTGGATTGACGATGCCGGATGCGATCATTTCAGCCGAAAAGCCCGACGGCAATTCTGGCTTGGCGCGTTCGGGCCGTTCCGCCACGCCGGCGCCGTTCGAAGCGGATTGGGCGGGGTCGGCTGCCGGCATGTCTCGCGGCCCAATCAGGCGTCGGACGCCAGGCCTGTCGGCGTGCCAATCGCCAAACGCGGCTTCGCCTTTGAGCACATTCTGGTCCGCCTGCTGGGCGGCTGCCGGTGTCGCAACAAGGAGGGCAGCGGCAACAGCCGCAAAGCCGCCAGATCGGATCATCAACGTCCTCCGGGATTCGCCTCGAACAGGGCAAACGGCATCAGGTATTGATCGTTCCAAGCGGCCGTCCAGCACACGAGGATTTGAAGCCGAACCCGTTCAGTTGCCAGAGGCGTAAAAGTCGTCGTCGAGGCGCTTTTCCAGCGCGACCAGATCGGCCGGCAGCGGCAGACCCATCGCCCGCATCTCTTGCAGCTTCTCGCGCAACTGCTCTTGCACCTCGTGCTGATCCTCTGGCTGGTTGATCATTTCTTCGAGCAGCAGACTGATCTGGGCCTTGAACGATTCCAGCGCCATTCTTTTCTCCTCCTTGCGGCAGGCCCGCGGCGGCTCCTAGCTCAGCATGCGCGAAATCAGCTGCGCGGTATAGTCGACCATCGGTACTATGCGCGCATAATTCAGCCGCGTCGGCCCGATGACGCCGAGCGCACCGACGACGCGCGCGTCCTTGTCGCGATAGGGTGCCACCACCAGCGAGGAGCCAGACAGCGAAAACAGCTTGTTTTCCGAACCGATGAATATGCGCACGCCTGGGCCTGCCTCGGCGAGGTCGAGAAGCTGGATCAGCCCATCCTGCGTCTCCAGATCCTCAAACAGATGCCGCAGCAATTCTATGTCGGCCTGGGCAGTGACGTTTTCCAGGAGATTGGCGCGGCCGCGCACGATAAGCCGCCCAGGCACGCCGCTTTCAGCGCCTGCCCAGACCGCCAGGCCCTTCTCGACCAGATCCTGCGACAGCGTGTCGAGGGCTGCCCTGGTCTCTTCCTTGATGCGGGCGATCTCGACCCGCGCCTCGGCCAGGGTGCGGCCGCGGATATGGGCGTTGAGGAAGTTGGAGGCTTCGTGCAATTGCGAGATGGTGATGCCGGCGGGCAGATCGATGACGCGATTTTCGACGTCGCCGTTCTGCGAGACCAGCACGGCCAGCGCCTTGGTCGGCTCGAGCTGGATGAATTCGATGTGCTTAAGCGCCACCTCATTCTTGGCGGCGAGCACGAGGCCGGCGCCGCGCGACATGCCGGACAGCATCTGGCTGGCCTCGGTCAGCATATGCTCCAGCGTCGCGCCCGAGCCGGAGGCGCGCACCTGGGCCTCGATGGTACGGCGCTCCTCGTCGGAGAGGTCACCAAGTTCCATGAAAGCATCGACGAAGAAGCGCAGGCCTGCCTGGGTCGGCAGCCGGCCAGCCGAAATGTGCGGCGCATAGATCAGGCCGAGATGCTCAAGGTCGCTCATCACGTTGCGGATGGTGGCCGGCGACAGCGACGACGGCAGGATGCGCGACAGGCTGCGCGAACCGACCGGCTCGCCATCCCTCAAATAGGAATCGACGATGCGCCGGAAGATGTCGCGCGAACGCATGTCGAGCGATTGAAGCGCGGGCGATTGCAGCGCGTGCGACGGGAGCACGTGCGACTGCAAACCGGGATCGACTGCCTTTGTCATTTCGAGCCAAAAACCTCCGCCCCGAAGATATAGACTTCCGCGGTGTCGGCGCAACCGGTCCATTTTCCTTTGCGCCTCACGCCCCGTGCGGCTACAAGCCGGCCAAGATTCCCCGGCCAAGATTCCGAAGAAAGAAAGAAGCCTGAATGCGCCCTTCCAAACGCCAATTCGACGAAATGCGCCCCATCTCCTTCGAGCGCGGCGTCTCCAAGCATGCGGAAGGCTCGTGCCTGGTGAAGTTCGGCGACACGCATGTGCTGTGTACGGCCAGCCTGGAGGAAAAGGTGCCGGGCTGGATGCGCAACTCCGGCAAGGGCTGGGTGACGGCGGAATACGGCATGCTGCCGCGTTCGACCGGCGAGCGCATGCGCCGCGAGGCTTCGGCCGGCAAACAAGGCGGCCGCACGCTGGAAATCCAGCGGCTGATCGGCCGCTCCCTGCGCGCCGTGGTCGATCTGCAGGCGCTCGGCGAGCAGCAGATCACCGTCGACTGCGACGTGATCCAGGCCGACGGCGGCACGCGCACCGCTTCGATCACCGGCGGCTGGGTGGCGCTCTACGACTGCCTGCGCTGGATGGAAACCCGCCAGATGGCGAGCCTGGGCAAGGTGCTGAAGGATCACGTTGCGGCGATCTCCTGCGGCATCCATGATGGCCAGCCGGTCATCGACCTCGACTATATCGAGGATTCCTCGGCCAGTACCGACGCCAATTTCGTCATGACCGGCAAGGGCGGCATCGTCGAGATCCAAGGCACGGCCGAGGGCGAGCCGTTCTCGGAAGAGCAGTTCGCGGCGCTGATGGGGCTCGCCAAGAAAGGTATTCAGCGCCTGGTCAGCTTGCAGCAAATGGCGGTGGCTTAGCTGCGGTCAATATTGATGAGATTGGCGATCCTGTGACCCCTTCTGCAATCCTGGAATCAGCACTCTACGTGACGGACCTTGCTGCCGCGGAACGGTTCTATTCGGGCGTGCTCGGGCTCGATCTGCTCGGCAAGGTCGATGGCAGGCATCTCTTCTTCCGCTGCGGCGACAGCGTGCTGCTTATGTTCAATGCCGAGGCGACCAAAGTGCCGCCGCCGGCCGACGCCAAGCTCAAAGTACCGCCGCATGGCGCGGTCGGCCAGGGCCATCTTTGCTTCGCCGCAAGCGCGGATGAAATCCCACGCTGGAAAGCGCATCTTGAGGCGAAGAAAATTGCCATCGAAAGCGAGTTCGAATGGCCGCAGGGCGGCCGCTCGATCTATATTCGCGACCCGTCGGGCAATTCGATCGAATTCGCCGAGCCAAGAATCTGGGGCATCTGATGCATTCGCCAACTGTTCATTCGCTTGACGGGCATAAGATCGTCGTCGCCAGCCATAACGCCGGTAAATTGCGGGAATTCGCCGATCTGATGGCGCCATTCGGCATTGAAGCGAAGTCCGCAAAGGAATACGGCCTGCCGGAACCGGACGAGACCGGCACCACTTTCGAGGAGAACGCCCTCATAAAAGCCTTGGCTGCCGCCAAGGCCACTGGACTGCCGGCGCTGTCGGACGATTCCGGCCTGTGTGTCGATGCGCTCGACGGCGCACCCGGCGTCTACACCGCCAACTGGGCTGAGACGCCGGACGGCTCCCGCGACTTCGGCATGGCCATGCAGCGCACGGAAGTGGCCTTGCAAGAAGTTGGCGCGATCACGCCTGCCCAGCGCAAGGGCCGCTTTGTCGCGGTCATCTGCCTGGCCTTTCCCGATGGCCAGGCGGAATATTTTCGCGGTGAGGTCGAGGGCACGCTGGTATGGCCACCGCGCGGCGAGCTCGGCTTCGGCTACGATCCGGTGTTCTTGCCCAACGGGTTCGAAAAGACCTTCGGCGAGATGAGCGCGAAGGAAAAGCATGGCTGGAAGCCCGGCCAGCCAACCACATTGTCGCACCGTGCCCGCGCCTTCCAGAAATTCGCGCAAGCCCGATTGGCCGGCGTATGACCATGCTGCTCGACCGCAGGCCTGGTTTCGGCGTCTACGTCCACTGGCCGTTCTGCGCGGCCAAATGCCCGTATTGCGACTTCAACAGCCATGTCCGCCACCAGCCGGTCGACCAGGAGCGTTTTGCCCGCGCCTTCGAGACCGAGCTGGCGACGATGCGCGGCCGCACCGGACCGCGCGAGGTGACCAGCATCTTTCTTGGCGGCGGCACGCCATCGCTGATGAAGCCGCAGACCGTGGCGGCGGTGCTGGATGCAGTGGCGAAGAACTGGACGGTGCCTGATGGCATCGAGGTGACGCTGGAGGCCAATCCTTCCTCGGTCGAGGCCGAGCGCTTTCGCGGCTATCGCGCGGCCGGCGTCAACCGGGTATCGCTTGGCGTGCAGGCGCTGCACGACAAGGATCTGCGCTTCCTCGGCCGTTTGCACAATGTCGATGAGGCCCTGCATGCGATCGGCCTGGCGCGCGAGATATTCCCACGGCTGTCGTTCGACCTGATCTACGCGCGGCCGGGCCAGACGCTTAAAGCGTGGCAGACGGAGCTCGAGCAGGCGATCGGCCACGCCGCAGACCATCTGTCGCTCTATCAGCTGACCATCGAGGAAGGCACGCCGTTCCATGCACTGCATGCGGCAAGGAAATTCATCATTCCAGACAATGAGCTTGCCGCCGATCTCTACGCGTTGACACAGGAGATCACCACCGCGCGCGGACTGCCGGCCTACGAGATTTCCAACCACGCCAGGCCCGGCGCCGAAAGCCGGCACAATCTCACCTATTGGCGTTATGGCGAATATGTCGGCGTCGGTCCCGGCGCGCATGGCCGGTTCGTCGAAAATGGCCGCCGCGTGGTGACGATCGCCGAGAAAATGCCGGAGACCTGGGCCAATCTGGTCGAGGCCAAGGGTCATGGCGTTACCGGCGGCGAGGTCCTGACGCGGTCGGAAGAGGCCGACGAGTTCCTGCTGATGGGGCTGAGGCTGGCGGAAGGCATCGACCTTTCCCGCTACGAGGCATTTTCAGGGCGCGGCCTGTCGACGGCACGGCTGTCGGTGCTGCAGGACGAAGGCCTGGTGGCGCCGATCGGCAATGCCCGCCTGCGCGCCACGCCGGCCGGCATGATCGTGCTCGATGCGGTCGTGGCGGATTTGGCCAGATAGCACGTTGAAGAACGTTCTCTTCATCTGCAGCCAGAATCGCTTGCGCAGCCCGACGGCGGAGCAGGTGTTTTCCAAGCGGCGGGACATCGAGGTCGCTTCGGCCGGCACTAATCACGATGCCGACATACCGTTGACGCATGAACTCGTCGCCTGGGCCGACATCATCTTCGTGATGGAAAAAACGCACCGCGCCAAACTGCAGCAGAAATTCAAGACAAGCCTGAAAAAGGCTCGAGTAATCTGCCTCGATATTCCCGACGACTATGCATTCATGGACCCGGCTCTGGTGGGCCTGCTGGAGGCGCGTGTCTCGAAGTATCTGGGTTGAATGATACATCGCGGAGCATTCGCAACCGCGCTTCGAGAACTGTCTCGACCGATCGCTAAGGTTTGCGGGGTCAAGCCTCGTGCTTGTGGCGGTGTTTGGCGCGATCTTTTTCGCTGGTCTCTCCGGAACGGGCCGGCTTGATCTCGCTTTTGTCGCGTGAGGCATGGTGCTGGTCGTCTGTGGAATGTGACGCTGCGCCATCGCGGGCGCTTTTTGTTTCGAGGCGGGTGATGAAAATGTCGAAGCGATTGGGCATCGTCCGGTCAGTGCTCCATCGTGCGGTCGGTTTCGTTTGCGGGCTTGCTCTCTGCCGATCGCTGGCGTGCAAGCGGCTTCTTGGCTCTGCCATCTGCGGCTTCGGCAGGCAGGCTCTTGTCGCATGGCGCGGCGAAGCGTTTGCGGCCGGCATAGTAGGGTTCGAAAACGTCCTGTATCGTCAGGCTGTTCATCCTGCTCCTCCCGAGATCAGGGGTAAAATTCGCCGGCAACGGTTTCGTTCCCTACTGTGGCGAAGGCATGGCGGCCGGTTCACGTCGGCATCCCTTTTGGAACCAGGGCCTTTGCAACCCAGGCTTTTGCAACCAAGCGTGAGCCGTGCCAAACAGGGTCGAACGGAGTTGTGCAGGTGACCGGCGAATCGGCCAAACGCAGTTATGTGGTCGGGCAGACCGAAATCGCCGCCCGGCCGCTCGAGCCGGCGCTCTACCTGGTGGCGACGCCTATCGGCAATCTCGCCGACATCACGCTGCGCGCGCTGGAAACGCTCGCCGCCGCCGATATCGTCGCTTGCGAGGACACACGTGTCAGCCGCGTGCTGCTCGACCGCTACGGCATCCGCCGCCGCACCACCGCCTACCACGAGCACAATGCCGGCGAGGCCGGACCGAAGCTGATCGCGGCGCTGCTGGCCGGCCAAAGCGTAGCGCTGATCTCGGCTGCCGGCACGCCGCTCATCTCCGACCCCGGCTACCGGCTGGTCGGTGAGGCGCTGGAACGCGGCATTCGTGTCGTGCCGATCCCCGGCCCATCAGCAGCACTTGCCGCTTTGACGGCATCCGGCCTGCCCTCGGACGCGTTTCTGTTTGCCGGCTTCCTGCCGGTGAAGACCGGGCAGCGGCTGACGCGGCTGGAAGCGCTGAAGGCGGTGCCGGCAACGTTGATCTTCTTCGAATCGCCGCGCCGGCTGGCCGAGACGCTCAGTGCCATGGTCGAGGTGCTGGGCGGTGCCCGCAAGGCGGCCATCGGCCGCGAGCTGACCAAGACCTTCGAGGAGATGCGGACCGGCACCCTGCAGTCGCTCGCCAGCCATTACGCCGCAGCTGATACGCCGAAAGGCGAAATCGTCATCTGCGTCGGCCTGGCGGATGTTGTCGCTGATGAGCCTGAAGACATCGACCGGCTGCTGCTTTCGCTCGCCGCCGAGATGCCGGCCTCCAAGGCAGCGGCGGAAGCCGCCAAGATGACGGGTGGCCAGAAGCAGACGCTCTATCGTCGGCTGCTCGACCTCAAGAATGCCGGAAGAGACGGGACCGGCGGAGACGGCGATGGCTGAACGGCCGAGCGCCAGCCGGCAAAAGGCCTACCGGCGCGGCCATCACGGCGAATGGCTGGCGGCGGCGGCGCTGATGCTGAAAGGCTACCGAATTCTGGCCCGCCGCCACCGCACCAGGTTCGGCGAGATCGACCTGATCGCGCGGCGTGGCGATCTGGTGCTGATCGTCGAGGTCAAGGCGCGCCGCACGCTGATGGAGGCAATGGAAGCCGTCGGTCGCGAATCGGAGCACCGCATCGAAGGCGCCGCCGATTTCTGGCTGTCGCGCCAATCCGACTACGGAAAATTATCGGTGCGCTTCGACATGGTGGCGGTGCTGCCGTGGCGCTGGCCGGTGCATGTCGAGAATGTGTTTTACGGGCGAAACTAGGCCATTCTCGACGTGGGGCCGTTTTGCTGCGCCTGCGGTTCAGATCATGGTTTGCCGATCTGTCAAGCATCCGCCCAGCGCTGACTGGAACAAAAGCGTTCCTGCGTTGTTCCCCAATCGTCCTGATGTTCGACGGGCTGGTTCAAATGCCGGCCAGGGCAGTCCGCGTGGCAGCTATGCGAGGACAAAGGGATGGCGAGGCAAATGGATCCCGACGATCTCAACCCGGAACGGATCGTCACCGTGTTCGGCGGAACTGGCTTTCTCGGGCGCAGGATCGTGAAGCGGCTCCTGGAAAGAGGTTTCACGGTGCGCGCCGCATCTCGCCATCCGGCTCGCGTGGCCCTGGTCTTTTCCTCGGTTACAAGGATGCCCGAAGCAGTCGAGGCGGATATATTGGATGCGTCCTCGATCGGGTCGGCCATTACCGGATCACAGGCGGTCGTGAATGCCGTCAGTCTTTACGTCGAGCAGGGCGTCCAGACCTTTGAACGCGTGCATGTGAAAGCCGCGGCCGATCTCGCTGCCGCGTCGCGCGACCGCGAGATCGACCAGTTCGTCCAGATTTCAGGGATCGGCTCCGATCCTCAATCGGATTCGAATTACATAAGGGCGCGTGGGCGCGGAGAAGGTGCCGTGGAAAGCGCATTTCCCGGCGCTTTCATTGTGCGTCCCGCCGTCATGACAGGACCTGACGACGCTTTCCTCACGACCATTGTGAGGATGATACGCCTCCTGCCGGTCTATCCGCTGTTCGGCGATGGTGGCACACGGCTTCAGCCGGTCTATGTGGCAGACGTCGCAGAAGCAGTGAGCCGGCTGATCGACGGGCGAACCCAGGGTTCATCCATATTCGAATTCGGTGGCCCGCGTATCTATACCTATAAGGAACTGCTTCGGGAGATCGCCCGACAGCTCGATACGCACGTCAAGCTGATGCCGGTGCCGTTTGCGGTATGGAACGCCTTGGCTGGCGTCGCGGAACTCCTCCCGGCTGCCCCCATAACGCGCAACCAGATCGATCTTATGCGTCAGGACAATGTGGCAGCAATCGACGCGCCTGGCCTGAAGGAACTCGACATCGAGCCGCGGGATATCGACGAGGTGATCCGTGCGATCGAACAGCGCCGTCGCGTAGGCTCGCTCTCGTCTCCGGCTTAGGACGGCCCCCTGATCCTGGCGGGAACCTATCGCCGCGCGACAGGTTGGTCGAGCTTGAAGCCAGTGAAAGAAGGAGAAGAACTATGGCCAGATGCGATCAATGCGGGAATGACTACGACAAGGCTTTCAACGTGACGATGGCCGACGAGACCTACACATTCGACAGCTTCGAATGCGCGGTCCAGAAACTTGCTCCGACGTGTCCGCATTGCGGATGCCGGATCATCGGACATGGCGTCGAACAGGATGACATCATCTACTGCTGCGCACATTGCGCCGCGGAGGAAGGCGCGAGCGCGCTGACCGATCGTGCGCCTTGACGCACCTCCTTTGGCGTCTCCAGGTCGACCATTCCGAACGACTGCGCCGGCTCATCCCATATGGCCAGTGCTGTCAGCACGACGACGACCAGCCGAGGTCAAAGCCGCCGCACGCTGATGGAGGCAATGGATGCAGTCGGCCGCGAATCGGAGCGCCGTATCGAAGGTGCTCGCGATTTCTGGCTGTCGCACCAATGGACTACGGAAAATTGTCGGTGCGCTTCGACAAAAGGCAGCGTGCGTCGTCTTGATCGCGCCAGAGCTGTCATGTTCTTGCACGTTCAAGAACCCGCGTTCGACGGTTAGACGCCGTTCCGTGGCAAGTCGGCTCCCGCTTGGACAAGTCGCTCCACGACGGCGGCCGCCTCCTCTGGAATGGCCGGTATGGTGCCCGACTTCCGCGTCGATCCGAAATCGAGGCCGGCGAAAAAGAGACCTGGAACAGCGCCGACGCCATCCTCGTGGACGGGCTGGCCGGCTGCATCGAGGGCGCCGGGGAGCCGGACCCATGAGAAATCGCCGGTGAAGCCCGTGCACCAGATCACTGATCTGATGCCGCTTGCCGTCCAGTCGAGGGAGCGGATCGGAGGATCGGGCAAGCGCGGGTCAACCGTCTCGGCCGGATCATCCTCGGCCAGTGGCGCATCGAGGCCGGCGCGCTCAATGTACCCGTCGACCAGGCGCTTGGTATTCGCGGAGACCTCGTCGGCAAATCGCATGTGGTCGTCGAGCTCGTCGCCGAAGACGAGGCTGCCATTCTCCACTCCCCTGAAGCGGCCGAGCAGCACCACGCCTTGCGCACTCAGCGATTGCAAACTGATCGTGTGCGTCGCGCCGACCAGCGCGCGGGCCTGCAGCTTGCCGGAAGGGAGGACGAGTTCCTTGCGCGGAACGTCGAGAAAACCGGACAGCGTCAGCCATTTAAGTATGTTGCCCCCGCGGTAGCGCCGCACCCAACGGCCGTTGCGGCTGGTCGCCAAAAAGACCACACGTCCTGCCAACGCCAGATCCTCGGCGATCTGGCCGCCCGACTGGCCGCTGCCGACCACCAGCACCGCGCCACTCTCGAACTCGGCCGGGTTGCGATAAGCCGAGGAATCGACTTGGCCAATTGCGGTTGGCAAATCCGCCGACCCTGCTGGCCGGACCTGCCGATTCTGGTCGCCGGTGGCGATCACCACGTTGCGCGCCAGAAATGCCCCGTCCGTCGTGGTGATGCGAAAGATCCCGTCGTCTCTCGTCAGCTCTTGCACCGGAGTTTGGGTGCTTACCGGCAGGCGGTGCCGCTCGGCATAGCCTTCGAGATACGCGACAAATTCGTGGTGGCTTATCGCGCCCCACGGCTCGGGCCCCTCGTAGGAATCACCGGGTAAGATGGAGCGAATGGTCGGCGAATTCAGTCGAAACGAGTTCCACCGCTGCGTTCGCCACGTCTCGCCGATCCGGCCTCGATCGAGCACGCGGTGGTCGCGGTCCTGCCGTTTCAAGAAGTAACTGACGCCGAGTCCCGCCGGACCGGCGCCAATAACGAGGGCGTCAAGAACTTCGCTCATGCATTCCCCCTGCCAACCATACGTCCACAAGATCGTATGGCTCGGCTTCGGGCAAGAATAGAGTTCCGGCTGGGATTGCGCTATCCGCGCCGGCTCACCCCCAGATTGCCAGCCCCGCCAGCCCGACGATGCCGACGACCAGCCGCCACCAGCCGAACAGCGCATAGCCGTGGCGCGAGACGTAGTCGAGCAGGAAGCGCACGACGATCAATGCCGTGACGAAGGCGGCGACGAAACCGACGGTGATGATGGGCAGGTCGGCGCTGCTCAGCACATTGCGATTCTTGAACAGGTCGAAGGCGAAGGCGCCGACCATCGTCGGTATGGCGAGGAAGAAGGAGAATTCCGCCGCCGCCCGTTTGTCGACCCCGAGCAGCAGCGCGCCGACGATGGTCGAACCCGAGCGCGACGTGCCGGGGATCAGCGACAAGCACTGGAACAGCCCGATCTGCAGATAAAGCCTGGTCGGGAACCGCTCGACATCGTGGTAATACGGCTTCGGCTTCATGCGATCGACCAGCAGCAGGATGACACCGCCGATGATCAGCATGATGCAGATCAGCCGCGGCGATTCGAACAGCACCGTCTTGATGAAGTCATGCGCCAGTGCGCCGATAATGGCCGCCGGCAGGAATGCGATGAGAATGCCAAGGACGAAATGCCGCGTCAGCCGATCGTAGGGTAGCTCGAGCAGCATCTTCCAGAGACGGCGGAAGTAGACGCTGAGGATCGCCAATATGGCGCCGAGCTGGATCAGGATCTCGAAGGCCTTGCCGGTCGAATGAAAGCCGAGGAAATGGCCGGCGAGAAGGATGTGACCGGTCGAAGATACCGGAATGAACTCGGTCAGGCCCTCGAGCAGGCCGAGCAGCAGCGCTTCGACGACGGTCTGGCTTTCCATGGCAACCTCGGCGTTGGAGTGAGGGCTTGAGAAAAGGGCTTGCTTGTCACGGCGCGGAACTCCCCCTATAGGTCGCAGCACCCTGACAGCCCGCTGAATCGGGCGGCCAAGACTTACCGGCGCAGCCGGCGATTTGCCAGTGCGCTCTATTATCGCGGGACCATGCTGACGCTTTTCCACCATCCGATGTTCGCCAGCTGCCGCTTCGTCCGCCTCGCCTTTGGTGAGTATGGCGAGGAACTAGCGCTGATCGAGGAGAAGCCGTGGACGCGGCGCAAGGAGTTCCTGGCGCTGAACCCGGCCGGCACGCTGCCGATCCTGCTCGCCGAAGGCGACGTGCCGATCGTCGGCGCGATGGTCATTGCCGAATATCTCGACGAGACGCGCGGCGTACTCAAGCGCGACAAGCGGCTATTCGCCGAGGATCCGATGGAGCGCGCCGAAATCCGCCGGCTGACCGACTGGTACCTCAACAAGGCGGAAAGCGAGGTTACCCGGCATCTGGTGCGCGAACGCGTTCTGAAGCCGGTCATGCCGGAAACGGCAGGCGGCGGCTCGCCCGATTCGGCGGCGATCCGCGCCGCCCGCGCCAATATCCGCCAGCACATGAAATACACCAACTGGCTGGCCGGCACCCGTCATTGGCTGGCCGGCAACAAGGTCACCTATGCCGATCTCGCGGCGGCGGCAGCACTGTCGGTGCTCGACTATCTCGGCGAGATCGACTGGCGCGAACACAGCGCTGCGCGCGAATGGTATACAAGGGTGAAATCACGGCCTTCGTTCCGGCCGCTTCTGTCCGACCGGGTGCGCGGCCTGTCGCCGGTGTCACATTATGCGGACCTCGATTTCTGATACGGCAAAGCTGCGCGCGCTGATCGACCGCGAGGCGCGGAATGCCGGCTTCGACGCCGTTGCCGTCACCACGCCCGATGCGATTCCGCAGGCGCCGGAACGGCTGGCCGAATTCGTTGCCGACGGCTTTCACGGCTCGATGGGCTGGATTGCCGAAACGCTCGAGCGGCGAGGCAAACCGACGACGCTTTGGCCAGAGGTCCGCTCGATCATCGTGCTGGCGATGAATTACGGCCCCGACCACGACCCACGCGACATCCTGGCAAAGCGCGACCGCGGCGCGATCTCGGCCTATGCGCAGAACCGCGACTATCATGACGTGATGAAAGGCCGGCTGAAGGAGATCGCCGGCAAGATCGTGGCACGCGCCGGCGGGGACGTGAAAGTGTTTGTCGACACCGCGCCGGTGATGGAAAAGCCGCTGGCCGAGGCGGCCGGCCTCGGCTGGCAAGGCAAGCACACCAACCTGGTCAGCCGAACGCATGGCTCCTGGCTGTTCCTCGGCACCATCTTCACGACGGCCGAACTGGTGCCGGACGCGCCTGAGGACGACCATTGCGGCTCCTGCCGGGCCTGCCTCGACGTTTGCCCGACGGATGCCTTTCCGGCGCCTTACCGGCTCGATGCGCGGCGCTGCATTTCATACCTCACCATCGAGAACAAAGGACCGATCCCGCATGAGTTCCGGGAAAAGATCGGCAATCGTATCTATGGCTGCGACGACTGCCTGGCCGCCTGCCCGTGGAACAAGTTCGCCCAAGCCGCTTCGGAGGCAAAGCTTGCCGCCCGCGCGGACTTGCGCGAACCGCCGATCGCCGAGCTGCTGCGCCTCGACGACGCTGCCTTCCGCGTGCTTTTTTCGGGCTCGCCGGTCAAGCGTATCGGCCGCGCCCGTTTTATCCGCAACGTGCTGATAGCGGCCGGCAATTCCCAGGACTTGTCGCTGGCCGGCGCCGTTCGCGCGCTGCTCGACGACGCCTCGCCCCTGGTTCGCGGACCTGCGGTATGGGCGCTGTCGCGGCTGGTGCCGGGTCGGGAATTTGCCGAACGTGCCGCAGCCGCTTTGCAAGCAGAAGATGACGAGGCGGTGAGAGGCGAATGGCTTCTGGCCCTGCCAAAGCCGATCGAGGCGCATACATGACAAAAAAGCAGATTTTCATCTTCGGCGCCGGTTATTCGGGCAAGGCCTTCGCCCGCGCCAACAGGGATGCCGACACAGCGATCTTCGGTACAACACGGTTGCTGGAAAAATTCGCGGCGCTGCGGCAAGCCGGTATCGTGCCGCTGCGTTTCGATGGCACGCTGACCTCCGAAATCGGCGATGCGCTTGGGAAGACAACCCATCTCGTCGTCTCGGTCGCGCCGGACGAGGCCGGCGACCCGGTGCTGGGCGCGGCACGCGAGGAGATCGCGGCCAACATGCCGGAGCTCGAATGGATCGCCTATCTCTCCACCGTCGGCGTCTATGGCGACCATGGCGGCAATTGGGTGGACGAGGCCGCCGAATGCCGGCCAGTATCGAAGCGATCAGCGATGAGGGTTGCCGCCGAGCAGGATTGGCTGAAACTGGGCCACGACGTCGGCCGGCCGGCGGCGATCCTGCGGCTTTCCGGCATTTATGGGCCAGGCCGCAACGCCTTGGTCAATCTGGAAAACGGCACCGCCCGGCGGTTGGTCAAGCCTGGCCAGGTGTTCAACCGCATCCATTGCGACGACATTGCCGGCGCGCTCTGGCATCTGGCCGAAGGCAATCGCGGCGGCATCTTCAACGTCACCGACGACCTGCCGGCGCCGCCGCAGGACGTCGTCGCCTATGCCGCCCAATTGATGGGCATCGAGCCGCCGCCCGAAATTCCGTTCGAGACCGCCCAACTTTCGCCCATGGCGCGGTCCTTCTACGGCGAGAACAAGCGTGTCGCCAACGCGGCGATCAAGGCGGCCGGCTATGGGTTTCGCTTCCCCGACTATCGCTCGGCGCTCGATGCCATGTGGGCGAGCGGCGACTGGCGCGACGGCGAGGCGCGCAGCCCGATGAAACGGTCATGATCGATACGCTGCGCGGGGCGTGGTATGATGCGGTTCAAATCGCGGAGGGGTCCAGCTTGGGAAAGACGTTAAAGCGAGCCTTGCCGGGCAAAACACTGCTGCTGACGGCAGCTCTGGCCGTCGCCGGCCTGACGCTTGCAGCGCAGACGGCGAGCGCCGAGCAACGGGCAAAAGACCTGTTTGGCGCCAAAGAGCTGCCGGCAATCGCAACAGCGCAATCGATCGGCTTTTATTCCAAAGGCTGTTTTTCCGGCGGCGTCGCCCTGCCCATGGACGGCCGGCACTGGGAGGTGATGCGACCGTCGCGCAATCGCCGCTGGGGCCATCCGGCAATGATCGCGCTGATCGAGAAACTGTCGCGCGACGCCGCTGCCGACGGCTGGCCGGGCCTGTTGATCGGCGACATTTCGCAGCCGCGCGGCGGGCCGATGCTGACCGGCCATGCCTCGCACCAGATCGGCCTCGACGCCGACATCTGGCTGACGCCGATGCCCGACCGCAAGCTCTCGGCCGAAGAGCGCGAAAACATCAGCGCTACCTTGATGGTCGATGAAAAAACCCATCTGGTGAAGGACGGCCTGTGGACGCCGATGCACACGCGGCTGTTGAAGCGCGCCGCGAGCTATCCCGAAGTCGAGCGCATCCTGGTCAATCCAGGGATCAAGAAGAAGCTCTGCGACACGGTCAAAGGCGACCGCAGCTGGTTGCGCAAGGTCAGGCCGTTCTGGGGCCACGACTACCACTTCCACATTCGCATCGGCTGCCAGGCTGGATCACCCGACTGCAAGGCGCAGGAAGCGACGGCGCCGGGCGATGGCTGCGACCAGGCGCTGGCCTGGTGGTTCACCGAGGGGCCGTGGCGCCCCAACAAGAACCCGGACAAGCCGAAGGCACGCGACGTGATGACGATGGCGAACCTGCCCAGGCAATGCCAGTTCGTGCTCGACGCGCCGGCTCCGGCCACGGCCGAAGCAGTCACCTACTATGGCGACGGCGTACCGATCGCGGCAGAACCCGCTCTCGCGGCAGAACCTTCGCCGCCGCCGACGGTCGCAGCCGGCGCGGCAGCGCTTCCGGCCTCGGCGAACGCCTTTGTGGCGACCCCCGAGATCGGCATTCCGCTGCCGCGGCCACGACCGGGGCACTGATGCGGGCAGCGTGTTTGCTGTCTGCATCCGTGCATCTCCACTTCGAAAACCGATTTCCCTTTTTGCGGTCATGCGCTAGTCAACGAGAGAACGGCGATACGCGTCGGGAACGGACGAGAGCATGCCAGGCGTAAGCGACGACGACACTCTGTTGCGATTTCCGATCCTGATCGGCGACATAGGCGGCACCAATGCGCGCTTCTCGATTGTGCTCGACGCGAATTCCGAGGCCGGCGAGCCGACGATCGTCCAGACCGCCAACTTCAATACGATAGACGAGGCGATCCAGTCGGCCGTGCTCGACCGCTCGTCGGTCCGGCCGAATTCAGCTGTGCTGGCGGTAGCCGGTCCTGTCGAAAGCGACGAGATCCCGCTTACCAATTGCCCATGGATCGTCAAGCCGAGACAGATGTTCGCCAGTCTCGGTCTCAGCGACGTCGTGGTGCTCAACGACTTCGAGGCGCAGGCGCTGGCTGTCGTCGCGCTCGGCGAAGAGCACATGGAAAAGATCGGCGGCGACGAGCCGGAACCGAATTCCGGGCGGGTGGTGCTCGGCCCGGGAACTGGGCTCGGTGTCGCCGGGCTGGTTTATGCGCTGCATCACTGGATACCGGTACCCGGCGAGGGCGGCCATATGGATATCGGCCCGCGCTCGCCGCGCGATTTCCAGGTGTTTCCGCATATCGAGAAGCTCGAGGGCCGCATCTCCGGCGAACAGATCCTGTCCGGACGCGGCCTGGTCAATGCCTACCGGGCGGTGGCCAAGGCGGACGGCAAGCCGTCGCCCTTTACAACGCCTGCCGAGGTCACCGCCGCGGCACTGGCAAAGAACGATCCGGTGGCCGAAGAGGCGCTGTCGATCTTCGTCACTTGCCTGGGGCGCACCGCCGGCGATCTCGCTCTAGTGTTCATGAGCCGCGGCGGCGTGTTTCTCACCGGCGGCATCGCGCAAAAAATCCTGCCGGCGCTGCGCACCGGCAATTTCCGCGCCGCCTTCGAGGACAAGGCGCCGCACAGCGCCCTGATGCGCAGCATGCCGGTCTATGTCATCACTCATCCGCTGGCGGCGCTTTTAGGGCTGGCCGCCTATGCCAGAAATCCGTCGCTGTTCGGCGTGCAGACGGCGGGGCGGCGCTGGCGGGTCTAGGATACAAGCTGCGCCGCGACGAAGTTTCGCCGTCCTCGGCCATAGGCAAGCCGCCATCGGGGCGTTAAGAGGTTGCCGAATTGCAGCCGGCCGAAGCCAAAACCACAAAGCGCTCCAACTTGACACTTCCAGCACCAACCAAAGGGAAAGCCCGGCCCAGCGAGATCGTGGCGGTGATCCGCCGCATCGTCGCCGAAAACAGCCGCGATTATCGCTGGTACTATGTTCTTGCCGTGCTGTGCCTGGTGACGATCGCGGCAACGACCGCCTTCACCGCCTGGATCATGAAGGATGTCGTCGACCAGATCTTCTATAAGCAGCGCGGCGATCTTATCGCGCTGATCAGCGTGTCGATCCTGGCCGCCTTCATGCTGCGCGGGCTGGCCAGCTACGGCCAGGCAGTGACGCTGGCCAAGATCGGCAACAATCTGGTGGCGCGCTACCAGCGCCGCATTTTCGACCACCTGATGAAGCTCGGCGTCGGCTTCTTCAACGACACCCGCTCGGGCCGGCTCGCCGCGCAGATCAACGAGAACGTCAACGGCATCCGCGATCTCCTGTCGATGACGCTGACATCGCTGGCGCGCGATGCCGTATCGCTTGTCGCGCTGGTTGGCGTCATGATCTGGCAGGACCCGATGCTCTCGGCGATGTCGCTGCTGATCGGGCCGCCCTTGATCTACAGTGTCACCTATCTGATGCGCCGGGTGCGTTGCATCACCCGTGAATCGGTGCAGATCAACTCGCGGCTGATCGGCGCCATGCAGGAAGCGACGCAAGGCATCGCTATCGTCAAGGCCTTCACCCTGGAAGACGAGCTGTCGCGCCGCATCGGCGGCCTCGTCGCGGGCGCCGAGCAGCGGGCAAACAAGATCGCCCGCGTCTCGGAACGGCTGACGCCGATCTCCGAAATGCTGGCCGGCTTCGCCGTCGCCGGTGTCATCGCCTATTCCGGCTACCGGGCGACCGTCGGCGGCCAGCCGCCGGGCGCGGTGTTTGCCTTCATCACCGCCCTGCTGCTTGCCTATGACCCGGCCAGGCGGCTGGCGCGTATGCAGGTCGGCATGGAAAAGTCGCTGGTCAATGCGCGCATGATCTACGAGCTTCTCGACCTCGAGCCGCAGCAGGGTGACGTGCCGGGAGCCGCCGAGGCGAAATTCACCTCTGGCGAAGTGCGCTTCAACAACGTGTCCTTCCGCTATGTCGAAGAGGCGCCGGTCCTGCAGGACCTGAGCTTTGTCGCCGCCGCCGGCAAGGTGACCGCCATCGTCGGCGCCTCGGGCGCCGGCAAGACGACGCTGGTTGCGCTGCTGCAGCGCTTCCACGACGTCGAGTCGGGCAGCATCGAAATCGACCGCCAGGACATTTCAAAGGTCACCAAGCATTCGCTGCGCGGCTCGATCGCCTATGTATCGCAGCAGCCCTATCTGTTCGAAGGCACCATCCGCGACAACATCCGGTACGGCAGGCTGAGCGCCACCGACGCAGAGATTGAACGCGCCGCCCAACAGGCCGCGGCACACGATTTCATCCGCCAGCAGCCGCAAGGCTACGACACGCCGGTCGGCGAGAACGGCGTGACGCTGTCGGGCGGCCAGCGCCAGCGTGTATCGATTGCACGCGCTATCGTTCGGCAGGCGCCGATCCTGCTGCTCGATGAAGCCACCTCGGCGCTCGACAACGAGGCCGAGGCCCGCGTCCAGGAAGCGCTGACCCATGTCATGGAAGGGCGCACCACCATTGTCATCGCGCACCGGCTGTCGACGGTGGTCAATGCCGATCATATCATCGTGCTGGAGCAGGGCCGGCTGGTCGAACAGGGCACGCATGCCTCGCTGATGGCCGACCCGCACAGCGTCTATGCCCGGTTCCACCGGGTGCAAGGCAGGAAAGGGCTGGGGCTTGTCGATGACGGCGAGCCAATCCAGAGTGCGGCGGAAAATGGTCGCGCGAAAAAGGCGGCCGGGAGACATTCATGAGTGACACGCCGACCGTTAGTGAAATGGGCCTGGTGGTGGTGGGCGCGGCCGGCCGGATGGGCCAGGCGCTGATCCGCGCCATCCACACGATACCGGGCGCCCGCGTCGCCGGCGCCATCGAGCGGGCCGGTTCGCCCCATATCGGCAAGGATGCCGGCGAGCTGGCCGGCGTCGGCAGGCTCGAGGTGGCGATCGGCGACGATCCGCTGCCGGCCTTCGCCAAGGCCGACGGCGTGCTCGATTTCACCACGCCGGCGGCGACCGTCGAATTCGCCGGCTACGCGGCGCAGGCGCGCATCGCCCATATCATCGGCACCACCGGCTGCTCGGCTGAAGACAATGCCAGGATCGCGGCGGCGGCGCGGCACGCGACGGTGGTCAAGTCAGGCAATATGAGCCTCGGCGTCAATCTGCTGGCGGTGCTGGTTGAGCAGGCGGCGCGCGCGCTCGATGCCGACGATTTCGACATCGAGATCCTGGAAATGCACCACCGGCACAAGGTCGATGCGCCGTCGGGCACGGCGCTGCTGCTCGGCGAGGCCGCCGCTGCCGGGCGCGGCGTAGCACTTGCCGGCAACGATGTTCGCGTGCGCGACGGCCATACCGGCGTGCGCAAGGCAGGCTCGATCGGTTTCGCCAGCTTGCGTGGCGGCTCGGTGGTCGGCGACCACAGTGTGGTGCTGGCCGGTACCGGCGAGCGCATCACGCTTGCCCATCATGCCGAGGACCGGGCGATCTTTGCCCGTGGCGCGGTCAAGGCAGCCCTGTGGGCGCGCGGCCGCAAGCCGGGCCTCTATTCGATGCGGGACGTGCTCGGCCTGACAAGCTGATCCACAGACTTGGCTGATCCACAGACTTGGCTGATCCACAAGATTTGGCTGATTCACAAAATTTGAAGGAGCAAATATGTCGAGAACTCTCGTGCTCGTGCGCCATGGCCAGAGCGAATGGAACCTGAAGAACCTATTTACCGGCTGGCGCGACGTCGACCTGACCGAACTGGGCCATGCCGAAGCCAAGGCGGCCGGCGCCAAGCTCAGGGCGCGCGGCATGAAGTTCGACATCGCCTTCACGTCGTCGCTGATCCGGGCGCAGAAGACCTGCCAGCATATTCTCGACGCCGTTGGCCAGAGCGATCTCGAGACCGTTCGCGACCAGGCGCTGAACGAGCGCGACTATGGCGATCTCTCCGGCCTCAACAAGGATGATGCGCGCAAGAAATGGGGCGAGGAGCAGGTGCATATATGGCGCCGCTCCTATGACGTGCCGCCGCCCGGCGGTGAAAGCCTGAAGGACACCGGCGCGCGCGTCTGGCCCTATTACCTGCACGATCTGCAACCGCATGTGCTGCGCGGCGGCACCGTGCTGGTGGCGGCGCACGGCAATTCGCTGCGCGCGCTGATCATGGCGCTGGACGGCAAATCGGGCGAGGAGATCGTCAAGCTCGAGCTCGGCACCGGTGTGCCGATCATCTACACGCTCAACGCCGATTCCACGGTGGCGTCGAAAGAAGTGCTGGAGCATTGAGCCGGAGAAGGAACGCGGCTTTCAAAAAAGCGCGTTGACACTCATCCCTCGCCCGCTTAATGAGCGCGCACCAGCCCAGATGGCGGAATTGGTAGACGCGCACGGTTCAGGTCCGTGTTCCGCAAGGAGTGGAGGTTCGAGTCCTCTTCTGGGCACCAAATTCCCGTTTCGAACCGATTGATGCGGTTTCAGAGACCCAAGAAAAAGCCCGGTTTGCCGGGCTTTTTCTTGATCCAATGCTCTAGGCTGCCCTACCGTCAGCCATGGCATCCACAAGATATCTAATAACTATCCGTCCGGGTTAGGCAGCAATCTGTCGTTGCGACAGCGCAGCAGCGGAAGGATTTGGCCCGAGATCACTCTGGTGATCTTCTGTTGCTTGGCGTTGGTTACGACGTTCATGCACGCACATCCGTAGCCGTGACCCGAACCAGGCACATTGGTCTCGACGAATTGCCGCTCGTCAAAGGCCGGCACATTGTCGATGCCTTTGGGATCCGGTCGTCCCTGCATCTGGATCCACCAATCCCCGTCACTGTCGGTCAGGACGAGGTTGCCGGGTGTCGGGCTGGAGTACCAACCACAACGGCGCTCGGCATGGGCGGTCGCAGGCAAGGACATGATGACCAGGCCGAAACAGATAGCGAACAGCGGGCGCATGAGAATCTTTGTCTCCCTGAAGTAAGCAGGTCATGCCGCGAGTAATGTACGTTGGCGCCGGTGGCGAGGCGCATGATTTGTAAGCCTTATGGCTTCAACTTCGTGTCCACATGTTCTTCGATCAATCCGCAATGAAGCGTCACAGTCTTCCTTTGGGCATCGCCTAGTGGACCGTCGATGAAGTCGCAGCTGAGCAGATTGTCCGGACTGCTCTTGCGCGCCGACGCAACGTTGACGTTGACCTCGGGAGGGCCGGCAAGCCAATCGAGACGCTTCGTGTCGACCTTTGTGCCGCTGATGTGAGCGTGGCCCGCTGTACCCGGTATCTCCACCTCTTCGTCCTGCGGCGTGAGATCGATCTGGCCGATTTCGTTTACACGCTTCTCGGCGCTCCTCTTCGGGTCGCCGTAATAGGAGGCGAAGACAACGATCCGCTCCTTTTCAGCCGCGAGCTTGGCGGCTGCCTTTTTGGAAAGCGTGACGTTGATGTCGAAGCTCATGTCAGTCTGGGCTGTTGCCGGCACGACACATGCCAACAGTACAGATGCCGCAATTGTCAATGCGAGCGACGATCCATAGCGTTTCATAATCCACCTCCCTCAAGTCCCTCAAACAATGATGATGCCCCTCGCATCCTTTCATGTCTGGCGGCGACATCACGCTCGCCGCCGACATCATCGTGATCAGATCAGCTGTGGCACGTGTCAGTTCGCGGCCGGAACAGGGCAGCTCATGTCGCCTTCCTGGCATTTCAGATAGCCTTCGAAACCTTTGACACGGGATTGCGTCAGGCCGTCCATGCACTGCGCGATGAGCATTGGCATCATGCTTCCTCCGGCCGCGCCTGCGGTCTGGAAACTGCACTCCGCGTCGCGAAACTTGCCCCAATCCCGCTGTGCCTGAACAAGAAGCTTCTTGGTATCCGCATCGTCCTTCAGGCGGGCTTCGATCTGCTTGTAAAGCTCATTGAGCTTCTTGTCGGATTTTTGGAACTCGGCACCGAAGCACTGGTTCATGGTGGCCTGATCCTTGGCATCGGCGCACTTGTCCTTGGCAAGGGCGAATGTCGGCGCAGCCAGAACCACGGCAGCAGTCAGTATCGCGATTTTCATCGATTTCCCTTTCCGGTTGCAGTCAAGCTCTTAAGTTGCTCAGCCCCGCCCTATGTTCTCGTCAGCTGTCCGTTATTGCCACGATCGGCCCATGGCCTGATTATCTGGTTTTCATTGGATCAGCTTTGCCACCTTCGGCGACCGTGACGTTGCCGACCTTTCCTGAGCCGGTCAGCGTGCCGCCCTCCTTGACCATGACTTCGCCGGAGACCTCTCCGTCAACGACAAGCAGTCCCGAGACGGAAACGTCACCGGTCAAAGAGCCGGTCACGTGCAACTCCGCTCCCGCCGCCACTTCCGTCATGCCCGAATATTTGTTCTTGCCGCTCAGCGTCAGCTTGCCACCGGCGACCACGAGGCCGCCGCTGTCGCAGGCGTCATCATAGTTCGCGATGGTTCCATCAAATTGCCCGTCGGCTTCTGTCAGGATCAGTCTGCCCGCACCCAGATAGACCTCGCCTTTACCGCTAAGGGTGCGAATGGCCGTATCGTTCATGGAGTGCGCCACTCCCCAGGGCTTCAGGTAGTTTCCTTTCTGATCAATGTTGAGCACACCGTCGACCATGACGCGCGAGGAATGCTCGATGCTGCCCGGCCCGGCCAGAGTAAGATACCCATCGGCCGCGATATGGGTTGTGCCGGTGTAGGTATTGGCCCCGGTCATACGCACGTCCGCATCCTTCTCGATCGTGAAGTCGCCGGCGCCGGAGATGATGCCGGCCAGTCCGAGCCATCCTTTGCTTCCAGCATCGCTGGTCGCGCGATTCAGCTGCACTTGATCCTCGGCAGCCGCGTCTGTGGTAAAGTTAGCAGCGCTGACAAAATAGGGTGAATATGCGGTCGTCTTGTTCTCCAGATCATACATTACGGAATTTGACTGGAAGAAGGGTAGCCCGACAACAACTCCATTGCCCCCCTCCTCATCGCTTTGTCGATCCATAACGACATCGCTGTATTCCTTGTTGTTGAAACTATCTTCAAATCCCAAAATCTTAAAATCGACTACCGTATAATCATATTCATCAAGCTTAAATCCTTTCGAGCGAAGCTTATTAAAAAAGCCTTCTGTGGTGATACCGAGAAAGGTCGACGATCCAGTATCCAATAAAACAGGTCCACTGAAATCAACCGACTGCTTCTTTCCCTTATAGTCAAAAGAAATTGTATAATGGTAAGACCCTTCGTAGTGATTGGATGCGTTCGCGCCTGATCGCGGGAATCGTCTCTGGCGGAATTCATAATCCAGTTCGCCCCAGGGCATCAGGGCCGTAAACTGGGATCTCAGACTGGGGGACAAATTCAGCGTCAGGCAGGGAGCGCAGCCCCGTGTCGTCTTCTTTCCAAGATTTGCATTGGCCGAGACCACATAGCCGCTTTGTGTCTGACTGGCGGGAGCGGCGGCCTCGTCCCCCTCATCGAGAAAATCGCCGGCTCCAAAGACACCGTAAAACGTCGTCGAACCACCGGGTTCGCCATTCTGCATGCTCTTGCGCGCATTAAGATCCGCATAGACCGGCGTATCGCCGCGGTGGCCAACGGGCTTTTGCGTCAATTTCATATCCTTGAGATAGCCGAAACCCTTGGTGAAGACGTAATCCACCACCCGACCGGCGCCATAGCCACCGTCGAAGGTTACGACAGGCTGCGAGGGATCATCCGGATCGTAATAGGACAGGCTGTCGAACCGGACCTGCTGTACCCAATCTCCATAGGTGCCGTCTCCATAGGCGTACATTTCGGGCTTGCTGCCGTGCACCGGCTCTACGCCAGGGACACTCGAATCGATCTCGGCGTTGAACTCATCCGACCCCGTGTCGAATTCGAACAGACGAGGCTTGGCACCATTGATGCCCAACGCAATCCCGAGATTGTGATAAACGACGTCAGCGCTTCCGTGGCCCCTAACATGTTGCAATGGAATAGTTATCGGGTCGGCAGCCTGGGCAAGGCCGGCCTGGCCGTTCTCATCGGCCACGGCAGGTACGGCATGTGATGTGTTCGCTGCCGGAACGGGGCAACTCGCATCGCCTTCCCTGCATTTCAGGTAACCCTCGAAATCTTTGACACGGGATTGCGTCAGGCTGTCCATGCACTCCGCGATGAGCATTGGCATCACGCTTCCTCCAGCCGCTCCCGCGGTCTGGAAACTGCACTCGGCGTCGCGAAATTTGACCCAATCCCGCTGTGCTTGAACGAGAAGCGTCCTGGTATCCGCGTCGTCGTTCAGGCGGGTTTCGATCTGCTGGTAAAGCTCGTTGAGCTTCTTGTCGGATTTCTTGGACGCGGCATCGGCGCACTCGTTCGGGCCGGCCTGATCCTTGGCGGCGTCGTTGCACTTGTCCTGGGCAAATGCGAAAGCCGGCATGGCCAGAACGATGGCAGCGGTCAGCATCGCGGTTTTCATCGATTGTCCTCGGTCTAGAACTGCCGGCATGGTCGCCGCTAGTTGGCATCGTCATCGTCCGATCCGTCAGCGTCGTTACTGTCATCCGACGCATCGTCATTACTGTCGGTGCTGTTTTCGTCTTCACCATCTGCCGACGGGTCGTCATCGTCATTCTGATCGCTGGAATCGTCCTGATCGTCGGAATCATTGTTGTCAGTGCTGTCATCCGACGCATCGTCATCCGTGCTATCGTCGTCGGTGTCGGTGCTGTTCTTGTCATCATCACCGTCCGTTGAGTTTTCATCGTCGTTCTGATCGCTCGAATCGTCCTGATCGGAACTGTTGTCGTCGGTACTGTCGGCCGGGCTATTGTCGTCAGTATCGGTGCTGGTATCGTCGTCGTCAGCATCGGGAGAAGACACATTTGCGTCCGGATTGGCGTCGCCAGGCTGCGAGTCGTCCTCGCGATAGCTCGTATCATTGAGGCCCGTCTCCATCTCGTCGTCATACTCATCGACGATCTGCGTCCACTCCTCTCGATTGTCGACGCTCGTCCATTGCGAAATATTGTCGACCGAGATGTTGGTGTTGAAGTTGTTGACGGTGATGTTGGTGTTGACCTCGACGACATCTGCGACTTCTGTCCCGCGGTTCACGCCAAACAGGAAACTGGTGGCACTCACGGCAAGGGCGGCCCAAACGAGTCTGTCGACATCAACCGGCGTCGAAATCGGTTGATGCCGCACTGTGGCAAGCACGTCACCCGGTCGGATACCTTGCCGCGCGGCAATGCCATGGGGTGCAACAGCCAGGACATACACCCCGCGAAGTTTTGGCGGGATCTGGTAGCGGTGCCGAGAGGCGTGATTGATCGGTATCAGAACCGCATCAAGAGCCCGGGAGACGTAGGGTTTCGGCAGATCATACTTGCTGGCATGCGCAATATTGATCGTTTGCGGGACGGTTACGCTTACGACGGCCGTCATTTTCACTGACGTTGCCAATGCACGGGCGAACTGCACGATCAGTCTGGATTTTCGAAGACTTTGCATTTTGCACATCCTGCAGCTGATGATTGGAGTCGATCTCAGAGCCCCGGCGCCCCGGAGCGCTCACCAATCATTCTCCCCCTGCACCAACGGTCAGCGGCAATTTCCAGCGATCATCACCGTCGTTCCGTAACTGTCTCGGCAAAACACTTTGCCAGGTCTTGCGGCGCTCCGAGCTTCTTCGCCCAGGATACCAGTTCAGGTTTTTCCGACGGCTCGGCATAGCCGCCCCACACGTCGCGAAACTGCTTCTTTCCGTCGACTGTCTGGAAGAACATCACGCCGTCGTCGCTCACCGGCGTGGAGACGTAGGCGGCGCTCCAGCTGCCGCTCTCCATGATCGAGAAGAACTTTGCCTGAGCGGGCTTGAACTTATTGGTCATCGCCGAGACGACGAGAGGGGCATATTCCTGCTTGCGCGCCTTCGTCACTTCGACCTTTATACCGTCACAGGCGTTATTCGCAGCGAAAGCGGACGTCAGCGCCATTCCCAGCCCCGTGAGGCCGACCATGACGATTTTGACACGTCGCCGGACCAGGCCGCTGAATTCAGACATGATTGGCTTCCTCCTTGTTCGCCCCCCCGAGTCCCTTAATCGGAATCGTCATCGTTCGATGAACTGTCATCGTCCGGTGTATCGACCTCGCAGCCGATGCCGCGGCAGCCTTGGTAGTTGCCTTGCGTATCGAAGTTGGGATTGCCTTCTCTGTCGTACTGCGGTCTGTCGTCGATACTTTGATCCCCGTCATCAGGATCGTCGACTTTACATCCGAGCCCATGGCAGCCGATGTAACGGCCCCTGGTATCGAAGTTGGGATTGCCGTTCCTGTCGAACTGCGGCCGGTCGTCTATCTTCCGGCTCCCTTTATGGGACCGATCAACCAGGCAGCCCTTTCCGCGACAACCATCGTAGTCGTCGGTGGTACAACCGACGATCGCCATCAAAGCAGTGGCCAAGGCCGCACAGATTACGAGTTTCATGATTCATTCCTCCGACTGGCTGGCGGCGGACATCGTCCATATCGGAAGGCCATTGCAGGCGGCGATCCCCGCTTTTGCCGCGAAGGCTGGCGCCAATCGGAGGAGGGCAAAGCTTCGCCGGCCATCAAACGAGAGCCAGGCTGTGGTCGATGCATTCGACGACTTAGCCGACGGTTGCCGTAATCTCTTACGTGGGAGGGAACGCTCCCAGCGGGGGCCGCCGCATTAGCGAGTGTCAATATTCCTCTCCATGCTTAGTGCCCCGTCCGCCCAAGCATGTTTCAACGATCCGCTGACGCGGCTGTGCTTCCAAGAAATGCATCCGAGTCAGCCTATGACAAGGACAAATCCCAATATCGCAGGATTGAATTTTGCAAATGCTTAATAATTCGGAATCAGCACGGGCTATCTTAGCAGATACTGAAATGTGATCAGTAGCAAGATTCCGGAATGCTTCCTTAGTTTTGTTCTCATTAAGCCGAGTTCGTACAAGTAATATTCTATGTTGTTGTGAATTTTGCGCCAACTCTACAAAAAATGCGCGACGATACCACATCTTATACGAATCGCCCTAATCGCGATCTATTGTGGTATTTTTTCGAACCCAGCCAACCGTTGCGAGGGCCGAAAGAAACGCGCCCCTTTGCCCGACTTTTCAACGCTGCGGCGTGCCAAATAGGGGCGCAGTGGGGGCGCCGCGGCCGCGTCGTGGGCATCTTCCCAGTCGGATTGTCATCGGGTAGCGTGCAGGGGCGGCACGTGAAGGCGCTCTCTTTGGCGAATGCACTGCTGCACCTTCAGCAGTTGCCCGTCAGAAGATGGGGCTGGTGTCACAACCAGGTGCTTGCCGCGACAGATTGTTCCCGTCGCGGTTCATTTCAGCACCGAAGCGAGGGGGAAGAGATGCACAACCGATTTCGGCAGTGCCTGCGGAAAGTGTCGCTGGCGGCATTGACGATGCTGGCGCTAAACATCCCGGTCCACGCGGCTGACCTCGTCATTGCAATGCCGAACTGGCCGTCGGGCCAGGCGACGGCAAATATCCTCAAGGTCAGCCTGAAGGAAAATTTCGGGCTCGATGCCGACGTGCGCGAGATGGGGACGCTTATTGCCTTTGCCGGTCTCAATTCTGGTGAGGTGGATATTCATCCCGAAATCTGGCTGCCCAATCTGGATAATCTGGTGAAGAAGTATGTGGACGGGGCCGGCACCGTGGCCATCAGCCCCATTGGAGTGCCGGCCTGGCAAGGCATTTGCGCGACGCGTGAAGCAGCCGACAAATTTGGAATTCACGATGTTTCGGATCTCAGCGATACGAAGAAAACGGCCGCGTTGGATACCGATGGCGACGGACGCGGCGAACTCTGGATCGGCGCTGAGGGTTGGTCCTCAACCGCTATCGAGCGCGTCCGCGCCAACAGCTATGGTTATGCCAAGACAATGACCTTGTTGGAGACGCCCGAGGATGCCGGAATGGCGGCTGTCGATGCCGCGGTCGCCACGGATCATCCGATGGTGTTTGCCTGCTACGCGCCGCACCACGTCTTTGAGTTGCACGACATTGTCCGGCTTACCGAGCCGCCCTTTGATCCGGCAAAGTGGAAGATCGTACTGCCGTCAGAGGACCCGCTCTGGGTCTCGAAGTCCAGCGCGCCGGTATCATGGGATACCGCACATTTCCATATCGCCTACGCCACCTCGCTGCGCAAAAAATATCCGAAGGTGGTGGCGTTCCTGGAACGGGTCGAGCTGAAGCCCGAGGAAATCACCAAGATGAGTTATGCGCTCCAGGTAGAGCGTCAGGATCCTTACGAATACGCCAAACAATGGGTTGCCGCACAAGGCGCACGGGTGCACGGGTGGGCAAATCCATGAGCGGAAATCCTATGTTCGCGGAACGCGGCACCGTCCGGCGGCGCTCCCTCACGGCAGTCGTCGCCGCGGCGTTCGGTCTTGTCGCGGTGGCGGCGCTGGCTGAGGGAACACAGGTTTTCGACCCGAAAAGCCACAAATGGGTGGACTACGATCGCACCAAGGCGCGCAAATACTACGCCGCGCATAATGAGGTGCCCGAGGCATTTCGTCCGCAGATGGTCAAATTCCGCACCGCGGAAGTGCCAGGCACGATCATTATCGATGGCAATCAGCACTTTCTCTATCTTGTGCAGCCGGGTCAGCGGGCCATGCGCTACGGCATCGGCGTGGGCCGGGAAGGGTTTGGATGGGCCGGCATCGTGCGCGTCGGCCGCATGGCGGAGTGGCCGACCTGGACACCTCCGGCCGAAATGGTCGCTCGCGATCCGAAGGCGGTGAAATACGCCGGAGGCATGGAGGGAGGGCCCGACAACCCGCTCGGCGCAAGGGCGCTCTATCTCTATGAGCGCGACCAGGACACGATCTACCGGATACACGGCACCCCGGAGCCTTGGACGATCGGGCTCGACGTGTCATCGGGGTGCATCCGTATGAGGAACGACGACATCGTCGATCTCGCATCCCGCGTCAAGGTTGGGGCCAAGGTCATCGTTCTCATGCAGGGGGCGGCACTTTACAAGGGTGTGTGAAGCGGCATTCGGAGAGGGACAAGCAATGTCGGGAAAAAATGCAGTGAGAACTTCGATCCGGGGGACAGCAATCGGATTCCTGGCTGGAGCCGTTAGCGCTTGTGTCAGCACGCCACCGCCGCCGCCTCAGGACCAGATGTCCAGGACGAAGGTCGAGACGGCCCCGGCGGACCTTCAACTGCTTTGCGCCAATGCGGTCGCCAAGGCGAGCGGTGTCGACAGCACGAAGATACTTCCGGTTTCATCGAGCAAGCTCGATTCCAAGACCTATCAGGTCGAACTCGATGCCAGTGGCAAGAAGACAAGCTGCCTCGTGGATACCGACGGCAACGTCAAATCGGTTGAGCCCGTCTGATCCGCTCTGGTCGACGAATTCGCAACCAACCTGACGATGCGCCCTGGCTGCAGACATGACGATGTTTGGGGCGGCCAGCCGCGATGAGCGGTTTGGAGAGCCTGGCAAACCGCGCGCCTGCCTCACCCCAGCCCGATCCGCTTGGCGCCTTGCCGGAACAGTGCCTCGGCGTCCGGCTCGAAGCGGAACGTGCCGATGAAATCGTCGGCGCAGTAGTTCGGCAGCATCTTGCGCAGCGCAGCGGCGAAACTTCGTGCCTCGTCCAGCCGCCCCGCCAGCGCAAGGCAATGCGCGGCAATCGCGAGGATGATGGCGTGGGCGTTGGGACGCGCGGCTGCTTTCAGCGCCCATTCGGCGGCTTCGTCGAACTGGCCGAGCCGGACATGCGACATCGCCCTGGCGCCCAACATACCGAACAGCAGCGGATCGAAGGGGCTCAGATGCCTGGAATGGTCGGATGAGCCGATCGCAGCCTGCGGGTCGCCGGACTGCGAATGGACGAAAGATAGCGCATAGTGGCCGAGCGCGAAATTCGGGCTGAGGTCTACGGCGCGTTCCAGCTCGATGAGGGAGCCGTCCTGCTCGCCGCGCAGCCACAGCGCCCGCCCCATGGCCCAGTGAGCGGCCGGATTGTGATCGTCGACGAGCAGGCCCTGGCCGGCTGCCTCGAAGGCCAGGGCGCTTTCGTGGTCGCGGTCGCCCCAGCGCTGGAAGGCATTTTGCCAATGGGTGAAGGAAAGGCCGGCATAGGCGCGGGCGAACGTCGGATCGAGCTTCAAGGCTATGTCGAAGAAATGCCGGGCCTGCTCGTTTTCCGCGCGGGTGAAGCGATACATGTGCCAGAGACCGCGGTGGTAGGCTTCCCAGGCGTTCAGCGAATTGGGCGCCTTCAACATGGCGCGGTTGCGCTCGCCCGTCTCGATCTCGGCCGAGATCGACGAGACGATGCTGTTGCCGATGTCGTCGAGCACGGCAAAGATGTCGTTCGGCTTGCGCTCGAACGTCTCGGCCCAGACGATCCTGGCCGTGCGCACTTCGACCAGCTCGACCGCGACGGTGACGCGGCCGGCCTGGCTGCGTACCGTGCCGGTGGCGACATAATCGACATTGAGCCGACGGCCGGCATCCTCCGGCCCAATGTTTTTTTCGGCGAGCGCAAACACCGAACCGCGCGCGATGACGAAGAAATCCCTGAGCTTGGCCAGGCGGGTGATGATATCGTGGGTCAGGCCATCGGCGATGCCTCCGCGTGGGCCGCCGTCAGCCGTCTCTTCGGCAAACGGCATCACCGCAAGCGAAGCCTTCTGCGATGCAGCAGTGTCGGAATTGGGAAGCACAATTGACGCGTGAGGGGCCGCGGGTACGAGTGACGGTCGCGCCCAGAGCGTAGCGGCAGGTCGTTCGTTGCGGATCGTGCGCCATGCCTCACGAACGGGTCCGAAATCCAGATCCTCCGAAGCAAACAGCTGCGCTGCGGAAGCGAGATGTTCCTCGCACGCGTCAAACTGGCCGCGCTGCGCCAGCCCTTTCAGAAGAGCCACATGCGCGCGCCCGTCGAACGGAGCGAGTTCCAGCCATTTGTCCAGATGCGAAGACATTCTGTCGGCATCCACCGGAAGCTTGTTGACGAGATGTTCCAGGATTGCGGCGTGCCAAGAGCCGAAGCGGCGGCGCTGAGCGATCAGCCAGCTGTTGAAATGCGGGCTGCGGTCGATCTCCAGCCCATCGAGAAAGTCGCCGGCGAACATTCCGGAAAGAGCCTGCAGCCGCTCTAGACCGAGCGTCTCAACGCCCTTGGCGGCGGCCGAGGCTATGTCGACAGCGTCGACGGAAGCACCTCTCAGATCAAGCGCGATCGTGTCGCCTGGTGTCTCGACCCTGCGATGATGCGGTTCATCGAGGATGCCTCTAAGCTTGCTCAGGCACCAGCGAAGCTCGCCGCGCGGGTCGTTCGGCACATCCCACAAAAGCTCGCAGAGGCGGCTGCGGCCGACCGGATGCGGCGCCAGCGCCAGATAGGCGAGCAGCGCACACAGCTTGCGCGATTTTGGGAGCTGGATGATGATGCCGTTGCGTGCGATCGTCAGCGGTCCGAGCAGACGCACGGAAAAGCCGGCCACCTCGCCGTGGAGGCTCGATCGGGCGGATTCCACGTAAGTTTCCACGCCTGCTCCCACGCTGGCCAGTCGGCCTTTGTTTTATCACCAAACGCGACACGGTGCATCCGGCAGCGAATTCCCGCTCCGGATGCTGGCATTGCCGGAGGCAAATGTAGCGCGGCAAGGTCTCGAAACCTCGCCGCCCAAGCCACCGGTCTGTAACCGGCCCGTGACGACAAGAGACACCGACAAGGCGAGGAGATCGACATGTTGCATCAACAGAAAATCAGAACCACCGCCGGGCGCGGCCGCCTGTTCGACAGCGTTCTCGACACGGTCGGCGATACGCCGGTGATCCGCATCAATAATCTCGGACCGGACCATGCCACGATCTACGTGAAGGCCGAGTTCTTCAATCCCGCCGCCTCGGTGAAGGACCGGCTGGCGCTCAACATCATCGAGGAAGGCGAGCGCAGCGGCGCTCTAAAGCCTGGCCAGACCGTGGTCGAGGCGACCAGCGGCAACACCGGCATCGGACTTGCCATGGTTTGCGCCCAGAAGGGCTATCCGCTGGTGGTGACGATGGCCGACAGTTTTTCCATCGAACGCCGCAAGCTGATGCGCATGCTGGGCGCCAAGGTGGTGCTGACGCCGCGCGCCCAGAAGGGTTTCGGCATGTACAAGAAGGCGGTGGAGCTCGCCGAAGCCAATGGCTGGTTCCTGGCCCGCCAGTTCGAAACCAAGGCCAACGCCGCCATTCACGAAGCGACGACGGCGCGCGAGATCATCAACGATTTCGCCGGCTCGCGGCTCGACTGCTTCGTCACCGGCTACGGCACGGGCGGCACCGTCGCCGGCGTCGGACGCGTGCTGCGCCGCGAGCGGCCGGAGACCCGGATCGTGCTCGCCGAACCGGCCAATGCGCAGCTTATCGGCAGCGGCAAGTCGCAGCAGCGCGGCACCGGCGGCGCGCCTGCGGCCAGCCATCCGGCGTTCGAGCCGCATCCGATCCAGGGCTGGACGCCCGACTTCATTCCGGACGTGCTGCAGGAGGCGATAGACGCAAGCCTCTATGACGAGGTGGTGCCGATTGCCGGGCCCGAGGGCATGAAATGGGCCAAGGCGCTGGCGCAGAAGGAAGGGATTTTCACCGGCATCTCCGGCGGAGCGACCTTCGCGGTGGCGCGGCAGATCGCGGAAAAGGCGGCACCCGGCTCGGTGATCCTGTGCATGCTGCCCGATACTGGCGAACGCTACATGACGACACCGCTGTTCGACGGCATCGAGGCGGAGATGGACGCCGAGGAGACCGCGCTTTCGCAGTCGACGCCCGGCTGCCAGTTTCCGGCGTGACGGCGGCACATCGGGAGCGGCCTGCATGGACACGAAGCCTGGACTGGCCGTCACGGCCACCGAGGAAACGCTTGACCCCTCGAACTGGGCCGACGTGCAGGCCCTGTCGCATCGGATCGTCGACGATGCCGTCGCTTACCTGCGCGATGTCAGAGAGCGTCCGGTGTGGCAGGAGATGCCGATTGATGTGAGGACCTTCTTCACATCGCCGCTGCCGCGTTCGCCGGCGCCGCTGGCAGAAATCTATGGCGACGTCACCAGGAGCTTGATGCCCTATCCGATGGGCAACATCCATCCGCGCTTCTGGTCCTGGTATATGGGCTCGAGCAATTTCACCGGCGCGCTCGGCGATTTCCTGGCGGCGATCCAGGGCTCCAACCTCGGCGGCGGCCACCAATCCGCCGCGCTGATGGACAACCAGGTCGTCGACTGGTGCAAGCAGATGATGGGCTTTCCGCAATCGGCCAGCGGCACGCTGGTCAGCGGCGGCTCGATGGCCAACATCATCGGGCTGACCGTGGCGCGCAACGCCAAGGCCGGCATCGACATACGCGAGCACGGCGTTGCCGGCATCGACAAGCCGCTGCGTTTCTACGGCTCCGACCAGCTTCACTCCTGTCACCGCAAGGCGATGGAAGTGCTCGGCCTCGGCAACCGGGCGCTGCGTCGCATCCCGAGCGATGCCGGGCTGCGGATCGACATCGCTGCGTTGCGGGCGGCGATCGCCGAGGACCGCGACGCCGGCTTCAAGCCGGCCTGCGTAATCGGTACGGCCGGCACGGTGAACACCGGCGCAATCGACCATCTGCAAGCGCTGGCTGACCTGGCGGCAAAAGAGGATCTGTGGTTTCACGTCGATGGCTGCATCGGCGCCTTGCTTGCGATTGCGCCGGACAATTCGCATCGCGTTGCCGGCATCGAGCACGCCCACTCGATCGCGCTCGATCCGCATAAATGGCTGCACGCGCCATTCGAGGTCGGCTGCGCGCTGATCCGGGATGCCTCCGTGCATCGCGGCGCGTTCGCGGTGACGCCGGAATATCTGGAATCGACGCCGCGCGGCCTGGCCTCCGGCCAATGGCTGCACGATTACGGCCTGCAGACGACGCGCGGCTTTCGCGCTCTGAAGGTGTGGATGGCGTTGCGAGAGCACGGCATCGAAAAGTTCGGCCGGCTGATCGACCAGAACATCGCGCAAGGGCATTATCTCGGCGCGCTGATCGCGGCCGAACCGGCACTCGAACTGGTAGCGCCGGTGAGCATCAACATCGTCTGCTTTCGCTACCGCGCGGACGGACTGGGCGGGGAGCGCCTGAAAGCGCTCAATACCGAGATCATGCTGAGGCTGCAGGAAGAAGGCATCGCCGCCATTTCCGACACGACGGTGCATGGCCAGCATAGCCTCAGGGTGGCGATCAACAACCACCGCACCCGGCGCGACGATCTGGACCTGCTGGTGCGGGAGACCGTGCGGCTTGGACTGGAGATTTCAAGGCCTGGCGTGGCTCTTCCTTCTCCCCTTGTGGGAGAAGGTGGACGCGAAGCGGCCGGATGAGGGGTGTTCCAGCTTGATACCGACGGCACTCCGTCCGCACCCCTCAACCGTCTTGGCGCTGCGCGCCAATCCACCTTCTCCCACAAGGGGAGAAGGAAGAAGGAGCGGCGCTGGCCCCGACAATTGGTCGTCTGCAAGGCTACGCCTCGAGCCAAACCTTCTCGAAATGCTGCTCGAGTGACTGGTGCTGCTCGCAGCCATGCACGCCCTTGCGGTAGGTGCGGTAGACCGAGCGCCAGTAGGGCTGGATGATGATGCCGGAATCGCGGAGATTCTGTTCGATCTTGGCCATGAGCTCCTTGCGGGCGCCGGGATCGGGCATCGCCAGCGCCTTGTCGAGCAGACTGTCGAATTCCGGATCGGCGTAGGCGCTCTCGTTCCACGCGGCGCCAGACTTATAAGCGAGCGCCAGCACCTGGACGCCGAGCGGCCGGCCGAGCCATTCCGTGCAGGAGAAAGGATATTTGCTCCAGTCGTTCCAGAAGGTCGCGGCCGGCAGCACGGTGCGCTTGATCTTCAGCCCGGCCTCGCGCATCTGCGCGGCGATGGCGTCGCCGGTGCTCTTCTGCCAGTCGACGTCGACCGAGATGAGTTCGTATTCGTGGTCGGCCTTGCTGGCCTCGGCGAGCAGGGCCTTGGCTTGATCAATGTTGCGGACGGCCGGGCCGATATCGGCATATTCGGGATGCATCGGCCCGACATGATGGTTCTCGGCAGGCTTGCCGCGGTTGTCCATGCCGATCTTCAGCACGGCGGCATTGTCGACGGCAAGTTGGGCGGCGCGCCGCACCTTGATGTCGTCATAGGGCGGGTTGCCGACGTTGAAACGCGCCACGATGGTCGAACCGGTGGCGATCTCGGAATTGCTCAGGCCCATGGACTCGGTCTGCGCAACCGTATCGGAGGCGGTTTCGTGGTCGGTGTCGATCTCGCCCGATTCGAAGGCCGACAGCATGGCGTTGGGGTCGGAGCCGTAGTCGACCCATTTGATGCCGTCGAGGTAGAACTCGCCCTTCCACCATGGCTTGTCCTTGCGGCGGACTTCGGCGCCGACCTCGGCGTCCCATGCCACGAGTTCGCAAGGCCCGGTGGTGATCGCCAATGCCTTCAGCGGATCGCCGTCGCCTTCATAGCTGCGGTGCATGATCAGCGCCGGATAGTCGGCCATGCCGGCGATCAGCGAAATGTCGGGCTTGGGCAAATTGAGCCGGACGGTGAAATCGTCGACGCGCTCGATGCCGCCGTCGACGGCCTTCTTGGTATCGGCGTTGACCAGTGCGCCCATGCGCGCGGCCACCGAATTGCCGGCGACGGACGCATCGCACCAGCGCGTCAGATTGTGGATCACGTCGTCGGCGTTGAAGGTGTCGCCGTTCGACCAGGTGATGCCCTTGCGGACATGCAGCGTCAGCACGCGGGCGTCGTCGCTGGTTTCCCAGCTCTCGAGCAGCCATGGCTCGAAGGTGAAGTCGCGCTTCCAGCGCACCAAATATTCGTTGCACTGGCGGGCGACGTTGGACATCTCGACGCCGTCGAAGGTGCGCGGATCCTTCCAGCCCTTGACGTTCATGGCGACGCGCAAGATGCCGCCGCGCTTCGGCTCCTCGGCCCTGGCCGGTGACGGCGCAAGCCCGCCGAGCGCCAGCGCGCCGGTAGCGCTGACGCCGAGCGCAGCCATGGTGGCGAGATATTCGCGCCGGTTCATCTGGCCTTTCTTGAAGCCATCGGCGACGGGCTCGGCCTGCGGATGCAGTTTTCGATCGGTCAGCATGAACTTCATTGTCGTCATTCCCCTGTTGTTGGGCACCTCTGCCGATCGCCAAACGCGGGGGACGGATGCGATCGCCGGAGCGCCATTGCCTCGGGGATGATAGGGCGAGCTCCCGTGGGGGAGTGTTCGGACTTCCGCAGTTCTTGTGCGCTGTTCCGCAAACGGAAGGTCCCCCTCACCCGGATTGCCAACCGAATTGCGAAGGGCAATTCGGGGCAATCCGACCTCTCCCCCGGGGGGAGACGAGGTCGCCAGCGTTGATGCCAGCCTCTTCTCCCCAGCGGGGAGAAGGTGGACGCGAAGCGGCCGGATGAGGGGGCCTTCGCAACCTCAGTAAGGCCAGTCGCCTTTGCCGAGCGCGGCGATGGCCGCAATGATGCGCCCGAAGGCTTCGCCGGCTCGCGGCACGGTCTTGCGGGCGCGTAGAAAGCTATGCACGAGGCGCGGCTCCTCATGCCACCAGGCGCGACCGGCGGCGGCGAGGATGCGGTCGCGATAGGCCTCGCCTTCCGAGGACAGCGGGTCGCATTGCGCGGTGACGATGACCGTCGGCGGCAGCCCGGAGAAGTCGGTGTCGCTGAGCGGCGAAAAGGTCGGGTCGTCCTGCGACTGTCCCTTCGCCGACCGGATCTGGCGATAGAACTCGATGTCGCGCAACGTCAGCAGCGGCGCTTCGGCGTGCTCGACACAGGACCCGGCGCTCTCTTTGCCAACTGGTTCCGGGCCGCCGAGCTCGGGATAGATCAGCACCTGGCCGATCGCATGGCGAGGATGGCGGCGTGTCGCCTGTGCCACCGCAGCGGCCAGATTGCCGCCGGCGCTTTCGCCGCAGAGCACTATCGGCAGGCCGGCCGTCGCCGTCGCCCATTCGAATACGGCCAGCGCATCGTCGAAGGCGGCCGGATGCAGATGCTCGGGCGCCAGCCGGTAATCGGCGGACAGCACGGCAAAGCCGGTGCCGGCGCATATCTCGGCGCAGATGTCGTCATGGCTGTCGAGCCCGCCAAGGACGAAGCCGCCGCCGTGATAATAGACAACCATCGCTTGCGGCGCCGTGCCCGCCATCTGGTAACGCCGGACCGAGATCGCACGGTCGCCGGCAGGAACCGCGCTGTCGCTGGCCTTGACGCCGGGTGGATAGGGCTCGCGGAACGCCCGGCACGTGGCATCATAGACCGCCCGCTGCCTGTCGATCGGCATGTAGACGATTTCGGGCGGATACCACTCGTTGACCCGATCGATATAGGCCCACAGCTCCGGATCGAGCAGCGTTTGGTATTTTCCGCGCCCTCTCGTTCCGGGTCGCTCGGCCTCGGTGATCATCGCTGCGCGATCCCGCTCAGAGCTCGGCGTAGAGCCGGGCAGCATTTTCATAGCTGAAGCGCAGCGGCACCGAGCCCTCGACCTGCCAGGCTTCGACCGTCTCGCCTGCCAGCAGCCGGCAGGCGCCGTCGGTGGTGGTGACGGCACCGCCATAGAGCCGGTTGGCAAGGTTGAGGATGGCCGTCTGGTGCATCGCCGTGCTGCCGCTGCCGCAGGCATCCTTGACCAGCAGCACTCGAAACCCAAGCGCCACCGCATCCTTGACGGTGGCATCGATGCAGGCCTCGGTCCAGACGCCGGCAACGACCAGCCACTCGATGCCGTCGGCCTTCAGCCGCTCGGCGGCAGGCCCCGTGCGGAAGGCGCTGGCATCGGTCTTGACCAGCATCATCTCGCCTGTCGCCGGGCCCACTTCCGCGCAGATCGCAGTCAGCGGATCGTCCTTGTCGGAAAACGCCGACTTGCCGCTGGCCTCGACCGGGTGGAGCGGCCGCGCCGTGGCGAGATCGACGATATAGGCCCAGTGGTAAAGGGGCACATTGTTGGCCCGCGCCGCCTCCTGCAGCCGCTGGACGTTGGCGAGGATGTCGCCATAGCCTTCGACCAGATAGCGCTTGTCCCGCCGATGCTCCTCCTGGAGATCGATGAACACCGCCGCCACCTTGCCGCGCTTGATCGAGATCGGGCTTTTCATGCAAAACTGCCTGTCAACACTCAAACATGCCTGTCAAGGAAAACATCCTCATAGGGGAAGCGCGACAGGAGCTCGGTGCCGGTCTCGGTGATCAGGATCTCGTCTTCCAGCTTGACGCCCTCGCGGCCGCCCTTCTCGCCGATATAGCTTTCGACGCTGACCACCATGCCGGGCACGATGACACCGTCGCGGCCATAGGTCTCGTAGTCCATGGCGTGCGCTATGAACGGCGTTTCGCCATGCATGCCGACGCCGTGCATGACCGAGGTATAACGCTGGTCGACGAAGCGGTCCGGTATCTTCCAGGCCCTTTCGGCAATCTCGCGAAACGCCATGCCCGGCTTGACGACCCCGATATTGTGCTGAACCTGGTCGTGCGCCATGCGGTAGAGCGACTTCTGATAATCCGTCGGCTTGCCCGGTCCGCAACGGAAGGTGCGCGAAAAGTCCGAATAATAGCCGTAGCAGCCGATCGTATCGGTATCGAGCGCCAAGAGTTCGCCCGGCCTGATCTTGCGGCCGCTCGCCTCGTTGAACCACGGATTGGTGCGCTGGCCCGAGGTCAGCAGCCGGGTCTCGATGAACTCGCCGCCTTGCCGGATCACCTCACCATACATGATGGCGAACAGCTCGTTTTCGGAAACGCCAGGCTTGATCGCCTCGCGCACCGCATAGACCGCAGCCTCGGCACCAGCCATCGACACCTGCAGGCATTTTACTTCCTCGGGCGTCTTGACCGCGCGCACCGCCAAAATCTCGCCCTGGCAATCCCGCACCTCGCAGCCGCGCTTTTCCAGCGCCAGTGCCTGCAGATGGCTGCAGCGGTCAAGGCCGAGCTTCATCGAGCCGCCGCCATGCGCCTTGAGCAATTCGGCGATCTCATCGGCGAACGGGCCGGCGGTCTCGTCGTCGCGGCCCGACACCGATGACCAGACCAGCTTGGACGGACGCGCCTCGTCGATCGTGTCGAGCACCATCGAGACATGGTAGCTCTGCGGATATTCGAACAACACGATCGGCCCTTCGGTGGGGATGAAGAAGTAGCGCGTCGAGTTGCGCAGGAAATAGCCGAACATGTTGCGCGAGCCGGTGGCGTAGCGCTGGTTGTAGGGGTCGAACAAAACGACGCCGCCATAGCCGGCCTCGCGCATCCAGGCGCGCAGCCTGGCCAGCCGGCCCTTGCGCAGCGCGTCGGCGTCGATGAAGGACGGCTCGGTGTCCGACAGCCACATGCCGCCGGCCGGATCCGCCGCCGCCGGATGGCGCATGCGGTCCTTGAAGTCGACATCCTCGGTGCTGTCGGGGTCAAAAACGACAATGCTCATGGGGTGCCTCCTGAAGCGGGGAAGATGAGCCATACGTCGTTCAGAGGCTGTGCGCGATACCGCAGATGTTGTGCGAAATACCGCTTGAAGTCGTTCCGTAGCGTTCTACGGCGCCCCCCTCTGTCCTGCCGGACATCTCCCCCTCAAGGGGGAGATCGGCTCGTCATCGCCGCTTTCGTGAATTTCCACCGTCGCAGGAGGAGCGGAGCATCGAAGCTGCCAATCTCCCCCCTTGAGGGGGAGATGCCCGGTAGGGCAGAGGGGGGCGCTGTCCCGCCAACATCCGAAATACCTACTGCCTCCGCATCACCTTCGGCGCATGGCCATGCTCCTCCCGGAACGCCCGCGCAAAGCTCGACATCGAGGCGAAACCGCAGGCCAGCGCGACGTCGCGCACCATCAGCGTCGAATGCGCCAAGAGGTCGGCGGCACGCTTCAGCCGCAGGCGGCGGTAATAGCCGTTGGGCGAGATACTGAGTTCGGAGCGGAAATTCCGTTCGAGCTTATCGGAGGAGACACCAAGTCGCCCCGCCAGTTCCGCCATGCCGAGCCGCTCCTCCACCGCATCCTCCATGATGGCGATGGCCGACAGCACCAGTTCGTTCTGCACGCCGGTCCGCAGCCTGAGCGGCATCAGCTTGCGGTCGACGCTGGAGCGTAGCGGGCTGTGCACAAACCATTCGGCGACGCCGGCGGCCAGTTCGGCGCCATAATCGCTGGTGATGATCTCCAGCATCATGTCGAGGCTGCCGACGCCACCGGCCGAAGTGAAGCGCTTGCGGTCGATGACGTAGAGATCGCGCCTCAGCTCGATATCCGGAAACGCCTCGGTGAAGGCGGCCTGGCTGGTCCAGTGCAAGGTGCAGGCATGGCCGTCGAGCAGGCCCGCCCGCGCCAGGAAGAAGGCAGCGTCCGCCACCGCGCCGATATGGGCGCCGTCGCGCAGGCTCCTGCGGATCCAGCTCACCGCATCGTGCGCGACGAGATGATCGGCATCGCCGCCCGAGCAGACGACGATGCGATCGACCTTCGGCGCGTCATGGGCGGAAAAGCCGGGCTGGATGACGACGCCGTTCGAGGCCTCCACCGGGCCTTCGGCGGCGCCGACGATGATCCAGCGGTACCAGTCCCGCTTGGCCAGCACGTTCGCCGCGCGCAGCGGCTCGATCACCGAGCTGAACGCCATCATCGGAAAGCCGGGGAAAACCAGCACGGCGAAGGTGAGGGGCTCGGTAGGTTTGGGTGCGTCGCGCGTGGCCATGGGGGTCCGGAGCCGGGAGGGTTGCGGCGCTACAATTCGGGCAGATGGGGCTTGGGGTCAACGGGGTTGGCGTGATCACGAAGCGCCGGCGCTGCCCCTCACCTGCCTGCCGGCATCCTCTCCCCGTATAGTGACGGGGAGAGGAGCGCTCTCATCGACGGGTTCGCCAATCGCCAACATTGCAAAGAGAGCGGCGGCGTTGCGGCCATTTCCCTTCTCCCCGTCCCTATACGGGGAGAAGTGCCCGGCAGGGCGATGAGGGGCAGCGCCAACATTGGCGGTCGATCGCCTTTGGTCGGGCGCTTTCTAACTCGCCAGCGCCTGATCCAGATCCGCGATCAGATCGTCGCCGTCCTCGATCCCGGCCGACAACCGCACCAGCGAATCCGAAATCCCGATCTCGGCGCGTTTTTTCGCCGGGATCGAGCCGTGCGTCATCAGCGCCGGGTGCTCGATCAGGCTTTCGACGCCGCCGAGGCTTTCGGCCAGCGTGAACAGTTGCGTATGTTCGAGGAAGCGTTTGGTGCCGGCGAGGTCGCGGTCGAGCTCGACCGTGATCATGCCGCCGAAGGCGTGCATCTGCCGCCTGGCGATGGCGTGCTGCGGGTGGCTGGGCAGGCCGGGATAGATGACACGGCGGATGTCGGGACGGGTCTCCAGCCAGTGCGCGATCTTCTGGCCGTTCGACGAATGACGCTCCATCCTCAGCGCAAGCGTCTTCAGTCCGCGCAGCGCCAGGAAACTGTCGAACGGCCCTGAAATGGCGCCGATGGCGTTCTGCAGGAATTTCAGCCGGTCGGCGAGATCCTTGTTGTCGCCGACCACGGCGACGCCGCCGACCATGTCGGAATGGCCGTTGAGGTATTTCGTCGTCGAATGGACCACGATGTCGATGCCGAGCTCCAGCGGCCGCTGCAGATAGGGGCTGCAGAAAGTGTTGTCGGCGACTGAGAGCACGCCTTTGCGCCTGGCAAGTGCTGCGACGCCTTCGAGGTCGACGACACGCAGCAGCGGGTTGGTCGGCGTCTCGACCCAGAGCATTTTGGTTTCCGGGCGGATCGCCGCCTCGACCGCGGCAAGGTCGGTGAAGTCGACGAAGTCGACCTGCAAATTGGCCGAGCGCTTGCGCACCCGTTCCAGCAACCGGAACGTGCCGCCATAGATGTCGTCGGTCGCGACGATATGCGCGCCTGAATCGAGCAATTCGAAAATGGTTGCGATCGCCGCCAGCCCCGAAGCGAAGGCGAAGGCGGCTGTGCCGCTTTCGAGGTCGGCCACCGCGCGCTCGAAGGCGAAGCGGGTCGGGTTCTGGCTGCGGGCATATTCAAAGCCCTTGTGCACGCCCGGGCTCTGCTGACCGTAGGTCGAAGTGGCATAGATCGGTACCATCACCGCGCCCGTCGTCGGGTCGTGGCTCTGGCCGCCATGGATGGTGCGCGTCGAAAAGGCGAGGCGGTTTTTGCCCGATACGGTGGCTTTGACGGTCATCGGGCGCGCCTCAGATGGTTGATCAGGTCGATGCGTGTTATCAGGCCGATGAATTCGTCGCCATCGAAGACGATGGCGACCTCGTTGCGATCGAAGACCGGCAGCAACGCGTCCAGCGTCTGGCTGGCTTGCAGCGTGTGCAGGGTAGAGGTCATAGCCGTACTGACCGGGGCCTTGAAGCGGTCCCAGCGGCTGTCATAGGGGCCTTCGACCTTGGCGAGGATATCGCTTTCGTCGATGATGCCGACGAGCTTGCCCTCGTCCAGCACCGGCAGCTGCGAGACATCCGATCGGCGCATGCGGCCATAGGCGTTGAGCAGGCTTTCGTCCGGGCCGACGGACACGACATCGCCGGTGCGGAGCGTGCGCATGACCAGGTCGCGCAGGTCGCCATGCTGCTCCTGCTCGGCCAGGCCCTGCTCGACCAGCCAGAAATCGTCGAAGACTTTCGACAGGTACTTGTTGCCGCTGTCGCAGACGAAGGTAACGACGCGCTTCGGCACGGTCTGCTCGCGGCAATAGCGAAGCGCTGCCGAAAGCAGCGTACCGGACGACGAGCCGGCGAGAATGCCTTCCTTCGAAAGCAGGTCGCGCACCGCAAGCATGCTCTGCTTGTCGGGGATGGAATAGGCCTTCCTGACCAGCGACAGATCGGCATTGGGCGGCACGAAATCCTCGCCGATGCCTTCGACGGTCCAGCTTCCGGCCTCTACCATCTTGCCGGTCTTGATCAACGGGGCCAGCACCGAGCCGACCGGATCGGCCAAAATCATCTCGGTCTTCGGCGAGACTTTCGCAAAATAGCGGCCAAGCCCGGTCAGCGTGCCGCCGGAGCCGACGCCGACGACCACCGCATCGACATCGCCTCCGAGCTGTTGAAAGATTTCCGGCCCGGTCGTGGTTTCGTGGGCCAGCGGATTGGCCGGGTTGGCAAACTGGTTGGCGTAGAAGGCGCCGGGCAACTCGGCGGCGATCTTTTCGGCCATGTCCTGATAATATTCGGCATGGCCCTTGCCGACATCGGAACGCGTCATGCGCACTTCCGCGCCGAGCGCCCGCAGATGCTGGATTTTTTCGCGCGACATCTTGTCGGGCACGACGAGGATGATGCGGTAGCCCTTGGGGATGCCGACCTGGGCGAGACCAAGACCGGTATTGCCGGCGGTCGCCTCCACGATCGTCCCGCCGCGTTTCAGTTTGCCCTGTTTTTCGGCGGCGGCAATCATCGACAGCGCGATGCGGTCCTTGATCGAGCCGCCGGGATTCTGGCTTTCGAGCTTGATGAACAGCCGGCACTTGCCGATGTCGAATTTGGTCAGCTCGACGACCGGCGTCTGCCCGATCAGGTCGAGAACCGAGGCATAGGGCGGGCGCAGGCGGGACGATGCATCGTCCGGTGCCACGATCTTGTGCTTGCTCATGTCAGATGCTCCGTTGCCAGAATGAGCAACCGCCCTGGAAGACGGCAACCTACCGTCTTTTCCAGCCGTTTGCAGTTGGAAAGAAGATAGATCGTGCCAATCCGGCCGCCAGCAGGGGAATGGAATTTCGCGAAAGCTTCGTCGGCCTGCAGGCAGGGCAAAAGATTTGCAGAACCCGCTTAGGGTTCAGGCGATCGCCGCCTGGGCTTCGATCTCGATCAGAAAATCCGGATTGCCGAGGCCGGCGACGCGCAGCACCTTGATGATCGGCGGCGCGCCACGGTTTGCCCAGAAGGCCATCCAGGCGCCGAAGGCCGGCCCTATGTCCAGGTCGCCGGCGATATAGACCGAGAGGCTGACGAGGTCTTCAGGCTTTGCCCCACCGGCTTCGAGCACCTTTGCCAGGTTGGAAAGCGCCTGAGCGGTCTGTGCAGGGAGATCGTCCCTGGCGACGATCCGGCCTTGCGCGTCGACGCCATTCTGGCCGCCGACCAGCACGATGCGCGCGGATGCCGGCAGCGACACGCCTTGCGAATAGGCCGGATTGCTGTGCATGCCCTCGGGGTTCAGCCTCACCGCGCTTTTCCTCCTCTTCAGCAAAAATTATCCCGTGGCCGCCCGGCCGCCCATAGGGATCAACGGCAATCGTGCGGCCGTTTCAACGCACCATCTCGTTCGTTGCGGCCGCCGATTCCGCCATGCTACCCGGCGCTGGGCGAACAGCAATGCAAGGAATGGCCGATGAAGATTCTTGCCTATGACAATTTCAAGCCCGGCGTCACGCTCGACGATTTGCGGCCTTATCTGCGCGACGAAGTGTCGAATGTCTGGCGGCTCTGGAAGGCGGGGATCGTGCGCGAGAATTATGCGCGCGGCGATATTGGCGGCGTCATCATCGTCTTCGAGCTCGACAGCGTCGCGGAAGCGAGGCGCTACACCGAGGACTTCCCGCTGTCCAAGGCCGGGATGCTGGAATGGCACTTCATCGCCTTCGACGCGCCATTGCCGCTGGAATTCCTGTTCGACCCGACGGTCGATATCGCCAAGCCATGGGACCGGACGGCGGCATGATCCGGTCGAGCGACGGGATCGAAATTTCGGCCAGCCTGGCTGAGTGGTGCGATCCGCGCCGCACGGCGCTGGTGGTCTACGATATGCAGGTCGGTATCTGCCGCCAGGTGGCCGGCGCCGCGACCATCGTCGAGTGTACCGGCACGGTGCTGGAAGCGGCGCGCGGGGCCGGAATGCGGGTGGCGTTCACGCGCCATCTGTCGCTGCCGCGCAAATGGATGGGCGCGACGCAGCTGCGCACCGCCATGGCCTGGCAGCGGCGCGACAGCCCCGACATGGTCGAGCCGTGGTTCCCGCGCGACGCCGAAGCGACGCGGATCGTGCCCGAGCTGGAACCCCGCGATGACGAGGCGGTGTTCGACAAGCTCACGATGTCGGCCTTCGATTCCACCGCGCTCGGCTTTGCCTTGCGCGATTGCGGCGTGCGCACGATAGCGCTCGCTGGCATCGCCATGGAGATCGGCATCGAGCCGACCGTTCGCCAGGCGACCGACAATGGCTTCGTCGCCATGGTAATCGAGGACGCCTGTGGCTTCGGAAACCGCGAAGCGCGCGACCGCTCGATGGCGACGCTACGCTTCCTCGGCGAAGCCGTCGTCACCGACGTCGCAAGCTTCTGCAGCGCGCTTGCCGGCGCGGGTTGAGGGCAATCGGCTTGCCGCGCGACCCACCGTTTCACGGCAACGCCGAACCGCTCCATCGCTTTGTCTTCACACATTGCGGACGGAAAACCGCTCCGCGCTTTTCCCGGAATTGATCTAGGTGGTGGCTGCGCTGTCGGTGCGAAAGCGCACACCCTCGGCGCGGCCATGCACGCTGCCCCAGTCATAGAGCGCCTGCAGCGCGGCGGCGAGATCACCGCCGCGCCCGGTCAAGGCGTAGCGCCCCTTGCCGTCCGGCGACGTCTCGAGCGTGACGAAGCCGATCTCGACAAGCTCGGCCAGGCGCTGCGTCAGCATCTTGTCCGAGAGTGAGGGGATCAGCCGGCGCAGGTCGGAATAGCGCATCGGCTGTTCCTTGATCCGCGCCAGGATCACCGTCTTCCATTTGCCGCCGAGCGCGTCGAGCGCGAACTCGACCGGACAGCCGTACAGTCTTCCGCGTTGGGTCATGCGCCAATGCTAGGCAAGGCACGGTGACAACGGAAGCAGAATTTGCCCGGTCATCTGGCCAGGGTCGCGGCTCACGGCCTGGCCGGCTACAAAATCCATGGAGGAGAACGAAGATGGGCGTCCGCGACACCAATACGGTCAATGCGAGACAGCCGAAACGTGTGGCGTCATCGCCTGGCTGTCTCGACCACCACGGGCTGGCCGGTCGGCTCTGGTGGAGCGAGCTCCCGCACCCCTGGTTCGTCTTCAGCGAACGCGTTTATGCCGTCGAGGTCTTTTCACCCAACGGCGGCGGTCTTGCGTCCGAATTGCGCCAAGACGAAGGGAGCCTCATCCGAGCAAGCGCTTGCTCAGCCGCGCGCACTGCACGCGAATATCGGGAATGGCGTCGATTTCGAAGAAGGTGCCGCGCGTCAGTGGCCCGACGGCGAGGATCTTGGCGGATACCGTGCCGTCGCCGGCGATGACCTCGCAGTTCGCGGTCACGTCGAGGCCGAGGCGCAGCGGATCCGGCCGTGCCAGCCCACGCTCGACCAGCGACCGCACCACGCTGTTCGAGGTGGTCGAGATGTCCCTGGCGATGCCTGTGCAATCATAGATGCGGGTGACGTCGAACCTTTCGAGCTGCTGCGTGTGGCGCGACTGGACCTGTACGCTGAAGCCGTCGCCGGCGGCGATCTCGACGACGCGCCCGGCGACAAGGCGGATGCGGCCCGCTTGCACCGCCTCGGCAACGCGGGTGTAGACTTCCGGCGCCATGCGATGGCGGTGGATGTCCCACCAGGCCTTGGTGTGCTCGACGAAGCGGCGCTTGGCCGAGGACGGCCAGTTCTGCCAGATCTTCTGGTTGAAGGGTCTCAGACCGTCGACGACGTCGCGCCAGTCGATGCCGGCCTTCTGGTTTTCCCGGATCAGGTCGCGGAACCAGCCGACGAAATAGGAAAGCTGGGTGCCGAGCGGAATGTCGGCAACGTCGAGCTTGATCGGATTGCCCTTGCGATGCGGCGAAGGCAGCAGGCCGCGCCGCGACACCGCGACGATCGCGCCGCGGTGGCCGCGCTGCTCGAGCGACAGGAAGGCATCGACCATGCTCAAGCCGGTGCCCAGGACCAGGACTCGGGCTTCGGGGTCGAGCGCAGTATCCGCCTCGGATCCCATCCTGATCGCATGCCCCTGCCCCGCCCCCGGCTCTTCGTCGTGGCCGGTGGCGAGCACGGCAAGATGCGCAACCACGCTGGTGCCGTTGGCCAGCGCCACTTCGACGCCTGACGCGGTCGGCGAGATCGACAGGCTCTCCTCGCGGATTAGGCGCAGCCGGCCCGTCTGCTGCTCACGCGCCTCGAGCTCGTCGAGAAGCTCCTTGAGATAGCGGGCGTAGACGCTGCGCGGCGCATAGACCGGCGCCTGTTCCGGCGTTGCCAGGCCGCGTTCAAGCAGCCAGCGCGAGAAATTGCCGGGATCGTCGGCATAGGCGCTCATGCCCGACGCGCTGACATTCAGCACATGCGCCGACAGCAGCGTTGAATAGGCCATGCCTTGCCCAAAATGAGGGCGTTTTTCGATCAAGCTGACACGTAGATCGGGATTGGGCGACTTCAGCAGATGCGCGGCAAGCACGACGCCGCTGGCACCGCCACCGACAATGATGATCGAACTTGGCGTAGCGCGCACGGTCATGCGCACACCAGCTGTCCTGGCGATCGTCGCCGGCTCAGGAGAGATTGGTTCAGGCCTGGATTTTCAACGCCGCCGAAAAATCCTCGTCGCCGGCGATGTCGCGCATTTCGGCGAGGCTGCGCTGGTCCAGCACCTCGGCGATGGCCTGCCGGACCTCCAGCATCAGGTGTCGGACTTGGCATGTCGCCTCGTTGCAGTCTTCGCAGCGCTGATACTGGGTGCGGCTGGCGCAAGGAATGGGGGCAAGCGGTCCGTCGAGCACGCGCACGACGTGGCCGACCTTGATCTCGTCCGCCGGGCGTGCCAGCCGGTAGCCGCCCTCCTTGCCCTTGCGGCTCTGAACGAAACCGGCATTGCGCAATTCGCCAAGGATGGCATCGAGGAACTTCTTCGGAATATTGTTTCCTGTGGCGATGTCGTTGACGAAGGCGAGCTGTCCAACCGGCAGGCGTGCCAGATGGACGAGCGCCTTGAGGCCGTATTTACCTTTTTTTGTGAGCATAACCCGAACGTTTCTCTGTCATGCGATGGCGCAAGGCCACCGGTTGCGAAACGCCTGGCGTGCCTCCCCGCCGCGTCCAAGCTGTCACTACAGATAAATTCTAGTGACATGATATACAAGCCGAGAAACGTTGATTTTGCTTCGTTTTCACGCCGCAATGGCCATTTTGGCCGGGGCTTGTGCTTTTGGAAGCACAGAAGCCGCCGCCAATGGCGTACCGCCAAACTGGCCGGCGGCAGGAATGTCCCCATCGGCGAGAATACCGACAGCAGTTTCTGCCCCTGAATTTGAAGGCCAAAGCATGCCGCGCGCGGCAACAAGGAGGGTGGCGTCGCTCATCGTCCTCTCCAATCCTTCAATGTCGATAAGGATACTAGACTTAACCGCGAACACAGGGAACTTGTTTCCAATTTCTTGGCTACTCGCAGCATGGTTTGCCGATGCAGGGGCGAAAACGGGAAAATCCTTGGTGCGCGCATGGACGACGTGGAAGAGGTTCCCCGGGCAAGGACGATGGTTCTCACCCGGGCCGTCCCGTCACCCAGAAGCGTGCGAATGTGCAACTGCCATAGCCAGATGACTTTTTCTAACAAGACCGAACCGATTGGAAGGATTTAACTCTACAAGAACGATAGAGTTAGGTGACTATGAAACGCAATCCGGGTTTTTCTCGTTTTCCAAGGAGCCTTTCATGTCCACCATTTCGCGACGTATCGTTCTCTTGTCCTCGGCGGCCTTGGCTGGTGCGGCCTTTCTCGGCCCAGCCGATGCGCAGGACCTCAAGATCACTATCGGCTACCAGACGGTCGTCGAACCCTCGAAGGTGCCGCAGGCCGACGGCGCCTATGAGAGCGCGACCAAGTCGACAATCGACTGGCGGAAATTCGATTCCGGCGCCGACGTGATCGCGGCGATCGCTTCCGGTTCGGTCGACATCGGTTATGTCGGCTCGAGCCCGCTGGCGGCGGCGGCGAGCCACGAGCTTCCCATCCAGACAATCTTCATTGTCGGGCTGATCGGCGAATCCGAAGCCCTTGTCGCCCGCAACGGCGCCGGCATCGAGAAGGCCGCCGACCTTGCCGGCAAGAAGGTGGCGGTGCCCTTCGTTTCGACGACGCATTACAGCCTGCTTGCCGCGCTGAAGCATGAGGGTGTCGACCCGAAGTCGGTCGATATTCTCAATCTACGGCCACCGGAGATCGCGGCGGCATGGGCGCGCGGCGACATCGACGCCGCCTATGTCTGGGATCCGGCACTCGGCCAGATCAAGACGACGGGCAAGGTCGTGCTGGATTCCTCCCAGGTCGCCGCCTGGGGCGCGCCGACCTTCGACGCCTGGATCGTGCGCACCGACTTCGCCGAAAGGAACCCGGAAGCGGTGCGCGACTTCGTCAAAGTGACGGGCGCTGCCTATGCCGACTTCCTGGCCAAGCCGGATCAATGGTCGGTGTCCTCGCCGCAAGCGGCCAAGATTGCCAGGATCACCGGGGCCAAGCTCGAAGACGTGCCGCAACTGCTGAGGGGCTATGTCTTCCCGACGCTCGAGGAGCAGGCCTCGGACAAGTTCCTCGGTGGCGGCACGGTCAAGGCGGTCGAGGCGACATCGGCCTTCCTCAAGGAGCAGGGCAAGATTGACGCCGTGCTGCCGGATTATTCGAAATACGTGTCGTCGAAATATGTCAGCGAAGCGCTTGCCTCGAACTGACGCCAACGCGCGCGGTTCTCCTTCCCTGACGCCGCGTGCTCCCTGCCCCGAACCGCTTGCGAGGAGCGGCTTCGGGGCAGACAGATTCGGAATATCGGCGAGGTTCCCATGACGCATCTCGTGCTCGACAAGGTCTCGGTCCACTATGACGGTCAGCCGGCGCCGGCGGTCGAAAATGTGTCGATTGAAATCGCCAAGGATGACTTCGTTGTCCTGGTCGGCCGCTCCGGCTGCGGCAAGACCTCGTTGCTCAACGTCGCTGCGGGCTTGGTCGAGCCTGTGCGCGGACGCGCCACGATTGGCGGCAGGCCGGTCACGGCGCCAGGCTCTGACCGCGCCGTCGTGTTCCAGAACGACGCGCTGTTTCCGTGGCTGACCGCGCGGGAAAATGTCGCCTTTGCGCTCAGGCTGCGCGGTGTCAGGGCGGCTGAACGGGCGCGGCGCGCCGACAAGCTTCTGGCGCTGGTGAAGCTCGACGGCGCCGGCGATAAGCGCATCTGGGAGCTTTCCGGCGGCATGCGCCAGCGGGTCGGCCTGGCCCGGGCGCTGGCGGCCGAGCCGCAATTCCTGCTGCTCGACGAGCCGCTGGGCGCGCTCGATGCGCTGACACGCGAACGCATGCAGACAACGCTGCTCGATCTGTGGACGGCAAGCCAGGTCGGCGTGCTGATGGTCACGCACGGCATCGACGAAGCGCTGGTTCTTGCCACCCGCATCATTGTGCTCGCTCCCGGCCCTGGCCGGGTGGTGCAGAGCTTCGAGACCGGCTTCAGCCGGCGCTATGCAGCCGGCGAGGCCATTCGCAGCATCAAGGCCGATCCCGCCTTCGCCGCGGCGCGCGGCGAGCTGACCGACGCGATCTTCGAAGGGGAGGCAGCATGACCGTTACCTCCTATACCGAGCGGCCGCAGCGCTCCAAGGTCGACGACGGAGCCGACGGGTTGTCGGTGCCATGGTCGCGGCCGCGGCCGAGACGCAGCCGCGTTTCGGCCCGCGTGGTTAGCGCGATCACCATTCTGATGATGCTGGCGGCGTGGACGGCATCGGCCCGCCTGCAATTGGTGTCGCCGGTTTTCCTGCCGTCGCCTGTCGCAGTCTGGAACAAATTTGTCGTCGTCGCCCGTGACGGCTTTGTCGACGCGACGCTGCTCCAGCATATCGCCGCCAGCCTGTGGCGGGTGTTTGCAGCGCTGATCGCGGCCGTTTTCGTCGGCGTTCCCATCGGGCTGGCTATCGGCATCAGCACGATCGGGCGCGGCATCTTCGATCCGCTGCTCGAATTCCTGCGGCCGATCCCGCCGCTCGCCTATCTGCCGCTGATCATTATCTGGTTCGGCATTGGCGAGCCGTCCAAGATCCTGGTGATTGCCATTGCCATGCTGGCGCCAGTTGCGCTGTCGACGGCATCGGGTGTTCGCGGCGTATCGAAGGACCGCATCAATGCAGCGCGCTCACTTGGCGCCACGCGGCGCCAAGTGATCAGGCACGTCATCCTGCCCAGCGCGCTGCCCTCGATCCTGACCGGCCTGCGCATCGCGCTTGGCGCCGGCTGGTCGACGCTGGTTGCCGCCGAGCTGGTGGCCGCGACGCGCGGGCTCGGATTCATGATCCAGTCCGCTGCCCAGTTCCTCGTCACCGACGTGGTGGTGATGGGCATACTGGTGATCGCGGCCATTGCCTTCGTGCTCGAATTCATCATCCGCAGGATCGAGCGGGTGCTGGTCCCGTGGGCGGGGCGGGAGTAACCGGACCGGAGACGTGACGATGCCCCATTCCACCGCTGTATTGTTTGCGCATTTCGGCCATTGGCTCCGCCTGATCAAGGCCGGAGACAAACAGCCGCCTGACGACGAACGCAAAACGCCGACGCCGGTGCATCTGGACGCGGAGCGCAACCGCTTACCGCCGCGCGACGAAAGTTTCTACTGGGGCTGGCAGTACTGGTCGCGGTGACCGGGCTGCCACGGTCCGCTGTGTGCTGCTCCGGCCAATGCCTGAGGATCGACGCCTGCTCAACCACGCGAGCGGTTCGCCCAGGCCAGCCCGGCCAACCAGCGCGGTGACGATGCCGACATAGAGCCATTGCGACTGGCCGGTCATGAAGCTGCCACCGATAAGGCCGATGCCTTGCAATGACCACAGCACGCCGGTGGCGAGCACAATCAAGGCCAGCAGATTTTTGATCAATCTCATTGCTGAAACTCCTTTCCAAGTCGATCGTCAGCCGCGTTCCGGCCGGAATGGAACAGCTAAAAGAAGCGGTTCGGTCACGCCAACTTCTACTTGGATGCTAACCTCTGATCCTGCGCAAGACATGCGGAGATCGGTGCAACGATCATCAAAGAAGCTGTGTCGTGCTGCGGAAACTCTCTGACAAATTGTTTCGCACCGACTCCAAACGTGTAACATTGTCATGGAACCGACAGATCATTGCCGCATTTGCTGCCTCATTCGCCCCTAACCGCTGCGGGTCTGTCAACGGAGCCAGTCCCCAACACATGAACAAAAGCAACCGGACCGCGCTTGTCGCGGCCATGACCGCGGCTGGCCTGATGGTCGGCGCATCCAGTGCCAGCGCCGCCGCGCAGTGCGGCCGTGCCTCCTGGTACTCACTGCATTCCAGAACCGCTTCCGGCGAACGCATGAACCCGTCGGCGCTGACCGCAGCGCATCGCAGCCTGCCGTTCGGCACCAAGCTGAAGGTGACCAACCGCAACAATGGCCGCAGCGTCGTCGTGCGTATCAACGACCGCGGCCCGTTTATCAGGGGCCGGATGCTCGATCTGTCGAAGGGCGCCGCCAGCCAGCTTGGCTTCATCAGCTCGGGTCACACCGCTGTCTGCATGGCACGGGTCTAACGGCCGCCACGGCCGGACACCGCCTCCGACGCTCATCCCCAATAGCCGTGCTGCTTGCCAGGCCTTCGCAGGTGCACATTGAGCCGGCTGTTGCCGTTCCAGGCGGATTCTCAACGCCTTGGACGAAAGAACGAGCATAAATCACGCAAGTTGACGTATTGCATCGCAGCAGATTGTTGCTAACTTCCCCGCAAGGCATTCAAGGCTCGGCGCTGCTCGTCGGCCCTTCGATCGCAGTCGGCAGCGGGGTTCTCGATGTTCTACCAGCTCTACGAACTGAACCACGCCGCCTTGCAGCCGGCCCGCCTCTATGCCGATGCGATGCGCCTGTTCTACTCCAATCCGCTCAATCCGGTTTCACACACGTCCTGGGGCCGCTCGGTTGCGGCAACGGCCGAACTGTTCGAGCGCACGACGCGCCGCTACGGCAAGCCGCAATTCGGCCTGACCAAGACCGTGGTCGACTGGAAAAACGTCGAGGTCAGCGAACGCACCGTCTGGTCGCGGCCGTTCTGCAACCTGGTTCGTTTCGAGCGCGCGGTTCCGGCCGGGCGCCGGCCGGATCCGAAGCTGTTGATCGTCGCGCCGATGTCGGGCCACTACGCGACGCTGCTGCGCGGCACGGTGGAGGCGATGCTGCCCTATGCCGACGTGCATATCACCGACTGGGTCGACGCCCGCATGGTGCCGCTGGCCGACGGCAGCTTCGATCTTGACGACTATATCGACTACATCGTCGACATGCTGCATGCGCTGGGCCCCGACACCCATGTGATGGCGGTGTGCCAGCCTTCAGTGCCGGTGCTGGCGGCGGCGGCACTGATGGAAGCCAAGGGTGATCCGTTCGTGCCCTCGACGATGACGCTGATGGGCGGGCCGATCGACACGCGCCGCAATCCGACGGCGGTCAATCTGCTGGCGCAGGAAAAGGGCATCGACTGGTTCCGCGACAACGTCATCATGCGCGCGCCCTGGCCGGTGCCGGGCTTCGGCCGCGAGGTCTATCCTGGCTTCCTGCAGCTTTCGGGGTTCATGAGCATGAACCTCGACCGCCACATCATCGCCCACAAGGACTTCTTCATGCATCTGGTGAAGCATGACGGCGACAATGCCGAGAAGCACCGCGAGTTCTACGACGAATATCTGGCGATGATGGATCTGACGGCGGAATTCTACCTGCAGACCGTCGACACCGTGTTTGTCCGCCAGGCCTTGCCCAAGGGCAAAATGACGCATCGCGGCGTGGCGGTCGACCCTTCGGCGATCCGCAATGTCGCCCTGTTCACGGTCGAGGGCGAGAACGACGACATTTCCGGCCTTGGCCAGACCAAGGCTGCGCACGACCTGTGCATCAACATCCCGGCCGACAGGCACGCCCATTACATGCAGCCGGCGGTCGGCCACTATGGTGTGTTCAACGGCTCGCGCTTCCGCTCCGAAATCGTGCCGCGCATCGTCGATTTCATTACCAGCTACGGCCGTCAGAATCGGGTTGCGGTGAAGCCCAAGCTGGTCAGGACCGGCAAGAAATAGGCAACCAGTGATGATGCCCGTCAATCCGCATCAGGTCGGTCAATGCCAAAATCATCGGTTGGCGGGGCCGTGCGGCCGTCGACCTGTTGCACAATAGTCGCGTTGGCGCCACGCGGGTAACCATGCCGCAAAAATCAATCCATCCTCATAATTGACACGGACTGTAAATACCCCTTAACGTTTCGTTAACAACAAGGGACAAGCGGGGACAATGATTTCCTCACCAATGGCGAGAACGCTGCGCCTGTGCGCGCTGGCTGGACTTACTGTGGCGGCAGGTTGGGCCGGTTCGGCCTCGGCAGCCAGCCCGATGATAACAGGTGGCCCGACCTCGCAGCCGATCGGCCATTATGATTTCTGCAAGAGCTACGCGTCCGAATGCTCGATCCGCCCGAAGGATCTGTCGCCCGCCAGCCTGACAGGCTCGCTGTGGCGCAAGCTGCTCAGCGTCACGGCAAAGGTCAACGCCGCCGTCAAGCCGGAGAGCGACTTCGACATCTACGGCAAGGATGAGGTCTGGGCCTATCCCGACAAGGGCGTTGGCGATTGCGAGGACTATGTCCTGGAAAAGCGCCGTGAGCTGAACCGGCTGGGCGTCTCGTTTGCCGATCTGCTGATGACCGTCGTGCGCAAGCCGGATGGCGAAGGCCACGCTGTGCTGACGGTGCGCACCGACAAGGGCGACTACATCCTCGACAATCTGACCGACCAGGTCCGTTCCTGGGACCAGACCGGCTATCGTTTCCTCAAGCGACAGGCGATCGACAATACCGGCCGCTGGGTCTCGATCCGCGGCGGCCAGCAGGTGCTGGTCGGCTCGGTCCAGTAACAAGGCAACTCATTTCGGCTGTGCCAGCGCGGCGCGGATCGACGCAATGATGCGGCGAAGCTCGGCTTCGTCGAGCTTTTCGATGTTGTCGGCCAGGAGATTGGCAAGCTCGGTCGCCGCAGGGCTAAGACCCGACGTGTCGAGCTTGACGCGCGGATGCGAGGTTTCGGCCAACCGCGCCAGTTCCTCGGCCTCGTCCCAAATGATGTTGAAATAGCCGATGATCTTCTGGATCAGCGTCCAGCTCGGCGCACCGCGGCGGCCGTGTTCGAGCGCCGAGAGATAGGCCGCGCTGACGCCGATCGCCTTGGCCATGTCCTTCTGGCTGACGCCGCGCTCGTTTCTCAGCACGCGAAGCTTTTCGCCGAATGGGGTCACAAGCGCACCTTCATGGGTGCATCCTCATAGGTGCGTCCCTCATGGGCGTGTCCTCATGAGCGAGCCCGCCGCAAGCGGATGTAGAGCGCACCCGAGCCGCCATGTTTGCGGGCGGCATGGTCGTGGCTGGAGACGAGGGGCCGGAAGGCGGGTGTCGACAGCCATGACGGCACGGCGCGCCGCAAGACGCCATCGCCGCCCGACGAGGAACCCTTGCCGGTGATCACAAGGACGTAGCGGATGCCGCCGGCATGCGCCCGGCACAGGAAGGAAAACAGCAGCGAATAGGCTTCGTCCTGGGTCAGGCCATGCAGGTCGACGCGGCCTTCGATCGGCAGCCGGCCCTTCGACAGCTTGTCCAGCGTCGGTTCGTCGACTGCGTGGGAGACATGCTGCGCCTTCGGCTTTGCGGCCGTGGCAGCATTGCCCGCGACCTGTGCCGGCGGCGGCGCGTGCCTGGCCTCGTCGATCTCCGGCCCGATGTCTGGAATTTCGACGGCGGCTTTGCCCTTCAGCGGTTTTGCCGTGCGCGCCACCAGGTTCCATAGAACCCGGTCGTCCTCACTCAGCCTGTCGATGCGCCGGGTCATCGGCCTGCTCCTGAAACCAGCGGCCGGGGGATCAACGCATAAAAATCGGCGGCGTTGCGGATAACGCCGGCGATCTCGCCGGCCGCATCGCCCGACCCGGCAAACAGATCACCGCGAGCCGGCCCGGTGATCGCCGAGCCGGTGTCCTGCGCGATCATCAGCCGCCGGAACGGTTTTCCGTCGAAGACGGTCAGCGACGGTGCATCGATATGGAAAGGCGTGCCGAACGTGTGCAGCAGCCGGTCGACGGCGATCGAGCGGCCGGGTGTCAGCGCCACCTTGGCGGCAGCGATCGGGCCGAGCTCTGGGTCGTCGACGCCCATCTCGCGGAAGAAGATGTAGGAACGGTTGCGCCAAAGGATCTCGTCGACGCGTTCCGGATGCGCCTTGAACCAGGCACGGATCGACTGCATCGTCACTTTCTCCAGCGGGATCTCGCCTTCCTCGCTCAAGATCTTGCCCGGTCCGGTAAAGCGCTGGCCGGATTTGGCGGCATAGGTGATGCGGCGAAGCCTGCCGTCGGTCATCTTGAGCCGTGCCGCGCCCTGCACGTGAATGAAGAAGGCGTCGACCTTGTCGGCGAGCCAGGCGATTTCCAGCCTTTTTCCGGCAAGCGCGCCGCACTCGATCTCGCCGCGGTCGAAATATTCGACCGGGCCGTTCGGCGCCGCACGAGCAAAGGCGAGATAAGGATCCAAGCCTGAAGGACGATTGCCGTCGTCGACGTCGACAAGATCGGCCGGGCGCGACAGCAGCGGCACCGAAAACCGTTGCGTGCGTACCGGCGAGGCTTCGACCTCCGGCTCATAAAAGCCGGTGACCAGGCCGGGACCACCATCTTCGGCATCGATACGGGCCGGAACGAAATGGCGCTCGAAAAAGCTTCGGGCCTGCAACCGATTCGCCGGCGAAACGGTGCGCGCTTCGGCATAGGCGTCGGCAAAGCCATTGTAATCGACGCCGAGCGCGCCGGAGCGGTAGGGTTTGGTCAGGACATGAAAGGCCGAGCGGCGAAAGGCCTCAAAGGCAGGGAGATGGTCGTCCTCGCCCCAGCCCGGCAATTCGCCAAAGGATTTTTCGCTGAAGGCTCGAGAAAACGACACGACAGCCTCCGCCGCCGTCCAGTTCAGTCTTCTTCTTCGGTGGCGACGAGCTTCCAGTTCGGATCGCGCGAGCGCGCGTCACGAGCGAAGGTCCAGACATCCTTGACCTCGGCGACGGTTTCGGGATCGCCGTCGATGACGGCGCCGGCCTTGTCGCGGGTCGCCGAAATCAGCTCGCTGACGATGCGCAGCGTGATGTGCGCCTCGCTGCCCTTCATCTCGGCCGAAACGATGTCGGCCTTGTCGATGCCGACGAAGGAGGACTGGATCTTTTCGGCTTTCGCCTCGCGGTCGCCGATGGCCGCGACGAAGCCGTCATAGACCTCACGCGACAAAAGGTTCTTCAAGGTTTTGCGGTCGCCATCGGCGTAGGCCATGACGATCATCTCGGAGGCCATCTTGGCGCCGTCGACGAAGGTCTTCGGGTCGAAGGTCGGATCATTGTCCTTGATCGCCCGCAGGCCCCGGTTGAGATCGGTGTCCGGCTTGGCAAAGGCATCGATCGCCACATAGGCATCGGCCGCCGGCTCTCCCGCCAGCCGCTTGCGCGGCAGCGAAACCACGTTCTCGGGTTTCTGGGCGGCATCCTTGTCGTTTTTGCGCGCTGCCGTATATGGATCGAAGGGTGGGCGCTCGTTGCCCGTGCGTCGGCCAAGCACGTTGCGCAGTTGGAAGAAGATCACCACCGCCGCAATCAGAAAGAAAATCGTGCCGAAGTCGAAGAAGCCCATATCTTGCGCCAATCAATCCCTGCTTTGGCCGGACCAGCGGCCAAGCAAGGGCCGCGATCACATAGCGTTCAGTATCCAGAGCATATAGAACGCATGGCGCAATCATTCAAATCAAAGGCAGCCATACCTATCTAACAGCTCTGGTGCCAGCGGCGATTGCTCGCCGGCCGGCAAAACATCGAAAACGATCGGTCAAGATTTGCGTATTTCGCTGCTTCCCCTGTTCATTCTCGCGCTTCCGCTGCTGGAGATAGCCGGTTTCGTTATTGTCGGCCGCCAGGTCGGCGCGCTGGCGACAGTCGGCTTGGTGCTGGCCTCGAGTGTCGCCGGCGCCCTGCTGCTGCGGCACCAGGGTTTTGGCGTGATGGCCAGGGTCCGTGCCGAAATGGATGCCGGGCGTGATCCGAGCGGCCAGCTTGCGCATGGCGCCATGATCGTGCTGGCAGCGATCCTTTTGATCATCCCCGGCTTCATCTCGGATATTTTCGGCCTTCTGCTGTTCCTGCCGCCGGTGCGCGATCTTGCCTGGCGGATGCTGAAAGGCCGCATCGTGCTGGCAACCGATTTCAGCAGTGGTTTGCGGGCAAGGCAACGCGGCAAGACCATCGATCTCGACGACGGCGACTATTCGCGGGCCGACGACCATACGCGCGGACCGGGTTCTCCCTGGCGCCGCCTCAAGGACGAGTAGCTGCAAGGCAACCGGCGTCTTTTGCAAACTTGTCTTGTCGGGCCGGCCATGATAGCGAACGCCCGAATTTCAATCCGGTCAGCAACGCTGCCCAGGCAAAAGGACCACAGCTTATGGCCAGCAACGACGACGCGCCGACCGGCGCAGCCAACGGTAATGGAAATGCGGCGCAGCCTTCGCTCAACGTGCTTGCACAATATGTGAAGGACCTGTCCTTCGAAAGCCCCGGCGCACCGAACTCGTTGCGCGGCCGCGACAAGGCTCCGGGCATCGCCATCAATGTCAACGTCAACGCCAACCCGCTTTCGGACAAGCAGTTCGACGTCAATTTGACGCTGAACGCAAAAGCGTCGTTCGACCAGGAAGTGCTGTTCAACGTCGAGCTGGTCTATGGCGGCGTCTTCTCCATCAGCGGCTTCCCGCAGGAGCACATGCTGCCGATCCTGTTCATCGAATGCCCGCGGCTGCTGTTCCCGTTCGCCCGGCAGATCATCGCCGAGGCAACACGCAATGGCGGCTTCCCGCCGCTGATGCTAGACCCGATCGATTTCGCGCAGATGTTCCAGCAGAAGTTGGCCGAGGACCAGGCTGCCGCCAAGGTCAAGGTGAGCTGAAGCGGTTGTCTCGCTAGCGTTTGGAAAAACCCGGCCTTGCGCCGGGTTTTTTGTTTGAGACGCCGGCGGGGCAGACGCTGGGTCTGCCAATCTCCCCCCTTGAGGGGGAGATGTCCGGCAGGACAGAGGGGGGCGCGAAGGATCACTCCGGTCAAAATCACTATGCCGCAGAACTCGTTTCCGGGACGACCCGCAGCCACAGCGCCTTTTCGCCCAATGTGCCAACCATGCCCGCGTGCGCGGTGCGCTCGGCATCGGTCAGGCGCGAGGGCAAGGCGATCGGCCGCACACCGATCGAAATATCGATGTCGTCGACATTCTGCCTGCCGCCCGCCGGAGTCAGGATGCTGTCGAGGATAAGGCTTGCCTGCTTGCCGCCGATGAGCTCGATATAGACCTCGGCCAGCAATTCCGAATCGAGCAGCGCGCCGTGCTTGGTGCGGCGGCCGTTGTCGATGCCATAGCGGCGGCAGAGCGCGTCGAGCGAATTGGGGCCCATCGGATGCTTGCGGCGCGCCAGCGCCAGCGTGTCGACGATCCGTCCCGGATCGATGGCCGGATGACCAAGCCGGCCGAATTCGAGATTGAGGAAGCCGATGTCGAAACCGGCATTGTGCGCGACCAGCTTGGCCCCGTCGATAAAAGTGAGGAACTCCTCGGCGATCTCCATGAAAGTCGGCTTGCCCTGAAGATCGGCGGCGCTGATGCCGTGCACGGCCTGCGCCTCGTGATGGATCTGGCGGCCTTGCGGATTGATATATTTGTGGAAGGTTCGGCCGGTCGGGAAACGGTTGACCAACTCGACGCCGCCAAGCTCGATGACGCGGTCCTCGCGCGTGTCGAGGCCGGTGGTTTCCGTATCGAAGATGATCTCACGCATCGAATCAGTCCACTGGTTCCGGCATCATTCTAGCCGAATCACACCAGGAACAAAATGGCAACAAGTAATGTGGGTCTGCAAGCCTCTTAACCAGGCCTGGCTGCCTTATCCACGACTAGTTCGGCGACGATGGCCTTGACGGCCGCGCGAGCGGCGTCAAAGCCCTGACCGGTGTCGATGACAAAGTCGGCGCGCCGGCGCTTTTCGGCGTCGGGAACCTGCCTGGCCAGGATCGACGCCAGTTTCTCCTCGCTCATGCCCGGCCGCGGCAGCACGCGGGCGCGCTGGACTTCAGGCGGCGCGGTGACGACCACGACCTTGTCGACGCGATCGCGGCCGCCGGTCTCGAACAGCAGTGGTATATCGAGCACGGCAAGCGGCGCGCCGGCGGCACGATTTTCAGCCAGGAACGCATCGGCATCGGCACGGACCAGCGGATGGATGATCGCTTCCAGCCGTTTCAGCGCGGCGGCTTCGCCGAGCACCCGTTCGGCCAGCTTTGTGCGATCGACCGCACCGGATCGGGTGGTCCCGGGAAAGGCCGCCTCGACCATGGGGGCGGCCTGGCCGGCATAGAGGCGATGCACCGCCTCGTCGGAATCATGGACCGGCACGCCGGCCTCGGCAAACATCTTGGCCGTGGTCGACTTGCCCATGCCGATCGATCCGGTGAGGCCGAGCACGATCATTTTATCGCGCCGATATCGGCGATGATCATTTGCCGCAGTTCGGCGGTGACCTGCGGCCTGGTGCCGAACCAGCGCTCGAAGCCGGGCACCGCCTGGTGCAGCAGCATGCCGAGCCCATCGACGGTTCTCAGGCCGCGCGCTTTGGCCGCGGCAAGCAGCGGCGTCTCCAGCGGCACGTAGACGATGTCGGTGACGATGGCGCCGTCCGGCAGTCTGCCCGGATCGGCGGACAGGCCTTCATTGCCATGCATGCCGAGCGCAGACGTGTTGACCAGCAGGCCGGCATCCTCGAGCAATTCGCCGGTCGCCGCGAGGTTGTGGGCGGAAACGCCGGCACCGAAGCGGTCGCGCAGCTCCTGCGCCCTCGCAAGCGTCCGGTTGACGATGCGGATATCGTTGATGCCGCGTTGCTTCAGCGCATGGATGACCGCGCGAGCGGCGCCGCCGGCACCGAGCACCACGGCGGGGCCGTTGGCCGCCCAGCCCGGTGCATATTCGTCCAGATTGGCGGCAAAGCCATGGGCATCGGTGTTGCCGCCCCACAATTCGCCATTCTCGAACCACAGCGTATTGACCGCACCGATCTGTTCGGCGTCGGCGTCACGCCGCTTGGCCAAAGCGAAGGCGGCTTCCTTGTGCGGGATGGTGACGTTGCCGCCGCGATAGCCTTGTGCCTGCAGCGTCTGCAGGAATTCGGCAAACGCCTCTGGTGCAACGTCGATGGCCTCGTAGACGCCGCCGATGCCGTATTTCGCCAGCCAGTAGCCGTGGATCTTCGGAGACCTGGAATGCGCGATCGGGTGGCCCGTGACAAACGCCTTTTTCGTGGCCTCAGCCATCGATCGCCCCGAACTCACGCAGCTTGGCCAGCACCGGCAAAAGTGGCAGGCCGACAATAGTAAAATAGTCGCCTTCGATTTTTTCGAACAGCTGGATGCCTTCGCCTTCGATCTGGTAAGCGCCGACGCTGGACAACGCCTTGGCGCCGACGCGCGCAAGATGGCGGCCGATGAAGGCCGGATCGAGCTTGCGCATGGTCAGGCTGGCGATGCCGACATGCCGCCACAGAACCTGGCCGTCACGGCCGAACACGACGGCGCTGTTGAGATGATGCGTCTTGCCCGACAGCGCCAGCAGATGACGGCGCGCTCCTTCCATGTCGGCCGGCTTATGGAACAGCTCGTCGCCGAGCGACAGCGTCTGGTCGCAGCCGAGCACCAGGGCGCCGGGCTTGCGCTCGCTGACGTCGGTGGCCTTGGCTTCGGCGAGCACCAGGGCGACGTCCTCCGGCGACACGCCACTATTCTGCAGCGGCGCCTCGAGCGCGCGCTCATCGACAGAAGCCGGAACCGCTTCGACAGTGACGCCGGCATTGACGAGCAGCGCCTTGCGGAACGGGCTGCCCGAGGCAAGGATGATTTTTTCGGCCATTTTTTTCGCCTGATCTTTCCTTCTCCCCTTGTGGGAGAAGGTGGATTGGCGCGCAGCGCCAAGACGGTTGAGGGGTGCTGGACGGAGTGCAGGTGATGCCAAGCTGGAACACCCCTCATCCGAGCGAGCTTCCCTCGGCCACCTTCTCCCACAAGGGGAGAAGGTAAGGACCACCCACAGCACAAGCGCCCAAACCCTAGCGCGTCTTGCCGCGCAGGGCAACGATGGCCGCCGCCGTCTCCTCGATCGAACGGCGGCTGACGTCGATCATCGGCCAGCCGTGCCGCGTGCATATCTGGCGGGCATAGGCGAGCTCTTCGGCGATCGCGGCGCGGTCGACATAATCGGTCGGCTCATAGGCGCTGGTGCCGAGAATGCGGTTCTGCCGGACTTGCGATATTCGTTCGGCGGTGGCGACCAGGCCGACGATCAGCGGCCTCCTGGCATCGACCAGGGTTTCGGGCACCGGTACGCCGAGCACAATCGGAATGTTGGCGGTCTTGATGCCGCGATTGGCGAGATAGATGCTGGTCGGCGTCTTCGAAGTGCGGGAAATGCCGACAAGCACGATGTCGGCATCGTCCATATTGGCTGGCAGCTGGCCGTCATCATGTTCCATGGTGAAATTGAGCGCGTCGATGCGGCGAAAATATTCAGCGTCCAGCACATGCTGCGCGCCGACGCGGCGGCCGGCAGGCGTGCCGAGATAGGACTGGAACACCGTCAGCACCGGCTCCAGCACCGAGACGCAAGGCAGGCCCATGGCCGCACAGCGTTCGTCGATGCCGCGGGCAAGCTTCTGGTCGACCACCGTGTAGAGGATGATGCCCGGCTCCTCCTCGATGTCCTCGAACACCTTCGTCACCTGCTTTTCGGTGCGGATGAGCGGATAGATATGTTCGATGGCGCGCGCATCCTTGTATTGCGCGGAAGCCGCGCGGCCGGCGGCCAGCAGCGTTTCGCCGGTGGCGTCGGAAATCAGGTGAAGATGAAAGAAGCTCTGCGGTTTGTTCACAGGATACATTCCAGGCTGTGGGCCGATGTGGATAAGCCGGGCGGAAAACTCGGCCACCGCAAAGCGACTGTATCAGATGGCGGTTTGTCCACAATTCGATGTGCTGTCGGCTTCTCCGGGCGGTTGGGGACAAGTCCGGGGACGGAGCTTTTTGCCTTCGCTTCATCCACAGGGGCAATTTCCCTGGCGTGGCGGCAACGAATTGACTCCAGTCGTAAATTCGCGGTTTTCCACAAAGTCCTGCAATCCCGCTGGAGAAGCGCGCGACAATATGCTGGCTGGTCTTTTCGAGGGCAAAGCGGGACAGGAGACAACCACCACAACCAACAGACTCTTAGAATCATAAGATTCCTAAAAATAGAATATTTAATTATAGGGAAGCCTGGAAAGGCGAGCGCTCAATGCCTCAAGACCGGATCGTGCTGGACGTGTTGAGAGGCAAAGCGGCGTTTCCGCCGCCGCTCTGGGTGATGCGCCAGGCCGGCCGCTATCTGCCGGAATACCGGGAGACGAGGAGACGGGCCGGATCCTTCCTCGATCTTTGCTACGACCCGGATTTCGCCGTCGAAGTGACGCTGCAGCCGATCGAACGCTTCGGCTTCGATGCATCGATCCTGTTTTCCGATATTCTTGTCGTGCCGCATGCGCTCGGCCGCGACGTGCGCTTCGAGGAAGGACGCGGCCCGCTGCTGACGCCGATCACGGCTGCGGAAATTGCGGCTCTCGACGGCGAAACGTTTCACGTGAATCTCGAGCCGGTCTACGAGACGGTGCGGCGGTTGCGCGCCAGACTGCCTGATGAAACGACGCTGATCGGCTTTTGCGGTGCGCCCTGGACGGTGGCGACCTACATGATTGCCGGCCACGGTACGCCCGACCAGGCGCCGGCCAGGCTGTTCGCCTATCGCGAGCCGGCGGCCTTTCTTAGGCTGCTGAAGGTGCTGGCCGATCATTCGGGTGCTTATCTGATCCGCCAGATCGAGGCCGGCGCCGACGTGGTGCAGATCTTCGATTCGTGGTCAGGCGTACTCGACGAAGCGTCTTTCGAGTTGTTCTGCGTCGAGCCAGTGGCCTCGATCGTCCGGCAAGTGAAGGCTGCCCATCCCAATGTTCCGATCATCGGCTTTCCCAAGGGCGCGGGAGATCACTATCGAAGCTATCGCCAGAAGACCGGCGTGACCGGGCTGGGCCTCGACTGGACCGTGCCATTGTCGACGGCGAAGGAATTGCAGCGTGACGGCGCCGTGCAGGGCAATCTCGATCCGCTGAGGCTTGTAGCCGGCGGCAAGGCGCTTGACGACGGCGTGGGGGCGATCCTGAAGGCGCTGGGCGACGGGCCGCTGATCTTCAATCTCGGCCACGGCATCACGCCGGAGACGCCGCTCGCTCATGTCGAGCGGATGGTCAAGCTGGTGCGGAGCGCATCGTGACGATGATGGGCGCGGACAATGCGAACGGCACCAACACCGGTAAGGGCGCGATGCGCCGCGCGGCAATCGCGATCGCCATTTTCCTGGTGCTGGCCGGGCTGCTTTTGCTGTTCGGGCCCAATGATTTCTATCCCTGGGCGAAGGCGATCCATGTGATTGCCGTCATCTCCTGGATGGCTGGCATGCTCTATTTGCCGCGCTTGCTGGTCTATCATGCCGATGCCGAAAAAGGCTCCGTCCAGTCGGAGACTTTCAAGGTGATGGAGCGCCGCCTGCTGCGCGGCATCATCAATCCGGCAATGGTGATCACCTGGGCATTCGGCCTGTGGCTCGCCTGGAAAGGCTTTGGTTTTCAGGGCGGCTGGCTGCATGCCAAGATCGCTGCGGTGGTTGGCCTGTCGGCCGTGCATGGCTATCTCGCCGGCGCCGTCCGGAAATTTGCCGAAGACCGCAATGAAAAATCGGCAAGGCACTGGCGGATCGTCAATGAGATCCCTACATTGCTGATGATCGTCATCGTCGTCCTGGTTATCGTGAAACCGTTCTGACGTCTTCGGTTGCCCGCAAAAGGCGGCTTGCTCTTTCAACCGACCGACGATAAAAGACGGGTCTTCCTTCCCGTCATGCGCCGCCCATTTATCGCTTCGGCCGCGCCCGGCATTTGTCGCATCCCGCCGATATTTTTCCCAAAGCTTACTCAGAGTCCGTCTAATGATGCAAGAAATGAAACTCACAGAGTTCAAGAACAAGAAACCGCCAGAGCTGATCGCTTATGCGGAATCGCTCGAAGTCGAGAATGCCAGCGTCATGCGCAAGCAGGAGCTGATGTTCGCGATCCTGAAGAGGCTGGCGACCCAGGATATCGAGATCATCGGTGACGGCGTCGTCGAAGTGCTGCAGGACGGTTTTGGTTTCCTGCGCTCTGCCAATGCCAATTATCTGCCGGGTCCGGATGACATCTATATTTCGCCGTCGCAGATCCGGCGGTTCTCGCTGAAGACCGGCGATACGGTCGAAGGGCCGATCCGCAGCCCGAAAGAGGGCGAGCGCTATTTCGCGCTGCTCAAGGTCAACACGATCAATTTCGACGACCCGGAAAAAATCCGCCACAAGATCCATTTCGACAATCTGACGCCGCTTTATCCGACCTCGCGGCTGAAGATGGAGATGGAGGTTCCGACCTCCAAGGATATTTCGGCGCGCGTCATCGACCTGGTGGCGCCGCTCGGCAAGGGCCAGCGCGCGTTGATCGTGGCGCAGCCGCGCACCGGCAAGACGGTGCTGCTGCAGAACATCGCCCATTCGATCACCACCAACCATCCGGAATGCTATTTGATCGTGCTTCTGATCGACGAGCGGCCGGAGGAAGTCACCGACATGCAGCGCTCGGTGAAGGGCGAGGTGGTGTCCTCGACCTTCGACGAGCCGGCGGTGCGCCACGTCCAGGTCGCCGAAATGGTCATCGAGAAGGCCAAGCGCCTGGTCGAGCACGGCCGTGACGTGGTCATCCTGCTGGACTCGATCACCCGCCTCGGCCGCGCCTACAACACCGTGGTGCCGTCGTCCGGCAAGGTGCTGACCGGTGGTGTCGACGCCAACGCGCTGCAGCGGCCGAAGCGCTTCTTCGGTGCTGCCCGCAATATCGAGGAAGGCGGCTCGCTGACCATCATCGCCACGGCGCTGATCGATACCGGCAGCCGCATGGACGAGGTCATCTTCGAAGAGTTCAAGGGCACCGGCAATTCGGAAATCGTGCTCGACCGCAAGGTGGCGGACAAGCGCATCTATCCGGCCATGGACATCCTCAAATCCGGCACCCGCAAGGAAGACCTGCTGGTTCCGCGCCAGGACCTGCAGAAGATCTTCGTGCTGCGCCGCATCCTGGCGCCGATGGGAACGACCGACGCCATCGAGTTCCTTATCGACAAGCTCAAGCAGACCAAGACCAACGCGGATTTCTTCGATTCGATGAATACGTAGGGGGTTGGCCGGCGCCGTCCTTCCCTTCTCCCCTTGTGGAAGAAGGTGGATTGGCGCGCAGCGCCAAGCCGGTTGAGGGGTGCCGGACGGAACTCCGTCGGCGCCAAGCTGGAACACCCCTCATCCGACCGAGCTTCGCTCGGCCACCTTCTCCCACAAGGGGAGAAGGGGGAGCCGCGTTGGACTCATTGCCGGTGCAACAGCCGCTCAAGCTCCTCGGCACTAGTCACCACCGGCAGGCAGACCTGCCCCGTGCAGAGCCAGGCGCCGGGCTCGGCCGTTGGCGGCATGACGCCGCCTGGCAAGGCCGGCAGATTTGTCGCCGAGCCAACAGGCACGACGATGTCCACCCGGCGCGGGTCTGGATTTCGATTCGCAACCGGAACAAGCCTTGGATTCTCCGGTCTATCCACGATCACCAGCTTCAGCGGTTCAAGCGACAAGGCACAGGCATTGACTATACCCGCCTGGCCATAGCCCTGGTGCACCGCCCGCCCGCCCGCGTGCTCTGCGACTGTCCAGGCTTTTTCCCAGAGATCGAGATCGCCCGAAAGCGACGACAATCGGACCAGGGCTTCGATGATCTGGCCGGTAGCGGAAGGAATGGCTTCGTCGACATCGCCGCGGATGCGGATCGGCACATCCGCGCTGTCGGACGCGGTCAGATAGTAGCCGGTCTTGTCGCTGTCCCGGTGCCAAAGATCGAGTTGCTCAATGAAGTTCCCGGCGCGATCGATATAGTCGGGATTGCCGGTCGCCTCGAACAGTGAGATGGCGGCGTTGGCCATGGCGGCATAGTCGCTCGACAGAGCCGGAAACAGCTTCTTTGCGCCGAGCATCGAATGCGGCAGGCGGCCGTCACGTCCGGCAGCCGCAATTGCGGCAAAGGCCGCTGCCGCCGCTTCGATCCAGTCGGATCGGCCAAGCGACCGTCCGGCCTCGGCAAGGGCTGCGATCATAAAGCCGTTCCAGTCGGTCAGGGCCTTGCCGTCACGCCCGGGCCGCACGCGCTGTTCCCTCGCTGCCAGCAGCCTTTGCTTGAGCGGAACGAGAAGGTCACGATCGACGACGCTCTGCGCCTGTTGAGCATCAGTCTGGCAAATGATCGGCTTGCCTTCCCAACCATGCGTACCGGCAAGCGTGAAGTATTTGAAAAACAATGCTGAATCGTCGCCAAGGGCTGCTTCGAGCTCATCCCTGCTCCAGGTGTAGAACAACCCCTCCTCGCCCTCGCTATCGGCATCAAGGCTGGCGGCAAAGGCATCGCCCTCGACTCGCATTTCGCGCAACAGCCAGGCAATCGTCTCTTCGATTCGCAGCCGGAACAATTCCTTGCCGGTTGACGCATAGGCCCAATTGCACAAGCGGATGAGCTGGGCATTGTCGTAGAGCATTTTTTCGAAATGCGGGACCAGCCATTCGGCGTCGGTCGAGTAGCGGCTGAGTCCGCCGCCAATATGGTCATAGATGCCGCCGGCCACCATCTTTTCGAGGCTTAGGAGAACAGTGTCGCGGTGGGATGCGGTGCCGTCGCGCAGCCAGGACAGCCAGAGGCTCTGCATGAACGGCGCGTTGGGGAATTTCGGCGCGCCGCGCAGACCGCCCAAATCGCGGTCGATCATGCCGTCAATGCCATTGGCGAGGTTCGCCAGCATGCCGCGGTCGAGCACGGCCTTGCCATGGCTGCCCGCCAGCCGCGTCTCGACATGCGTGGTCAGGCCGTCGGCACTCTGGTTGAGGCTTTCTTTCTTCTCCCGCCAAGCCTTGTCAACCGCCTCCAGCACCTGGACGAAACCCGGCCGGCCGTAGCGGGCTTCGCGCGGAAAGTAAGTGCCGCCCCAGAACGGCTTGCCCTCCGGCGTCAGGAACATGGTCAGCGGCCAGCCGCCCTGCTCACCCATCGAGGATAATGCCGCCATGTAGATCTGGTCGATGTCGGGGCGCTCCTCGCGGTCGACCTTGATATTGACGAAGAGACGGTTCATGACGGCGGCGACCTCGTCGTTCTCGAAGCTCTCATGCGCCATGACGTGGCACCAATGGCACGCGGCGTAGCCGACAGAGAGCAGGATCGGACGCTGCAGCACCTTTGCTTCGGCCAGAGCGGCGGGCGACCATGGCCGCCAGTGCACCGGATTGCCGCTGTGCTGCTGCAGATAGGGGCTGGCCTCTTCGGCAAGCAGGTTTTGTGCAGGCAATGTCACGGCGCTACTCGATGGCGGATTGAACAAGCATAGCTAGGGCGCTTCGGCAGAGCGGGCAAATGATTTCAAAAGACTCCATCGTGGCGCTGTCGAGCGGGCGCCTGCCGGCCGGCATTGCAGTGATCCGGATTTCCGGGCCGCAGAGTCGATTCGCTGTCGAAACGATTGCGGGATCGAAGGTGTCAAACCGCGTTGCCACCTATCGCAAGTTCCGGGCGCCCGACGGATCGGTGCTGGACAGCGGCCTGGTCGTCTTCTTTGCCGGTCCCGACAGTTTTACCGGCGAGGACGTTGCAGAGTTCCATGTGCATGGCGGGCGCGCCGTTGTGGCGAGGATGCTGGAAACGATCGCCTCCTTCGACGGCGTCAGGCATGCCGAGCCTGGCGAATTCACCCGCCGCGCCTTTCTCAACGGCAAGCTCGATCTGGTCGAAACCGAGGCGCTGGCCGATCTCATCAACGCCGAAACCGAGGCGCAGCGGCGCTTTGCCGTTCACAACGCCCAAGGCGTGCAGAGCGAACTCTATCTGGGCTGGCGCCGACGGCTGATCCACGCCCGCGCGATGATCGAGGCCGAGATCGACTTTGCCGACGAGGATGACGTGCCGGGCTCGGTCGCCGATACAGTCTGGTCCGATGTTCGGGCGATGATCGGGGAAATAGAGCGCCACGTCGCCGGCTTCCGCGCTGCCGAAATCATTCGCGATGGGTTCGAAGTGGTAATCCTCGGCGCGCCGAATGCCGGCAAGTCCAGCCTGTTCAACGCCTTGGCGCGGCGCGAAGCGGCCATCGTCACCGACGAGCCGGGCACGACCCGCGACCTGCTCGAGGTGGCACTGGACCTGGAAGGGGTGCGGGTCAGGGTAACCGACACCGCCGGTCTGCGCGAGGCGCCCGGCAAGATAGAGGCGATCGGCATCGAGAAGGCCAGGACCAAGGCGCACAGCGCTGATCTGCTGTTGCTGCTGGAGGATCTGGCGGAGCCAATCGCGATCGGTGTGCTGACGAGCGACATTCAGGCGCTGAGGGTCGGAACAAAAATTGACCTGTTGGGGGGCAAATCGCCCTCGCCCGCGGTGCGCTATGATTTCGCTATCTCGACGCGGGACGGCACGGGTCTGGCCGAACTGCTGGACGAGATCGGGCGTCGTGCCGCAGTCCAGATCGGCAAGGCCGGCGATATCCTGCCGTCGCGGCTGCGGCACGTCGAGCTGCTCAACGAGACGAAACGCTTCCTGCTCGCAGCAGTGGCCAGTGGTGATCGCGGCCAGGAACTGCAGGCCGAGGAGCTGCGCCTGGCGGCGGATCGGCTCGGACGAATCGTTGGGTCGGTCGATGTCGAAGACATGCTCGATGTGATTTTTTCGCAGTTTTGTATTGGGAAATGACTCACGTGAAACATAGGGGAAGGAGCACCGGCGGTGATTCACGTGAAACACGGGCCCAGGAATAGGGGGGACTGTTTCACGTGAAACGATCCTGCTCGCAGCGTCTCCCCTTCTCCCACAAGGGGAGAAGGGAAGACAAAACGGCGCCAGGCGATCTCTGTCTGCATTGTCGGGGGCAGTCATGCGTCTGAAGCGCCCTGCGTTCTTGACAGCGCGGGCCTCCAGGGACATGTGTCGGTCCACTTGAATTCGGGATTCTGAAATGACCAATCACTATGATGTGGTTGTGGTGGGCGGCGGTCATGCTGGTTGCGAGGCAGCCAGTGCCGCTGCGCGGGCTGGCGCCAGGACGGCGCTGGTGACGCTGCGCTTCGACACGATCGGCGTGATGTCCTGCAATCCGGCGATCGGCGGCCTCGGCAAGGGCCATCTGGTTCGCGAGATCGACGCCATGGACGGGCTGATGGGGCGCGTCGCCGATGCCGCCGGCATCCAGTTCCGCCTGCTCAACCGCCGCAAGGGGCCAGCGGTGCGTGGTCCGCGAACGCAGGCCGACCGAAAACTCTATCGCCTCGCCATGCAGGCGGCAATCCGCCAGCAGGCTGGCCTCGATGTCATCGAAGGCGAGGTGCTGGATTTCGAAATCAACAACGGGGAAATCGACGACGGACGCATCGCGGCGGTGCTATTGGCGGATGGAAGCCGGCTCGCCTGCGGCGCCGTGGTGCTGACGACCGGCACTTTTCTGCGCGGGCTGATCCATATCGGCGAGAAGAAGATCGTCGCCGGCCGCATGAACGAGCAGGCGAGCGTCGGCCTGTCGGCGACGATGAGCCGCGCCGGCTTCAGGCTCGGGCGGCTGAAGACCGGCACGCCGCCGCGGCTGGACGGCAGGACGATCGATTGGGCGTCACTGGAGAGCCAGGCGGCGGACGAGGACCCCGTGCCGTTCTCGCTGCTGACCGATCGCATCGAAAATCCGCAGATCCATTGCGGCATCACCCGAACGACCAATGCGACGCACGAGCTGATTCGCACCAATCTCGGCCGCTCGGCCATGTATTCGGGGTCGATCGAAGGCGTCGGGCCGCGTTATTGCCCGTCGATCGAAGACAAGATCGTCAAGTTCGGTGACCGCGAAGGCCACCAGATCTTTCTGGAGCCGGAAGGGCTGGACGACGACACGGTGTACCCGAACGGCATTTCGACCTCGCTGCCCGAGGACGTGCAACTCGACATCCTGAAGACCATTCCGGGGCTGGAGCGGGCAACCATGCTGCAGCCGGGCTATGCCATCGAGTATGACCATGTCGATCCACGCGAGCTCAAGCCAACGCTGGAAACCAGGCGGATCGCCGGCCTTTTCCTCGCCGGCCAGATCAACGGCACCACCGGCTACGAGGAGGCCGGCGCGCAAGGGCTGCTTGCCGGCTTGAATGCAGCGCGCAAGGCGTCGGCGAGCGAGGAAATCGTGCTCAGCCGCACCGAAGCCTATATCGGCGTGATGGTCGACGATTTGACCAGCCGCGGCATCGCCGAACCGTACCGCATGTTCACCTCAAGGGCCGAGTTCCGGCTATCGCTGCGAGCCGACAACGCCGATGAGCGGCTGACGCCACTGGCGATAAGGCTGGGGATTGCCTCGCCGGAGCGGATGCAGCGGTTCAACAATGGTATGCAAGACCTTGAGAAGGCGCGACAGCTCGCCCTCGGCACCACCATGACCCCCAATGAGGCAGCGCGCCATGGGCTCGAAATCAACCGGGACGGCGTCCGTCGCTCGGCCTATGAGTTGCTGGCCTATCCCGGCGTCGACATCGCCTGGCTGGCGCGGATCGAGCCGGCTTTCGCGGCGATCGACAGCAAAACGGCCGAACGTCTTGAAACGGAAGCCAAATATTCTGTCTATCTCGACCGCCAGCAGGCCGATGTTTCGCAGATCAGGCATGAGGAGAGCAGGCTTATTCCCGAGTGGCTCGACTTTGCTTCTGTTCCCGGCCTGTCGAACGAGTTGAAGCAGAAGATGCTGGCACGCCAGCCGCGCTCGATTGCCGATGCGCAACGCATGGAAGGCATGACGCCGGCGGCGCTGGCAATTATCGTCGCCCATGTCCGCAATGCCGAGGCAGCCGCGCGAAAGCAGGTCGCGTGAGCGCTGCGTCCTGGGCAAACCTGCAGGCGGCAGCGGGCCCGGTTTCACGTGAAACATTCGATCGCCTGGTCGAGTTCGAGGCCGTCTTCCAGAAATGGAACCGCCGGATCAATCTGGCCGCGCAATCGACGCAGGACGATGTCTGGCGCCGCCACATCCTCGACAGCGCGCAGCTGGCGCGAATCAAACCAGAGGCGAAGCGCTGGGTCGATCTCGGCTCCGGCGGTGGGTTTCCCGGCCTTGTGCTGGCCTTTTTGCTTGCCGAGCGGGACGGCGCCGGTATCGACCTGGTTGAAAGCAACCGGAAAAAAGCATCGTTCCTGCAAGCGGTCATCGGACAGTTCAGCCTGCCCGCCAAGGTTATCGCGCGCCGCATCGACGACAGCTATCCTCTTGTTCCTGCACCGCAAATCGTCACAGCCAGGGCACTCGCCTCGCTGCCCGACTTGCTCGACCTGGCGGCGCCGTGGCTGACCAAGGGGTCGCGCGGCCTGTTTCACAAAGGCCGGGATTACCGCGCCGAAGTGGCAGAAAGCGCTCAACGATGGTCTTTCGATCTGGTAGAACATGCCAGTGCAACCGACGCGCAGGGCGTCATTCTCGAAGTATCCGACTTGCGACAGCACCCTGGCTTGTGACCGGCGACCCCAAATGAATTTCTGGCATAGACCCATGATGAAGAACGGCCCCCGAATCATCACCGTCGCCAACCAGAAAGGCGGCGTCGGCAAGACGACGACCGCCATCAATCTGGCCACCGCGCTGGCGGCCATAGGCGAACAGGTGCTGATCGTCGACCTCGACCCGCAGGGCAACGCCAGCACCGGGCTTGGCATCGACCGGCGCGACCGCACCGTCTCGTCCTATGATGTGCTGACCGGCGAGCTGGACCTCGAAGCGGCGGCAATCCCGACGGCGGTGCCTGGCCTGTCGATCGTGCCGTCGACGCTCGACCTGCTCGGCATCGAGATGGAAATCGCCTCGGCGCCGGACCGGGTACTGCGGCTGCGCAACGCGCTGCGGGCTTCGGCCGAGCGCTCGGCCAATTTCGGCTATGTGCTGATCGACTGCCCGCCCTCGCTCAACCTGCTGACGCTGAATTCGATGGCTGCGGCCGATTCGGTGCTGGTGCCGCTGCAGTGCGAGTTTTTCGCGCTGGAGGGCCTGAGCCAGCTTTTGGAGACGGTCGAGCAGGTGCGCCGCTCGATCAACCCCGACCTGACGATCCAGGGCATCGTGCTGACCATGTTCGACGGGCGCAACAATCTCGCCAACCAGGTGGTGCAGGATGTGCGGGCGCATATGGGCGACAAGGTCTATGAAACCGTCATCCCGCGCAATGTCCGCGTTTCCGAGGCGCCGTCCTATGGCAAGCCGGCGATTCTCTACGACCTCAAATGCTCGGGCAGCCAGGCCTATCTGCAGCTTGCTTCGGAAGTCATCCGCCGCGAGCGCAAATTGCGTGCTGCCTGAACAATAAGCCGATTCGACACCGAAACGATCTGGACGGACGATGAACGAAGACCCTTCGAGGAAAAGACTGGGACGGGGACTGGCGGCGCTGATCGGCGAAATCGATCGCCCGGCGGCGCCGGAAAAGCCAGGCCTGACGGCCGACGGCAAGGTGCCGATCGAGTTCCTCAGCCCTAACCCGAAAAACCCGCGCCGGCATTTTGGCGACGCCGACCTGACCGACCTCGCCCAGTCGATCCGCGAACATGGCGTGGTGCAGCCGGTGGTGGCGCGGCCGTCGAAAACCCAAACGGGCCGCTACGAGATCATCGCAGGCGAGCGTCGTTGGCGCGCGGCCCAACGCGCCGGGCTGACCGAAATCCCGATCATCGTACGTGACGTCAACGATCGCACGGCGCTCGAACTGGCGATCATCGAAAACGTCCAGCGCACCGACCTCAACCCGGTTGAGGAGGCGCTGGGCTACCAGCAACTGATCGACGACCACGGCTATACCCAAGCCGATCTCGGCCAGGTGATCGGCAAGAGCCGCAGCCATGTCGCCAATACGCTGAGGCTGCTGAAGCTGCCCGACGTCATTCGCGACATGCTGGTCGACGGCGCGCTCTCGGCCGGCCACGCCCGCACCCTGGTGACGGCCGAGGACCCGGCCGGGCTTGCCAAGCGGATCATCGACGAGGGGCTTTCGGTGCGCCAGGCCGAAGCTTTGGCGCAGATGCCGGTCGGCGCGCCGGCGGCAAAGCGCCAGCCCGCCGCACCGCCGCAAAAGGATGCCGACACACTGGCGCTGGAGCGGCTGATGACCAGCACGATCGGCATGATCGTCACGATCGAGCACAACCAGCGCGGCGGCGTGATCAGCGTCGCCTACCGGACGCTGGAGCAGCTCGACGAGCTTTGTCGAAGGCTGAAGCGGGAGTAGGTAGTTAGCCGGCGCATAAATATCCGGGTTGGGCAGAGACGCTGCTTCTGCTAAGCCTCAAGCTCTTGTTCACTCCAGGGTGCGCGGCTTGTCTTGCCAGCGTTGAAGGCTTGGCGCGGCTCTCCCTTCTCCCCCTGTGGGAGAAGGTGTCGCCGAAGGCGACGGATGAGGGGTGTTCCAGGGAACGCCGACGCCTCATTCCGTCCAACACCCCTCATCCGTCTCGGCGCTGCGCGCCGATCCACCTTCTCCCACAGGGGTGTTTGGACTGGGGACATCGCGAACAGATGTGCGAGGACATCGCGAACAGTTTTGCATGCTATCGCGCCAGGACATTGAGGTCGA